>DAAP01000057.1 GCA_001701165.1 Bacteroidales bacterium H4 | reverse complement strand
GTCATGCGCGATGCAGCGACGAGTTTTTTCACATACAAACATTGTAGTTTTTTGTTCGGGACTTCGACAAAATACATAAATCCCAAAATATCAAACAATAGCCGGTTAAAAAAAAATTTAGCGTCGACCTATTCCATGAAAGTTTCCCAAAACAAAGACGTTTTAACCTGATTTTCAATCACAAACATCCTCCGCACGGAGAGCAAAGTTTTCCAAAACGAAAACTTTAACAAAACTTTTAGTTAAAAAAGTTGTCCGAAAAGATATAATAACCTATCTTTGCCGATGTAATCCATTGAAGTCGGCATACAACCCTTGTGCGTTCAATCCGACCTTCAGTAATGACATCTGCAAAACCATATACATCAATATTCTTACACGTTCAACATATCCCTAAAACTATGATACAGACAGTAGTGAAGCGCGACGGCCGCGTCGTGGGCTATAACGAGGAAAAAATTAAGGCTGCCATACGAAAAGCTATGCTTCAAACACCATTAGGCGAAGATGAAGCACTTATCCAAAAAATTGCCGACCGCATCGGAACAACAGGCAACGAGCGTATGACTGTCGAAGAAATACAGGATCGTGTCGAACTCGAGCTCATGGCGTCCCCCCGCAAAGAAGTTGCAAAAAAATATATTGCATATCGCGACCAGCGCAGTATCGCACGCCGTGCCAAGACTCGCGAGATGTTTCTCGAAATCATCGAGGCCAAAAACACAGACATCACACGCGAAAACGCCAATATGAACACCGACTCGCCTGCCGGCATGATGATGAAATTCGCCTCGGAGACCACGAAGCCATTTGTGGACGACTATCTCTTGACACCCGAGTCGCGTCAAGCCGTGCGTCAAGGCTACTTGCACATACATGACAAGGACTACTATCCCACCAAGAGCCTCACATGCGTACAACACCCATTGGACAAAATACTTCAGCACGGCTTCGTTGCCGGCCACGGAGAGTCTCGTCCAGCAAAACGCATTGAGACAGCCAGTGTCATTGCCTGCATATCCCTCGAAACGGCACAAAACGAGATGCACGGCGGCCAAGCCATCCCGGCTTTTGACTTCTATCTGGCTCCGTACGTATTGGCATCATACCGCGAAGAACTGCGCAACCTCTCCGAACTTTACGGCAAAGACCTGACATACCTTGCAGACCAAAAGGTAGACGAATACCTACACCGTTCACTCGAAGGCATAGAGGATTCCACGGAGCGAGCACGCCAGCACGCCATCAACCGCACCGTTAGCCGTGTTCACCAGGCCATGGAAGCTTTCATCCATAATATGAACACTATACACTCGCGCGGTGGCAACCAAGTAGTATTCTCCTCCATCAACTACGGCACAGACACATCAGCCGAAGGCCGCTGCATCATCCGCGAGTTGCTACATTCGACATACGAAGGCGTAGGCAACGGCGCCACCGCCATATTCCCCATACAAATCTGGAAAAAGAAACGCGGAGTCAACTACCTTCCCGAAGACCGGAACTACGACCTATACAAACTGGCGTGCAAGGTCACGGCTCGACGCTTCTTCCCCAATTTCGTCAACCTTGATGCTACATATAACGTCCACGAAAAATGGCACGCCGACGACCCCGAACGCTACAAGTACGAAATAGCTACCATGGGCTGCCGCACCCGCGTGTTCGAAGATCGCTTCGGTGAAAAGACATCCATAGGCCGTGGCAACCTAAGTTTCTCTACCATCAACATCGTACGCATTGCCATCGAATGCATGCCAATACAGGACCGACAGGAACGCATCGATAAATTCTTCTCACGCCTAGATGAAGTGCTCGACATTACCGCTCGCCAACTCTGTCACCGCTACGAATTCCAAAAGACCGCACTGGCCAAGCAGTTTCCTCTTGTGATGTCACGACTATGGATCGGAGCCGATAAATTACAACCCACAGACACCGTTGAATCCGTCATCAACCACGGAACTCTTGGCATCGGATTTATCGGCTTGGCCGAATGCCTTGTCGCGCTCACAGGACACCATCACGGCGAAAATGAGGAATCTCAGAAACTTGGACTGCGCATCGTCTCGCATATGAGAAGCCGCGCCAACGAGTACAGCGAAAAGTACCGGCACAATTTCTCAATACTCGCCACCCCGGCCGAAGGCCTATCCGGCAAATTTACCGCCAAGGACCGCAAATCCTTCGGAATTATTCCTGGAATCACTGACAAAATCTATTATACAAACTCCAATCACGTTCCGGTATACTACCACTGTTCACCGCGCCACAAGGCCGAAGTCGAAGCACCATACCACGAACTGACTCGTGGCGGACATATATTCTACGTGGAGATTGACGGCGATGCAACGCACAATCCCAAAGCAATAGCCGACATTGTCGACCTCATGGACAAAAACAATATGGGTTACTGCAGCGTCAATCACAACCGTAATCGCTGTATGGACTGCGGATACGAAGACGCCACCGACAACCTCGACACCTGCCCCAAATGTGGTAGCCATGCCATAGACAAATTGCAGCGCATCACCGGCTACCTTGTAGGTACCACCGACCGCTGGAACAACGCCAAGCTGGCCGAACTCAACGACCGCGTCGTACACAAATGATCGTGCAAACGGCTGATAATACAGGCTCTCAATCCGAAGAGTGTACACGCTCGGACGGACAACGGACGCTTCAGGTGATGGACATCGTTGCCGGGACAAGCGTGGACGGTCCGGGGCTGCGCACCTCAATATACCTTGCCGGATGCGCCCACCACTGCCACGAATGTCACAATCCGCAGACCTGGGCACCGGATGCCGGACATCCGATGAGTGTGGACGACATTGTTCACGAAGTCGAAAAACACGGCTTCGATGTCACCCTTACCGGCGGCGATCCAATGTACAATGCTGCAGCCGTCATCCCCTTGGCACGCCGATTGCGCGAGGCCGGATATAGGATGTGGTGTTATACCGGATACCATTACGAAGAGATATGCAACGACACCGTACGTGCCAAGTTGCTACAATACATCGATGTATTGGTAGATGGTCCTTACGTGCATGCTCGGCGAGACATTTCACTGCTATTCCGCGGCTCGGGCAATCAAAGGCTTATCGATTGTGAGCGTTCGACCCCCGACCATATTGTCTTATGGTCTTCAGACTTTTAGATAGCATGCTTCGGAGAGAATAGATAGAGGCCACGGATGCATGACGCGACAAAAAGCCTTAGCTCACGCACATAACAATGCAGCACCGCATATAGGGTTGTTTTAGCCTTGTCTGCGGTGCTGAGTCTTTTTTACGTTTAAGCCCAGTATATGAAGCGCCCTTGCCTTTTGCATTATTTAACATTCAAAAACCAAGGCCCGTATGTTATGTTTGGCCTATGACAAACGTCTTATATACAAAAGACGCAAACAATGGGACAAGACGTAAAGACATCGACATTCATCAGCCTCCGCAGTCGTCTCCACGCTTCGGCGCAACGATTATTGGCAAACGCAGACGATGTCAACGATGCGCTTCAAGAACTGTTTGTTCGCGTATGGCAAAACAAGGGCATTGCCGATACCGAGGGACAAAGACAAGCATTTATGCATATCACCTTGCGCAATATCTGCGTGGACATGCTTCGTCGCCGTCGCCATTTCGAAGACATAGACACTTCGGCCGAAGCACAGGCAGCGACAAGCAATGCGGCATCGCGAATCGATGCTGCCGACAGTGTAGCCGACTTGCGAATACGCATACGACAATGCATGTCCGGGACAATCCTGCGCGTGTTCGAAATGTATGCATTTAACGAGATGGACTACACCGAAATATCCTCCGAGTTGGGCATATCCATCGATGTGGCTCGTAGCTATATGTGCCGTGCACGCAAGATTGTACGCACCCAATGTCGCGAAGCACTCAAAAAATTATAAACACAAACAATATGGACAATAAAGACAATATGACAATAGAACAGCTTGAAAGACTGGCCCAAGCATACTTCGACTGCGAACTTAACCGCCGTGAGGAGGAAGAGCTCAAAGCGGTACTGCTATTCGCTGAGGCACACTCGGCACTTATCGACGAGTGTCGCCTGGCGATGGGTCTCGAAAGCATAGCCGCACATCCACAGACGTCCGCTTCAACCGTACGTCATCGATTCAAATTCTACAAATGGATTGCAGTCGCTGCATGTCTCGCCGCAATTGCTGCTACGGGAATTATTATGTTGACAACGGGAGAGCAGCTGCAGAATAATTCAGCGACTATCATAACTGTATATGCAAACGGCAAACGACTCACAGACATCGACCGAGCACAAGACATTGCTATGTCCAGATACAACGAATGCATTGCCCTGGCAAAAAAATTGGAATACGAAGCCGACATGCGTCTCAAACGCGCCGATAAGCTACAACAGTCGAATTCGGAGATATATCTGCAAGCCATGCGAGTCCAAACACAATCAGAAGCGACAGAAACCTCGATAATCAATCGAATAAACAAATACACAACATCAACCAACTAACCACATAACTGATATGAAACGCCTATTACTAATTTTCCTCACCATCCTATGCGCCACAACATGCTGGGCTAAGGGTCTCGCGACAGAAAGCCTGTTCTGCGAAAGCACATACAAGAACAAAGCCGTGAAAGTGACCATAATCACCAAGAAAAACTCTGAATTTCGCAGTATCAGCGTAAGGGGCGATGCTTCCCTTGTTTCCAAAATGGAGAGCGCAGTCAAGAAAGACCGAGCCAAAGCCGCAAGCATTACCGAAAGTTATAGCAATGGCGGCGAAACTTACGATGTGATTTTCGGCGTTAACGGCATAACCGTAATTTTCACAAAACGCGGCAACAACCATGCCGATCTATCTCTATCCGAGAAGTCCGACTCTTCCGATTGACCGAATTTATGCCAACTCCTACAAATGGGCTGTATCAAGATAGGCACAGCCCATTCTTATTTTAATGCCCCGGAATGGAATAATCGGTGCGTCAAAACAGGTTCAGTCTGACTATATTCTTTTGCCTGAATTCTCCACATAATGACAAAAACACATCACTATTCGATGTCAGTCAGATAATACGCCACATACATTTTAGCCAAACAAACACAACAAAATAAAATTTTATAAAAAAAATAAGCCGGTCAATTAATTGTATATCAATAATATATTAACAATATACACAGTTATTAGACTGAATCTGAAAAATAATGGTTTGTATATTCAATAATTATTTTTAACTTTGCGTGTATTGACAACAACACCTCAAAACACAAAAAAACGATATAGCCTATGGGACAGATTATATTCACTGAGTTCGAACTCCAGGTGCTCGAAACCGCCAAAATCCTCGGCGGTAAGGGGAATGTCACTCCCCAAAACCAATGCAACAACTCTGCTGATGGATGCGGAGCATGAAGCCTCCAAAACCAGTGTAGCAATAGTGCCCAGTGTATGTGCTATATAACACAAAACTGCGAAACACAAGAACGTTGCCTTCAGGTTAGTTGTCTCTAACTCTCACTTCGATCTTCTGTGCCATGAAGCGAAGTGACTACAACTACGTGATATACACAGACCAATTCGGATATTGGTTCGAAGTATTTGAAAAAACATTATTAAATTATTTAACTCATCTACATGAAGAAACCGAATAGACCTATCATCTGTGCCGTCGTTGCTCTTGTCATGACTGGAAACGCGACCTTTGCATCCGAGCCTTCGGACAGTACGGCCACAGCCACGAGCGACACGACAGGTGTTGTAAGCCTCAATGAAGTGGAAATAGTTGCCGAAAGGGTGATTCATAAAGGCGACCACGAAGTACTGCTGCTGTCTGATGAAAACCGCACTTTCGGCACCAATGCGTTGGACGCCATATCATCACTTGTATACTTTAATACTTCGCTGAACGGACGTACACTTACAAACGATCTCAACCAAAGCGTGTATATCCTAATCAATGGTGTCCCGGCAGACGGCGACAGGCTGCGTACATACAAGGGCAAGGACATCAAAAAAGTAGAGTATTATGCCATAGCTCCGCCTAAATATATGATTTTTACCCATGGGCCTATCGTAAATGTCATCACCAACAAGAAGCACGACCAACAATACGACGGATACTTCAATACATCCAATGCCGTTGCTATGGGTAACGGTTTCAACCAGGGCGTTCTCACATATACCGACTCCCTGAATATGGTGAAAGCAGGATACTGGGTTAATTATCGTAATATCGGGAACATCGGCGAACATTCCGAATACAATTATGACAAACTCGGTCGAAGCACGATGTACGACACCAAGCGCCGGTATGAGGGCGCGATGCACAACATTTCAGCCGAGTACCAACGCTATCAGGGCAACCACCTATTCAACGTGTCTGTCGTTGGAGTAATTAATCCCGGCGAACAAAATAGTTCAGGAACATCGCTATTGACTGAAGGCACACAGACATATACAGGGACAAGTCAGTCGCACCTGAAATCGCGAGCCAACTCGATAAATACATCAATATATTATGGCCTCACAAAAGGACAGACGTCTTTTGCGGTTTCCGCTAATGGCGCTATCGGCAAATCGTATTCGGATGCATGGTCCAAGGTGGTTATGCCTGAACCATACAGTCAATACAGTTACGACAACAATAGTCGATTAGACAATCGCTCGTATGCGTTTTCCACTCGTGGCTATGTTACAACTCCGTGGCTTGGAGGACACTTTACCGGCGCGTTAAATTATAACTACTCTCAAATAAAGCAAGAGTATTCCGGCAATACTGTCACCCCACATAAACAAAGCGTCTTTCTTTGCACAGCTATGTCGTGGAATTTTAACAACGAGTTTTTCTTTTTCGAGTCACTTGGTGCATCAGTATTCAGTGAGTACAACGGAATTCAGACGCGCACAATATTTGCACCGCAATTGAACTTTTCCGCTAATTGGTGGCCGAAATCAATTAAGGGCTTTAATTCGCGACTTGATTTTGTTGCTTCAAAGCAGACACCGAGCTTGAGCAGCCTGAGCGAAAGCTATACCTATAAAGACAACTGGTTTATATTCACCGGCAATCCTGAACTAAAGGACTACTGGAACTCAAAAGGATCACTACTAACGTCTTACAGATTCGACGATTACGGAAATAGGATAATTGTAAGCTATTCACTATCTTATTCCGACAACCCGTTTATAAATACATTAGAGTATGACAACGAAATGGTCGTAGCCAAGCAGTATGAAATGTCTTATCGTTGTTATCATTATCTATATATTTCAGGTTCATGGTTCCCCTTTAAGTGGTTGGAACTCGCACCTTACATAGAATATGATGCGGTAAGGTACTCAACACTGTCACATCGCTATAACCATAAGCATTTCCGATTCGGAGGCTCAGTGATATTGCGGCATAAGGCATTAACCCTGACTCTTGCGGCCAATTCATCGGGCAGGGTCTGGGCCGGAGACTTCACTGACCGGCATAGCGCACAATATGCCGCCGTAGTTCAATACAAATGGCGCAACTGGGCCTTCGGTGCACAATGGCATTACAACGGTCATAACGATTACGAAAGCGGAAGTATCCCCGGATTTAATTACATCGTAAATTCAGAATACACAAAGTTGCATAATCTGGTGCAGTTAGATGCAATATACTATTTCTCGATAGGACGTTCACGCAAACATGCCGGCAAGATGCTGTCCGACGGAGAAGGTGTCGATAGCGGACTCAACTCCTACAACAAAGGCAAGGTCAGCGAATAATCCGGCCCATACAGGATTAAGCCTCACGAGATGAAGCGCTTCCCTTTCACTAAACAGACAGACGCCATGCAGTGCGGAACAGCCTGCATGGTGTCTGTCTGTCGTTACTACGGGATAAAATACTCGGCTCGCTTTATCTCCGGCATGGGGCAAATAGGCCATGAGGGTATGTCCTTGCTCGGACTATCAAAAATGTCACAACGGCTCGGCTTCCGGACCATGAACGTCTCGATACCCTTAGTCAAGTTGCAAGACCTTCCCCTACCCTGCATACTACACTGGAATCAGAACCATTTTGTAATTCTATACCACATAGACGATCGTGGACGCTATTATATATGTGATCCATCCAAAGGACTATTGCGCCTAACTGAAGACGAATTCCTGAGCCATTGGGTCGGCGCATCGGATAAAGGCATTGCCATGCTATTAGAACCAACGGAGAAATTCGGCACAATCATAGAAGAGCACGTAACCACGCCGTCGGTACTACGATTCGTATACAGATACATAAAAGGATACAAGTCTTACCTTTTCCAAATAACCCTCGGTCTGGTTCTTGGTTGCCTATTGCAACTGGCAATGCCATTTTTGACTCAATTCATAGTCGATAACGGCATTAAACATCAAGACATTGGGCTTATATGGCTGATACTTGTCGGCGAAATGATGATTGTGGCAGGACGCACAGCCACAGATTTCATACGTCGATGGCTATTGTTGCACATGTCCATGCGAATCAACATAAGCCTCGTCAGCGATTTCTTTATCAAACTGATGAAATTGCCGATGTCCTTCTTTGAGTCCAGGCTATTAGGCGATTTGCTGCAAAGAGTGGCCGACCATAGCCGAATACAGTCGTTCCTGACCGGACAGGTGCTCAATGTGACCTTCGCCATACTAAGTTTTGCGGTCTTCGGCATAGTTTTGCTGATATACAACGGAGTGATTTTTGCCGTGTTTATGGGAGGCAGCATCGCTTACGCACTATGGATTGTACGCTTTCTGCGGCAACGCAAGATTCTTGATTACGAAACCTTTGAGTATGAAGCTGTAAGCCAAAGCAAGACTTACGAGATGCTGTCGGCAATGCCCGAAATCAAATTGCAGAATTGTGAAAAACGGCGGCGTTACGAATGGGAAGACACACAAGCAGACCTCTTCGGGACACGCGTACGTGCGCTCAAACTGCAACAGATCCAAGAAACCGGAGCTATACTCATCAACGAAATCAAAAACATCCTGATTACCGTATTGTCGGCCACAGCCGTCATCGAAGGCGAAATTACGCTCGGCATGATGCTGGCCATACAATATATCGTAGGGCAGCTTAATTCGCCCATCGAGCAATTGATGTCCTTTGTATACTCCTGTCAAGATATGCGTATCTCACTTGAACGAATCAACGAAGTCCATCGAGGCAAAAATGAGGAGTCTTTTGCCGGGACTCGTACACGATTTGCCGAGACGGGAGACATCGTATTCGACCATGTATCGTTTAAATACGACCTCGACTCACCCGAATATACATTGAACGATATCTGTATGTCAGTCCCCAAAGGTAAAATTACAGCTGTCGTGGGCGCCTCTGGCAGCGGTAAAAGCACATTGCTCAAGTTGATTCTCGGGTATTATCCGCCCCTATCCGGCACAATAGACATAGCCGGTGTAGACATTAGAGAATACAGCCCGCGTTGGTGGAGGAGCCAATGCGGAGTAGTGATGCAAAACGGATACATATTCTCAGAGAGTATCGAACGGAATATCGCCGCTGACGACTCCGAAATAGACCGCGCCAAATTGGATTATGCCGCACGCGTAGCCAATATATACGACTTTATACAAACACTTCCACTTAAGTATCTCACAAAAATCGGAAACGAGGGCCTCGGACTCAGCCAAGGCCAAAAACAGCGCATCCTTATCGCACGCGCCGTATATCGTTCGCCTGAATACATAATGCTTGACGAGGCCACCAACTCGCTTGATGCATCCAACGAGCGCACAATTGTGGATAACCTCTCCGAATTCTTCCGCGGGCGCACGGTCATCATCATTGCACACCGATTATCGACCGTGCGCAATGCCGACCGAATAGTCGTACTCGACAAAGGGCGGATAGTCGAAACTGGCAACCATGACACACTTGTACAATCACGCGGAGTGTATTTCAACCTTGTCAAAGACCAACTTGAACTCGGACATTGACGCAACTGCCATGAACAAAAAAACACATATAGACGACTCGCAGCGCTCGTCCAAAATACAGAACATGCTCGGCGAAAAGCTGCCCGGAATAATCAGATACGGCTCACTTCTGGTATTGGCCATATTCATTATATTGGCTGTCATAGTTCTTCTGATACCGATGTCTGATAGCGGCGCAACCATATTCGATATTTTGACGGACAAATAACAAAGTATGAATTATAGGCGTATAGGTCATATTTAATAGCTTGAATCAATCCAAGCATACAAATAACTTTTTTTATAAAATGAATTAGGCGGAAAAATACAGACATTAATCCATCTCATAGTTCCTGAGGTATCTATAAAAAAAGATGTCGTTACAAATTTTGATATAGTTACGCTGATAATATAAGCGCACTCTTTCAAAAAAATATTAACTTTGCACTACAAAAGCAGCTATCCGTATACGTTCCAAAATTCATGGTACGTACCCCATTTGATGAATGCTTTTGCCTGTTGAAGTAACTATTACGACTATGGAACAGTCTCGGGACATCTATATTGATGTCTGTGATATACATACGCATGTACATATCGCCGGAAACGAAGGCGGT
Organism: Bacteroidales bacterium H4; assembly: GCA_001701165.1. Lineage (GTDB taxonomy): Bacteria > Bacteroidota > Bacteroidia > Bacteroidales > Muribaculaceae > CAG-873. The sequence goes on along the minus strand of DAAP01000057.1, from coordinate 46,739 downwards.
ATGCCGCTTATTCTTATGCATGGTTGGGGGTGCAACGTATCGACCGTAGCCTCCATAGAGTCTGTATGCGCCGCCAACGGATGCCGCGTATACAACATCGACCTACCCGGATTCGGACAAAGTTCCGAACCGCCGACCATATGGGGCATCGAAGAATATACTCACCACATCGAGGCTCTGACAAAGGAACTCGGCATTATACGTCCTATACTTTTGGGACACAGCTTCGGAGGACGCATATCCATACTTATGTCCTCTCGCAACGATGTGCGTGCCGTCATACTTGTGGACGCAGCCGGCATCCGTCCACGTCATAGTCTAAAATATTATCTCAAAGTATACAGTTACAAATTCGGTCGACGCATGGCCTATGCCCTGCTGCCGCATACAAAAGCCGAGGCCGTTGTCGAGCGTATGCGACGCAGCCGCGGCTCGTCCGACTACGCCAATTCCACGCCAATGATGCGTTCCATACTCAGCCGCTGCGTAGGCGAAGACTTACGACACGTTATGCCGTCAATCAAGGCGCCCACACTGTTGATTTGGGGCGAAAACGACACCGCTACGCCTATCCGTGACGCTCATATAATGGAGAAATCTATTGCCGATGCCGGTCTGGTTTCTTTTGCCGGATGCGGACACTATAGTTTTTTGGACAACCCCATCGGATTTCGCGCCGTAGTCGCATCATTCCTCAATTCACTCAAAGACAAGAAACAATGACAACACAAATGACGATATTGGCATCCACCACAGCTTTGGCTATGGCCATAGCACTGTTCTTCGAACTGCGTCGCGACCTGATGATGTTACAACAGAACTCGTATCGCAATTCCCGCTATATGCAATGGCTGCGCGAGAGCGGCGACAGTACTTCGATGTCGAGACTATGTATCTTAATCATATTCTTTGTTGGGCTGACTAACCTGCATTTGTCTGTTGTTGCCCTTGGTTCGGCACTGCTCTATGGCGTAATCAGAACATGGCAACTGGCTACAAAGCGTTACAAAAAGCCACTGGTAATGACGCGGCGCGCTGCTCGCATAATGGTCACATCAATCATAATTACCATAGGCATTGCCTGTGTTTCTACACTTCTGATAGGCGATGTATACGCGCCCTACGCTTTCGTGGCAGCCGAGTCCCTCACAGCATGCTACGCTCTTTCGCATGGCATCATTATGGCGGCATGCTTTATACTGATTCCTATCGAAAAAGCCATCAATCGACGCTATATCAACGATGCACGACGTCGTATTGCCGATATGCCACGTCTTAAAGTGATTGGCATTACGGGCAGCTACGGCAAAACCTCGACCAAGCACTTTTTGAACCATATATTGGCTGAGCAATTCAGTGTCTGCATGACTCCGGGCAACTTCAATACCACGCTTGGTGTCGTACGCACCATACGCGAATATCTAAAGCCCTACGATGAAATATTCATCGCTGAAATGGGCGCAAAACAGCGCGGAGACATACGAGAGATTTGCGACATTGTACATCCATGCATGGGCATCATCACCGCTGTAGGGCCTCAGCACCTCCAATCATTCAAGACCATCGAGAATGTGCGCGACACCAAGTTCGAATTGGCTGATGCATTGCCGGCTGACGGCCTCGCGGTAGTCAATAATGACTTTGAAATGATTCGCACGCGTAAGGTGGATAATGTCGCTGTAGCCCGCTATGCTGTGGACAATACAGACGAAGTGTCATACCGCGCATGCGACATAACCACAACAGCACACGGCACTTCATTCACCATCATAGGTCTCGAGGGCCTGCACCTGCAACTACAAACCCCGCTGGTAGGCCGCTGCAACATTTCCAATATCACGGCTGCAGTCATCATTGCGCTCAAGCTCGGGGTACCTGCTGCAAAAATCGCGATAGCGGTACGTACGCTCAGTCAAGTGGAGCATCGTCTATCGGTACGCCGATTACCGAGTTCGTACACAATATTAGATGATGCCTACAACAGTAATCCCGGCGGAGCGGAAATGGCCTTGGAAGTCCTTGCCGATATGGCACAAGATAGTCAAGGCCGCGCAATTGTCGTCACTCCGGGCATGATTGAATTAGGCGAACGACAAGAAGAACTTAACCTTGCATTTGGCACTCAAATAGGTCGTAAAGCAGACATAGCACTTGTCATCGGTCAATATAATCATGACGCCATTGTCCAAGGAATTGAAGAGACAAAAGACACGGAAAACGGCAAAGGCACAGAAATCCTTGCCTTTGACACCTTTGCACAAGCCCAGCAATATATTGTGATGCATGCCGGTCAAGGAGATGTGGTCTTATACGAAAACGACCTGCCTGACACCTTCAAATAATTGGCACTCATATCGCATCCAAATAGCTTACGCATAACACAAGCGAGTAACAATACAATACATTCTTAATTATGAAAACCAATATCGGTGTATTTTTCGGCGGACGCTCCACCGAGCACGAAATATCCGTAATCTCGGCATCTCAAGCTATGAGTGCCATTGACCGAACACTTTATGACATAACCCCCATATATATCACCAAGGGAGGGCAATGGTATACAGGCAAAGCCTTGATGGACGTTTCCAATTACCGTGATGTCCCTGCTCTGTTGCGCCGTTGTACACCTGTATACATGCGCCCCATCTATGGCGACACCGCTCTATATACCAACGCGTCCTCGATGTTTGGCATCAAAGTCAAAAAGGTAACCACACTTGACGTAATCATCCCGGTACTACACGGCGCCAATGGTGAAGACGGGTCATTCCAAGGTATTTTGCAGGCTATAGGCATACCATATGCAGGATGCGATGTACTTGCCTCGGCCAACGGCATGGACAAAATTACGATGAAGATGATACTTCGCGCTTGCGATATTCCTGTGGTGGACTATACATGGTTTACGGATCAAAAGTGGGCTTCAGAGCCCGACGCAGTTATCGCCCAAGTAGAAAAAGTCTTGTCTTACCCCGTAATTGTCAAGCCTGCCGACCTCGGGTCTTCTGTAGGCATCGCACGTGCTGACAATCGCGAGGCTCTTGCCGAAAAAATCACCGAAGCAGCGAAATACTCGACACGACTCATCGTCGAACATCTCGTTGAGCAACTCAAAGAAATCAACTGCTCTGTCCTCGGGACATGTGACGACTATCATATGTCCGTACTTGAAGAGCCCATCAAAACCGGGGAAATTCTTTCGTATACAGACAAATACATGGGAGGAAGCAAAGGCGCCAAAGGAATGCAAGCTTCGGCCAAACGAATCCCTGCAGAATTGGACGAAGGTATCACCAAACGCATCCAATTCCTCGCCGGAGAAACATTCCGTGTATTGTCATGCCACGGAGTGGCCCGCGTCGACTTGATAATCGATGATGCCAACGGCTCGATATACGTCAACGAAATCAACACAATACCCGGCTCACTATCTTTCTACTTATGGGAGGCATCTGGTATCACCTTCAGCGAATTAATGTCGCAACTGGTGTCTCTTGCACTTAGACGTGCCCGCCATCAAAGCCAAAAAATAGTATCATACGACCAGAACATCTTTGCCCTTGGCGGCGGCACAAAAGGAGCAAAAGGAGCAAAAGGGACTAAATCCTGACCATTACCATAGGCAGAAGAGTCCGTAACTAAGTTCTTTTGGGCGATGCACAACCTGCCACAAATGCCTGTTGAGTAACAAATACTCATTGGGCTTTATGGCACTATTACTCTTTGTTAGGAACTGTGCCTACTGCGTTTTGTTTTTTTACAAACGATTAATTCTGTGCGACCAAAGCCTCAGCTAAAGCCTCGGCACATCGGCGTCCATCGATGGCGGCAGAGACGATGCCACCGGCATATCCGGCGCCTTCGCCGCATGGATATAGGCCTGACACCTCTGTATGCATAAACGATGTTTCATCTCGCGGAATGCGTACAGGCGAACTGGTACGAGTCTCGGCACCTATAACACATGCATCCGCACATAAAAAACCTTGATGGCGACGCCCGAATTCGCTAAATCCCTTTTGTAAACGATATGCTACAGCCTTTGGCAGTAGCTCGTCTACACGTGCCGGATGTATCCCGGCGGCATATGAAGTGGACGGCAATGATACAGACGGACGTGAAGCGACAAAATCGGTCATACGCTGTGCCGGTGCATTAAGGCTGCCACCGTCTTCAAAGAATTGACGTTCAATATTCTCTTGATAATGCATCATACGCAGCTCGTCATCGCCTTCGACATCCTCCGGAAGTATTTCCACCACCATTCCACTGTTGGCCCAACGTGTGCCGCGGTTGCCTGGAGACATGCCGTTGACAACCAATTCGTCCGGGGCACTTGCCGCAGGTATGATGTAACCACCTGGACACATGCAGAAAGAGTACACCGCACGGTCATCCACACGTGTCAGCATCGAATATTCGGCAGCCGGCAAGTATTTACCCCGTCCATTTGGATTATGATATTGTATCCGGTCTATAGCATTCTGTGGATGCTCCAAGCGCACACCGACAGCAATCCCCTTAGCCTCAAGTGCAAGACCCTTATCTGCAAAAAAATGGTATATGTCTCGTGCCGAATGGCCTGTGGCAAGTATAACCGGACCTTGGTACGATTTGCCCTCTGCCGTTGTCACACCTGCAACATGGCGCACACTGTCTTTCACTTCAATGTCCACCGATACGACTCGCGCTCCAAAATTTACGACCCCACCACAGCGTTGGATTGTTTGACGTATAGCCTTGATAATGGCTGGCAAGCGATCCGAACCAATATGTGGATGAGCATCTACAAGTATATCACGCAAGGCGCCGTGTTGATGGAATATATTGAGAATGACGTCAACCGGACCACGTTTGCGACTGCGAGTGTATAGTTTACCATCCGAATAGGCCCCGGCACCGCCTTCTCCAAAGCAGTAGTTGCTGTCATTATCGACAATGCCGCGACGACTGATTGCAGCAAGATCAACGCGACGGCTGTCCACATCCTTACCACGCTCCAGGACTATCGGACGAACGCCCAGCTCTATAAGCCTTAGGGCTGCGAACAACCCGGCCGGGCCGGCACCTACAACAATGGCCTCCGGTGCATCGACGCCGACAGGCTCAAACGTTACAGGCCGTGCAAGATCGACCGTCGTATCTATTTTGTCTATATGAACTATGACCGCAAGATTGACTTTTATATTACGCTGCCTCGCATCTATGGAGCGGCGCACGATGTCTACGCGGCGAATACGATTGACATCTATGTCCATCTTGGTGGATATGTATACGCGCATAAGCGCGTCATCGGCAGCCGTCCGAGGATCTACCGTCAACTCTATACGTTCTGTCATATTACTATCTTTAGCTCCGGTGCTTATATATTATAGCAACAAAAATGGTATACAAGGTTATTTTAGAGACTTACCCCTGCTACAACTATTTGTGACAGGGGTAATTGTTTGCCTATTATGACACGCACCATGATTAGTGCTTCATGTGTACTCGTCATGGGGTTGCCTTACTATCGAATCCGGCCGAAGCTTATAATAACTTAATGCTGATATAGCGTTTAGGATGAGCTTTGATGTCGGTAAACAACGAATCAAGACTCTGTATAGTAGCATTAAGGTTATTGTACAACGCAGGATTGTTCATCAATTGTCCCAAAGTCGAATTGGGGCTCTTAAGCTGCTCGGAGAGATCCTTGAGGTTCTGTGCAGTAGCATCCAATGTGGTCATCAGCGAGTCCACAGGTATTGTACTAAGTTTCTCCGAAAGTACAGCGATATTCCCCACTGCGGTTGAAGCATTGCCGGTAATGGACTTGATATCTGATGTTATGGGCGGAAGTGTACGCATAATACCATTGAGCGCTACTGTAGCCTTTTCTATATTTGCCGTAATTGCATCGAGTCGTTTTACCGAAGCTGCAAGAGCAGGATCGGAGACAAGAGCATTGACACCGGTGAGCAAAGTATCCACCTTCGGAACTATTGCAGCGACTGACGGTAGCAGGTCATCCGAAATATTATCCATCATCCCCTTGGGAACTATGCCGGGTATTTCCGAGCCTACTTCATAGAAGTCTTTGCCCGGAGCCAATGCTAGTTGTATAGATGCCGTACCCAGTAAATCACTGGAAAGCACAGCTTGCGAACCTTTGGGCAGACGTAGGTTTTTATCAAGGGCAATTTCGACACGTACATGTCCGGGGTTATCGTACTCGTAGGTTATGTCACGTACTTGTCCTACTTTGTAACCGCTCAGGGTCACGGGAGCCGATACAGCCAGACCTTGGACGTCGGTGTAAGTTGCATAGTAATAATTGGTAGCTTTGAATACATTGACACCTTTTAGGAAATCAATGCCAAATACCAAAATGGCAAGTGCCGAAAGGACACATACGGCAATAAGGATCTCTTTTCTGAAGACTTTTTTCATTGTCTATTTGGTTCGTGTTATCGTATCGCGGTGTATGACACCACTTGTTGTTTCTGATTTAGATACTACTTTGGAGTGAGAGGTGACTATCTTTTTTTCTTACCATTGGGTCTATCAGCAGATGCGGTGTGTTGTTTGCCCGCCTCCTTTTGCCTGATGGTACGCTCGTAATACGTCTTAATGGCATTAAATATTGCCTGAGCACATTTTTCCCGACCTTCTTCATCGGCAAAAAACGCCTCAATTGTCGGATTACAAATAAAATCAAGTTCGACTAATACGGCAGGCATCGAAGTTGCCCATAATACCCAAAAGTTAGCTTGTCGTAGCCGCTTGTCTACACGTCCTGCCGTAGTTACCAATTCGTCCTGAGCCAATCGCGCAAAGTCAATGCTCTGTCTTATGTGAACATCTTGGCTCAGCTCAAACAATATGTACGACTCGACCGAATTTGGATCAAAGCCGCTATATTTTGCCGTATAATCCGGCTCAAGTTCAATCACAGAATTTTCTCGCATAGCTACTCGCAGGTTTTCACTCGATTTCCCACTGCCAAGTGTGTACACCGAAGTACCTTGTACATTGTTTCCTCCGGACTTTACCGAGTTGCAATGTATACTTACAAATAAATCACCATGCGCCTTATTCGCTATATCGGCGCGTCCCTGCAATGTAACAAAGCGGTCTGTCTTTCGGGTATATACCGTCTTTATATCCAAATCTGCATTTTCTACCATACGCCCTACCCGCTTGGCGACATCCAGGACCACTGCGCTTTCCGTGGTTTTGCGACACGCGCCAGGAGCCCCTATATCCTTGCCTCCATGTCCCGGATCAAGCACCAAGACAAAAGGCTGTGTATCATCTGCAGCCATCATACCTATGGTGCACAATATTAACGAGACAAGTATCGTATGTATGCGTTTGGCAGTCATTATCTAATATCTATACACGCACAACGCGCTCGCCTTAGGCGGTACGCCTGCGCAATTTATCTGCAAAAATACTAAAAAGTTCGCCACGGACACCCATTACACGCGTTAATTTTTGACATAGCAGACACTTTTCCGCCAACATTGATATTATATCTGCCATTTTTGCCTAAATTTGCGCGAATATTTTCCCATCAAAAACTATGGTTAAAAAACAATCCTACATTTATATTATCATCGTATCGCTACTTTGCACATTCACCGGATGCACAAATGGCGACAGAGGCCTAACTCCGGAGCCGATTATACGGCTTGACAGTCTCGCACTGACATACAATAACGAAGCCGAGACTGCGATACTACCGGAGGATATTAAGGCGTATGCCGATGCATTGTTGCAATATCTGGGCTCAACGCATGGCGACACAACTTGGCAGGATTACGCCACATCTCGTGCCGTGGCGATGTTTGCTCCCGAAGCGGCAAAAGTGTTTCCGAACTTGGCCACAATGCGCGATACTTTGGGCATGATATTATACAACGCCGCTGACAAAGGTTTGGTGTTGCACCGCCGCCATTATGCATCCGTGGTATGGTCCGACCGCAAATCTATAGTAATCAACGAACCATACGTATTTGTCGCTCTTAACCATTATCTCGGCAGCAACCACCCAGCATATTCCGGGTGGCCACAATATATCCGCGCCACAAAATGTCCACAAATGCTACCTTACGATTTGGCCGAGTCTCTAATAGCCGATGCTTATCCATACAAAAGAATTGCCAATGCACAGCGAACAATATTGTCGCGCTTATTATACGAAGGGGCTTTAGCTTACGCCAAGATTCAGGTCGTTCCGGAGGCTACTGAAGCCCATGCCCTCGGATACAATGAAACAACCATGGCCGATATACAATCAAACGAAACATTTATTTGGAAGCATCTTATCGAAGGACAAATGCTCTACTCGACAGATGCGGCACTTATGGAAAAACTATTTGCTCCATCACCACAAACATATATTATCAGCCCGGACGCACCCGGACGCGTGGCACGATATATCGGCCTTAGAATAGTCAAGAGCTATATGGAAAAATACCCCGAAACGGCTCTGTCTCAGTTGTTGTCCCCGAGCTTTTTCGGCACAAAAAACAGCCTCGAAAAAGCCGGGTACTCCCCGTCTTAACAATTATTAACCACTTCGCATTCCTCCCTTATCCGATGCACACTCATGCAGTTGTTAAATGTTAAAAACGACATTGTGGGCATTGTTTTTTCACGCATGTTGAGCCACGCTCATCAAGCATATTTTTGATATTCAATATATTAGTTGTAACTTTGCGTCGCAATTCCAAAAGGAAACCGGTGCTACAGCGGTAGCGCCTTGCCGAAAATCGGCAGGATGTACTCCAAAAAGCAGTGGATGCCCCGGTGTACATCTTAGTGTAGAACTATAACGATTTGCAATGAAAAAACAACTTTTTATTATTGTGCTTTTAGTCGGGATGCTTTCTGTCACTTACGGATTTGAATCCGCCCCCACAGCAGCAACTATCGGCGATAAAGCTCCGGCATTCGAAGTAAAGAATGCAGATCACACCTTCACACTTGACAGCCACAAGGGGCACTATACGCTCATCGCATTTTGGACCTCCAAAGATGCACAATCGCGCATTACGGCCGCCGAATATAGCCGCTGGCATCAACAATCCAAAAACGGGAACGCCGTTGAGTATGCATCCATAAACCTCGATGAAGACCCCGTGTTATATCGCGAAATTATCCGCCAAGACCATCTACCAAACAAAACACAGTTTTATGCCGGGGCAGCACTTGCTCATAATCTACGAACAGTATACGGCATTTCAGACCACTATGGCGCAATACTTATTGACCCCGATGGTCGAATTGTCGCTGCCAACCCCGAAAAATCCACTTTGGAAGCATTAAATCTCACACAATCTTAGAAACTGCAATTCAAAGACACTAATACATTTCACAAGTTTGGATAATATTGAGAGCGGCAAATATACCGTTCTCTTTTTTTATAATAGACCAATGCGCAATTATCCTAATGCTTTTTATTGTATAATAATATGGACGGACGCAAAAAAAAGATTACCTTTGCAGTGAGATTAGTCTCACCCAATCCTTTCAATTACCATTCTTCAAAAGAAAAATGAATACACCACAAGTACCTTTCAAAATCTTCGCGGGCACACGCTCGCTCTATATGGCCGAAGAGATTTGCCGCGAGCTGAACGTTCCCTTAGGCAAAATGAACATACAGCACTTTGCCGATGGAGAGTTTGAAGTATCTTTCGAGGAATCCATTCGAGGCTGCGAGGTATACCTTGTACAGTCAACATTCCCTAACAGTGACAACCTGATGGAACTACTACTGATGATAGATGCCGCTAAACGCGCATCTGCACGTTCCGTCATTGCCGTGATACCCTACTTCGGATGGGCACGTCAAGACCGCAAGGACAAACCGCGCGTATCCATTGCTGCCAAACTGGTGAGCGACTTGCTAATGACCGCCGGTGTAGACCGCGTAATCACCATGGATCTACACGCCGATCAGATACAGGGATTCTTCAACATTCCCGTTGACCATCTGTACGCATCCTCGGTGTTCATTCCATATATCCAGTCGCTCAAGCTTGAAGACTTGGTAATTGCTACACCTGACGTAGGCGGCGCAAAACGCGCTAACTCATATGCCAAATATCTCGGCGTTCCACTGGTTTTGTGCCACAAGCAGCGAGCCAAAGCCAACGTAGTCGAACACATGACCATTATCGGCGATGTCAAAGATAAAAACGTAATCTTGATTGACGATATGGTAGACACAGCCGGCACAATAGCCAAAGCCGCAGACCTAATGATTGCCAATGGTGCTCGAAGTGTCCGAGCCGTTGCATCTCACGCCATAATGAGCGACCCGGCCACACAACGCGTAACGGATAGTGCTCTATGCGAGATGATTTTCACAAATTCAATCCCATACAATAGGGAATGCCCCAAGTGCCACATCATCTCCATTGCCGGCATATTCGCAGACACCATACGACGCGTGCACGAAAACCGCTCAATCTCCTCACAATATCTCATCAAATAGTACTAAACCCTGCTTTTGATTGCCTATGACTGACAGTCGCAAGGGGACAAACGCGCAGCGTCCGGTAATATACCAGATGCTGCCGCGTTTATATACCAACTATTGTCCCAATCCCATACCCGGAGCGCCTATAACCAAGAACGGCTGTGGGAAACTCAACCTGATTACTAACGCCATAATCCGTGACATTGCGTCCTTAGGCGTCACCCACATATGGTATACGGGCATTATTGAGCACGCCCACGATGCAGACTACACCCGTTACGGCATACGACGTGACAATCCACACATAGTCAAAGGTCGCGCCGGCAGCCCATATGCCATCACCGACTACTACGACATAGACCCGGACTTGGCCGAACACGTGCCTACCCGCATGGCTGAATTTGAAGCGTTGGTACACCGCACACACGATGCCGGGCTAAAGATTATCATTGACTTCGTGCCAAACCACGTCGGACGTCAATACCATAGCGATGCGGCACCGGACGACATCAAAGGCCTCGGTGATGACGACAACAAGGAAATGTTTTTCAGCCCGAACAACAACTTCTATTATATTACACGACAGCAGTTTGCTCCACAATGTGTAAATCTTGGGGAACCGGGCACGGATGATGTCTATATCGAATTTCCGGCACGGGCATCCGGCAATGATTGCTACACGGCGTTTCCAAGCCGTAACGATTGGTATGACACCGTCAAGTTGAACTATGGCGTTGATCCGTGGAACGGGTCCAAACATTTCCGGCCCATACCTGACACATGGCACAAGATGCTTGATATTATGATGTTTTGGGCCGGCAAAGGCATTGATGGAATGCGCTGTGACATGGCGCATATGGTGCCGGCCGAGTTTTGGAACTGGGCCATTGCACAGGTCAAACATCGTTATCCACATATCATATTCATTGCCGAAATATACGATGTGGCATTATACCGCCAATACATCCACTATTGCGGATTTGACTTTCTCTACGACAAGGTAACACTATATGATACTCTACGAAATATAGTCACCGGCAGCGGCACATCAGCAGCGGCACTAACAGGCTGCTGGCAAACCGTGGACGATATCCGCGATCACATGTTGCATTTTCTCGAAAACCACGATGAACAGCGCTATGCATCGCCTCAGTTCGCCGGATGTGCCGGCACTGTTCTACCTGCATTGGTCGTAAGCGCCACCTTTGACCGCGGCTCCATGATGATATACATGGGGCAGGAACTCGGAGAACAGGCACTTGATGCCGAAGGATATAGCGGACAAGACGGACGTACAACAATCTTCGACTATTGGAGCATCGAGAAGATACGCCGACATTTAGCCAAAGGCACATGCCGAGGCAAACTTACCGCCGATGAAAAGAAACTGCGACAAACTTATACAAAAGTACTGCGCCTATGCAATGATAATTCAGCAGTAAGACTCGGCAAATTCTTTGACCTGATGTATGTCAATTACAACAACGCGGGAATAAATCCTCATTATCACTACGCGTACATGCGTGGCGATGACACAGAAACACTTTTTATTGTATGTAATTTCAGCAGCAGTGATGCCGACATCAAAGTGCAAATACCTCGTGCAGCCTTTGATTATTTGCATCTGCGTCCGGGACGTTATAATGCCACTGAAGCCCTATCCGACGAAAAGACAATACTTGATATGCAACCGGACTGCATTGTATGTGTTCACGTCCCTGCACATGGCGCCACACTCTGGCAAATGTACACCCAATAAAAACGAGACAATTATGCAAACACTCCTAATTATCTCAAACCTATAGTTTCAACCCTGCTACCGATTCTGTGGCAGGGTTGAAACGTATAAAATGGAATAGGCTCAAGATCATTTAGATAACTAAATGGCATCTCTAACTAATGAGGGGCGCCAAAAAAGATTAGCCAAAGCCATGATGATGGTTGCACACCCATCCATATATCACACAATAGGCATTATACTCCTTCAAACCTTCTACAAATACTTAAATTGGCCATATATCCGCATGAAACTCACTTAAAAACCGATAAAGCCCTACATAAAAAAAGCCGGCCAATGATATCACACCATCAGCTCGGCAAACTATCCAAGTGAAATTCTACACAATTTATCTATTCTATTATTTCCCTTTGGATTTAACTTACTTTTGACTTAGGTTCCACATATCTGTCTACAATTACCATACGTGGGGCAATTATTCTTATTGATAATTCCATTCGGATCGGCCGGATCGTCTGGCCCACCACCTTTGCCTCCTCGTATCACCAACTGTTTGGCTTCATCCAAGAGTTCTAAGTCAGATACCTTAATAGTTTTCTTTCCCATATAATACTATTTTTTGTGTTTTCAAATTCGTTAGAGTTGTGTTCTTGATTTCCTTAAAAATGAAATCAAGCGTTTGTTCATGGCCAACGCATATAGCAAAGAGCATTGCGTTGTATAGACCATCGACAAGTAGTTGCCTGCCTGAGAATTAATTCGCGGGCCTATAAAAACATATATCATATTCGATGAGGCATTCCTGCCCTCAAGAAATACTTTGTATTCTATGTTATGTTTGGTCATATAGCAGCCTCCTTTATGCGTACATAGTTCAAGATCTCAGACGCAAATACGCTGTCCTTATCTTCGTATTGGCATCTGATACAGCCGTTCTTTTTGCTTTCGACCATTCTTCGCTTTGGACACGGCCCAAAACAAAGAGGCAGGTATTTGCATCTACGGCATTCTGACTCGGCGGTAAAAATGTTGGTATCACATTCTTGCGGTCGCACATTCCATCTTATCGATCCGTCATGAAGCAGCACGCCACGAGACCGAGACATGTCGACATTGGAACAACGATCTACGGTCCCATCCGGAAATACGGCATGATAGTGGGCCTTCTCCACATAACACGGTGCCGGGTTGTCAAAGTCATGGAACACTTTGTACCCTCTACGGACCAAGTCTTCCATAATAGTCCCGACTTTGGCGCTGAGTTTGTCAGAGAATTTCTCCTGCCAGACCTTGCGGAACATTATCTGCACTCGATCACGGAATGGAGCCAAGACCGTATCAATCTGTGCAACAAAGATTTCGTCAAGATTATCCTTTGTGTAGTTGATTCGTACAATCACATTTGCCTCGGGGATTATATCGCACAGTGTATATATATTATGGAGAATTAAGGAGAATGAGTCGCTAATAGTAGCATTGTACCGCGTGGCATTATGGCAATGTTTATTGCCATCTAAGGTAATTTGGAAACTACGAAAGTTTAATCCGGACATTTCACTTATCATTTCCTTTGTAAGCAGAGATCCGTTAGTGGTAATGCTGGACATAAAGTCAATATCGTTGTCTCGGCAATACTCGGCAGCAAAATACGAAAGCCTGTATATACTGTCATAATTAAGCAGTGGCTCGCCTCCGAACCAAGACAAATTGAACGATGTGATTTCATTGTCGTGCAAATAGCGTGCTATATGAGATCTGATTTTCTCTTCGGCATCAACTGTCAAGGCGACACTTTTATGCTTTTGGACACAGTACCAACACGAAAAGTTGCACGCATATGACGTCATAACCAGCAGAGTATACGCGGGCTCGGTGCGATATGCCTCAAAGGATTTGTACAATAGATCATACTCGGATTTGTTATCATCAATAACAAACCCGTTATCACGCAACGTTGAACATAGCCCGGCATATTCCATACATCCGCATATCGGTCTATATCAGCTATGATTTCTCTAAGCCTATGCGTATTCTTTTCAGAAACCCGAAAGAAGCGCCTGGTATAAGCATTGAACACCAACGACTTACCATCGGCGTCTGTGCTGAATATGTTATATGCACTGTCTTTCATCTACTGCGTTTTTATAATCACTGTTTATGTGCAATGCAAAGATAACATCAAAAAATATGTATAATGCAAATTCTTCCCTTAATTAGTCTTAGTTTGAGTAATACTAATTGTATATATTCCGAAAAATATTCGTACTTTTGCTCCTATGAAAACGTTTAAATACACCACGCGAATTGCTATTTTTGCTCTATTTTTTATGATGGTAGCGAACGTTTTCAACTTGTCCGAATTATACATTACTATCAAAGAAGAAACAATTCAGACTGCAGAAAACTGCTTGCGCCGTGCCGACTTTATGGAATTAATTGTGCGCGTTCGCAACCTTTATTCTTTGAATGATTCGGTTTTCACACTCGCCAACTTTGATATCGTCGGCAAAAAAGCGCCTAATGGTCAATACTATTTTTCGGACATCCCGGAGCAAATTGCCAACAGCCTAGCCGAAACAATGCACGAGGGATTCGACCCCGAAGACCGACATCCAAACATGCACATACTGGACAGCTTATTCAGACTTGAGATGCGTCTTGAAGGCTTAAACCCCGAAAAAGTCGATATACGCAACGGAGACACCATATCTGATAAAAAGATGTGGCATTGCTCATTGAAATATCATAACGATGGTCAACCGGAATACACCGCCAGTTTCACGCCCTTGGTCGCTTACGTTTTATGGCAAATGGCGGGCATTCTATCTACATCTATAAGCATCATGGCCATAGCCACATTGTTCATTACGTACTTACTGCGCACCATCAGGCACATGCGAACAATGGACGAAATGAAAGATGATTTCACGCACAACATGACCCACGAGCTCAAAACACCATTAGCTGCGGCATTGGCTGCGGCCGACTCTATGCAAAATTATTACGAGCCAATAGACAAGGAGCGCAACACCAAATTGCTAGGCATCATCACACAACGCCTGCACCTGCTGACCGAAATGATTAACAACATTTTGATTACCAGCATGAAACGCATGCGCGCTATAGCACTGGATGTCACACCCGTATACGTCTCCTCTGCCATAGACATTGTCATTGAGACCATACGCATCAAAAGCTCGAAGCCTATAACATTCAAGGTCAACGTCACCCCTGAAGACCTGGTCGTGTTTACAGACTCTCAACACTTTAACAGCATCCTAACCAACATCATAGACAATGCAGCAAAATACTCGGGGAACAATACAATCATTACAATAGATTGCAACTCCGACAGACTCATAATAACAGACAACGGCTATGGGATATCAGCTAAAGCCCTACCCCACATATTTGAGAAGTTCTACCGCGAGCCGTCAGAAAACCAACTTTGCGTCCCCGGATATGGACTTGGGCTGTATTATGTAAACCAAGTTTTGACCAAAATGGGATGGCGCATAAATGTCACAAGCACTAAAGGCATAGGCACTACGTTCACCATCTTCTTCTCTAAAAACAAAAAATAATGTATTGATATGCATAGGGACAAAATTCTTGTAGTCGATGATGATGAAAACATGGTATATATCATCAAAGACGCACTGCAACACGAAGGATATGAAGTAAGCACCGCCGGCGATGGAGCAACCGGGATACAACTTGTATCAATAAAACACCCGGATCTTGTAATTGCGGACGTAATGATGCCCGGCATGGATGGATTTTCAATGCTTGAATCTATACGTCGCATTGGGTACAATATGCCGGTACTGATACTTACCGCACGTACAGACACAGAGGACCTACTACAAGGTTACGACAAAGGCGCCAACGACTACATCCGCAAGCCCTTTGTCCTTGCCGAATTAATGGCGCGTGTAAGAGCTCACCTACGCTTCCGAAAGATGGACAATACAAATATGAAGTACTCGGTCGGAGACTGTGATTTAGACATCAAGCGAAACAAGCTTACCATTGGAGACAAGGAGGCCATACTCACGTATACCGAAACAATTGTGCTAAGCGAACTGATGACCCACCCCGGATGCATTATCGAAAGCCGAAATATATCATCGCTCATTTGGGGCTCATCTGACTATAGCCACGTCAACCGATTGCATGGTTTTATACACAAAATCAGAAGGCACTTAGCCCTGTCAACATCCATAGACATAGTCAATATTCGTGGCTTAGGATATAAACTTGTTTTCGATGAAAAGAAACTGTCTCGCCCTGAAAAAGTTGACTCCTAAAAGAGTCAAAAGATGATAAGATTTCAGAGTCTGCCGAGATGAAAACGGCAATCAATCCGCGAAGAAGTCCTGCGACTATATGCGGAAACGGATCTCAGCAACAATTCTAATAAAAGCCTTTTAGTCCGCTGGCCATGCCTTGTGTCAGCACTTTTCGCCTTATATATTGGCTTTTCAGCCGAAATTTAGTAATTTTGCGATTGATTTAGACAAAAAACGACTATAATACATAAATACATAATATTCAAATGAGCATCAACAACCTGCCCCCCAAATATAATCCCGAAGCCGTCGAAGGCAAATGGTACGAATACTGGATGCAGCACAACATGTTTCACAGTGTACCTGACGGACGCGAGCCTTATTCCATCGTCATCCCACCGCCAAACGTTACAGGCGTTCTTCATATGGGGCATATGCTCAACAATACTATACAAGACATCCTGGTGCGTCGTGCCCGCATCCAAGGTAAAAACGCCATTTGGGTACCCGGCACCGACCATGCCGCTATTGCTACCGAGACAAAAGTTATCTCCAAACTCGCCAAAGAAGGCATCAAGAAAAGCGACCTTACACGCGAAGAGTTTCTAAAACACGTATGGGATTGGACGGAAACACACGGCGGCATCATACTCAAACAACTGCGGCGCCTTGGAGCCTCATGCGACTGGGAACGTACGGCTTTCACAATGGATGTTCCGCGCTCCGAAGCCGTTACTAAAGTTTTCGTCGACCTTTACAACAAAGGGTTGCTATATCGCGGCCTACACATGGTCAACTGGGACCCTGCAAACCTTACGGCCATATCCGATGACGAAGTAAACTACGTCCAAGAACACAGCCACCTCTTCTATTTGCGATACTACCTTGCCGATGATTGCGAGATTGCCCCTACCGAAGGTCAAGTGGTACACACAGACGAAAACGGACGGCACTACGCATTGGTGGCCACAACACGACCCGAGACTATCATGGGAGATACGGCAATGTGCATCAATCCCAAGGACCCTAAGAACACATGGCTGCATGGACATCGTGTAATTGTGCCTTTGGTAGGTCGTGAAATTCCTGTAATCGAAGATAGATATGTAGACATTGAGTTCGGCACAGGATGTCTCAAAGTCACGCCTGCACATGACAAAAACGACTATCTGCTAGGCAAGACACACAATCTCGAGTCCATAGACATATTTAATGATGACGCCACCATTGCGACAACAGCCGGAATGTATGTTGGCATGGATCGCTTTGAATGCCGTAAGGCCATCACCGAAGACCTCCAAAAAGCCGGACTGCTTGAACGCGTCGAAGACTACACCAACAACGTGGGATACAGCGAGCGCACAAAGGTGGCTATCGAGCCACGATTGTCCCTGCAATGGTTTGTTTCGATGAAACACTTCGCCGAAATCGCAACGCCTCCCGTGATGGATGATGTTATCCGCTTCGTCCCCGAGAAATACAAGAATACCTACCGCGCATGGATGGACGGCATCAAGGACTGGTGTATAAGTCGCCAGCTATGGTGGGGGCACCGCATCCCCGCATGGTATTACGAAGATACCAATGGCAAAACGTGTATTGCAGTGGCCATTAACGAGGAAGAGGCGCTCAAAATCGCGCGTAAAGATTCTGGCAACGAAGCGCTACAACTTTCAGACCTTAAACGCGACCCTGATGCCCTTGACACTTGGTTCTCATCGTGGCTGTGGCCTATCACATTATTTGACGGCATCAACAACCCGGACAACGAAGAAATCAAATACTACTATCCGACAGCAACACTTGTAACCGGGCCGGACATCATATTCTTCTGGGTAGCACGAATGATTATGGCCGGATACGAATACATTGGCACATACCCATTCCGCAACGTCTACTTTACCGGCATTGTACGCGACAATCTTGGCCGCAAGATGTCAAAGAGCCTTGGCAACTCGCCAGACCCAATCGAACTCATTGACAAATATGGAGCCGATGGCGTCCGCATGGGAATGCTGCTGGCCGCTCCCGCCGGCAACGACATCCTCTTTGACGAACACCTCTGCGAGCAGGGGCGTAACTTCTGCAACAAGCTGTGGAATGCATTCCGTCTACTCAGCGGATGGCAAGTAGATGACACAATCAAGCCTACCGAAGTGTCTGAGAAAGCCAATCTTTGGTTTAAGGCACGTCTATCACAGACAATAGAGCTGGTGGACGACCTATTCGAAAAATTCCGCCTCAATGAGGCTCTTATGGCTATATACCGCCTGGTCCGCGATGACTATTCGTCATGGTATCTCGAGATGATAAAACCGGAATACGGCAAACCCATCGACAGCACAACTTACGAACACGCCATCGAATACATGGATGCACTGCTGCGCCTGTTACATCCTTTCATGCCTTTCATAACCGAAGAACTATGGCAGAACCTTCGACAACGCCGCCCCGGTGAATCTGTGATGTATGCCTCTGCCCCCAAGGCAGTCGAATACTCGCCTACGCTCATTGACGCTATGGCCGTAGCACAAGAAATCGTTGCTGCCGTACGCGGAACTCGTGCGGCAAAAGGTCTTTCGCCGCGTCAAGCGTTAGATCTTAATGTCCTGGGGGCTCTTGACAAAGGCATTCCAACTGTAGTAATCACAAAATTGGCCAACATTAATGGCATTAACGAGAATGCCGAAAAAGACCCGTTGGCCGCATCGTTTATGGTTGGAACTACCGAATTCAACATTCCAATGGAGTCGACCATAGATGCCGAAGCCGAACTTCAACGCTTGACCAAAGACCTTGAATACAACCGTGGCTTTCTACAAAGTGTAGAGCGCAAACTCTCCAACGATCGCTTTGTTGCCAATGCTCCGGCAGCCGTTGTCGAAGCCGAACGGCGTAAACAGGCTGATGCAACAGCCAAAATTGCAACTCTCGAAGCATCCATCGCAGCTATAAAATCGCAAAAATAATAATGCGGATATCCGTCATCTTACGTTTCGCCATACTCTTTGTCCTGTGGGCACTGCTTGTGGGCTATATAGTGTTGCATGTCAAAGTGACATTATACATTATTTTCGTGATCATTGCCTCGGCTATAATTATATTTGTGCCGATGTATAAGAAATACGTAAAAAATGACCAAGGCCCAAAGCTCTAAATACCCACTGCTGTCAACCATTGACTCTCCGGCAGACCTGCGCAAGCTCGACATATCTCAGCTACCGCAAGTATGCGCCGAAATACGAGCCATGCTTATCGAGACTCTGAGCCACAATCCCGGGCATTTTGCATCGTCTATGGGCGCCGTGGAAATAACAGTAGCACTACATTACGCCTTTGACACTCCATACGACCGTATCGTGTGGGACGTGGGACATCAAGCTTATGGGCACAAAATTCTGACAGGGCGGCGCGACAAATTTGACACCCTGCGTACATTCGGCGGAATATCAGGATTTCCGAACCCGGACGAAAGCCAATACGATACCTTCAGTGCCGGACACGCGTCAAATTCGATTTCCGCAGCACTCGGAATGGCCATAGCTGCACGTATCAACAACGATACGCCACGTCGAAACGTTGTAGCTGTCATCGGCGATGCATCCATTTCGGGTGGACTGGCCTTCGAAGGCCTTAACAATGCAGCCAATACCCCCAACAACCTACTCATTGTCCTCAATGACAATGACATGTCCATTGACCGCAATGTCGGCGCTCTTAGTCGTTACCTTACACACTTGACAACATCGCCCGGATATAACGCGCTGCGATACAAACTGTACCGCGGAGCCGTTAAGATGGGGCTCGTCAGCGAGCGCAGACGCGGCAAAATTCTACGTTTTCACAACTCGCTGAAAGCAATGCTGTCTTCCGAACAAAACATATTCGAAGGACTCAACATCCGCTACTTCGGTCCCTATGACGGCCATGACGCAATAAAACTTGTGCGCATTTTTCGCGATATCAAAGACATGGAGGGGCCGCGAATACTGCACCTCCGGACCATTAAAGGACATGGCTATGCGCCGGCCGAAGCCAACCCGGCGATATGGCATGCGCCGGGGCTTTTCGACCCCGGCACAGGCACACGCAACAATTCATGCGGCATCAAGTATCAAGATGTTTTAGGCCACTGGCTTGTCGATGTATGTAAAGACAATCGCAGTGTAGTCGCCATCACGGCGGCAATGCCCTCGGGCACTTCTGTGTCGATGTTACAACACGAAATGCCCGAAAGAGTTTTCGATGTTGGTATCAGCGAGGAACATGCCGTAACTTTTGCCGGAGGCCTGGCCAAAGAAGGCTTACGACCTGTCGTAGCCATATATTCGAGCTTCCTGCAGCGTGCATACGACCAAATGATACACGATGTGGCATTGATGCACCTACCTGTAGTTTTCGCTATAGACCGCGCCGGTATAGTCGGCGAAGATGGAGTCACGCACCACGGAATGTACGATATGGCTTACATGAGTACAATACCCGGGATGGTCGTATGTGCACCCTCCGATGCAGTCATGATGCGTGACATGCTACACACAGCATTGCACCGTATCGAAGGCCCCACTGCCGTACGGTATCCGCGTGGAAAGGCGCACAATGCCGATGCTCTTGACTCAAAAGCCCCACAATTGCTGGATATAGGACGCGGACGACTTGTGCGTAATCCTGCCTGTGCACACGTGGCGATTGTGTCTATCGGCACTATGCTACACGATGCAATGCACGCAGCCGAGACACTGGCAGCCCAAGGCATCGAAGCATCCGTATACGACATGATGTTCCTCAAGCCAATAGACACCGGAATACTGGACGACATCGCCACACGAAGCATTCCTGTGGTTACGGTCGAAGACGGAGCTGCCGTTTATGGCGGACTTGGATCGGTAATTACATCATATATGGCCGACAAGCATCCGGGCGTAAGAATACACCCCATAGGAGTCGGAGACACTTTTGTCCCACATGGCACAGTCGCACAACTGAAAGCCCTATGCGCCATTGATGCTGATGGTATAGTCGACACCATAAAACAAATCCTCGAAAAATGAAAATAGTGATTGCGGGAGCTGGGGATGTAGGCTCACATTTGGCCAAACTCCTATCGCATGAGGAACAAGACATTCTCGTAATAGACGAAGATGCCGAGCGCTTAGCATTCCTGGACTCAAATTACAACCTGATGACCTTGACTGGCAGCCCAACATCGTTCCGCACATTGCGTGAAGCACGCGTTGGATCGTGCGATTTGTTTATTGCCCTCACGCCCTCCGAAACAGACGATATTGTAGCGTGTTCTATTGCCAAAAACCTCGGGGCTGATATTACCGTAGCACGCATCAACAGCTACGACTTTATGGAAGAGCGCAACCACGAATTGGTAACTCGCATGGGCGTGGACAAACTGATATATCCCGAATATTTGGCAGCACAAGAAATTATCACGGCTATGCGTCGTTCTTGGGTACGCCAGTGGTTTGAACTACATAACGGCGAAATTATCGTTGTCGGAGTCAAACTAACATCACGCTCACCCATAGCGGGACAGAAAATACGCGATTTTGCCTTTGCCAATCGCAACTTTCACGTATCAGCCATCAAACGTGCACATGAGATTATCATTCCTCGAGGCGATGATACACTCGAAGCCGGAGACATTGCGTATATCACCTCCACCCACAAACACGTCGACGAACTGCTCGCTCTCACAGGCAAAATTGAGCACAAAATACGCCGAGCAATGATTATGGGTGGGGGCAAAATAGCAATACGCCTCGCATCTCTCGCCGGTGATGAATTCGACTTCAAAATCATAGACAACAACCCCGAAGTGTGCCGACACCTTCCGGAAAAATGTCCCAACTGCGACATCATACAAGGCGATGCTCGCGACATTGACTTACTCATCGACGAAGGCATAGACCAATACGACGCCTTTATCGCCCTGACAGGAAGCAGCGAAGCCAATATATTGACATGTCTCACCGCAAAGGAAATGGGTATTAAAAAAACCATAGCCGAAGTTGAGAACATCCAATACATATCACAAGCCGAAGGCCTGAACATCGGCACGATAATCAACAAGAAACTCCTGGCGTCCAGCTCAATATTTCAGTTGCTCCTTGACGCAGACTCCTCAACATCCAAATGCCTGGCACTCAGTGATGCCGAAGTGGCCGAACTGGAAGTACATCCCGGTGCAAAGATATCCGGCAAACCCGTAAAAGAACTCAAGTTGTCCCACGACATGACATTGGCCGGACTTATACGCAACGACAAAGGCATGCTTGTAGGCGGCGACACTATCATATTGCCTGGCGACCACGTTGTGGTTTTCTGCCTGAGCGGCGCACTGCACAAAGTCGAAAAACTTTTCAACTGACGATTACCACATCCAACACCGGGCTTCTAAAAAGCGGCATATATAAACAAACAGCCATAACCAATGCAAGTATTGCAAAATATACGCGAACGACGTTTTATCAACTTCCCCATGCTGCTCAAAACCGTGGGGTGGCTATTAATGATCGAATCGGTATTTATTTGCGTCCCTACCATAGTCAGTCTATGCTATGGCGAGGACGATTGGAGCATATTTGCGCTAACCGTGGCCATCACCTTTGCCGTTGGGTTTATACTGAACAACTGCGTACACGCCACATATTCACGTATGGCTCGGCGTGAAGGTTTCCTTCTTACCGGCTTTACCTGGGTGATATTTTCACTATTTGGAATGTTGCCTCTAATATTTGCCTCGAGCAGTCATCTTTCGATTACCGATGCATTTTTTGAAAGCGTTTCATGTTTTACAACCACAGGTGCCAGCGCCTATCTTGATGCAGAAAGCCTTAGTCATGGTGTACACATTTGGCGAGCGATAATGCAATGGACCGGCGGTATGGGCATCATACTATTTACCTTGGCCGTAATACCAATGCTGAACTCGTCCGGAGGCATGCAAATGTTCAATGCCGAAGTGACCGGCATAACACATGACAAAGTACGCCCACGCATATCACAGACAGCCAAAGCATTATGGGTTACATACTTCGTCCTTACAGCTTGCTGTGCCATTCTGCTTATGATTGGACATATGGACGTCTTTGACAGCATCTGCTACGCTTTCGGTACGCTGAGCACAGGTGGCTATTCGACACGTGCCAGTGTCGATTTCTTCAATTCCGATTACATAAAAGTCGTCATTACCGTGTTTATGTTCCTTGGTGGAGTCAACTTTGCGCTACTGGTACGCAACGCCATACGCAATCCACGGAGATTATGGGACGATGATGTCTTTAGATGGTTTATCATAATCATCATCGCAATCACTGCTATAAGTTCGATTACGTTGCTTAGTGTCGGCGTTGAAGATACTTGGCGCGAGGCAATCATTGATCCATTGTTCCAAACCGTTTCGACTATAACATCCACAGGATACGTCGTCAACTCCATATCCCAATGGGGACCTTTTGTTATGGGATTACTCATGATACTAGTCTTTATCGGCGGTTGTGCCGGCAGCACCAGCGGCGGTGTCAAATTGGATCGCATCATATTCTTGTTCAAGCACATACATAACGAATTATACAGATGTATACATCCCAATGCTGTATTACCCGTAAGACTTAACAGCCGAGTACTGCCACCTCAATTGGTAAATAAAGTCGTGGTGTTTGTGTGCCTGTATATGCTCACAATAATAATAGGCGGACTTATCATGACCATCTTTGGACTTAACGTAAAAGACGCTCTATTATCCTCTTTGATGTGTATATCAAATGCATCACCCAATTTCGGGCTTACATCTTTTGGTGAAGAATACAGTATGCTTGCCGATGGTTGCAAATGGGTCTTGGCATGGATTATGCTCATCGGACGTCTCGAAGTATTCACAATTGTCATTGTCTTTACTCCTTCGTTTTGGCACAAATGATACGGACACGACTGACCATAAGCAACTCCCATCAAACAATTGACTTCTGACACTATATCATACTTAATAAAACAAAAGAATCTATGTACAACTTACGGAATCAAATACTGCTAGGCGTATTGACCTTGTGCTGCGCCTCGACTTCGGCTTCGGGCATACACGACTCTCGACACGCAAGCACCTCCGGAAGCGAAACAATCCTGCACGCATGGACATGGTCTTTCGACACAATAGCGGCAAACATGCATGATATTGCTGCGGCAGGCTACACCTACGTGCAGACCTCGCCGGCACAAGCATGCTATATCGGCGATGGCGGCGGAACGGCATTGTACAGTACACCAGAAGATTCGGTCAAAGGCAAATGGTACTACTACTACCAACCCACGGACTGGACCATCGGCAATTATATGCTAGGTAACCGTAATTCGTTTAAAGCCATGTGCGACAGCGCATATAGATATGGCGTACGAATTCTGGTAGACGTCTTGCCAAACCATACGGCTATCGATCACCATGCCGTTCTGCCGACTCTCGATGCAGCCGTCGGCGGACATGAAAACCTCTATCATGCAAATGGTTTCAACGAAATTACAGATTACAATAACCGATATCAATGCACAACCGGACAAATGGGTGGACTGCCTGATGTAAATACCGAGAACCCGGACTTCCAATACTATTATCTGCAATATGTCAACGATCTCATCAACCTCGGCGCACGCGGATTTCGCTATGACACTGCAAAACACATCGGACTTCCCAGTGACCCGCTAGATGCCAAAAGCACCTGCAACGACTTTTGGGATATAGCCACCGGCCGAAAAGCAGTCAAAGGCCTTTCGCTACTAATGCCTGACAGTCTATATATTTACGGCGAGATACTCCAAGACCGCAACACCAAAGAAACCGAATATGCCGAATATGTCGACCAAACCGCCAGCTCTTACGGACAAGTTCTGCGCCAAGCACTTGCCAACGGCAATGCAAAAGATATCGACCTCTCGCAATGGTATCACCCCGTAAACGCGCAACACCTTGTCACCTGGGTGGAAAGCCATGACACATATTGTAATGAACACATCTCAGCCGCCCTCACCAACGACCAGATTCGTATGGGTTGGGTAATCATAGCAGCCCGCGCAACCGGACGCCCACTATTTTATAGCCGTCCCGAAGGATCATCCACAACCAACGCCTGGGGAACAAACCGCATCGGTGCACGCGGCAATGACCAATTCCGCCATCCTGAAGTCGTTGCAGTCAACATTTTTCGTAAGGACATGGCCGGCCAACCCGAAACAATCACAACAACAGATGATGGCACAGTAGTACAGGTAGCTCGTGGTAATCGCGGAATAGCCTTGGTTAATATCTCTGGCAAAAGCCACAAATTCAAGATGCCAACCACCCTTCCGGACGGGACATATACCGACGCAGTACATGGTAAAAACTTCAAAGTATACAAAGGAATTCTTTCCGGGAAAGTCGATTTTCTCACGTCCTACCTGCTTACAGCTGAGTAAAACACATCATTAACAATAATGCAGACGACAAGCATTTGCTATAGTGCATATGTTTGTCGTCTACATTATTTATCAACCAAAATACATTCGGCAGCATAACGGCGATCATAGGTGCAAAAAAAGAGACGCTTGCGAAAAAATCGTAAGCGTCTTTTGTTGCCTTGGAAGGATTCGAACCCTCACAGGCGGAACCAGAATCCGACGTGCTACCATTACACCACAAGGCAAGGTGTCATGTCATTTTGACGTTGCAAAGGTACGCACTTTTTTCGAACCGACAAATGTTTTTCTGCTATTTTTAGAAAAAAAAGGCGTATAGGTCAAAAAAAGAGCCTCCGGCTATAAATCGATGTATAACCCATTTATTACCGGAGGCTAATCTCGCCCATTTTCTTAAGCGTATATACATTATTTCATTCCCAAGGCGCTTGTCCGCGCGTATCGGACAAGCGCCTTGCTGCATACTCTTATCGAAGATACCTGCTCTATCCGCACTTGCTTGTTCCGCAAGACGTACATATAAGGCATCCTTCTTGATATATCAGAGTCTCATTGCCGCAGTTCGGGCATCTTAAGCCGCTTGCTTTTGTTCCGTTGGGCAAATATTTCTTGAGAGCACGCTCCACTCCCATTTTCCATGTATTGATACTCTGACTGTCCAACTCGAGGCCACCAACAAGCTTTAGCACCTGATCTATGGGCATTCCATACCGAAGCACGCCTGAGATCAGTTTTGCGTAATTCCAATATTCAGGATTGAACTTCGCGCTAAGGCCTTCTATGGTGGTTTTGTAACCACGTTTGTTTATAAACTGAAAGTCGTAACGCTTGTTGCCGTCGGCATCCACATTCTTAATGATTTTGCCCTTGGTCACGCTCTTAGGACAGAATATGCCGTCATCATCATCTGCCAGTCCGGTAAAAATCTCGTATGGTTTACCATCTCTTAGACCGACAAAGGCTATCCATTTCTCCTTGTTATTTTGAAAACGAACAACATCTGCATCCAATTCGATGGGGCGCTTCAGCACCTGGACAGGGGTCTCCGCCGGTTTCTTGCTGACAGACACGAGAACACCCGAACGCGACCCATCACGATACACCGTGCAGCCCTTGCATCCTTGACGCCAAGCCTCGACATACAACTGGTTAACAAGCTCCTCGCTTACCGTAGAGGGTAAATTGATGGTGACGGATATCGAATGGTCAACCCACTTTTGTATGCGACCTTGCATCTTCACTTTTTCGAGCCAGTCGATGTCATTAGCTGTGGCACGGGCATACGGAGACTTTGCCACAAGAGCTTCTATATCTTCCTGCGTATAGTCCTGACGCACTTCTATACCATTGATTTTCATCCAATCAATGAACTTCGGATGATATACAATAAATTCCTCAAACGAGTCGCCACTTTCGTCCACATAGTCGACACGAGCCGACACATCACTTGGATTAACCTTACGACGACGTTTGTACACAGGCATAAACACAGGTTCGATGCCGCTGGTGGTTCGTGTCATAAGCGATGTAGTGCCTGTAGGGGCTATCGTCAGGCACGCGATGTTGCGACGACCATATTTAACCATGTCTTCATACAACTCCGGTGATTGAAGACGCAGACGGTTGATGTATGGATTGTGCTGCTCGCGGGCCGTATTGTATATCTCAAAAGCACCGCGTTCGCGTGCGAGCTTCACGGACGAGCCGTAGGCGGCCAAGGCAAGTCGCCGATGCACGTCTTCGCTGAAGTCCGTGGCTTCGGGTGTGCCATATCGCAACCCCATAGCAGCAAGCATGTCCCCCTCGGCGGTTGTCCCAACTCCGGTTCGTCGGCCTTTTATGGTCTTACTCTTTATTTTCTCCCATAAATGCAGTTCGGTGCTTTTGACCTCATCCGTTTCGGGGTCATCCTTGATTTTTGCGATGATACGATCTATCTTTTCCATCTCCAAGTCAATGATGTCGTCCATAATGCGTTGCGCCATGGCTACATGCTTGGCAAATAGACCGTAATCAAACTCGGCCTTTTCTGTGAACGGGTTGCAAACATACGAGTAGAGATTTATGGCTAGCAGGCGACAGCTGTCATACGGACACAAAGGTATCTCCCCACAAGGATTAGTGGATATGGTCCGGAAGCCAAGGTCCGCATAACAGTCCGGGACGCTCTCCCTTACAATTGTGTCCCAAAACAGCACCCCTGGCTCTGCACTCTTCCAGGCGTTGTGAATGATTTTCCCCCACAAGGCCGCAGCATCTATGTCTTTTACTATGGAAGGAACGGCACTGTCCGTGGGATACTGCTGTCTATATGTGCCATTGTTGACTGCAGCATTCATAAAATCATCGTCAATACGTACCGATACGTTTGCCCCGGTGACTTTGCCTGTCTCCATCTTGGCATCGATAAAGGCCTCGGCCTCGGGATGCTTGATCGAAACAGTCATCATCAGCGCACCACGGCGTCCGTCCTGCGCAACCTCGCGCGTCGAATTCGAGTAGCGCTCCATAAATGGCACCAGGCCGGTGGACGTCAGCGCCGAATTTTTCACCGGAGTACCCTTTGGCCTGATATGACTCAAGTCGTGCCCTACTCCGCCGCGGCGCTTCATCAGCTGGACCTGTTCTTCGTCGATGCGTAATACACCGCCATAAGAGTCCGGTTCCCCATCCAACCCTATCACAAAGCAATTGCTTAACGACCCTACTTGGAAGTCGTTGCCTATACCTGACATCGGGCTGCCTTGCGGCACTATGTATCTGAAATCGCGCATGACTTCGAATACCTCGTCCTCTGTTAAGGGGTTCTTGTACTTAGATTCAATGCGAGCTATCTCGCCGGCTATGCGGTGATGCATGTCATCCGGAGTCAGTTCATAGATATTGCCATACGAGTCTTTAAGTGCATACTTGGTCGTCCAAACCTTGGCGGCAAGTTCATCCCCGTCAAAATATTTCAGCGTAGCATTGTACGCCTCATCAAAAGTATACTTGGGTCGTTCCACGGTGTTTTTTGTTTTTAATATAATTATGTGCCGTAAGAGGTCCGACATGTCGGCTCGCTAAGTCTTAATAAAATGCCAGCCTCACGTCTGCCTTTACGGCTTTGCAAAGTTTGGAATAAATTGCTTAATTTCCAAATTTTGCAACTATTTTAGGTGTTAAAAAATAATGTTTCCCGATTAGAAACGGCAACTCAATATTTCTCAGCCATTTACACAAAGCACCAATTAGAGCAAATTTTCCAAAATGAACAGCACGGTATAACCTCGCTAATACAACCCGTTTTATTTCCAAGTATCGCACTGCAACTTAATACATCGTTTGTTCATAGTGACACACACGTTATTTTTTTACAGCGATTCTGCGCTTTACCGCAAAAAACTTTATTATTCGCAAGAAAATAATTAACTTTGTAAGCGAAATCCTGGCCGGCAATTACTTAGATTGTCTGTCAATACATAATCGTACACAAACTCTCTATATTTTAGAATACTCCGATGAAAGCTATTTGCAGGCTTACATTAATGACAATCTTGGCTCTAGTACCTAAAGCCATGAATGCCGGCCTATCCTCCGATTCATTGACATACCACGATGCCTCGACTCTACCACTCCTCGGGACTCTGGCACCAGACGCATCAAACGCCTATACACGGCTACCTGACAGCCTTAAGGCAAATATGCGTCCCGAATTGTGGGCCCTGGGACAGAACAGTGCCGGACTTGCTGTACGGTTTCGGAGTGATGCCTCTACCATAGGCGCTGCATGGCACAGCCGCAACAAATTCGATATGAACCATATGACAGCCACCGGCATACGCGGTCTCGACCTATACGTACTTGACAACAATGGGCATTGGACCACCATGGGTAGCGCACGCCCCAATTTCTTCAGGCACAACACACGTACTATCGTGATGACAGACATGGAGCCCAAGATGCGCGAATATATGCTGTACTTGTCATTGTACGATGGCGTTGATTCGCTATATATCGGCACAAACGAAGGCGCCTTGGTACTTGCGCCTGAAGCTGCGACACCACGACGCGCCAACCCGGTGATAATGTACGGCACAAGCATCTTACAGGGCGGATGTGCCACACGCCCGGGTATGTGCCACACCAATATCATCGAACGTATGATTGACTATGAGGTAATCAACCTCGGATTCAGCGGCAATGCAAAACTCGATTTG
Organism: Bacteroidales bacterium H4; assembly: GCA_001701165.1. Lineage (GTDB taxonomy): Bacteria > Bacteroidota > Bacteroidia > Bacteroidales > Muribaculaceae > CAG-873. The sequence continues at coordinate 16,580 of DAAP01000057.1, read as the reverse complement.
GACATTGCCCGCCTTATCGCATCCACGCCCAATCCATCTGTGATTGTACTCGACCCACTGCCCAATCTCAAAACGCCGGAGCTGGTCGAGCGCATGCCCGAATTTTATTCCATCATACGCAAGGCACACCCTACTACACCCATTTTGTTCGTAGAAAGCCCTATATTCCCACTAATGCGCTTCAACGCTGAAACATACGCCACCATTACCGAAAAGAATGCCGCTCTGCGACAACTTGTGAACGGCTTCATTGCCGCCGGCGACAAAAACATCGAATACTTCGAAGGTAAAAACGTCCTCGGAGACGACCCGGAAACCACCGTGGACAACTACCACCTCACCGACCTTGGCTTTGTCGGTTTTGCACAACGCCTTGCCCCCGTAATCCAACGTCTCATAAAACAATAAACAACAAACTAACGACGCCGGATATCTCTCCGCGCTGACAATACGCCAGTACAAACCGGCCACCTTGCCGATAGTCAACCGACGTAATAAAGCGATAAACAAATCTATTCACCAACCCTAATATCTATTCTACACCACATGACGCTAAAAATGACAACATTGCGCAAGTGTGCCATTGCCGCCATAGGGCTGCTGACCGCCGCACAAGCATTTGCCGGCAATCCACCCAAGCGTGAATTCCGCTCGGCATGGCTCGCTACAGTTTGGGCCATCGACTGGCCCAAGACATCAGGCCAATCAGCCCGAAAGACCGAGTTGAACGCCTACCTTGACGCCTACGAAAGCATCAACGCCACAGGCATCTGCTTTCAGGTACGCAGCATGGCCGATGCCATGTACCAGTCCAATCTTGCTCCCTGGTCCCAATATATCTCAGGCACTCGAGGAACATCGCCCGGATGGGACCCTCTGGCATACGCCGTAGAGCAATGCCATGCCAGAGGCCTTGAATGCTACGCCTGGCTAAACCCGTATCGTTGGTCCTCCACCGGGACAATTCCAAGCTCCACATCTTTCGATAAAAATTGGAAGGACAAGGGGTGGGCTCTATCCAATGGCAGTTACGTCGTCCTCAACCCCGCCAAAGAAGAAGTCCGCAAACATATCGTTGATGTATGCCGTGAAATCGTTGATAACTATGCCATAGACGGATTCCTATTCGATGATTACTTCTACCCCTCAGGAGGAACTGCCGAAGACAGCAGCGCCGGTGACTATAGTGACTATCAGGCATACAAAAAAGCCGGAGGAACAATGTCCTTTGGCGATTGGCGTCGCGACAACGTGCGCAAACTAATGAAAGACCTTCGACAAATGCTATCTGAGACACGCCCGGACGTTCGCTTCGGTGTCAGTCCGGCAGGCGTGGCAGGCACATCTTCTTCCGTAGCCAACAAGTATGGTGTCACTACTTGCCCATCACCATCCGGAGACTGGCAGTATAATCAAATCTATTCAGACCCCCTTGCATGGCTATATGACGGTTCCATAGACTTCATATCGCCCCAAATTTACTGGAAAACAACTACGACGTCTTCTCCATACGGGCCTATAGCAGAATGGTGGGCATACGTGGCCGACCACTTCGGCCGCCACTTCTATTCGAGCCATTCGCTATCCTATATGGCTGATAACTACACAAACAGTAATATGACCGAGTTGGGCAAACAAATCCAACTTAACCGCGAATACGAGACCGGCGTTAGCGGATGCGGCAGTATCTTCTATAGCGCCAAGCACGTCAAGAACTCGACTACGTTTAGTAACTTTCTTAAGACCAACCACTTTCAGCGCAAGTCGCTCGTCCCGGTAGTAGACTGGAAAGAACACCCGACATACGGAGCTCCGACAAACGCCAAAAAGTCGGGTAGCACCTTGACATGGACAAAAGTCACCAATGGCAAGGCCATCATCCGTTACAGCATATACGCCATACCCTCATCTTTAGGCATTGATGACGTGCAGGATGCCAACGGCGATGGCATCAACGGCGAATACCTCCTTGGCGTATCTTATAACAACAACTATACCCTACCCTCAGACAAGGCGTCCGGATACTGGTATGCAGTATGCGTATACGATGGCTACGGCTACGAATACGAACCTGCATTTATCGGATACACTGCCGAAAATACCCCGGCAGTGACACTGATAAGCCCCGCAGAAGGAGCCAAAGTAGACTTTAATGCAACATTCAAGTGGAGCGATGTGGGAGGCGGCGCAAACTACACCCTATTCGTAGCCGCAGACAAAGCCTGCTCACAACCTTTTGTCGAAAAGAGTATGGGAACAGCCACTTCTACAACAGTAGATTTAGGCGACCGCGGTTCTGAAGAAATCCTATATTGGTGCGTCAAAGCCCAACAGCCGGGCAAATTGGCCGGCACAAGCGAAATACGCAGCTGCGTCACACCTCCCTACGACAACGCCCAACCCGTCACGCTCAAGAGTCCGGCCAACGGCTCCGAAGTAGGCGAAACGGTCAAATTTGAATGGTCAAAATCCGCCAAAGCTACCGATTACACGATACAAGTGGCTTCGGACTCCTACTTCACCTCCTTAAAGTACAGCGATCGCACCACCGCCACTACCATATCGGTGGCTGCCTCTCGTTTTGGCGTCGGCACACACTATTGGCGCGTAATCGCTGACGGCAAGCGTCTTGTCCCGGCATCTTCTCCCTCGCGCAACTTCGTCATCAAAAGCCTTCCCATAGGCAATTATGAACCGGGCTACACCATCAAACGCGACCCGGCACAATATGCCGTAACTAATAATGTGAAGATCACCAACCTGTGGGTACGTTCCGTAAAAAAGGAGTACGACAACATCTCATTCCCCGAAGAAGGCAAGCACTGCCGCAGCCTTGCCGCTCTCGGCGACTTCGTATACGTAATGCGCCGTGCCGAGAACTCAACAAACTCACAGTGTTACCTTGACAAATACGACGGCTCCACCGGCGAGCTAATAGAAACCATCACCGTAGGCGACATTTCCGCCCATTACCTTCCCGGCAACACCCTGGTACGCGATGACGCCGGACATCTCGTAAGTGGTAACATGACACTCAATATTGGCACTAACCCGCTAAAACTGCATATCATCGATCCCGCGACCGGCGAGGCGACACTTCTGGACGAGTTTTCTTTCACCGGACTTAAGCTGACGCGCGTTGACCACTTTGATGTCTATGGCGATGTAACAAGCGGCAACTACTATGTCTTTGCCTCAGTCGCCAATAGTAAGACGGTAATTCGTTGGATGGTAAAAGACAACATCAAGTTCAATGGCGAAATAAAGACTATGAACTCTGTATATCCCTCCTCGGAAAGCGTATTCGGTATTGCCCCACGCATCCACGCCATCTCCGCAGATCAATTCTACGCCAACGGCATGAGCGTCAACGTAGCTCGCTACTCTTTCTCCTCCGGCAAAATGGTCGGATCGTTCAATGACAACACCTCCATCAAGCCTGTCGCGACTCAAGCCAACGGCTCATTATACTTCATCCTCAGTGGCAAATATTTTACCATATATCCCAGCAGCGACTTTAACGGCACCAATGGATTCCGTATGGGAGTATTAGTCGCCGATAAGGATGACTTTGCAAGCATGAAAGCCGTAGCAGACATTCCCAAGGGCGGCATAGGCTCCGTTGAGTCTGCAACAGCAGCTCACAGCGCCACCCCGATAGATGTTATAATCAGCGAGGACGGCAAAACGGCTCGTGTATACTTCATGGTCGCCGGTAATGGTATTGCCGCATACGACATCACCATCGATACCGGCTCAATAGTTAATGACTTAGATATCAACAGCGAAAGACTTTCTGCTAAGGTAAACGGCATGACTATCACCCTAAACCGCGCGGCAGACCTCATCGAGCTATACAATGCCGCAGGCGTGCTCATAGCCAAAGTTGCTGATGCTACATCGGTGGAAGCACCCACCCCCGGCGTATACCTGATACGCGCCGATGGACATAATCTACGCATCGTTGTGCGCTGATACCGCAACGCATAATCACTTAACAAGTTGGGCATTCCACTACGGAGTGCCCAACTTTTTATATGGCTATTCCAAATAAAATGATTACCTTTGCAAATCCAATTCCAATAGACTACATTTTAACCTATATATGGACAAAAATCCAGCAGACACAGACCTGCTTATAGAAACCTCTTGGGAGGTTTGTAACAAAGTAGGTGGTATATATACCGTACTGTCTACCAAGGCACATAATCTCCAAAAACTCTATCACGATCGTGCAATTTTTATCGGACCCGATGTGTGGACTGCCGAGCATCAATCGCCATACTTTAAGGAATCCAAGACACTGCTTGCCACCTGGCGCAACCAATTGTTGCTACCCGAAGGCGTAAATATCCGTGTAGGACGCTGGGAAGTTCCCGGACGACCCATAGCCATACTTGTACGCTTTAACGGAATATACGCCATCAAAGACCAAATATACAAGGATATGTGGAACTGGTACAGCGTCGATTCGCTACACTCATACGGCGATTACGATGAAGCATGCGCTTTCAGTATCGCTGCCGCCTATGTCATCAAAGATTTGGCCGATTATATGGCACCGGCATCCGGCAAAGCCAAAGTCATTGCCCATTTTGACGAATGGACCACCGGCATGGGACTGCTTTATACCAAACACTACTTGCCGCGTGCAGCCACCGTATTCACCACCCATGCAACAAGCATCGGGCGAAGCATTTGTGGCAACGGCAAGGCTCTATACGCCTATTTTCACGGATACAACGGCGACCAAATGGCTGCCGAACTAAACTTGCAATCAAAACATTCGCTTGAAAAAGCCGCTGCACATGCCGCCGACATTTTCACTACCGTCAGCGAAATTACAGCAGACGAATGTGCCCAACTGCTTGAGCGTCGTCCCGATGTGGTGACGCCTAACGGCTTCGAAAAAGACTTGATTCCCGGGCCTCGCAAATACGCACAACTACGCAAAAAAGCTCGAGCACGCATTTTGGAAGTTGCCTCTACCCTCACAGGCACAGAGTACGCCGAAGACACATTTATAATAGCGACAAGCGGCCGACATGAATATCGCAACAAAGGCCTAGATATGTACCTCGATGCCACCGATATACTACGCAAACAATTGTCCGCGGACAATGAAAACCAACGCCGCATTCTCTCACTCATTCTTGTGCCGGCATGGGCTTCCGGTCCTCGCCAGGATCTGATAAACAATATGGCAGAAGGCATTCGCCAACGGATGCAAGAGCCATACCTCACACATTGGCTCAACAACGATGACAGCGATGAGGTGACTGTAGGCTTACGCCGCCTTAGCGTGGCCAATGCAACCGAAGACCGTCTCCACACTATATATGTCCCCTGCTATCTAACAGGCGAAGACGGCGTCTTCGACATAGACTACTACACAATACTCACAGCGTTGGATGCTACAATATTCCCCAGCTATTACGAGCCATGGGGTTACACGCCACTCGAAAGTGTGGCCTTCGGCGTGCCCACAATCACCACATCACTTAGCGGATTTGGCCGCTGGGTAAGATCTTTGGACAAGGATGGGTACAATGCCGGAGGTGTACGCGTCATCGACCGCGATGACAACAATTACAACCAAGCATGTGATAATATTGCTGAATGCATTTTCCAACTGTACGAAGCGAGGCCAAGTGATATGGCGACAGTTGCCAAGGCATGCCGCGAAACCGCCACACTGGCCACATGGGACAACCTTATTGCACAGTATATCGCCGCATACACCGAAGCCATCACCAAGGCTGAAGCCCGCCAAAACAAATAATTAACGCAGTTTTTTAAGGCCATACGGACATGCCGTTTGGCTCATCAAGATTATATCATATACAAATAAACAACATCAAAAAACTTCATAACAATATAATATGAAACTACCGGTAAGTAATACCAATGCTCCAATATGGCGCGACATGACCGTCAAAGCCGAACTTCCCAGCCGCCTGAAACCGCTGGACGAACTGGCTCGCAACCTTTGGTGGGTGTGGAACAGCGAGGCAAAGACCCTTTTCCGTGACCTGAACCCTGACTTGTGGCGTGCCACCGGCGAAAACCCGGTGATGCTACTCCAACAACTCACCGCCGAGCGTCTCGATGAAATCCTTTCAGACAACGAACTGCTCACCCGTATCGATGAAACCTATATAGCCTTCCAAGACTATATGAACCAACCTATGCGTAAAGACATTCCATCGGTATCATACTTCTCGATGGAATACGGCCTTTGCAACTGCCTCAAGATTTACTCCGGAGGCCTGGGCGTTCTAGCCGGCGACTATATCAAAGAAGCTTCAGACTCGCGCGTTGACATGACCGCTGTCGGCTTCCTCTATCGCTATGGTTACTTCACGCAGAGCCTCAGCGTTGACGGCCAGCAAATAGCCAACTACGAGCCTCAGAACTTCAACCAACTACCCATAGAGCAAGTTCTCGACAAGAACGGCAAGCCCATGATTCTCGAAGTTCCCTATCCCGGTCGCATAATCTATAGCCACATATGGCGCGTCAACGTAGGACGCATGAAGCTGTACCTAATGGATACGGACTTTGATATGAACAGTGAATTCGACCGTCAAATCACACATCAACTCTACGGCGGCGACTGGGAAAACCGCATCAAACAAGAATATCTGCTTGGTATTGGCGGCATCCTTATGCTCAAAAAACTTGGCATCAAGACCCAGCTTTACCACTGCAATGAAGGACATGCAGCGCTGCTCAATCTCCAGCGCCTTGTTGACTACGTACAGGACCAGCACTTGGACTTTAATGTAGCCCTCGAATTGGTACGCGCTTCCGGCTTATACACCGTACACACACCCGTACCCGCAGGCCACGATTACTTCGACGAAAGTCTCTTCGGCAAATATATGGGTGAATTCCCAGCACGCTTGGGCATCTCCTGGAACGACCTCATGAACATGGGACGCGAAAACCCGAACACACCCGAACGTTTCTCAATGAGCGTTTTCGCGCTCAACACCTGCCAAGAAGCAAACGGTGTAAGCTGGTTGCACGGCGAAGTATCAAAAAAAATGTTTTCCGGCATTTGGAAAGGATACTCATGGGAGGAAAGCCACGTAGGATATGTCACCAACGGCGTACACATGCCCACCTGGGCCGCCAGCGAATGGAAAGCATTCTATGCCAAGCATCTTGGCAAAGAACTCTTTGCCGACCAAAGCAACCCCGAAGCATGGAAAGGCATATTCAACGTACCGGATGAGGAAATCTGGAACATGCGCATGACGCTCAAAAACAAGTTTATCAAGTTTGTAAAGCGCGACTTCAAAACCAAATGGCTTGCAAACCAAGGAGACCCTTCGGCCGTGATGAGCATCATCGACAAAATCAACCCCAACGCCCTCATCATCGGCTTTGCACGCCGCTTTGCCACATATAAGCGCGCACACCTTCTATTCACAGACCTTGACCGTCTTGACAAAATTGTCAACAACGAGAAATTCCCCGTACAATTCATCTTCTCCGGCAAAGCCCACCCCGCCGACGGCGCCGGCCAAGGCCTAATCAAGCGCATTATCGAAATCTCTCGCATGCCACAATTCCTGGGCAAAATCATCTTCCTCGAAGACTACAACATGGTAGTTGCCAAACGTCTTGTCACAGGTGTGGATATTTGGCTCAACACCCCGACACGCCCACTCGAGGCATCAGGTACCTCCGGCGAAAAAGCCGAAATGAACGGCGTACTCAACTTCAGCGTCCTTGACGGGTGGTGGTATGAAGGCTACCGCTTCAACGAAAAAGCCGGATGGGCTCTCACTGACAAACGCACATTCACAGACCAGCCCCAACAAGACAAACTGGATGCCGCAACGATATACTCCATGCTTGAGAACGAAATCATACCCCTATACTTCGCCAAAAATTCCAAGGGATACTCGCCCGAATGGATTCAGTACATCAAAGGCTCCATAGGCAATATCGCGCCCCACTTCACGATGAAACGTATGATTGACGATTATATCGCCAAATTCTACGAAAAAGAAGCTCGCCGCACAGGTCGACTTGCAGCCAATAACTACGCCTTGGCCAAGGACATCGTAGCTTGGAAAGAAAATGTCGCAGCCGCCTGGGACGGCATCAAAGTGCTTGACATCAAGCAACAAGGCGAGACAGCCAATGGCATCACCGGTGACAAATACCGCGTGGAGGTCACTCTTGACACTAATGGTATAGGCCATGACCTCGCAGTCGAACAGGTCGTTTACAACACTCAGGACGGCGCCAATAGCCTCGTCGAACGCCTACCCTTCAAGGTCATAAAGGAGGACGGCAACATCGTCACATACGAGCTCGAATCACGCATCAAAGACCCGGGAGTACTCCGCTACGGATTCCGCATCTATCCGTGGAACACCGAGCTTCCTCACCGTCAAGACTTTGCCTTTACACGCTGGATTTAACGGCCTTCTAAGCGTACAAACAGCTCAAATAAGGCAGTAACTTAAATGTCGCATGGACTCAACCCATGCGGCATGTTTTTTATCCGAATGGTTTCTTGAAACTTTTTTCCGAAAAAAATCATTTGCCGATACTATGTATCAAAATAAAGTACTATCTTTGTTTTTTCTTATGAAATACACATCATGTTCGATCAGTATATATTTACCTTAGAAATGCAGGTTCGAGACTACGAACTTGACTATCAAGGAATTGTAAATAACGCCAACTATCTGCACTACTTGGAGCACACGCGCCATGAGTTTTGCCGACAAGCGGGTCTTACTTTCGGTGAGATGCACTCAATGGGCATCGATCCTGTATTGGCACGCGTAAACATTGAATACAAAAGCCCTCTGCGCATCGGCGATAATTTCGTTAGTTGTCTGCGTCTCGGACGTCATGGTGCTGCCTTTATATTCTTTCAGGACATATATCGTCCCGATGGGACCCCGGTGCTGCGTGCCGAAGTCACCGTGGCATGTATCGAAAACGGACACTTGACACGCGGCGAGCGCCTTCTTGAAGCTTTTGGCAAATATATTGAACCATCTAAAGTATCCTAAGCGAATGCCCAACGTCGAAAGCTACGATGACCTCGTACTACATATCGCCTTTGCGAGACTGAAAGGTAATAACTTTTCATTGGGAACGCAGATACTCGATAAAGTAGGCGATGAACGTCGCTTTTTCGGAATGTCCGAGGCCGAACTCCAAAAGACAATGAACGCTCGTTCACCAATACTGGACGATGATTATCGCCGTGCATTGCTCGAACGAGCTTTACGTCAAGCCAGACATGCCGACAAAATAAACGTTGACTTCATATATTACTCAGACAGTCGATTTCCTCGCCGTTTGGCCAATTGTGCCGATGCACCTTTGGGCCTATTTATAGCCGGAGACACAGACCTGAATGCAAGCCATATAATTTCGGTGGTAGGCACACGCCGTGCAACATCATATGGGATATCTTCTGCATCGAAATTCGTTTCCGAACTGGCCTCAATGGTTCCGAACTTGGTTGTTGTGAGCGGCTTGGCATACGGTATCGATGTGGCGGCACATCGCGCAGCTCTTGACTCCGGTATCCCTACTGTAGCTGTCAGCGCTGTGCCCTTGGACCGTATATATCCCGAGACACACCGCCCCGTGGCGGTTAAGATGATCCAGAACGGCGGCGCAGTACTCACCGAATACGATTTCGAAAGCCATACCAATCCGTCTTTATTTTTGGCTCGTAACCGTATTGTTGCCGGAATGTGTGACTGCCTATTGGTAATGGAAAGCGACCGAAAAGGTGGGTCAATGACCACTGCAAGCCTTGCCAACTCGTACGATAGAGAGGTTTTTGCGCTACCCGGCCGTATCACCGACCCATACAGCCGCGGATGCAACAAACTTATAAGCACCAATGGTGCACACATACTCACCGAGCCATGTGATTTGGCCGAATACTTAGGCTGGGCTCACAGCAATGTACCTCAGCAGAAGCAATTCCCGCTGGACCTCACCGATGAACAGCTATGTATAGTCAGATATTTGGACGCTAACGCCGACAGCCTACCTGTGCAAATTGCATCCGCAGTATCCATGTCTCTGGCAGATGTGCAAGACGCATTGTTTCAACTCGAGCTTATGGGCTGTGTGGCATCAACCCCTGCCGGCGGATACAGCGCATCACATTGAGCACCTGTCATCATATATTATTTAAAAAGAACATATCAGAAACACATACAACATAAACAAATACCCCTATGACAAAGAAAATCATACCCCCAAGCGAGTTTATCATCAACAGCGATGGAACCGCCTTCCACATCCACCTACATCCCGAACAGCTTACCGACCGCATTATTATGTGCGGCGACCCGAGCCGCGTGGACATGATTGCCGGGTTCTTTGATACAAAGGGCTTCGAAGTCCAGTCGCGCGAATTCCATACAATCGGCGGCACCTACCGCGGCAAGCCCATCATGTGCATAAGCCACGGCATCGGCCCGGACAACATAGACATTGTCATCACCGAGCTTGACGCTTTGGCTAACGTAGACTTTACCACACGTGAAGTTAAGGAAACACATCGCCAGCTTACAATGGTACGCATTGGAACCAGCGGCGCCCTACAGCCCGAGCTATCTTTGGGCACCCCTGTCATTGCCGAAAAATCCATTGGCTTTGACGGAGTACTCAACTACTATGCAGGTCGCAATTCCGTTGCCGATCTCGAATTCGAGAAAGCTTTCTGCGAACACGTCGGATGGAATCCCTCTTGGGCAAATCCCTATGTAGTTGATGCCGACGCATCGCTTGTCGAACAAATCGGACGCGATGACATGGTTCGCGGCAACACAATCTCGGCTGTCGGCTTCTATGGCCCGCAGGGACGCGAAGTACGTCTTCCACTCGCCAACCCGAATCTCAATCATCGTATCGAAAGTTTCCGTTACAATGGTCGCAAAATCACCAACTATGAGATGGAATCCGCACCCCTGCAAGGCTTGGGTCGCCTCATGGGACATCGCTGCATGACGGTATGCTCTATTATAGCAAACCGGTTCAACGAAGATGCCAATCCCAACTATAAGGGCGGTATCCATGACCTCGTAGCTACAGTCCTGGATCGCATCTAAAAAAAGCACCGATAACCATTCTTCCGATGGAGACCATCAAAACCATATACAAAATTGGATACGGGCCGTCATCATCCCACACTATGGGGCCACGCAACGCCGCCACGGCCTTTCTAAGCAGTGTCGATTCGTTACATCCGACATCATTCCGCGTAACATTGTATGGCTCTTTGGCCGCCACCGGACGAGGCCACCTTACAGACAAGGCAATATTGGACGTATTGGCTCCGGTAGCGCATACAAGCATCGTTTGGAAGCCAGACATCGTATTGCCTTTTCACACCAATGCCATGGCCTTCGAGGCTCTGGATGCCAAAGGCGCAGCCCTGTGCCCGACACGCACCATGTACAGCATCGGCGGCGGAGAAGTTGTCGAAGAAGGACAACCCCTTGATCCGGACAATGCACGGGACATCTACGGAATGGACACTATTGGACAAATTTTGCAATGGTGCGAGGCCTCCGGACATAGTTTCTGGGAATATGTCGAACAATGCGAAGGCCCGAACATCTGGGATTATCTCGAAAATGTTTGGGTTGTCATGGTCGATTCAGTAAAGCGCGGTATCGAAGCCGAAGGCGTACTTCCAGGAGGTTTAGGTGTCAGACGCAAGGCTGTCAGTTACTATGTGCATGCTGCCGGCTACACAAGTTCGCTGAAAAGTCGAGGCTTGGTATACGCCTACGCATTGGCGGTAAGCGAAGAAAATGCCGCCGGCGGCAAAATTGTAACAGCACCCACATGCGGTTCGTGCGGTATAGTGCCTGCCGTGCTGTATCATCTGCATACAGCCAAAGATTTCAGCCGCCAACGCATACTGCGAGCATTGGCTACCGCCGGCCTCTTCGGAGCTGTGGTACGACACAACGCCTCCATCTCCGGTGCCGAAGTGGGCTGTCAAGGAGAAGTGGGTGTAGCCTGCGCTATGGCTGCAGCAGCAGCTTCCCAACTGTTTGGCGGGACACCGGCCCAAATCGAGTACTCGGCCGAAATGGGTCTTGAGCACCACCTTGGCCTGACATGCGATCCCGTATGTGGGCTGGTTCAAATACCATGCATCGAACGAAACGCCTATGCTGCCGCCCGAGCGCTGGATGCCAATCTGTACGCAGCCATATCGGACGGACAGCACAGTGTGTCGTTTGACCGCATCGTCGAAGTAATGAAGCAAACCGGACACGATTTGCCTTCCATATATAAAGAAACTGCAAAAGGCGGTCTTGCCGCCATACAATAACATTCAAATACAAATATGATTAAACCTATTATCGTATCTCTGTCTCTTTTGCTCGGCATTGGCATAGTCTCTTGCAATGACGATGCACCTGAGAGAACAGACCACCATGTGGACTATACAATAGAGATCACCGCCAACGATGATCTTCTTTCCGTAACAGACATCACCGTATCATACATCCTGGGCGGTGAGGAAAAAACCGAAGCAGTTACGACTTCGCCGTGGACCAAGACTATAACTTACAGCGATTTCCCCTGTATAGGAGGTATTATCGTGAAGAGTTCATTCAAGAAAGACGCGCCACTGAACAAGAATAAATATACATTTCTATTCACCTACCAAACAGACAAGAATGTTGTTGATACTAAGGGAAATATCGTAAGCAAAGACAGCAATAGCAGTGGTCGTATCTACTCCGAGAGTGTCGACAAAAACAAAGTCGAAGCATATATCAACAGAAATCAAACCTTGGTCAAGGCTCTATTTTCCATGGAAGCCAAAGAAGGAACAATAGCTTTTTCACCCGTACAATAATATTCACAGATATAGGCGTAAAGGTCTCCACGGCAGCAGTCGGCGGAGACCTTCACACAAAAATATGTGCACACCGACATTACATCAATACACCTCGACAATCAGCTCCAAATTACCGACATGGACATCGCTGTAATTATTCTTGGCATTTTATGTGCCACCATAATCGTGACAGCCATCATACAGTCTTCACGTCTTTCGATGTGGCGCACACGTGCACACGAAGCCGTCGAACGTGCCGAACGTGCCGAAAATGCCCTAACATCACTTTCACGCGAACAGCAACGCGGCGCCGCCGTGGACGACATGCGTCAAGTCGTCGAACCTTTGCGCGGCCGAATCGAAACTTTGGGATCAAACATGGCCGCCTTCATCCAGGAACAACGAGACGCGGACAATACCACACGCCGGAACATTAACGACATTCTCGCTGCAACACGCGATGTCGAACGCCAAACACGCGACCTCAACCGGAACATTTCGGGCAATAACAACACTCAAGGACGCTGGGGCGAAGTTCTGTTAGGCAACATTCTTGCGGCGACCGGTATGGTCCGTGGCCGCGACTATGACCTGCAGTGTGTTGTCGCCGCAGACGAGACGGCAGACACTACGCGACGCCCGGACGCCATAGTCCATCTTCCCGGCAACCGCAATGTCGTCATCGATGCCAAGACTTCAATCACAGCATATATTAAATATCTTGAGGCTCAAACCAACGAAGACAAGGCACAATGTCTGCGCGAACACGTTGCATCGGTGCGCCGTCAAATAGATAACCTTGCATCAAAGCACTATGATGCCCGAGTGGAAGGTTCTCCCGAGTTCGTCATACTTTTCATGCCGAATGATGATGCTCTTGCCACAGCAACAGCCTCAGACGCCACTATCTACGAATACGCATATAATAAGCGTGTCGTGCCGGCATCTCCGGCGTTGCTCTTGGCCATTCTTCAAATAGTAGAGATGCAATGGCGTGCCGAACGACGGACCAAGCAACAACAGGAGATTATACGCGTAGGCACTCTTGTACTCGAAGACCTTCAACGAATACTCGGCGACATATCGGCCGTTGGCAAAGCTTTAAACCAAGCGCTGGCCGCATGGCAGTCACTAAACACACATGCCACATCCGATGCGCCGAGGTCTATTACCGCACGCATACGCACTCTTGGCGAACTTGGCATTGCCTCGCATCGCCGCCAGTAACTTTATATAGACAGGATTGGAGCGCTATTATTTGAGTTGCAGGCATACGCCTCCATCTCATCGGCCATTTCTTCTCGACACTACTATCAGTCAGCCCACTCCATCCACAATACATTCGAAGAACACTACTTTTGCTTTTTCTTCTGCTGCTTAAGTCGTCGTATGATTGCTTCGGTTTGGGCGGCTTCTTCCTCATCGCCTAATTTGCGATATATTTCGGCAATACAAGTATATGCAGGAATATACGAGTCGTTTAGCTCAACGACATGCAAATAGTACCCCATTGCCGCCGCAAGATCGCCCTCTCCGTATTCTATGTCGCCAAGTGCCATAACCGGCTTAAAATCTGTCGGGGAAAGCTCTATCGCATGAAGCAATACTATATGGGCCTCATCGTTACGTTCCATATCCGAAAGCAGCATCCCCTTGGCCAAAACGGCAGGATAATAGTCCGGTGACATCTCAAGTGCGCGGTCATAATTGGCCAAAGCTGCATTGTGATCCCAGGCCTCGTCTCTACACTCTTGGCCCAAGGTCACATACTGTGCTGCAACCTTATCCAATTTATTTTGTGCATCTTCAAGACTTTTTTTATTCTGCGCAATCTCGCTTCGCAGACGATCAATCTCACTCAATTTGATACGAAGAAGTCGCACAACCGCCCGTTTATCGGTCTCGTTACGCAGAGCCGAAGCAGCACAAAAAGCATCGACAGCCTCGTCTGTTTTATGTTCTTTCCATGCACGTGCGGCCTCTTCATACAAACTGTCGGCACGCGACTGCTCCAAGGCTTTGTCTATCGCTGAGGAGTCGTTGAAACAAGAGGCAAAACGACGTATATTCTCATCGACATACACATCGCGGGCATTGATGGTGCTTCTCAGACTAATGCCTTCGAGTGTTCGACATCGACTTAGCGCTACGTATGTCTGGCCTCCGGTAAACGCTCCGCGCCCTATGTCGATTATTACATTGTCAAATGTCAATCCCTGGCTTTTATGTATTGTGAGAGCCCATGCCAATTTCAGTGGAAATTGGGTGAAAGCTCCAAGCTCGACTTCGTCTATCGTATGTTTTTCTTCATTGTACGCATAACGGATGTTGGACCATCGTTCGCGCACAACCTGCAAAAAAGGCTCGCTTTCCGTACTGACAATTATACAGTCATCCCGGCATTCGCGCACTACGGCTATTGTCCCGTTGACCCATCGATGATCGGCATCATTCTTTATAAAAACAACCTGTGCACCGACTTTAAGTCGCAATTCCAGATCCGTAGGTAGCGAATCCATCGGATATTCGCCTTCGATTGAACCTTTGTATGTTTCTTCTTTAGATTTCAGCTCATTTAGATGGCTTTCGTTGATATTGTCCACCATTTCGCGGCGCGTAGCTATGGTCATTGTAAACGCCGAGTCGCCGATTCCATCCGTGCACAAATGCGAATTAAGCTCGTCTATATCGCTCTTTAACGGACTTCCGCCACGTATGCGGTCCAGCATACTTACAAAATGTGAATCTGTCTGTCGATAAACCATACGAAGCTCTATGGAAACCAACGACATTTCATGGAAAACCTTGGCATTAAAGAAGTACGGCGTGTCATAATATCTAGCCAACATATCTCGGGCTTCGCCCTTAACCACCGGTTCAAGTTGGAACATATCACCGACAAAAAGCATCTGCTTGCCACCGAAAGGCAGGCGCATGTTGCCTGTATAGACACGCAAAACTTTGTCTATAAAGTCAACGATGTCGGCACGTACCATTGACACCTCGTCTATCACTATTAGGTCGAGATTGCGTAACAGCTTGACAAAGGTGGACGAATACTTCATCCTCTTGCGCAAAACATTGACTGCAAAGTCCGGGTCTTCAGGCAGCAGAGGCTTAAAAGGAAGTTTGAAAAACGAATGCATAGTCTGCCCTCCAATATTGACGGCCGCTATCCCCGTAGGTGCAAGGACCACCGATTTCTTCTTGATATTAGCTATGATATATCTCAGAAATGTAGATTTACCTGTCCCTGCCTTACCGGTAAGAAATATTGAATTACGGGTATAGCGCAACAAGTTCCAAACATTTTGGAACTGAGGATTAGACAAGTCTATGGCAGAGGCATTTGTTATCACTGTCTCTCCTGCCGTCTGAGACGGAACTTTGTCTCTATGTGCCTTGGATAATGGCTTTGGGGTTTTCTTTTGAGCCATAAAGAAAGTTGGCAAAACAGACGCACTCGAACAAAAAACAAACGTACGCTGATAGCCGCTTTTGATACTGCGAAGTTAGTACTAATTTCTGAGAAAATGAAATCGAACTGGGGCTCGACCTCGGCATCCGTTCGGGCAAAAGCGCCGCAGCCATGACGCGCGACCTGCGCCAATATTTGCGGCATCCCGATAAGCTATTCCGCCGAGTGCGAGACGAACACGGATTGCTCAAGCTTTCCCAAGCAGCCAAAGACTTCCACCCGGGACGCGGAGTGTAC
>DAAP01000014.1 GCA_001701165.1 Bacteroidales bacterium H4 | reverse complement strand
ACGATTTTTTAATTTCAAAAAGACAAGCGCGACCGCGCCATATAGAGCAGACGCGGTCGCATTCGGTTTATTTCGTTTCAGAACCCGATACCGCTTCAAGACGCAGACCGAGCGCTTCGCAGATTTTGGCGACCGTGTCGATGGTCACATTCATGCGTCCGTTTTCGATACGGCAGAGATGGCCGGCATCAAGACCACAGCGGTCGGCGAGGTCGCGAACCGAAAGCCCTGCGGCGTTGCGAGCTTGAGCAATGGCCAGGCCTACGGCCTTGCGAGTAGTGCGCCCGATGGCGGTCGACCAAGTCGAGCAGCCGGGCTTCCGAGTATAGGTTTCAGACTTGATGACCTTGCCGGCAGCATCGGTCAGCGTCATAGACGCGCCTTTGCCCTCCTTGATTTCGGCATCGGTAAAGGGGTGAGCCCCGAAGCGGCATTCATTTCCGCGATTGTCATCGTACCACTCCTCGTCAGCGCCAAGCACGAACTCCTTCGTGTATACATTGGTGGTTTTTTCCGCTTCCGAAAGCAGTGCACCGGCATCCAGTTCGCCATCGATATCCTCGGGGTCGTAGTCGCAACGGGCGACCGATACCCACACCTTGAGAATATCATCGGCATCACCATTAACGATGCAGTCGCAGCAGTTGTTGATGTCGTAAGCCTCAAGTGCAGCCAGCGCTTCGACTTCAGTCTCGTAGACTTCGGCCGGGTAGACGGTGTCGAGGCACTGACAACTATGTAGCATAACAAGGGCTAATAAATACTCCTATAATCTCTTATACTCTTATATGTAATGATGAGGGCAACACTTGGTCGCCCCATCTTTTATATTATATAATGTCTGTCTATGTTTTGCGTCAGAACTTGAAACCCATAGATAGTACTATCTGATTATCGTTGTCTGTCACATCATATTTCGGAGCCCTGTATCCGTTGAAATCAGTATATGCATGCAACGTGCCTTTGCGATTGGTGTGCACATAGGCGCCGTCCAAGTACCATGATTTGTAACGATATCCAATACCTACCGAAATATTCTGCGTGGTTTTATTGAATGAGAAGGACGGATCTGTACCACTGGTAACAACCATAGCAGAGCCTTTGCGCACATCGTCTTTAATGTTTGACATCGAGCAATTGTAACCGGCACGCAGGCTCAACGAAGGCAAGAGACGATATTCTGCTCCTACACGCACGATATTTGCACCCTGCGTATATGTCTTGATGTCTTCATTGACAACTATATTGTCATAATACCCTGTGATGTAACCCCAGTTGTCGTATCCGGCTGTCTGTACATTCATATCCGGATATGCAACGTATTCGTAGTCGGCGCTGATGATGAAGTCGCTACCCACGAATCCTACACCTGTCATCAGACGCCATGGTGAGCGCAGTTTCCAGTCAAAGCCGGCGTTATCGGTATACTCAGATCCGGACAACGGATTGTCTTTTCCTTCTACAATGCTAGTATTCAAGTAGCTGTAGCTGGCTATGCCATAGTATGAGTGTTCCAATGAGTACCAAGTGGGGGTATGCACTGCAAAACCGAAACGAAATTCGTTGGTAGGACGCACAATGACACCGGCCTTGAGATTCCAGCCGGAACCATTGATGTGTTTGTAGTTGCTCAAGTTGATACCGGCATTGCCGTTGACGTTATTCTGTGATGCAGCATCATATACCGAAGCATTCTCCATAGACTCTGAATACCATACTTCGCGAGTGTAGCTGAGGTCTGTCACTCCTACGGACAAGCCCCAATACACCAAATTGGAAAAGTTGCCACCAAAATTGAAGCTGTATTCATCCAAATATCCACGCTCGAGCAATGTTGTTTCGGCATCTCCGGTGGTACCGGTTTGGAACAATCCCCGATAGGACCGACCTTGCGCATCCGACGAGCTTATCATATAGGTGTTATACGCCAATATACTCAGCCAGTCGTGGCTACTGTCGCGATAGGGGTTGTATGTACTGCTGAAAATCAACTCGTCAGGATTTATGCCACCCGTAAATGAGGCTATGTAGTTGGACAGCGAAGTATTGGTCGGCACAACATATCCGGAAGTTTTGCGGTCAAAAGAGGTTACACGGTTATACGTAGCACCCCAATTGAACGACTGCAACAGTCCGTCAAGGCGTATGACGCCTACATATCCGAAATTGTTGCAATATGCCTTAGTCTGCGTTGCCGAATAAGAATTACTTGCCGATGATGTAGCTGATTTTTGAAAATTGATATCGAGAGTGGCACCTATCTCGCTGTGTCGATAAATACCGATACCGGCCGGGTTTTGGGTCAATGTCGACAGGTCGCCACCGAGTGCGGTAAATGCACCGCCCATACCCATAAAGCGTGCCGTACCTTTGAAGTCACTGCTCGTAAGCTGCAACGCGTCAATGGAGCTTTGGCCTAAGACCGTAGGAATCCCCAAGACAGCGATAAGAGCCGGAATAATGAGACGTTTCATGTTCTGGATGTATTTTTCTGTTTTATTGTTCATAAGATATGGAAGCTGTTGCCTATAGCCTTATCAACGACGACCACGGCCTCCACCTCCGCCTCCACCGTGGCTACCACCACCATACGATCCGCCTCGACTACCACTGCTATACGATCCGCCTCGGCTACCGCTGCTATACGACCCACGGCTGCTGCTTGATGAGGACGAACTGCGTGAAGGTGTGTAAGTGCTGCGACGGCTTTCGGTGGACGAAGAGCTATTGCCATAACGTCCGCGAGAGCTTCCGCCGCTATATCCTGTCGAGGGACGCGAGCCTGTGGATGACGGAGCATATCCGTCGGAGCGCGTAGATGTCGATGGTGTTGTGGCAGTGGTATTGCCACGGCCACGACCCATATTGCCGGGACGTGACATTCCACTTCCGGAAGGCGAGTACCCGTTGTACGTCGAGCCAGGGCGGCGACTCGAGGTGCTTCCGGCAGATGCCGTACCGTGAGGTCTATAAGACCCGGGCGAAGACGGATACCATGACGAACCGGGTCCATAGCCGTGATGATGGTGATGCGGCGGACATGGAGAACTCCATGCCCAGTAGGGATAGCCCCATCCTCCATACCAATACGGATCATAACCCCAGGTCCAAGATGAACCCCAATACCAAGGGTCAAAGGTCCATCTCCAGCTATACCACGGATTATAGTACGAATAATACGGACGATAGCCGTAGTAGCCATAATACGGATATATGCCCCAACCCAAATACGGGTCTGCATTTACGTATATATTGACCGAGGAAGTCTCGGATGGCTGCGAATAATAGTAATCTATCAGTTGATCATCACCCGATGCTGCAACGACATCCGGGTTATGAAAACGCTCGATGCGACGCGTGTAGGCAAAGTTGTCCGAGATGTATGCGCTGTCTCGTGCCGTTGTATCTGCCGTTGTGGCATAACGACGGTTGTACTCGTCCACATCGCGCGTGGATGCGCTGCTGTAATTATATGTATCAGCTGCGGGATAGTCCTGCGTAGGCACATACCGAATAGGCGCCGTACTTTTTTGGGACTTGGTCGTCTTTTCCTTCGAGGGATTATAGTAGATGTCGTCCTCGAAGTCCTGCGACACAGCCATCAGCGGCATCGATACGAATGCCAAGGCCACCAGTCCGCCCAAGAAATCGTTGTACTTCATCATGCTTGCTCGTTTTTGATTGTTGATATATTGTTAAACTGTATTGTAGACGTCTTTTCTTCGTCGTCTTAATGCTTAGACAACAAATGCTTTCTAACGTTTAATCAAAGGTAAGCATATTTTTTCAGTCACAAACACTTGCCCTTTGTTTTTATGCTTTTTTTGCACATCTTCACTACGCATGGCGCGCTCGTTATATTTTGCGATGCCGTCACCAACTGAATTCAACAACGTCCGACATCGTAAGCGTTCTTCCGACAGCTATCACTACTTCAAACATATTAGCCATAATTAAAAGATGTGTACACTCGGCAAAGTGTTTCAAAAAGTTAAAAACATGTTGCGTAACATACCGAAGCGTACATTCAAATCAAAGAAAAGTGCGTAAATTGCGCCCAGTTTTTTTACCAATAACATTGTATTATCTAAAAACCACCTAATAACATGAAGGTATATCAAACCAACGAAATTAAAAACATCTCCTTGCTGGGCAGCAAGGGATCCGGGAAAACCACACTCGCAGAAGCTATGCTCTTCGAGTGTGGAGTGATAAAACGCCGCGGCACAGTCGAAACAAAGAACACCGTATGCGACTACTTCCCGGTAGAGAAAGAATACGGGTCCTCCGTGTTCTCCACCGTGATATATGCCGAGTTCCTTGGCAAGAAGCTCAACGTCATCGACTGCCCGGGAGCTGACGACTTCGTAGGCAATGCCGTAACGGCACTCAACGTCACAGACACAGGCCTTATCGTTGTCAACGCCCAATACGGCGTAGAAGTAGGCACACAAAACATCTTCCGC
Source organism: Bacteroidales bacterium H4 (assembly GCA_001701165.1). Lineage (GTDB taxonomy): Bacteria > Bacteroidota > Bacteroidia > Bacteroidales > Muribaculaceae > CAG-873. The sequence continues at coordinate 51,829 of DAAP01000014.1, read as the reverse complement.
ACCACTGCCGGTGTAAACAAACCCGTAATCTTCGCACTCAACCAACTTGACGGAGAAAAAGCCGACTACGACAACGTCATGGAGCAGATGCGCGAAGTCTTCGGCCCGAAGATTGTCGCCATTCAGTACCCGCTGCAATGCGGCCCGGGCTTCAACGCCATGATTGACGTCCTGCTGATGAAAAAGTATTCGTGGGGCCCCGATGGCGGCGTTCCAACCATCGAAGAAATACCCGCCGAAGAAATGGACAAGGCCAAGGAATTGCATCATGCTCTCGTGGAGGCTGCCGCCGAAAACGACGAAGCTCTTATGGAAAAATTCTTTGAGACCGAATGCCTCAGCGAAGACGAATTGCGTGAAGGTATCCGCAAGGGTTTGATTACACGCTCCATGTTCCCGGTATTCTGCGTCAGCGCCGCCAAAGACATGGGTGTACGCCGCATGATGGAATTCCTGGGCAACGTTGTGCCTTTCGTAGAGGATATGCCCGCTCCGCTCAATACAGCAGGCGAAGAAGTCAAGCCGGACAGCAACGGCCCGCTGAGCGTATTCATGTTCAAGACTACCGTCGAACCGCACATAGGTGAAGTGTCGTACTTCAAAGTTATGTCCGGAACACTGAAAGCCGGAGCTGATCTCGACAACGTCACTCGCGGCACCAAGGAACGTCTGGCTCAGATATACTGCGTATGCGGTCAAATCAAGACCGCCGTAGACGAACTCAAGGCAGGTGACATAGGCGCCACCGTGAAGCTCAAAGACGTACGCACAGGCAATACCCTCAACGAAAAGGGTTGCGATTACGAGTTCGATTTCATCAAATATCCCGCGCCGAAGTATCAGCGCGCAGTACGCCCAGTCACCGAGAGCGACAGCGAAAAACTAAGCGCCATCCTCACTCGTATGCACGAGGAGGATCCGACATGGGTTGTCGAGCAATCCAAAGAGCTGAAACAAACAATACTCTCCGGTCAAGGCGAATTCCACCTACGCACGCTCAAATGGCGCGTTGAGAACAACGACAAAATGCCCATCATCTTCGAGGAACCCAAGATTCCCTATCGCGAGACCATCACCAAGGCCGCACGCGCTGACTACCGCCACAAAAAACAATCCGGCGGCGCCGGTCAGTTTGGCGAGGTGCATATCATCATCGAGCCCTATGCCGAAGGTATGCCTGCTCCGGACACCTATCGCTTCGGCAATCAGGAATTCAAGATGAATGTTCGCGACACTCAGGAGATTCCGCTGCAATGGGGCGGTAAACTCGTTGTGTGCAACTGCATCGTCGGCGGCGCTATCGATGCGCGCTTCATCCCGGCCATAGTCAAAGGTCTTATGGACCGCATGGAGCAAGGTCCTCTGACCGGCTCATACGCTCGCGATGTGCGTGTATGCATATATGACGGCAAAATGCACCCGGTGGACTCTAACGAAATCTCGTTCCGTCTGGCCGGACGTAACGCTTTCTCGCAAGCATTCCGCAACGCCAATCCAAAAGTTCTCGAACCGGTTTACGATGTCGAAGTCCTCGTTCCGGGTGATGTCATGGGCGATGTCATGAGCGGCCTGCAAGGACACCGCGCCATCATCATGGGCATGTCCAGCGAAAATGGTTTGGAGAAAATCCAGGCTAAGGTGCCTCTCAAGGAAATGGCCAACTACTCCACCGAACTCAGCTCCATCACCGGCGGACGCTCGTCGTTCACCATGAAGTTTGCCTCCTACGAACTCGTCCCGGCAGACGTTCAGGAGAAACTGCTCAAAGAATACGCCGAAAAGAACCAAGAGGAATAATATTCCGGAACTCGAAAGAGTTGCCATCAATTAGTTACTCATAAGAAAGCGAGGCGAGTCTTGAAAACTCGCCTCGTTTTGCGTATTATTTCTGGTTGGGATATTCTGCCGTAATTGGATACGCCTATAATCCCATAATATGGGCATCAAGCCAAGCTATTATCGCATTCAAAGTCTCGATGGATATGTCTTCAGGCAATGACGCATACTCGTCCGGCATCCCGGATAAACTATGCTGAAACAGATGATTATGGCCGGCCATGGTCATCGTATCGGCTTGGGGTGCATATGCTGCTATGGTATCGAGATTGGCACACAACACCTGCACATCGCGGTCACCGTTGAGCGCAAGCCATGGGCATTTGACTTTCTCTATATCAGGCATCGGGTCGTAGCGGAGCATCCGCCGATAGTATGGCGTAGACATTTGATCCACAGAGGCAAACAGCCGTTTGCGTACCTGCGGAACGGATGCTTCAGGTAATGTCATTATAACATATTGCAAGGACATTCTAACGCTCGGCTCGGACGCATCACTCATGGCTATATCAAGCAATTGGCGTTGCAGCGCTTCACCATCCCAATGCCCGAGCATACGTACGGCCATCTCACGACATTGCGACATTATTATCGAATCGCCGCGCCATGCAGGTGCAGCCAACGTAACAATCATATCCACACGTTCGTCTGATGCCCCAAGCCGTATGGCAATACCTCCACCTTCCGAATGACCGATAACACATTTCGGAATTGTGCTGAAAAGCGAGTCGACATACCCAACTCCGGAAGCAATATCTGTCACAAAATCATCCACCGTGGACTCGGCAAAGTCACCTTCACTGGCGCCGGTACCACGATCATCCATGCGTAGCACCGCATATCCACGGCCGGCAAGACTGTCTGCCAAAACTTTAAATGGTTTATGGCCCAAAAGCGTTTCATCCCTATCTTGAGCTCCACTTCCGGTAACAAGGACACATACGGCCTTGGGCGAAGGAGGTGTAGTCAGCGTCCCGGCAAGTACAATGTTCGCCGAGTGATTGGTGACGCGCACTTCCTGTCCGTAAGGTTGCGCAAATACACTTATTATAGCCAAAAGACACACTAACAATACGTTATATACTCTCTTTTTCATAAAAAAAGTAAATTCGGTTGTCTATACAATATCGGATGTCAATCGTTAACGGAATGTGCACGGCCCAACGACAAAATGCTCACGCGCCCCACCCCGCTATCTTGCGTCAAGGCACGTACAGCCTCTCGCATGGTTGCTCCGGTGGTGACGATATCATCTATAAGTAAGACATGTCGGCCTGACAATGCACCTTCGCCTCCTTTGTATTCCATTGTCCCGGCAAGGTTGGCCTTGCGTTGTTCGACATTCTTGCGTGCCTGCGCCGGATGGCGGCGTACCGCACGCAATCCTGCATCTATAGGCAACCCGGTGACCGAGCTTATGCCGCGCGCTATGAATTCCGTTTGATTGTATCCGCGTTTCACCAGCCTGCTCCAATGCAATGGTATGGGCATAATCACATCCATACCGCCGAAAAAACCCGTAGGCATAAGTTCGCGCGCAAATTTTCGTCCCATTTCCGTTCCGAGCATGGGTCTATTGCCAAATTTCATTGTCAAAATCAAACGGGCGACCTTCGTACCTTTTTCATAGTGTATCCATGCGGCACTACGTCCCACAGGTACTTGTGTAGCCAAGCCGTTGAGCACAGCATCATCTTTCACATAATGCAACATCGTGCGCGGCAGATCGATAAGACAGTGGGCACATATAGCCCTTTCGTCTCCCCTAAGCGGACGACCGCACACATAGCATGTATCGGGCACTACAAAACCCAAGATGCCCTTACCTAAAACGGTCAAGGGTGTCATCATCGTACGCATTACCTTATGAGCCATGACACAAAGATACACATTTTCGCCCGTACCACAGCCATAGTCCGTTTTTTTGATTAATTTTGCGATTAACATCCAATATCGACACAAAACATGCCGAGACAAAATGCCGTAGCTTACATACATGACTATGCAACACTGCAACATTGCATGTCGGCTTGTCCTAACCTTGTCTGCGGTGCCGTGTCTTTTGTGTTTTTCGGTCCAATATATGGTGCGACCATTGCCTTTTGCATTATTTAACGTCAAAAACAACGACCCGTGTGTTATATTTGGCCAACGACAAACGTCTTATATACAAGTTTCTAAAATATATACTATGAACAAAATCGTTATCACAGCCATAGCCTTATGCTCTTTGCAAGGCTATGCCACCACAGGCGGTGACTCGGCACCGCTATGGCTCAACCATCCGGCTATATCTCCGGACGGCAAGACCGTAGCGTTCAGTTACAAAGGCAACATCTATACCGTTCCGGCCACCGGAGGTGAGGCTCGCGCCGTCACCTCCAACCCGGCATACGACTCTTATCCTGTATGGAGTCCGGACAGCAAAACCATAGCCTTTGCCAGTGACCGCGACGGCACCGGTATGGACGTTTACGCAATTTCGCCACAGGGCGGACGTGCTGTACGTCTCACCACCGCCGGAGGCTCGGAAACACCTAAAGGCTTTCTCAACGACAGCACCGTGCTGTTTTCGGCCGGCATTATGCCATCCACTACAATACGCTCGTATACAGGCGCACAGCTGTACAGCGTGCCTCTGCGTGCCGGCGCTCGCCCACATATGGTGCTACCGTTCCCTGTAGGCGCTGTCGATGTGGACGCCTCGGGGCGTATGCTCTACCAGGACAAGAAGAGCTATGAGGACGTGCTGCGCAAGCACGAACGCTCGTCCGGCACTGCCGATATATGGCTTGATGACCATGGGCGGTACACACGCCTGACCACCTTCAACGGCAACGACCACAATCCCGTATGGGATGGCAAGGACAATTACGTATACCTGTCGGAACGCGGAACGGACGGAACGCTTAACATCTGGCGCGGAAGCATCAACGGCGGCGATCCGGTACAGGTTACAGCCTTCACACGCCATCCGGTACGCAGCCTCAGCCGCGCGACCGATGGCACATTGGCTTTCAGCTGGAACGGCGAGATATATACCATGGCCGTCGGTGCCCCGACACCGACCAAGATGGAAATATCCATCGCTGCTGACGATTACGCCGGTGCTCCGAACAAATCGATACGCAGCAACGGCGCCACCAACCTCGCTGTCAGCCCCGACGGCTCGGAAGTAGCCTTCGTGATGCGCGGCGACATATACGTGACCTCGGTGAAGTACGCCACTACGCGCCGCATCACCGACACTCCGGGACAGGAGCGCTGTCTGAGCTTCAGCAAGGACGGACGCACCATCGTATATGACTCGGAACGCGATGGCAAATGGGCGCTGTATACCGCTACCATCAAGGACAGCAAGGAGAAGCACTTTACCTACGCCACCGCTATCGAAGAAAAATTGTTGTACGCCGGAGGCAACACGGCTCAGCAACCGGTATTCAGCCCTGACGGCAAAAAAGTGGCGTTCCTGGAAGACCGCGTGACACTGCGCGTACTCGATGTAGCCACGAAGAAGGTCGTTACAGCCTTGGACGGCAAGTATAATTACAGCTATTCGGACGGCGATATTTCGTTTGTCTGGAATCCGGACAGCCAATGGCTACTCATCGATTACATCGGCATAGGCGGATGGAACAACACCGACATCGCGGCTGTACGTGCCGACGGCTCGGAGGTCATTGACCTCACCGAAAGCGGATACAGCGATGGCAACCCACGCTGGGCCATGGGCGGCCGCGCACTGATATATACTACCGGCCGATATGGCATGAAGAGCCACGGCAGCTGGGGCAATCAAAGTGATGTGGTATTCATGGCCCTGGACGAGAGCGCTTGGGAGGAAATCAACCGCACCGAGGAGGAGGCCGCATTAGTCGAAGATGCCGAGAAGGAAGACAAGGATGACAAGGCGGACAAATCCGAGAAGTCTGAAAAGAAGGATAAGAAAGACAAAAAGTCAAAGAAAGACAAGGCCGATAAGAAAGACGAGCCTGTCAAACCGCACGTATTTGATTTTGCCAACCGCCGATATCGCACCAAGCGTCTGACCGAGCGCTCATCGTCTATGGGCGACAGCTACCTCTCGGACAAGGGCGACAAGCTGTACTACGTGGCTTTGGCCACCGAGGGCGGCGGCAACCTCTATGTGCGCGACCTGCGCAAGGATGAGACACGCCTGCTGGCCAAGGGCGTATCGGGCGGCTTTGAGTATGACGCCAAAGGCGACAACCTCTTTGTATTGTCGGGAAGCGGCATCAAGAAAGTGTCGCTGAAAGACGGCAAAGAGGAGACCGTGTCCTTCGAGGCAGAGTACGACCGTGACCCGGCAGCGGAACGCGAATACATCTTCGATCATATGCTTTCGCAAGTGCGCGACAAGTTCTACGATGTCAATCTACACGGCGTAGACTGGGATGCTTACGGCAATGATTATCGTCGCTTCCTACCACATATCAACAACAATTACGACTACGCCGATATGCTCAGCGAAATTCTCGGCGAGCTCAACGCCAGCCACACCGGAGGCCGCTATTTCGAGCCGTCCAAGGCACTGCCTACGGCTGTACTTGGCGCATTCTATGACGAGGACTACCGTAGCGAGGGCCTGAAGGTGGCCGAAGTGCTGCCGCGCTCGCCTCTGGCTTCAGCCAAAGCCAATGTAAAGCCGGGCGATGTCATCACAGCCATCAACGGCAACGAGATTGGCGCAGATGCAGACTACAACCTGCTGCTGCAAGGCAAGGTGAATAAGAAGGTGCGCCTGACCGTGCGCTCTGTCGACGGCAAGAACCGCACAGTCACCGTCCGCGCCATCAGCGCCGGAGCACAATCCGGAATGCTTTACCACCGCTGGGTGGAGCGCAACCAACAACTTGTGGACAGCCTCTCGGGCGGCCGCATAGGATACGTTCACATCCAAGGTATGGACTCGCCCAGCTTCCGCGAAGTATACAGCGAGCTGTTGGGTCGCTACCGCAATCGCGAGGCGGTCATCGTGGATACACGCTACAACGGCGGCGGATGGTTGCACAACGATGTGGCACTGCTACTCTCGGGCAAGGAATATGTGCGCTACGCGCCTCGCGGCCGCTATATCGGCAGCGACCCGTTCTCGCAATGGACCAAGCCCTCGGTAATGCTGACCAACGAGTACAATTACAGTGACGCGCACGGCACACCATACGTATACAAGACCCTTGGCATAGGCAAGATTGTCGGCGCTCCCGTACCGGGCACGATGACGGCTGTATGGTGGGAAACGCAGATCGACCCCTCACTCGTCTTCGGCATCCCGCAGGTGACCTCGCTGGACCGCAATGGTCATGCACTTGAGAACCGGCAACTCGACCCGGACATCGAGGTTTACAACTCTCCGGAGGACGTAGTCACGGGTCGTGACCGCCAGATTGAGGCTGCTGTAGCCGAACTGCTCAAGCAGCTGAACAAGTAATCCTGATCTTCTCATCAAAAAGACGGCAGTCGCGCCCATCGGCTCGGCTGCCGTCTTTTGTTTATGCCGTCCCGGGGGTGTAATAATCGTTGACCATACCGTATCATCCGGCCGGATACACACCCGGCCTGCGCCCAAAAGCGTATCACGCTAACAATCAGTCAATTACCCCCCCCAGAATTTTTCGTGTGAAAATTTTGTTTTGTTAAACTTTTTTATATACCTTTGCAACGGACATGGGTAAGAGAACCGGTCCGTCAGTCGCTATGCGATTGTAAAAAAAATATACAATACAAAAAAGATGTAGTTATCTATTATCTTCCATATCCAAACTTGACGGTTTAAGATATATTCCTGAAAGATAAGAGACAATGGCATCCGCATTTTTGCATATACACGTGTGTGCATACAGACACGCACCCGTTATACGCATAGGTGTGGTGATTGATGTCTTATTTACAGGAATGGGCTTCCGTCAAGGCCTTGGATATGGGAATAAGATGTAACTTCAATCTCCACACCTTTTTTTATACCCAAACATCACCCCCTATACACAGTGGCCGTAGGAGATTGTCGGCCGCGCATTCACACTCTATGAAAGCCTTAAAAAGACTTTGGTACACGGCATGTGCTGCTATGCTATGCCTGTGCCTGCTGCCCGCCTGCGGCGACAGCAACGGCGATGAGCCGGACAACCCCAATCCCATAAACCCCGACAAAGAGGTCGCCGACCCCGCCGGCACCGTCAAACTCTCAATGCGCAGCGAAGCCGCCGTCGGAGACAGCAAAACCAAACTCGACGACAGGCTATACATAGATGGTGCGGACAACTTCAATGCCAATGGTGGTATCATTGTAGATCTCGGCGGTATGAAAGGCTTAGGAAATGTGGAGTACATTCCCAAGACCGGGTATGTCTCTAAGGTCGCAGTTACACCGGGCAACGGATATATATGGGGTACTTATGACGCCTTTTACCGCATCTACGTCACCAATTACACGCAAAACTCTGCCGGAGAAATCATCGGTGCGGACATAAAATACCAAAAGCCGTTCTATGGCAAGGACGAGGCATTGAAACCATCCGACACAAGCCTATCCGTAAGCAGTGATGGAGGTGAGGCTTCTGTCGTTTTCGAGAACAATTCCATTATACCTTTTACGGTCAAAACGGATATGGACTGGGTACGCGCGATGAGAAGCTCCACCCTTGATTATAGCATCCTAACAAACGCCATCACATTCTATATTGAACCGGCAACCACGACCGAATCCGAGACTGCGACCGTCACCGCCACAACATACTACGACAAGTCTACAACGATAACCATCACGCGCCTCGGCGTTGCGCCAAAGTTGTCCATTCCGGACGATGCAGCCAATAAAGAAATCGATGCTAACGCCACCGAGTATCGCATTCCCATAACGACCAATCTCGACTTCAATGACCTGACGGTTAAGTCGTCCGCCGACTGGGCCACGGTAGAGCTTGTGGACGGCTCAAGCCGCACTGCGGCTATCGCCAACTCCATACGCTGGATTGGCAACGAACCGGCCACTCACTCTCGCGCCAACACCGCCACCGTCCGCACATACTACGCCCTCGTGAAAGTCGCCGAAAATAAGAACAACGCAGACCGCACCGCCACTATAACCATCTCAGACAAAGAGGGGAAACTTTCGGCTACACAAAAGTTGAAACAAGAAAAAGCAAGTTTCTCAATAAAAGGCATCGATGGCTCAACCACACTTTACGCAGACCGCGAAGTGACTGTGTTCAACTTTATCGTTAAGGGCAATCTACCATACACCATTAAATCCGATTCAGAGGAATGGTGTTCGATATACCAAAACGGAGAAAACCTATCCATAAACCTAACGTCCACCACCGAAACGCGCAATGCCAAAGTCACAATCACAAGTGCCAACGAGCCGATTGTCCTCACAATCAAACAATCGAAATGGAAAACCGGTGATAATTATAATGACACATATCCAGTATATCTGGATAAAGAAACCGGCAAAGCAATAATGTATACACACATATCAGGTTATTATCAGTGGTCAAAGAGTGAAATTGTTACCGGGGCAACATCAATGGACGATGGAGAATTTAATACCAACAAAATAAGGTCTATAAATGGCTGGGAAGAACTGTTCCCGGCATTTGCATTAGCAGAAAAGCATAATAAAGAGACAAACGAGACCGGTTGGTACTTACCTGCTATTAGTGAATTAAATGATCTTCGGTTGAGGAGCAGTTATTTTTATTGGTCTTCAACAGAACTAAATATAGCAAATTCTTATTACTATTTAGATATATATGGCCCGACTATATCCAACGGTTCCAAAACGACAACTCACTCAATTATTCTTTTCAAGAAATTCAATGCTTTTGACGAATAACCGCGAAAAGCAGCAATGAAGATAGCGGGTATGGGCGGAAGCCACCGCGACGGCATACGTCCGTACCCGCACTTTTTTTGCTGCAACACACGCTTCGCTCTTGGGGATACCATATGGCTGCTTTTTTGGGGAAAATATGCGGTTTGCTCTTAGAGGACACAGGTACGATGTGCAGGCCCTACCCTGCACGAGCCGGCAACTTTGGCCACCGCAAAAGCGGTGATTCGCACATAAACCCCGTATGTTCGTACAGCAAACGCTAAAATCATTGACAACGCCGTGTGACGCGCTATACCTTTGCAATGTCAACCGGTTATCAACGGTCAATCCCCGGCATACAAAAGCCACAAGACGACAACAACAACAACAACAACAACAATACTCACCAATCAAAAAACAAACAACATGAAGAAACATCTGCATCTATTAGGCATCCTGCTGCTGACTTGCGTCATGGGCGCATGCAGCGATAACGACAAACAATCCTACGACTCCGAGCAACTCGAAGGGCGCTGGCAGCTCAAGTCGGTATCACCCGAAGACATGGAGGACGCCTTTGCCACCATGAGCGGCCTTACCAATACTCGCGACCTGTATCGCGGCTATGTCGAGTACAATTCCGACGGCACATGGCGCGAAGTGAAATCCGGCTACCGTATCCTGTTCGGCCAAGGCACATGGACTGTCAGCGGCGACAAACTCAACCTCATAGCCACCGAGGAAGACCTCAGCCTGCCCATGTCCTACAAAATCCGCGAGCTCACCGATGACAACCTCGTCCTCACCACCGCTTCGTACCACAACGTCCCCCTCAGCGAGGCCATCACCCTGACCTACAAGCGCTATTGATCACCCATTACTCCCTCACAATTTCATTATTCCCATCGCTCTCATTCCTCCCATAATTTTCACCCTAAGAACACCATACAATGAAGAAGTTCTTCACACTGATAGCATCCGCCCTCATAGCCCTAAGCGCTATGGCCGAAGACCAAGCCACCTACCTGATAGTCGGCAGCAATATATGCTCTCCCATCACAGTCAAATGTTCAAACGGACACACATACAAAGTATATGACCAAGTGCGTATCGAAGGACTGACACAGCCTCGCGAGGCCTACGACTGCCAAGGCCGACAGATTGTTACCCCACTTGGTGACACCCGCACAAGCAGCGGCTATGACGGCTATCATTATCGTTATTATACTTTCAAAACGCTCTACAGTTCCGACAGCAGCTACGGCGGCTACGACAGCAGCTACGGCGGCTACGGCAACAGCTACAGCCGCGACCGGGAAATAGAAGAAAGCGCCAACCGCGCCGGCGATGCCGTCCGCAGCGGCCTCAGCGGCCTCGCAGGCGCGGCAAGTGTCTACGCCTCGTACCACGATGGCGAGGCATATCCCGGGCTGTCCCTCGTAACCGGTATATCGCGCGGCTACGGCGAATTTGCACGCCTGCGCATGTGCCATAGCGGATGCCAGTTGTACGCCGGTATAGGCAAAGACTGGCTGATGGACGGCGACAACAAAGACCGCCTGCTATGGCACGCCGGCATAGGCTTCTACTTCGGATTGGGCGGCGACTACGACGACCCGTCCATGGACGTGGCCTTAGGCCTGACCTACGCCGAGAACGCGATGTACAAGAAAAGCTCGCTCACAGCCGACCTAAGCTACACCTACTGGATAGGCCCGTGGAAACGTGTGGGATTCACCGGCGGCCTCAGCCTCGGCTGCGGCGACTTCCGCGAGTTGTTCAACACCGACGACGTAGAGGCCGACCCCTGCTTTGCCTGGGGCTTCGAGGTCGGCATAGTCTTCCGCCTCGCCAAGCTTTAGCCCAAGACGCTGTCCACTCACTATAAAAGGCGTATAGGACAAATAAAACCTGTAACCGGCGTATGTTCCGTTCTGCAAAAAACCTGCTGATAGTGCTAATAGCGCCTTTGACGCTGTTCGCCATTCCTGCAAGGGCCGGTATCAAAGCCACTTACCTCAGCGCCGGCGGCGAGGTGCATACGCCCATATCTGTCAGATGTTCCAACGACAGCACATACACCGTCACGGACAGCGGACTGAGGATTGATACGCTCGTATATCCGGTCTATGCTAATGATTATAACGGATATGCGCTCGTACTTCCCGAGGCCATAATCATAGACGACAAGGACGGATACACATTTGCCTATTACAACTTCACGACCCGTCACACAACAGCTTTGCGCCAAAAAGCACTCGGACACCGCGTATGCACCGAAAAGCGTCGTTATGGAAGCGCCTTTGACTATTATAGGGAAGCTACCCGGCCGGTAGTTTGCGAGCCATACCCGGGACTATACATCGCAGCAGGCGTCTCGCGCACCTACGGCGAATTTATCCGACTTCGCAGATGCTTCGCCTCCCACCTGCACGTCTACGGCGGCATCGGCATGGACCTACTGATGAACGGGGCGAACAAACACCGATTTCTATGGCACGCCGGGGTTGGCTATTACACAACGCTTGATGACGGATTCAAGGATATAGCCGCAAGCGTCACCATAGCCGAGAGCGCCGTGCATCGCAATCTGACACTGACCCTCGATGTCGGGTATACCCACTGGCTGGGCGAGGACAATCCCATCGGCCTTACAGGCGGCGTCAACATCGGTATAGGCGGCGTCACAAAAATGTTCTCCGGCACGACACCCGCACTTGTTTGGGGCTTCGAAGTCGGCATAGTCATTCCTTTGATACGCCCCATGCCAATATAAACGACGATATAACCACTAACAACAAGACCAAAACAATGAAGAAATATCTACTTATAATACTGCTCGCGCTATTTGCCCTGCCGGCAAAAGCCATCGACTACATCGACGACGATACCGTGTACGAAGTCATGAACAACCTAACATTGAGACGGCCCTTAGTCATCGAGATGTGGTCGGACAACTGCCCCGGCAGCCGTGTAGTGGCACCGCGCTTCGCCGAGGTCGCCAGACGCTACTCTTCGCAGGCGTACTTCTATAAACTCGATGTCTCAGAATATCCCTCCGTCATAAATTACTTCGGCATCAATATGCTGCCCTGCGTCCTTGCCATATACTACGACTACAACGAAGACGGCGAATTGGTTGCATACTATGACGGATACCGTGGTGAGCCATACCTGCACACGTCCAATATCGACGCTCTTGTACGGCGCGTAGTTTCCAATCATATCACAGCCGACCGATAGGCTATTACGAGGGCAAGTGTAAGTAGATCGCTCATTCCCTCTCACCTCTTCTTCTACTCTCTCCTCCACGATACATATTCCCTATCCAACCCCCGGCTGCCGTGCCCGCCCGACCACATTCCAAAATATCCAAGAAACAGCCCATTCCTGCGGGCGGGTACGGCAGCCTTTTTTTTGACAACACCACAAAAGACAATATACGACAATGAAACGACTATTACTCCTGACAATTATGGCGGCGCTATGTCTCTGCCCCATGGACGCACAGAAACAGAAGCGCAGCGGCAAACGCCCCGCCAAGGAATCCACAGAAGCCAAAGCCGAACGCCTCTTCAACGAAGCCGAAGACTTCTATTTCGGCACAGACAAAGTCTTTATGAACCGCGAGAAAGCCGCCGAACTCTACCGTCAATCCGCCGAACTCGGCTATCCCCCGGCGATGACTATGCTCGGCGTAGGATACCACGATGCCGATATGGGACTCGAGAAAGATAGTGAAAAATGCATCTATTGGTTGCGCAAAGCCGCCGAAGCCGGCAACGCCTATGGTCAGTGGTGTCTTTCAGCATGCTACCGCGAAGGCTTCGGAGTGCCTAAGGACGAGGAACAATCTATGTATTGGACCAAACTTTCAGCCGAAAACGGTATGGCGGATAGTCAATACGGTCTCGGACTATTGTTCAATCTTGATGATAACGAAATCAGCCCGAAATTAAAAGCCGCCGGATACAAACATGATTTGAAACAAGCCGAGTATTGGTTGACCAAAGCAGCAGAACAAGAGCATGTAGATGCATACATGGCATTAGCCAAATTGTACTATAAGACTGGAGATAGCGAAAAGATGGTGCAATGGGCAATCAAAGCTGCGGATAAAAATATCCCCGAAGCCGTCAATCTGTGCGGCACAATGATGTATTCCGGGTTCGGCGGTTTCCCCGAGGACAAAGAAAATGCGCTCAAGTATTTGTCCAAAGCCGTCAATATGTTGGACAAGTATCCGGACGAAAGCCAATGGCTTGTATTACTCCGCTTAGGTCAATGCTATTACTATGGCAATGGCACAAAAGAAAATCATAACCTTGCATTCAAGTATTTCTCTATGATGCCAGGAGAAGCATATTCATCATACTGCGATGTACCTTATTATCTGGGCGACTATTATAGCGGCTTACATAATGTGACGATTATAGATAACTACAAGGCATTGGAATTCTACCGTATAGCTATGGAGAACGGTAGTCAGTGGGGAAAACTAAAATATGCCGTTGGTATTTGGAAAGGTACTGCCGGTAAGCCAAACCGCAGAAAGGGTCTAAAAATGATTAAAGAGTTGGCTCGTGAGGGGTTCCCTGTCGCTATCAGCTTTCTCAACGAAATAGGCCAAAAATACTGACCGAAACCAGCCAAAAACAGTCATCTCCCCATCTGACAATCAACACCAAAACCCTAAATTAACACAATTTAACATCTGGGGGGGGTATTTTAAGTTTTTACGGCTATCTTTACACCCAAATACAATAAACCACACAATGAAAGCATTAATCAGAATCACAGCTCTAATCATCGTTGCCTTCGCCTTTGTCAGCTCGAACGCGCAGGACTTCGAAGGCGTATGGTATCCGTTATGGAATGAGGGTGAATTCGGGAGCATAAAAATCCAAAAGAATGCCGATGGCTATTCCGCACAAATAAAGACCAGAAACGGAATAAAATACCTTAATGGCAAAATCGTAAATGGCGTCCTGCACCTTAGTTGCTTCGATCGAGTATCTTATGCAAGGTATTGGATCGGCACCTATAATGGTGAAAACAATTGCATAATGACCGGAGATGACAATGGCAACAAAGGCTTCAATTGCTATGCAACGAATATATACGATAGCTCATATAATAGTTGGAGTAGATATGCCTCAATAAATGAATGTTATCTAAAGATCAAATTAGTACCACGTGGCGAAAAATTGGCTTTGTATTATGCCTACTATGACGATTATTACGTATCATTTAATAACGGGAAAAAACCGGTATTTTCCTCTCACGATAACTGGATCAAAGCCAACACATACACCAACTGGTAATCCGCCTCTAACTGAATGCAAAAGAGCAACCTAAACGCTAAACGAAATATCTATGAAAAGATACGCGAAGTATATTTTGCTGATGACAGCAACGGCGTTGACAGCATGTAGCGACAACAAGGCCGACACCCCGGACGACAAGAGCAATCCGGATCCTGTAGGGACTGTCAGCACCACCATGTACAACGAGGATAACGGAGACTCTTATCTCGGAAGCCTGCACATAGATCGCGATGGAAACTTCGTGGGCTGCGATATGACTATGATAAGCGGCGCTAACGGCTTGAGCGATGTTGCAAGTATACCCAAGTCCGGATATAGCGGCACATCAAAGGTTATGCCCAAGACCTGCTACGTAACCTATCTCGATGGCGAATGGTGCCGTCTTTATGTAGAGAAAACCATCAGCACGAGCAAGGCTTCCGCCACAGGCGCTAACATCAAGTATCAAAAGCCGTTCAAGGGTAAAGACGAGGTTTTGCTTCTGTCCGAATCCGAAATCGGTTATGCCGCAGAAGGAGGCAATACGATTGTGACCATAAACAACAGTTCGATTATTCCCTTCTCTGCGACCTCGTCTGCCGAATGGTGCAATGTAACGATAGGCTCGACCCTTGAACAGCCATATCTGACGGACGCTGTAAGTATAGACATCCTTCCGTCAAACTCTACAAAGGACGAGACGGCGACCGTTTCCCTTACAACACTTTACGGAAAAACAACCACGATTACCATCACCCGCAGAGGCGTCGTCCCCAGCATCGAGATGGAACAAAACATACGCATAGGACACAGCGCAAAAGAATTCACAATACCGGTGACGACCAACCTCCCACTATCAGACCTCTCGGTAGGGGCTGATGTAGACTGGCTTTCAGTAGAACTCGCAGCCGTAGACAAGGCTGAGACAACAGCCCGTCCGTTGCGGTGGCTGGGGGACAATCCGGTAGCACCTATCAAGGCAAAATCGCCAAGCGCACCGGCTCCCGAAACCATCATCGTCAAATGCGTGGCCAAAGCCAATACCGACACCGAGCGCAGTGCTACAATCACGATTTCATCCAAAGACGGGCAGACATCAGCCGACACCCGACTCCAACAAATCGGGATGTATATCGACCTCGGCCTCAGCGTCAAATGGGCCACGTGCAACCTTGGCGCCGATGTACCCGAAGAATACGGCTATTACTATGCTTGGGGCGAAACATCCACCAAGAATAGTTACACGCATGAAAATTACAAATTCTACTGTGGAAAATCTGACAGCTATAGTAAGTACAACGTCTCTGATGGGCTTACAACACTCAAGTCCGAAGACGATGCAGCGACAGTGAGCCTCGGCGAGCCATGGCGTATGCCTACCAATACCGAAGCAACCGAACTACGGCTAATGTGCAATTGGTTTTGGACTTCGATAAACGGGACAACCGGCTACCGGCTTACCGGGCCTAACGGCAATTCAATATTTATGCCATGCTGCGGACAATATAGCACAGCTCTTGATCTGAACGACTACGGCAAATATTGGACTTCCTCATTGTATTTGGAAATCCCCGTTGGCGCAAGGTCTATATACTTTAATAAAAGCATAACCGGCAAAGATTATAGCAATAGCACCTTTAGCCGTTGCTTCGGCCAATGCATCCGACCGGTAAAGCCATAAAACCACTTATAACAAAAAAACATGAAACAGCTTAACAGACCCAAACGGCTATTACTATCATATATACTCTTGTTCTTCGGCTTCGTCAGCGCAAGCGCACAGGACTTCGAGGGCGTATGGTATCCGTCAAAGGATAATAATATTGGCAACATCAAAATTCAAAAGAAAGATGATGGGTACTCTGTGCGGATAAAAATGGATGATGATGGCATAAAAACATGTAAAGGCAGTGTTGATAAAGGTGTTCTATATTTCAACTACTCAGATGGAGTTGAATATGGCAAATATTGGCTTGGGTACTGGGGCAATGAAAAGAACCATATAATTGCCTTAGAAAATGATGGTAGTACCAGTGGCAATGGAACAGTTGACGAGATATACGACAAATCCTACAACAACAGAAATAAATGCGCCACAGTCAAACATTCTTATTGGATGTTCAAATTAGTTCCCAATGACGATGACATGGTTTTATACGTCACATGGCAGGACTGTTATTGTATCAAAGTATATGGCTATGGCGAACGCGTTGTTTTCACTCAAGGCGGCAGTCAGTATTGGAGCGAAGCCAACACCTACACCAACTGGTGAGCTGCCTCGCGGCATATACATCATCAAATCAGCACAAGGCATACGCAAAATACGCATATAAAGAGATAACGAATATAACAGCACAAGCCAAATAGAACGGAATTTGAATAATTAGTGGTTTATGGTTACCTTTGCAAAAGATTGCAAACGACCACTTGACAACGTCTTGACTATGAATATATCCAACGCATGCTTCGTCACCAGTAGCCCCGATGTGGATAAATGTCCCAAAACGGCCATGCACGAGTACGCCTTTATAGGGCGCTCCAACGTAGGCAAGTCCTCGCTGATAAATATGCTCACGGGCAATCGCTCGCTGGCCATGACCTCCGCCACCCCCGGCAAGACCATGCTTATCAACCACTTCCTCGTAGATGACGCATGGTATATCGTAGACTTGCCCGGCTATGGGTACGCGCGGCGCAGCAAGGACGACCGCTGCCGCCTCGAAGCAATGATCAAGGGCTATATTCTCAAGCGTCCGCAAATGACGTGCCTGTTCCTGCTAATAGACGGGCGTCACCTGCCCCAGGACATAGACCTCGAATTTATGAACTGGTTAGGCGAGAATGGCGTGCCATTTGCCATAGTCTTCACCAAGCTGGACAAAATGACGTCGAACGCGGCCAAGACCGTCACCACCAAATACCTCGAAACGCTGCGTGAATACTGGGAGGAACTGCCTCCCGTATTCCGCACTTCGAGCATAGACCGCCGTGGCCGCTTTGAACTTCTCGACTATATCGAGAACCTCAACACCCTACCCGTCGAACTTCCAAATTCCCAACTCGATATAATTAATTAGCCATCACTAACATTTAACGCTTACACTTAATGAAAAAATTATTACTCACAATCACGACTTTGCTGGCCACGGCCACCATGTCGGCTTTCGATAGCGGCGGTCTCAGCTTCACCGTCATCGACAGTGAAAAAAACGAGTGCGCAGTCACCGGCTACGATGCCGCCACCATCCCCACCTCGCTTGACATCCCGGCCAAGGTGGCGGATAACGGCATCACTTATACCGTTGTACGCATCGACAGCAAGGCCTTCCAAGAGGCGCCCATCACCTCGCTCACAGTCCCGTCAACCGTAACGACAATACAGAGCCGCGCTTTTTACAAATGTCAGAGCCTGACGACCATAGACCTTCCCTTAAATCTCGAAAGCGCCAATAGGGCTTTCAGTTTATGCCCCGATCTAACCACGGCATACATTCGCTGCAAAAACGAGCCTGACGGGTGGTCCTTCGGATTGTCAGGCCTAAACCAGATTATCTACTTCGCTTCGGTACAGGCACTAAACAGCAGTAGAGTACCTGCAACCGTTCAAGAAATCCGTTGCTTAGGCACCACGCCGCCCGAAATCACTTACACCACCAAGTTCACTTATGGCTTCGATGGCATTGTGTATGTCCCCTCCTCTGCCGTGGCAGACTATCGCGCCGCCGATGTGTGGAAAGACTGCCGTATATACTCCGATGATGCAACCAATAACGGCTTCACCTTTATGATTACCGATGCCGAGAAACACGAGTGCCAAGCCGTCCATTATGACAAATCCTTAGGCAGCGACGTAGTAATTCCGTCTACCGTTGCCATCAACGGCACAGACTACACCGTGACCGGCATCGCCACCAAAACATTCTATAACTGCGACAAGATTACTTCGCTCACCATCCCGGCCACCATGCGCGAAATCGGCGAGGAGTTCCTTGGATACGACACACGCCTTGAGCGCATTACCGTTGAGGACGGTAGCCGGTACTACAAGGACATCGATGGCATCCTCTACACCGCCGACGGCGCCACCCTGCTCAAATGCCCTGGACACTACTTCGACCCCGTGGCCGTACCGGACGGCGTGCGCACCATTGCCGAACGCGCCTTCCTAAGTAGCAATATCACCTCCGTCGTTCTTCCCAACACACTTAACGAAATCGGCTATTTAGCGTTCGGATACTGCAAACACCTGACAAAGGTAACTATCCCGGCATCCGTCACCACCCTCGGACGTACAGTCTTTGGGGGCTGCCACTACCTTAAATATGCTAAGATAGAGTCCGAAGTTGTCGGAGAGTATATGTTCTACGAATGCACATCCTTAAAAGACATAATACTTAGCCCCAAAGTAAACAAGGTGGGCAAAGAGGCATTCTCATTACACAGTAATTACTCAACGACAATATATGCGCTGAATGCCACCCCGCCGCAATGCGAAGGCGAACTGTCAGACAATGCAAACAACATAGCCAAATTCACACTCAAAGTGCCCTACGAGAGCAAAGACGCATACACCAACGATGCCATATGGGGCAAAGTTTCCACCATCGAGAACACACTCGGCTCGGATAACAACGGGCTGACCTACGACAGCAAGCTCTATAGCAGCAGTCATTGTGGCGCACTATATGCCGACCCCCAAAAAGTCATAGGCGACTTTATTATCCCCGAACAGGCTACCATTGGCGGAACGACATACGATGTAAGGGCGACAATGCACCATATCTTCGACAACAATGCCAAGCTGACATCCCTGACTATACCCAGTTCAATACAGCTTACAATCAGAGCTATCGCACCCGGCAGTGCTAATATTAGTCAGTATATATCACAGTCAAAATATTATGGAGTTTCAGACGGAATACTCACATATGGTGGTATGTGGGATGTAGCCTGCATACCGGGAAAGGCCGGTGACGTTACAATTAAAAGCGAAGACGCCCTTGATTACGCATTCTATAACTGCGACAAAATTACCTCGCTGAAATTTGAAAAGCCTATAACGCTCGGCAGCCATGCTTTTGATGGTTGCAGCAAAATTGAGCAAGTCGAGATAACCGAGGAAAATCGCATGGTTCTTACTTATGCAGATTTTGCCTTTGCCAACTGCACCGGGCTAAAAAAAGCCAAAATTAAGACGGACAAGCTATTCATGGGCGAATTTATCAACTGCAAGTCGTTGGAAGAAGTAACCATCGAACCCTACAATACCGAATATTCAGGAACATTATACAAGCACATATTCTACGGCTGTCCCAACCTCAAGAGCATAACCTGCCGCACTGCAAAGCCATACAACTTCACCCTCGACAGCGCAGAAGATTATGGCTATGACATCCTTGAAAGCTACCGCTATCAGGATGTAACGCTGTACGTGCCCACCGGTTCGGCTCAGGCTTACAAAGAACACGGACTGTGGAAAAAGTTCGGCAATATAGTCGAAAAAGACATGGGCGGCGTGGACGATGTCTTTGCCAACGATGACAACAGTGTAAGCGTGTTTGTCTCGGCCGGCACCATACACATCAACGGAGCCGAAGCGGACGCCGCTGTGGCAGTATACGACCTCGCCGGACGCACAGCCTATTCCGGAACAAGCAAAGAAATCGCCCTCGGTCACCACGGCATATACATCGTGGCCGTAGCCGGCAAGACCTTCAAGGTCGCCCTCTAAACCGGGACGACTTACCATACAGACAGCGGGCTGCGCCGAAGCGCAGCCCGCTGTCTGTATCTTCCTCTTAGTGGAGCGCATCACTGCCGGGCGCACCACTCGAAGGCAGCGCGGAAGGCGGCAAGCCACGGCGTAACCGCGTCATTGCGGCGACTGCGCGGATAGTGTCCGCATTGCCACGGGAATATGGCGCGCTCCAAGTGCGGCATTATCGCTACATGGCGCCCGTCCGGCGATGCAATACCGGCCACAGCCCCGTCACTGCCGTTAGGATTGCCGGGATAAGTCCGATAGGCATACTTGGCTATAACGTTGAAGTTCTTGACACCGGCAGCGCCACCAAGATTGAAGCGGCCTTCGCCATGCGCCACCCATATACCAAGGCGTGATCCCGAAAGCCCGCCGAACATCACGGTATTGTTCTGCGGCACAATAATACCGAGATACTGAGACTCGAACTTATGCGAACGGTTGTGCTCCATACGCGGCATACGCTCGCCGGCCTCCGGGGCTATCAGGCCAAGTTCTATCATCAGTTGGCAACCATTGCATACGCCCAAAGACAGAGTGTCGCGCCTTGCATAGAAGGCTTCAAGCGTCTTCCGAGCCTTCTCGTTCCAACGGAAGCCCGAAGCCCAGCCCTTGGCCGAGCCAAGCACGTCGCTATTGGAAAAGCCTCCGCAGAACACTATCATACGGATATCCTCCAGCGTCTCGGCTCCGCTCATCAAGTCTGTCATACAAACGTCCTTGACATCAAAACCGGCCAGATATAGCGAATACGCCATCTCGCGCTCGCCATTGATACCCTTGTCACGGATAATTGCGGCACGCGGACGACCGCTGACCGAAGCCTCGGGACGTATCGTCATCTCCTTGCTTCCCTTCCATCCGGAGGGGAAAATGTAGCGTAACGGCTGATGCCCCAAATTATCACAGCGTGCGGCAGCACATTCTTCGCCACTTTGCAAGCAATCAAGCCTATACGAAGGCTCATACCATATCGAACGGAGTGCATCTATGTCAAAACTATGGGTATCGGTGCCGACCTTAACCTCCAGAGTACGTCCGGACGTAACAGGATGACCTATTGCGAAATACCGCACTCCGGCTTCGTTGAGTATCGCTTCGACAGATTCGGTCGTACCATTGTCCACCTGCATCACCACTGCCGGATTCTCGGCAAACAATGCGCTGACCAAGTCGCCTCCCATACTGCCTGCCATTTCAGACAAATCGATTTCGAGCCCACCCGATGTATTGGCAAAGGCCATCTCTAATAAGGTTGTCACCAGACCGCCGGCACTTACATCGTGCATTGCCAAGGCCTTGCGCTTACGGACAATGGTTTGCACAGCTCCGAAAGCGTGAGCCAACGTCACTGCATCCACTTCGGGCGCCTTGTTTCCTACCAAACCCATTGTCTGGGCCAAAGCCGACCCGCCAAGACGAAGAGTATCGCCCGCAAAGTCGATATAATATAATGTCGAAGACTTCTTTTGCACCAATACCGGCGAAAGCGTGCGGCGGATGTCGCGCACCGGCGCTGCCGCCGAAATTATCACCGTACCGGGAGCCATCACTCGACGCCCGTCAGGATACTTTTGCGTCATTGACAACGAATCCTTGCCCGTGGGTATATTCACGCCCAATGCGCAGGCAAATTCGCTACACGACTCGACGGCTCGATACAAGGCAGCATCTTCGCCCGGATTACGGCACGGCCACATCCAATTGGCGCTGAGACTTACACTGCGAAGGCCGGCGACCGAATCTGCCCCAACTATATTGGTCAACGCTTCGGCAATAGCCATACGCGACCCGGCTGCAGCATCGCACAATGCAGCCTGCGGTGCATGGCCTATCGACGTAGCTATGCCACGTCGTCCGGTGAAATCTATGGACACTACGCCGCAATCACTCAAAGGCAATTGTAATGCACCTTGGCATTGCTGACGCGCCACGCGTCCGGTAACGCTGCGGTCCACCTTATTAGTGAGCCAATCCTTGCACGCCACAGCCTCCAAGGACAATACATCGGCTACATACTTGTCCATGCACGCAACATCATATCGGACAGATGCATGGTGTCGCACGACCGTATTATCCGTCATCACGGTCCTTGGCGAAGATCCGAACATGTCTGCCATGGCCAAATCTATAGGCCCTGATTCCTGTCGGTCGCTGTCGTCCATACCGCCATGCCCGAACACAAAGCGATGGTCGGCAGTGGTATGCCCGACTTCGTACATCGGAGCTCGTTCACGCTCTGCAATACGGCGTATGCGCTCCACGTCCTTACCGCGCACTACCATGCCCATGCGTTCCTGAGATTCGTTGCCTATGATTTCCTTGTCACTCAGTGTCGGATCACCCACGGGCAGTCGATCTATGTCAATATATCCGCCTGTCTCTTCCACTAATTCAGATAAGGCATTAAGATGTCCACCGGCTCCATGGTCGTGTATAGAGACTATCGGATTGGTGTCACTTTCGCTGAGCGCACGTATGACATTGGCCACACGTTTCTGCATCTCGGGGTTTGCTCGTTGTACGGCATTAAGCTCAATGGCATTGGCATACTGGCCTGTAGCAACCGAAGACACTGCACCGCCACCCATGCCGATACGATAATTGTCGCCTCCCATCACAATGACACTTTCGCCGCTATGAGGATGGCCCTTGACCGCATCACGGGCTCGGGCGTACCCTACCCCTCCGGCCAGCATCACAACCTTGTCGTAGGCATACTCAATGCCATCGTCCGAATACTCAAATGTGAGTACCGACCCACATATCAGCGGCTGACCGTACTTATTGCCGAAGTCACTGGCACCATTGCTGGCCTTAATCAATATTTCGGCCGGCGTCTGATATAACCATACTCGCGGATTCATCATCAATTCCCACGGGCGAAGGCCATTAAGGCGAGGATACGATGTCATATATACTGCCGTTCCTGCCAAAGGGAGGCTGGCACGACCGCCGCCAAGACGGTCGCGTATCTCGCCGCCGGTACCTGTAGCCGCTCCGTTAAAAGGTTCAACAGTTGTCGGAAAATTATGCGTCTCAGCCTTCAACGAAAGTACAGTCGGGACATTCTTCTCCTCAAAATATGATGCATACTCGCCCGACACGGGTGCAAACTGTCGCATACGCGGGCCTCGCACAAAAGCCACGTTGTCTTTATATGCCGACACCAAGCCATTGGGATTGGTTTTACTTGTCTTTTTTATCAGTTTGAACAGCGACAGCGGCTGTTCCTTGCCGTCAATGACGAACGTGCCATTAAAAATCTTATGGCGACAATGCTCCGAATTGACTTGGCTGAATCCGAAAACCTCACTATCCGTAAGCGGCCTATTCATGCGTTTTGCAAGCCCCTGTAAGTACTCGACCTCATCGGCACTCAAAGCCAAGCCTTCGCTTACGTTATATGCTGCGATGTCTTCGATATAGCGGATAGGAGCCCGGCTTGTATCCACATCAAACACATGTGCATCCAAGGCATTATAATAGCGTTGCAACATTCTGTCATAAGTTGTGCCTTTGTCGGCACGATCAAACTGCTCGATGCGACGAATGCAGTCTATGCCCATGTTTTGGCAAATCTCAACAGCATTGGTACTCCATGGAGTCACCATCTCGCGGCGCGGTCCGATAAAGGATTGTTTGATGTTGGAAGACACGAGACGACGGGCACCGCCGAAGAGCCAAGACAGCCGATCGACCTCGCTGTCCGTCAACGAACGCGCGGTATCAACTGCGTAAACCTTCGTGGCACCTTTCTTGAAATAAACAAGCATAATGGTGTAGCGTGGGGAATATAGATGTCGATTATGTCGGCACGGTACAAGACCGCACACGACCTTTACTGATGCACAAAGGTACGTTTTTTTGGCGACGTCAACAAATGAGACCATGGTATTTCAGCACATTTTACAAGCCTTAAATCTTCATTGCCGCGGTCTCAAAAATAATTAGTAACTTTGCGGTGAATATGCGCCGTACCAACGGGCACGCCATCAGGCAACGCATACACTAAACATACACCATCATACACAACACAAAACATGAAATTACTTGAAGGTAAGACAGCCCTGATTACCGGTGCCGCACGCGGCATTGGTAAGGCCATAGCATTGAAATTTGCGCAAGAAGGAGCCAACATCGCATTCACAGATCTCGTTATCGATGAAAACGGCAAAGCGACCGAAGCCGAAATAGCTGCTTTGGGAGTCAAAGCCAAGGGTTATGCTTCTAATGCTGCCGACTTCGCTCAAACAGAGGAAGTGGTTGGCCAAATACACAAAGACTTCGGCAGTATCGACATTCTGGTCAACAATGCCGGCATCACCAAAGACGGCCTGATGCTTCGCATGTCCGAGCAGCAATGGGACGCCGTAATCAACGTCAACCTCAAAAGTGCATTTAACTTTATTCACGCAGTGCTGCCCATCATGATGCGCCAGCGCAGCGGTTCCATCATCAATATGGCATCCGTTGTCGGAGTACACGGCAATGCGGGCCAAGCCAACTACGCATCATCTAAGGCCGGTCTTATAGCCCTATCCAAATCCATCGCCCAAGAAGTTGGCTCACGCGGCATCCGCGCCAACGCCATCGCCCCGGGATTTATCGAGACAGCCATGACCGCAGCCCTGCCCGATGACGTACGCGCCGAATGGACCAGGAAAATACCCCTGCGTCGTGGCGGCAAAGTAGAGGATATCGCCAACGTTGCCACCTTCCTTGCCTCGGACATGTCCTCATACGTATCCGGCCAAGTAATACAGGTGGATGGCGGCATGAACATGTAACATCCACAGCCAACACATACAAGAAGGGTGCGGGAACACCCCGCGCCCTTCTTTACATTATATATCTACAAGATACACCTACCTCCTCCGAACAAGCCAATGCTGACATACAACACTCAACTCAAAGACATAATACTTCCCGAGTACGGCCGCAACATCCAATCTATGGTGGAGTATTGCATGACCCTCGAGGACAAAGCCGAACGTACACGATGCGCCTACTCCATAGTCAACACTATGGGTATATTGTTTCCCGAAATGGTGGCCAACGATCCCGAGAAGCACAAGTTCTGGGATCATTTGGCAGTCATGAGCAACTACAATCTTGATATAGACTGGCCTTTTGATGTGATACACGCCGATTCGCTTGACTCAAAACCCGAGCCCGTGCCAATGTTTGACCAAGTGTCAAATTTCGAACGCCAATACGGACGCGTAATCGAACAAATGGCTCTAGTGGCAGCCGACATGGAAGACTGTCCGGACAAAGACGCCTTCATCGAACTGCTTGCCAACCAAATGAAGAAAGTAATGTCCGAAGCCAACGAAGACGTTGACGACCAGCGTATCTTCGATGACCTTGCCGTGCTCAGCAAAGGTAAAATTCGCCTAACGCCCGACACAATGGTATTGCGCACATACAAGGTCACTTCCAACACCGGCAAGAAAAAGAAAAAGAAGTAACCTAACAAGAGTTTCGACATATGCCGCACACACCGGTCACATTTGAGCAACTGAGACCCATCGGTCACATTATCAAAACCTTCGGATACGAAGGCGATTACATTATGTACTCGAATTATGGTGAGGCAATCGAAGATTTAGACTTTGTATTTGTCGAAATTGACGGGCTTCCGGTACCATTCAAATTATCAGGCACTACTTTCCACAAGGGTGAGATGTGGCGTTCGCGACTCATACCTGTTATTGACGACCAAGACTTGACAGGACACACAATATACGCCACAAGCCAAGATCTCATTGACTCGTTGCACCATGACGCCACAGACCCGGACAGTAAAGATTTTTTCATTGAAGACCTTATAGGATTTGATATCATAGACACCGAATCGGATAAAGTCCTGGGACGAATCATCGGCATAGAAGACTCCACGGCAAACAATCTATTCATTGTCAGCCGTGCCGAGGACAATGACAGCAAATTGTATATTCCTATCGCCGACGAATTCATCGAATACATAGATGAAGGTTCGATAGGTGTTACACTTCCCAAGGGTCTTCTGGAGCTATAACGCATTTTCCCATAAATAGTCATCAAAAGCTTTTTTACAGCAATAATTAACTTATGACCATGTTTGACGAAGATAATGCCATAGCGTTTATACGCGCACAAATTGGCAATGAAATCTCCTCGCTATATGACGATGACGAAATTCTCAACGTCATAGATATAATCTGGGATTTCTACGAGAGTAACGGAATGCTCGAAATTGATTTTTCAGAAGATGATGAAGAAGATGCCGATGTGGATCTCGATAGACTGATGAGCACCGTGCGCCGCACTTTGGCCAAAGATAAGCGTGCAAAAATTGCAACCGAACACATTGAGCCTATAGTCAACGCCGAATTAGCTTACGAAGACTCATTGGAGGACGAATAACCCAATGTATCTAAACATGCCCCGTTTCACTTTTTCAAAAAAATGCTCCATTGTTGCTGCCATTCTGATGGCGGCAGCATCCGGCATAGCCTCGACTGACATTCCAAATGCCGATGCGCCCAAGACCCTTAAGGAAAACATTGCCACGCCGGAAGTTCCCAAAAAGTATTCGCCGGCAATACAGCGTCATATGGGCAACAACGCAAACCAATTTGCACGACACAATCTTGAAGTCGCTATGCATCGCAAAAACGAGGTATACAGCATAATCATCCCCTGCGACACGCTCTTCAAGCCAAACGATGACGAACTGCGCACGCATGCGCCATACTATCTCAACGCCTTCAAAGAATTGCTGCGCAAACCTACGTCATACAAGATACTTGTCGTCGTATATTCAGACAACACCGGCAGCGAGCAATATTGCGATGACCTCACCGAAAGACGCGCCAATGCTATTGCTGACTATTTCGATGAACTGGCAGGCGATGTTGAAACCAACATCACACCTTACGGTATGGGGGCTGAGGAACCGCGCTCGGCAAACACTTCTGTCAAGAACAGGAGACGAAACCGACGCGTCGAAATTTACGTTGTGCCCGAAGATAACGTCATTAAGCGAGCACGTACAGGCACTCTCAACTGACAATAGAGCAAAGAATACCCAAGAAAACTTTTAGCTCCGAATATGGGAACCCCTAATCATTATTACATATAGGGGTGCAGTGCCATGCAAACGCCCACGCCACAACTATATACATCATAGCAGTTATTATTCCACAATTTATTGTAAAACATGCGTTGAACGACAAACCCAAGTCACGCAGCAATAAGAGTTCATGCGTACTTGCTGCCATCAGCATGACATTTAGCCCTGTACGAAAATCTGTTATGGCAGTTCGCTAAGGTGTTTATCCTCGCAGATAAATACGCGTCCGGGGAATTGATCTATCAGCGAATGGTTATGCGTAGCCACCACCACGGCTTTGCCCTCAGACGCTATATTACTTAGTAGGTGGAATATCTGCTGTCCTGTCTCCGGGTCAAGGTTGCCGGTGGGTTCATCAGCAAGAATTATATCCGGATTATTAAGCATGGCGCGGGCAATCACCACTCGCTGCTGCTCACCTCCGCTTAATTGATGAGGCATTTTGTAACTTTTATTAGGCATACCGACTTGATCAAGTACTGCGAGTATACGATCTTCGCGCTGCCTGCGGTCGCGCCATCCCGTAGCAAGAAGCACAAAATCAAGGTTGGCATAAACATTGCGGTCCATCAGCAATTGAAAATCCTGGAAAACGATGCCCATGCGGCGACGCAACATTGGGATGTCACGACGACGCAATTGTCCCATATCATATCCAAGCACACGGGCATGACCTTGTCCGGACACCGGAACTTCGGCATATAATGACTTTAGCAATGTGCTTTTGCCACTGCCGACTTTGCCCACCAAGTATACCGGCTGCCCACTATCAATGCTAAACGTAACATCTTTGAACACGACAAATTCTTTGCGACGAAGTTCTACGTCTTTATATTCAATCAGCGACATACTGTCTTGGTTGTTTTTATGCGTTTAATCAAGTTGAACGGCTTAGACCTCACAAAAGTACGCAATTTCTGCGAATAAATGCGTAATTTTGCACCTCAAAAAGGTCAGAACGACCCACGTCCACCTAAAGCCAATGCCATCGATGCATTGCATAGATGCCAGAGGCAACTTACATATATACAAAAATGAGCACAACGTTCTTACGCACAACTCTTGTGGTCAGTGCATTGGTTGTATCCATAGCGCTGCCGCAAGACACACAAGCCTGCACATCAATGATAGTTGGCGCACGAGCATCTGCCAACGGACGCCCCTTACTGTGGAAACACCGAGACACCGGGACGGAACATAATTTTGTAGACACCGTATGCCGCCCCGGGCAATTCGGGTACGTAGCCTTGTTCAACGGAGGTGACAGCCTTCGTTCAGAGGCATGGATGGGCTTGAATGACACCGGATTTGGAATCATGAATACGGCATCCTACAACCTTGCGCCGGACACGGCTAAACTGGTGGACCGCGAAGGCATCGTAATGTCTATGGCTTTGGGCCGCTGCCGCACGGTCGCTGACTTTGCTACACTACTTGACACCCTGCCTCGCCCTATGGGCGTACAAGCTAATTTCGGCGTTATTGACGCCTACGGCAACGGCGCATACTTTGAGACCAATGACAACGGATACACGACCTACTATCTCAAAGACACAGAAAGCGATGTACTGATACGCACAAATTTTTCCTTTAGCGGCAATGACACCACCGGATATGGATATGTCCGCTACGACAATCTCTGCCACCTTGCCGAAGAACGGATACGACATCACACTCTTACCCCGGCGTTCTTTACCGAAGACGCGTCAAGGTCATTCTACCATAGTCGCTTGGGTCGCGATATCTTATGCGACAGCACCCGTTGGGCCATAGACCAGGACTTTATACCGCGGCGCATATCCTCCGCCTCCATCGTCATCGAGGGCGTGGCTCCCGGTCAAGACCCAAAAGATGCTGTAATGTGGACCGTCATCGGCTATCCGCCCTGTAGCCACGTCCGCGCAGTCTCCATAGACTCCGTACCGCCCGAATTGCAACCATCAGCACCGGGATGGCGTAGCCCCGCATGCAACGAGGTTATAAAAGCCAAATACAAGGCCTTCCCTTTGAGACGTCCGGGAGACAAGAGCTACATAGACATGGACTATCTGCGTTCAAAGATGCATATAGAACGCATAATGAGTATTAACGAATATGACAAGCATACCAAGAAATGAATCCTATAGTCACCACAATCCTGCTATTGGTCGTTTCCAATGTTTTTATGACCTTTGCCTGGTACGGACACCTCAAATTACAGACAGCCGGCATATCAACCGATTGGCCGCTTTGGCTCGTGATCGTATTCTCTTGGGCAATAGCATTATTTGAATATTCATTCATGATTCCTGCCAATCGCATCGGGTACGTAGGCAACGGCGGACCGATGACACTGATGCAACTCAAAGTGACCCAGGAAGCAATTACCCTAATAGTGTTTACCGTCATCACAATATTTGTGTTCGGTGGCGAAACTTTACGCTGGAATCACATTGCCGCATTCGTCCTACTGGTAGGAGCTGTATACCTTGCATTCCTTAAATGATTGTATCGCATAGGTATACGGCATCATCGACACATACGGCACTACATAGGCGCACACTCTACGCCATTTTACCATTATACTTCGCGGCAGCACGCAGCAGTCTTATTGCCCTTTACGCGTTTTTTTGTACCTTTGCACAACCAATAGCTGCAATTACGAACAAACAATGAACCATATACGCAACTTCTGCATAATAGCGCACATAGACCACGGCAAATCCACTCTTGCCGACAGGCTTCTCGAATATACCGGCACCATTGCATCCAAAGACATGGAAGCACAAGTGCTGGACGACATGGACCTTGAGCGCGAACGTGGCATTACCATCAAAAGCCACGCCATACAGATGCTTCATACCATCAATGACACAGAGTACACACTCAATCTTATTGACACCCCGGGACACGTAGACTTTTCGTACGAAGTATCTCGTTCCATCGCCGCCTGCGAAGGTGCCTTGCTTATTGTAGACGCCACTCAGGGGATTCAGGCTCAGACCATCTCCAATCTTTACATGGCAATAGACAACGACCTGGAAATCATCCCTGTAATAAACAAGATAGATCTCGAATCAGCCAAACCTGACGAAGTTGAGGATCAAATAGTTGAGCTGCTCGGATGCAAACGTGAAGAAATAATCCGAGCCTCCGGCAAAACAGGCGAAGGCATATCCACCATTCTCCGTGCAATAGTCGAGCGCATACCGGCACCCAAAGGTGACCCTGAAGCACCGCTTCAGGCATTGATATTCGACTCAGTGTTCAACCCATTCCGAGGCATCATCGCTTATTTTAAGATTATCAACGGCACACTACGCAAAAACGATTTCGTAAAATTCGTCGCCACAGGCAAACAATACAATGCGGACGAAGTCGGTGTCCTTAAACTTGATATGCGCCCCACCAACGAGATTTCCGCCGGAAATGTGGGTTACATCATTTCCGGTATAAAGACATCCAAAGAGGTAAAAGTGGGCGACACCATCACACACGTTGCACGCCCTTGTGACAAGGCTATAGATGGTTTCGAGGAGGTCAAGCCTATGGTGTTTGCCGGCGTATATCCCATCGAGACTGAAGACTTTGAAAATCTTCGCACCTCGCTTGAGAAACTCCAGTTAAACGATGCCTCACTCACCTTTACACCCGAATCATCTGCCGCACTCGGCTTTGGTTTCCGCTGCGGATTCTTGGGCCTGCTTCACATGGAAATAATTCAGGAAAGACTCGGTCGTGAGTTTGATATGGACGTCATCACCACCGTACCCAACGTTTCATATAAGGTATATGATAAAAAAGGTATAGTCACAGAAGTACACAACCCATCAGGCTTACCTGACCTTACGTTAATAGATCATATTGAGGAACCATATATCCGCGCCAGTGTAATTACCACCTCCGACTTCATCGGACCGATAATGACCTTATGTCTGTCAAAACGCGGCGAACTCATCAAGCAGGAATATATCTCCGGCAATAGGCTCGAACTCACCTTCGACATGCCTCTTGGCGAAATCGTGATTGACTTCTACGACAAACTCAAAAGCATCTCCAAGGGCTATGCATCATTCGACTATCACCTGCACGACTTCCGCGAAAGCCGCCTGGTCAAGCTTGATATACTCCTTAATGGCGAAAGCGTGGATGCGCTGTCCATACTAACGCATGCAGACAATGCCGTCGCCTTTGGTCGCCGTATGTGCGAAAAGCTCAAAGAACTTATTCCCCGGCAACAATTCGACATCGCCATCCAGGCGGCCATAGGCGCCAAAATCATTGCACGCGAGACCATTAAAGCCGTGCGAAAAGACGTTACAGCCAAATGCTACGGCGGCGACATTTCACGCAAGCGCAAGTTGCTTGAAAAGCAGAAGAAAGGCAAGAAGCGCATGAAGCAAATCGGTTCGGTGGAAGTACCGCAAAAAGCCTTCCTTGCCGTACTAAAACTTGATTAAGTGCCGCGACTCGATATAAAGCCGAGACAAAAGTTAACAACATCGCCCTCAGAAGATTAACACGCATTCACGCACCAAACCACAAGCATGGTCGTATTCCCACATGCTAAAATCAACCTCGGTCTCAACATCTTGAGACGACGTTCTGATGGATACCACGACATCGATTCAATTATGGTACCTGTCGGATGGAGTGATGTACTCGAGGTCGTTCCGGCCATCAATGAGCCACGCACGACATTGGAATGTCATGGCAGCGAAGACCTTGACTGTTCTGAAGATGATAACCTCGTCATACGGGCTTACAATGCCGTCAAGAGCGTATGCCGAGACATTCCGTCTGTACGTATTTTTTTGCAGAAAAACATTCCGTCCGGAGCCGGTTTGGGTGGCGGCTCAGCTGATGCAGCATACACTGTGCGTGCACTCAACACGTTGTTTTCGTTGGGTCTCAGCAATGGAGCCATGGCAAAAATTGTATCTTCTATCGGCGCCGACTGTCCTTTTTTCGTTTACAACAGCGCCATGGTAGTTTCAGGCATCGGAACAACGTTGCGCAAGGTCTCAATTCCGACACTGAGCGGCCTCACAATAGTCATCTGTCGCCCTGATGGATGCCATGTATCCACAGCACAAGCATACGCCGGAGTTGCAAAAAATCCCAATGCAACACCCGTTGAGCGCATAACTGAACTCCCACCGACACAATGGCGCACAGAACTTCACAACATGTTTGAAGACTCTGTATTTCCTTTGTACCCGGCAATAGCCGACCTAAAGGAATATTTCTACAGAGCTGACGCAGTGTATTCTGCAATGTCCGGGTCCGGAGCGGCAGTATATGCACTATTCCAAGACAAATCAAAAGCTGCCAAAGCATTTGATCAATTGAAATACAGGTACAAGTTTATAGCCACGCTATAACACGGCACACTCGGTTAGTTCCATTTGTGCCGACATTCAAAAATCCATGGTAAAAACTCGGTCAAAGATACCGCCCATGGCGAAAAAAATCATTATCTTTGCATCAGTATAAGACGGCTGTATTTTTCACCGCACATGGTGACTGACATCGCCATTGCACGGCACAAATCCGTCACCGGCCCATATTTGAGACACCGACCATGCAATATATAAGCACCGGACACAATTCTCCTTCCGTAACCTTGGCACAGGCCGTATTATGCAGCCACGCTCCGGACGGTGGACTATATATGCCCGCATCGCTACCACAAATTCCTGACGCTTTTTTCCGCAATTTTCAGGGTATGACTGCCTCCGAGATTGCCTATGTTCTTGCCACGCATTTTTTCAGCGATGACATTCCGGCACAAGCCCTCAAGGAGATGGTAGACCGCACTATCAACTTCGATATACCATTGAGGCGCATCGACAACGACATATATGTCCTCGAACTATTTGGTGGGCCTACCTTGACATTCAAGGATATTGGCGCACGTTTTATGGCATCCTTACTCAGACATATCGGGACGGGGTCACTACCGCTTAACATCATTGTGGCTTCGTGCGGTAATACCGCCGGTGCTATAGCCAATGCCATGGCTCCATTGTCGTCCGTAAATGTGTTTGTACTGTTTCCCCGCAATAGTTCGAATCGCCAACTCGAGCGCCAGTATACTACCTTGGGAGGAAACATCCACGCCATAGAAGTACATGGGAACATCGATGACTGCCTCGCTCTCATGCGTCAAGCACTCTCTGACCCGGTTCTGCAACGCAAGGCCATGATGACCTGCGCCAATTCGGCAAATATAGGTCGACTACTCCCCGAAACATTCTATTACTTCTACGGAGTTGCACAACTATTGGAACGCATCGACCAACGCTCGACCGAAATAGTCGCAGCAATACCTTGCGGCAACCTCGGCAACCTCACCGGAGGCATCATAAGCAAACGCCTTGGGCTACCGATAAGCCACTTTATCGCTTGCGAGAACGCCAACGATGCATTCAACGAGACTCTCACGACCGGGCATCTGTTGCCCCGACGGCCATCCGTACCGACATTGGCTTATGCAACAGACAAAGCAGACCCCACCAACCTGCCCCGAATACTCGATTTGTACCACTACGACTTTGCTGCCATACGCCGTGACATTACCGGAGAGTGCGTCAATGATGTCGCAATTATTGAGGCCGTCAACGGATGCTATCGCGACACAGGATATATGTGCGACCCCCATACGGCAATGGCCTACTACGGACTGCGACGCAACCTCCGTCCGGGACAAACCGGCCTGATTATAGCTACAGCACACCCGGCCAAGTCTCTGGCGGCCATGAACGCCATCACAGGACGAGCCATGGACCTGCCTTTGCAGCTCAACGCCTTCATGACCGGACAGGACCATAGAATCCGCATCAGCCCCAACTACAATGTACTCCGACACATAATCACAGACAACACTCCAACACCTCAAAATATTAAACAATGACAAACAAACGCCAACTAAAGAAACACATCCGCTACGTATGCGGCGAACTTGCCGTAACACTCCTTATCGCCAATGCAGGTGTGCGCGGTTTTGACACAGGAAAGACTCAAGACATTGTGGGCAAGATTGCCACACTCCAAGAAACTTCAATTGCACACGTATCAATATGCTTCGACAAAATTGCCGCAAATTTCGACAGCCGCAAGGCATACAACGCCGCCCGTGCAAAGTACTTCGCGACAGCATATGCCAAACTCCTCAACGAGTTCAATAACCAGGTACAAGAGATTGTAAAAGAAATGAATGCCGCAATGCCTCAAGAGGCACGAGACGCAATTGTCAAGGACTTCAAAGAGCATAAAAAAGCTTGATTGACAGTCTATGTCTATTGCTTCAGCCATACTCAGACTCATGGGATGGAAAGTGGATATTTCTATCCCTGACTATCCCAAATGTCTGATTTGCGTTGCACCGCATACTTCCAATTGGGACTTTGTCATGGGCAAGTTGGCTTACGCATCCATAGGTCGTCATGCCGGGTTTATGATGAAAAGCACTTGGTTTTTTCCTCCTTTAGGATGGATTTTTCGCGCAATGGGCGGCATACCGGTATATCGAAGCAATAAAGGCAAACATCCATCCATGGTAGATCAGGTATCGACAATGATGCGTCAGCGTGACAAGTTGCAAATTGCAATTACGCCGGAAGGCACACGTAGCCGCACATCCCAATGGCACACAGGAATACTGCGCATTGCATACAACACCGGCGTGCCCATAGTGCTTGCCACCATCGACTATCAGAACAAGCGCATAACGGCCTCTCACGCCATATCCGCCTCCGGAAATCACGACTTGGACATGACCTTAATAAAGAGCCATTACAAAGCTTCGCAAGCCAAGCACCCGAAGGATTTCGACAATAGTTTTCATGTCTCGGCCTAGAATTGCGCACCTGAAACATGCGAGAAAGGCACTCTATCCAATCCCACATAAAAACACCATTGACATAATATGCCATCTCTACAAGATCGGCTGACCGTAGCCGCAATTTCGCTTAACATCGCATGGGGCGACGTCGACGAAAACATTTTCGCCACCGCCGCCGCCATCGAAGCGCTACCGAACATACCGGATGTTATTGTCCTACCCGAAACGTTTTCGACAGGATACATCGCGGATAACGAGCATATAGAACGCGTGGCCCAAGACTGGCACAACTCAACCACCATAGGTTCCATGACCGAATGGGCAAGGACATACAACGCAGCCATTTGCGGCACATTACTCATCAAAGATGGCGATCAAATATTCAATAGAGCCGTGTTTGTAGAGCCGTCAGGCGAAATTACATATTACGATAAACGCCACCTCTTTGCACTCAGTAAAGAAGCCAAGCATATATCTGCCGGACGCCGTTTGCCCCCTGTCATCAGATACCGCGGATGGAACATTGCCTTAGCTATATGCTACGACATACGCTTCCCTGCATGGTGTCGCAACCAAAGCTTGCGATACGATATCCTGCTTGTCCCGGCCAACTGGCCACAGGCACGCGCATACGCATGGCAAAACCTGCTTAAAGTTCGCGCTATAGAAAATCAATCGTATGTCGTTGGTGCAAACCGTAGCGGCAACGATGACTTCGGCAGCTATGACAACCAAACTTTCGTATTCGATCCCATGGGCAAATCAATAGACAACGAAAGCGATAATCCGGCTGTAGTGTGCGCCACCTTTTCGCGAGAAACACTTCAGCACTTGCGACGTAGTTTCCCTGTAAGCCTGGATGCTGACAGATTTGACATTGAACTATGACTTAGTCCATATGCCATTTGATTTCAAAGTATTTTCGCTGGACGACAGCGGCTGCGCAATGAAAATCGGCACTGACGGCGTACTTCTCGGTGCATGGGTGGCATTGCCGACCAACGGCCTTGTTTTGGATGTTGGTACCGGCTGTGGACTAATATCTCTAATGGTAGCACAACGTGCATCGGGCAACCTGCACATTATCGGCATCGACAGCGACAAGTATGCCATAGAATGTGCCCGTGCTAATGTGGCCGCATCTTGTTGGCCTGAATTCGTTTCGATAATTCATTCCGGTTTCGAAAACTTTGTCTTGCCGGATTTAGCGGATTTAATCGTAAGCAATCCCCCGTTTTATACGACAGGTATGCTCTCGCCGAACAATGCGCGAGCCACGGCACGGCATTGCAATGGCACACTCTCTCCCGTCACTCTAATATCCTATGCATACAAGCATCTCGCCCCCGGCGGCTCTTTGGCTATGGTGACGCCGGCCGAAATCGAGCAGACTATTGTATTTGAGTCCACCATACAGCAAATGCGAATAGTACGCCAATGCGATGTAATCACTGTCCCCGACAAAAAGCCTCGCCGAATTCTATGGCAAATGCAACGTTCGTGCGATTCGACAGCCTCATTGGAGCATACAACGTTGACCATACGCAAACAAGACGGTAAATTCACAGAAGAGTATCGCAACCTCACATCAGCGTTCTATCTCGATTTTTAGCCCTCTATTTTCAGAAAACAAATACTCCAAAAAATAATAAATACCCTAACCCCCTCACTACAAGACATGACAAACATCGGTTCAATAAACACAGACATCGGCAAAAAAGCCTTACTACTTGGAAGCGGCGAACTTGGCAAGGAAGTAGCCATCGAGTTACAACGCTTCGGCATTTATGTCGTTGCCTGCGACCGCTACGCTGACGCACCGGCCATGCAGGTAGCCCACCGCAGCCATGTATTCAACATGCTTGACCCCAAAGCATTGCGCAAGGTTATTGAGAGCGAGCGTCCAGATTATATAATCCCGGAAGTCGAAGCTATAGCCACATCCGAACTTGTTCGCCTCGAAGGCGAGGGATACAATGTAACTCCAACAGCTAAAGCGGCTGCACTGACGATGAACCGCGAAGGGATACGTCGCCTTGCTGCCGAGGACCTGGGCCTACCCACCTCTCCGTATCGGTTTGCAGAGACTCGCGAGGAATTTGACGCGGCAGTCAAAGCCATTGGCATCCCCTGCGTTGTCAAACCTGTTATGAGCTCCTCCGGCCATGGACAATCAGTCATCAAAACCGAAATAGACATTGAACGAGCCTGGAATATCGCCCAAAGCGAAGGTCGAGCCGGGGCAGGGCGTGTCATTGTCGAAGGATTTGTAAATTTTGACTACGAAATCACGCTGTTGACAGCCCGCACTATCAGTGGCACGGTATTCTGCCAACCCATCGGACACATACAAGTCAATGGCGACTATCGTTATTCATGGCAACCTCAGCCAATGTCCCAAACAGCGCTTTCCAAGGCGCAAGACATAGCACGCACCATCACGGATGCATTGGGCGGATATGGTATCTTCGGCGTCGAACTATTCGTAAAAGGCCAAGATGTTATCTTCAGCGAAGTTTCGCCACGACCTCACGACACTGGAATGGTGACTATGATTTCGCAGGACCTCAGCGAATTTGCCATTCACGCCCGAGCAGTATTGGGACTCCCTGTCCCCGAAATCCGTTTTTACGGACCTTCAGCATCTCGGGCTGTAGTCGTAGAGGGCGACAGCGACAAGGTTGTATTCGGTAATGTTGACAAGGCTCTTTCTGTACCCGGAACACAAATGCGCATCTTTGGTAAGCCGGAGGTATGCGGACACCGACGTATGGCCGTCATACTTGCCACGGCAAACTCCGTTGACGAGGCTCGAGCCAAGGCTGATGATGCTTTCACAAAGCTCACCATCAAAGTACTACCTCGATGAGCGACAAGAATATAGACAATCGGCGAATAACTTTTCTGCTCGCTTACGGAGACGAAGGACGGGTGGACGTAATGTTTAGTCCCGAAAAAACATATTACCGTATAGACTTCCCGGACACACTGGAAGACGGCGAACTTCCCGGTCTACATGAGCAGTATGACAGCTTTAAGGAGGATTTACAATCTGCTTTTAACGGCGAACCGGAAGAGATTACGCCCGTTCGCTTCAAGTTATTTGTAAACAACATTACTGCTACGCCAAAGACGTTGAATTACGCCTCGTTACAACGATTTGTCGACATTCTTGTCGCCAAATACGATGAAATGTCAGTGCTATACCAGCTCATAAATTAGTAATACCAACCGAACATTAGCATTGATGTTTTGCAGAGTGTCAAAACGTGACGTGTACTGCCAATCTTACACCTGAACGATCCACCGGATAGCCTGGATAGCGATGAGTCAGTCGCCATACATAGTCCACACGCAAACACTTGAATATATTCTCGATACCTACCGAGGCTTCCACGTATGGTGTTTTGGACACATCAGTACGCCCCACCCCGTCCGAAGACGGGAAACTGAGCAACGATGTATTGTCGGACGGATTATTGCTGCCTCCCAATTTGCCCCAGAAAGTGCGCACGGCAAAAACCTCGCGTAGACGCAATTTCTTTAACAATGGTACATAATTGAGGAGGGCTCCGTTAGCCCAATATGTAGCTTCTATCGAAGCATAACTATCTGCAATGAATTCCATTGCGTTTATCAACGCATAACTCTCGGGCTGTATAGTGTATGTCAAGTTTGCATTGGGTATAAATAGCTGGAAATACGGAGTATTGCGACTCCATACATGGCCGCCTTTGCCTATAAGATCAAGGTAGCCCCAAGCGCTCATCCAAAAACGTTTTTGCACACTCAGCTGGGTGCGGCAGACACTCCATCGCGACCCGGCTATATGGCGCGATCCTATACGTTGCGACAACATCACCACCGGAGCATCAAGATTGACTGGAAGTCGATAAGTACGTGTTTGATAAAACTTTTCGCCCGGTGCATAGCGCAATTCCAAATCAATCCAGGACATATCGAAATTGGGTAAAGCTTCACCTGTGCCAAGTGTTAGCGGTAAATGAGGTCCGGGCCATTGGCGTTCGACATTGACCGAGGCTGTCACCGACAAACCATTGTGCCTTTCGCGCGTATATGTCAATGTCGCAAGTCGCTGATACGTAACATTATAATCATCACGCCGTTTCAACGACAATATAAAGTTGTCCGGATTTGTAAACATATACGACTGTCCCGGATGATAGGTATCGTATGTCAAGTTGAGCCGCAACGAGTGTACCGGAAACTCGCGCGAATGATAGCGTTTGTCATTGAAAGAATATTCAGCCTCAACACCATATTTCCATTTATGGTCTCCAAATCCATAAGCAGTGTAAAAGCGGCCGAACCAATGCGGCGAAAGATTGGCTGTTGTCATGCCTCCGGCTCTAAGTTTAAAGCCTTCTATGTCATTGTAGGATGCCATGGCATTTAGCGGCCCTATGTCAAAGTACGAAGGTGTGGACGTGGAGATATACCCTGAGAAGAGTGCTTTTACTCCCTTCTCAACAAACCGATACAATGGATATGAATGTAATTTAACCATGGCTGACGAAACATTTCGCTGGCTTTTTGGCAACTCGACAAGACGCACACCTTCCCAATAGATTGTATCTCGGCTTTCGGCTTGGCGCTCGACACGTCTTTCGCGCCTTTCGGCAAATATTGTATCCGAACCCTCCGGGATATCAAAATCATGCCCGGCATATGCCAAGGTCCTATTGATATATAATCCGGGAGTTCCCGGCAAGACCGTGCCTTCCAGAGTAAGATTATCGTTAGTGATAAGACGCGACCCGTCCGTAGCACGAGCATACGACTGTTCCAACCTCAGGTTTTGTATGAAGTTGAGATTTATATCCGATGAGATACGCATATCTATATGGTTTACAAATAGCACCGAATCGGTTACATCGACTTCCATGCTCCCTATAAAGCCAAACGAAGCCTTATTGCGTGGATAAAAGCTTAACGGAACAAGCTTCCGACCCTCAGGAGTTGTAATGGTATCGCCAAGGTAAAAGCGGTAAAAATCCGCAGATACGGCTGTCAATGGACCTACAAAACGATTCTGGAGCAACGTTATTTCACCGCTAAAAACATCCACTGGACGCAAGACGTCCTCAAGAAATGTCTGCATACTCTCCTGGTCAAAAATCTGATCGACACCCGTGCTATGATATGCTGTCACTATCTCCCTTGTCGCCTTAGGCTGGCGACGATAATGAACGTCTGAGGCCGTTTCCTTGACCGAAAGCTGCATTATAGGCCTCCCGGAAATGTCAGAGGTATCCATACATGTCCACAATACCGGGAAGCGTTTCAAGAGTTTGCTTGTCGATGGGTCTTTAGTAAAGTTGTTCAACGCTATCGATATGCGCTGGTACTGACGATAGTTGTAATAGTCGTTACGCCGAGGGTCTCGGTTCTGGCTTTGACGGCGCAGCCGCTGCATCATATCCACTGCCGGATTGTTGTGCTTACTGTATCGTTGTTTTTTGACAACCACTGCCTGTAATTCCTGTACTTGCGGCGAAAGATACACAGCATACATATTCACCTGACCTCGGCTTATCTTTATAGTCTTTGCCTCATAGGCTTGTGCAGTTACATTGAGCCACGATGTTGTATCACGTACAGTTATCTCAAACACTCCATCGGAACCGGCCACAGTGCTTCCCTTTTTGGAAGAAGATGTTATGCGTGCATATGGTACTGCCTCGTCCGAAATGCTGTCTTTGACAATACCGCGTACAAGATAGGAAGACACCGGCGTAGCGGCCTTCCCTGTGAAAGCAACTAATGCCAATAAAAGTATAATAACATAACGTCTTTCCATCGTTTGTCAGAAATATTCGCTAACTTTGAACAAATGTTTTTTGCCTAATTCATTAATTATGGCTGTCGAAATCGAACGAAAGTATCTTGTAAAATCCGATGAGTGGCGCTCGATGTCATCCTCGAGCAGTCACTTCTGCCAATTCTACCTGTCCGTAAATCCGGACTGCACTATCCGCGTCCGTATCATTGACGGCGCTTCGGCCTTCTTGACAATCAAAAGCCGCAACAAAGGCATATCACGCGGCGAATGGGAATACCCAATACCTGTCGAGGATGCTCGTACTATGATGGAGCTTCATGTCGGAAGACTTATCATCAAACGTCGCTACATCGTACCATTTGGCGGAAATACTTGGGACGTAGACATCTTTGAAGACGAACTGTCCGGACTTGCTGTCGCCGAAATCGAATTGCCTTCATCCGATGCCGAAGTCTCCATACCCCCATTTGTAGGTAAGGAAGTTTCAGGAGACTTCCGTTATTATAATTCTTCGCTCTCCGGCACAGGTTTGATGCCGCCCGAAGTATCTTCGCCTGCTTGATCAGCCTTTTGAGGCTGTTTGGGAACATCGCGCAGATTTAAACATACCACATTTTCGACATGTTGTGTATGCGGAAACATATCCACAGGCTGCACCGACGTTACCTCATATAATGGATCCAGCAACGCCAAATCACGAGCTTGTGTCGCCGGATTGCAACTTACGTACACGATGCGCATGGCGGCAGTTCTCAGCAAAACATCCACGACATCTTGATGCATGCCGGCGCGTGGTGGATCAACTATAATTACATCCGGATGACCGTGTTCTTTTACAAATTGGTCGTTGAGCACGTCTTTCATGTCTCCGGCGTAAAATTCGGTGTTGTCTATGCTGTTTACGTTGGCATTCACCTTAGCATCTTCTATGGCCTCGGGGACATACTCTATACCCACAACGTGACGACAATATCGGCTGACAAAATTGGCTATAGTACCGGTACCGGTGTAAAGATCATATACTAATTCATCACCCTCGAGAGAGGCAAAGTTTCGCACAACCCTATAAAGCTGATATGCACCTCGAGAATTGGTCTGATAAAACGACTTAGGGCCTATGCGGAAGCGAAGCCCTTCCATTTCTTCTTCTATATATGGCGTTCCACGATATGGGTATACCTCCAAGTCTCCGAACGTGTCGTTGGCCTTAGTGTTCACCACATATTGCAAAGAACTGATTTCGGGGAAAGTCTCGGCCAAATTATCCATGACTAATTTTATTTGCGCCGCATTGTCTTCGCCAAACACCATGACGACCATGATGTCTCCCGTGGTTACAACGCGTATCATCATCGTGCGCAAAAGGCCGTGCTGTGCACGCAAGTCATAGAATGACAACGAACGACTTTTAGCAAATGCACGTACATGGTTGCGCACACGATTAGTTATGTCATTCTGAAGCACACAGGTATGTATGTCAAGGACTTTATCAAATGCCCCCGGTATGTGAAATCCCACGGCATCGCGATCCGAGAAATCTTCACCACTGGCAAGTTGTTCAAAGGTGAGCCAACTACGATTTGAGAAGGTGTACTCCATTTTGTTGCGGTATTCCCATATTTCGGGAGAACCAAGTATGGGGGTAATTCCAGGGATGTCCACTTTAGCTATACGTTCGAGGGCATCCGCCACTTGCTGTTGCTTGCATTGCAACTGACGTTCGTATGGTATATGCTGCCATCGGCATCCGCCGCATATTCCGAAATGCGGACAACGAGGCGTCACTCGCATGTCCGAAGGTTTTATCATACGAGATATATGCCCTATGGCAAAACTTTTTTTCTTTTTGTCTATCTTGATGTCGGCAATATCTCCGGGCGCTCCAAAGGGCACGAAAACAACCATGCCGCTTTCGGTGCGACCCAGGGCATTGCCTTCGGCTGCTATGTCTGTAAGCTCAAATGATTCGAGTGTCGGCAGTTCTTTACGCTTGCGTGACATTTGTCTGTTTTGTAGGTTTGTTATACTTGTCTTTAGTTGAACTTGTGGCGTTTGGACGCTGCATTAGTAGTCGTATATAAGTTCGAGATCATCCACATATAGCACAGCACCATTACCGCCTGTAAAGTAGTCTCCGTATTTACTGGCCGAGGCAGTAATAAGTATATATTTGGGCACTCGCTGCGTCGAATTGTATTTGAGCTCGAAATCAAACAGTGTGTAGTCGTCTACGTTTTTTCCGGACTCCATTTTGC
The DNA here is from genome assembly GCA_001701165.1 of Bacteroidales bacterium H4. GTDB lineage: Bacteria > Bacteroidota > Bacteroidia > Bacteroidales > Muribaculaceae > CAG-873. The sequence continues at coordinate 8,086 of DAAP01000014.1, read as the reverse complement.
CATAGGCCACTACATCGGCGCCATTGGGATCAAATAGTTGACGATTGTTGGGATTGGTACGGATCTCGTAAGGTTCGGGAGTATCTATCAGGGCACACCATATTATGCATGTATCCGGACGACCCTTAAGTTCGTTGAACCCTGCGGTAGTGGAAGATATTGGCGCGGTTTGGTATTTGAAGTATCCGCGCAGACGCGTAGGCCGTTGTTCAAACGGACGGCCGAAGGCCAAGATTCCGTTGGTTCCGTCGGTCTTAACGTATTTTCCTACAAAGAGGTTACCGGCTGCAAGTTTGCCCACAACACCGATACCGACAAACCGTGTTTCAAGTTTAGCTGCATAGCCTTTCCCTGAATACGTATCATCCGTGGGGATACTATTGCTGGCTCCAAGTGTTGTCGCGCCCTTGTTGCCGGTGTCCCAATACTGTTCACCGCCCTCTGTCCATGGATTCCAGACTTTACCGTCGAGCCACCAGTTATCTAAGCCGGCATTAGGAACCTGTATGTTCAGTCCGGTAGTGAATTCAAGCGTAGCGCCTTGATATTCGCCGCTCACAGCTCTGGCTTCGTAAGTCGAGGATGGCGCCAACCCGGTAAGCCTTGCATAGAATGTGCCGCCTTGTATGGTCAGACGGTCATGTGAAATTTTTGTCCAGGCCGAAGCCCCCTTGAGGCGGTATTCTATATAGTTATCCTCACTGTCGGCGGCTGCACCATATACCCATGCGACATTGGTCCATGCATCCACACGCACTGTGGTAACAGGCGAAGTGGTCTGCTCGACATACACATTCCATGTTTCGGTACGTCCATAAGCTTCCACCTGCACCTTCACCGGCGAAGAAAAGTCTACGATTTGGCCTTCAAGCTCGGGGGTGACAATAGCTCCCTTAGGACCTAATTTGGCCGTCAGTACCCTTATCCTGGAAATGTCCGTCTGGTCGCTCACGTATGCAACTACACGACGAGCCGGGATGTCTATAACGGTTGCTCCGATTTCGCCGTCAACGGTGAAATATCTTTCGATGGTCTGCTGTGCCTCGAAAGTCCATTGCCAATCCTGATAGCGTCTAAGAGTTACTGTCTTGGGCGTTGATAGGTCAAAAGGCTGATTTATGGTATCTCCAACCACATAGGCTTCTTCACTTAAAGTGTAGGACGCTATCTTCACCGAATGTATATCCACCTCTTCGGAAAGATAGAAGGTTACCTTACGGTACATTGTGTCTATGACTGCCGGACGCTCCTCGCCCTCAGCTGAAATGGACGTAAAATTGCACTGCAACCGTGCATACGGAATGTCGTTTTCGATGCATCCGAAAACCACGAACAAGAGGGCTACGGCCACAACGACCATGTATTTTGTGTTTCTTGCCATCTTTATGTCTGTTTTTCTCTCTCTACCAAGCATGTCTTTAGATACCGAGAATGTCAAATGACGACCATAAGGCCAAAGCTGATATTGAAGATGTTGAATCGGAAGTTGGCGCCGCTGCTGAAGCGCGTACCTTCGTCCACGCCATTAGTAAGCTGGTGTTCCTTGCGCCACTTGACGCCAAAGACGCCAAAGGATACGTTGAAAGCCACATTGTCCTGTATGAACACGGCTATACCCGGACTGAAATTGAATGATGCCTGAGTGACTGTAGTTCGCGTGTCCTTGGGTTCATCGTTGTATAGGCGCTTGAATCGCGATGATCCGCTTTGGAAGGACAGGTCTACCTCGTTGAACACACCAAAACGCTTGTCACGTCCCAAGCCTACATAGTTGCGGTAGAAGCCGCCTATGACATAAGACTCTGTATAGTAGCTGACGTCCTTGAGCTTGAAGTTGATGTCATCGTCAAAATCAACGGCCAAGTTGGCCAAATCGGCCGTGCCTCGGCTGTATGTCATTTTGATACCCACAGATTGGTTGTTGCGTATAAAGTAACCTATTGTGGGGTGGATACTGTAAATTTTGCCCTTGAAATCGACATCCTTGAGGACGTTCAACACCTGGACATCTTCGGTGTTCAGCTCGCCATAAGACGCACTCAGACCAAAAGACCATTGACCCTTGGGTATGAACAAGTAATTGTACAGCCCTCTGTCGTATCGGCCGAAATTGTGCTCGGGTATAATGATACTTACGGTGTCCAAGCCTACAATTACTTTTTCGTCAAGCATAGCAGCATTACGCTGCCGCGTCAATGAGTCCTTGCGCACAACCTGTCCGAAAACAGACATCGCGATGGCGCACATCGCCACAGCAAGCATGAATAAACGTCTTGTCGCTATTTTTGTATTCTGTATCGCCATCATAGGTAAAACGTTGCGCCAAAGGTTATCGAAAAGAGGTTGATTTTGAAATTGGCACTCTTGAGCGTGCGGTTGGCTATATATATACGGTCGGTCGTGGACTTAGTATGCTTGTAGCTGAAGCCCAAGACACCTACGTTGACCTCTATGGCTGAGTAATTATTGAGAAACACCACCATGCCGGGCGCCAGTCCGAAATTGAACGAGAAATTCTTTTCAAAAGTTCCGGTGAAGTCTATGCCTGACCCCGACTCTAATTTGCTTTGTCCTCCGCCAATTTGCAACTGCACTTCATTGAAAAGGCCGAAACGGGTGCTATTGCCCAAACTCAGATAATTGCGGAAAGCGGCGGTGGCATAATAGTTATGGCTTATGCTGTACAGGTGGTCCACATCGTAAGATGTCTCCGAGTCCAAAACCACTTGCGCCTTGTCCAACTGGGTACGCTGTCGGCTGTAAGCAAAGCGACCGCCGGCAGCCAAATTGTCTGCAAAGGCGTACATCAGCATAGGCGAGACCTTGAAGGTGTAAGTGTCTCCGTTGAGATTTTCAAAGACAAGGAATTGATAGTTGTCTTGCGAAGATTGCGAGTAACTGACGCTAACACCCGTAATCCACTGTCCTTTGGGGATGAAGGAGATTTGCTTAATGCCTCGGGTGAATTTCTCTTGTGCCATCGACGCCGTGACGGAAAACAGCGCCACCACAACCACGACAAGCCACCTCAGGCTTTTTGCACGACATTGTGCCATTATTTTTCTTGTCATATTGTCTGTCTTGTTGCCGTCTATAATGTTTATATTTTGTATCAATAACTGAGATACAGCGAGTTGAGCCATAACGAGCTACCTATGTATGCGCCTTTCTGCGGATAGGCGGTCGTCGGTACATGCGTGTCTTCGTATTCAATGTCACCCATGTGTATAGACGAGGAGGCCATCAGGCATAGGCGGCAGGCTTTGACGCCGCTGATGCTGTAGTGTATGGGGATATTGAAGGCTGTCATATCGGCTGCTATATGCATCTGTGCTTCGCCACTGCCGATAACGATTTCTTTACCATCGGCATCAGTCCCATATATGGTTACACGTATCAGTCCCGAATCATACGTCGTTGCATCCGGCAAGTATTTGTAGAAGCCGTTTAGTGCCGAAGGACGCGAATGAAAGGGTATACCTTCGTTGTACGTCTCTTTGAGTGTCTTGGGGTCGAATGTGTAACTACCCAAGAAAAGCTTGCCGGCCGAACGATGTGCCACCTTGGGCACGTTGCTATTGTATGGTATATACCGGCCGCGTTGTTGTATGTAGTCGGGGATATCGGCGCCTTCAAGATCCCAGCCTACCGAAGTCAGACATATTACGCGGCTGTCGTTGGCTAAGGTCTCGACAATATTGCCCGAAGGCATTTTGTACCAGGTATTGGGCGTAGCACATGCATCGCTGAAGGTCTTGGCATTTACACCGGCCCAATGCTTTTCGGGCCAAACGATTTTGATGTCCGTAAAGTTCTGTCGCGAAACCACGGGGATTTCGCCGGTGCTGTAGCGACCGCCACAAGGCAGATGCTTAGCTTCGCATATGGTCTTGACGTCTTCAAAATTCCCTTGCGGCAAATCTTGGGCCACCTCTGTAATTATGGTAGCAGTCGTGGCCGGGGTGTCGCCAAGAAGACACGCACTGACGTTATAACGCTTCCCGGGTGTAAGTCCGCTGACAACTACCGAATGTTTTTCGGGATAACGCTCCCAAATGCTTAGCTTGGTCCCGGAGGCATAGATTGAGGCATAACTTGCCATGGCTGCAGCCGCCCCGTCGCCTTGCGGCGATTCAAAGGTAATATACATCGTGGTGGCATACGTATCTATGTCCATAGTACATTGCGGCGCTACTCGCGCTATGGTTGCATACACGCGCGGCGTGCCAAGATAGTACACGGATATGTCGACAGGTGATACGCCGGCAGGCAGGTCTATATCAAAGGACACTGTGCCGGAGGGCACATCCACAGCCCAATTGGAAATCGGGCAATCTTCCTCGCCCCGCTGTGTGGATACCCGTACGGCAAAATCGCCTTCCTCGACATTTGTGGTGGATGTCCTCAGTGTAACCGTAGAGCGGTCAAGGCCTACAACAGCAGGCGTGGCCGATTCGAGCGATAGTTCTACTGTTTTGGAATCGACATCAAACATAAACGGCGCGGAGCTCACGCCGCGATTGTCGGTGGCCATAAGTGAAAGATGCGTGTATACGGCATTGAGCGTCGGAGCCTGTTCGATCAGTCGAGTGAAATCCATGGAGACCGTACGACGATCGGCACTCATTGTATATACAAAGCCATGGCGTTGCATCTCGGCGAGAATTTGGTCCGGCGTGGCCGAAAGCAGGTCGGTGGATCCGTAGATGGATGCGGAGTTCATCGACAACAGTAAGCGCGTCATCGGTCGCTCGGAAGTGGCAGTGATGATGACAGGTGCTTCCAAGGGCACACCTTCGGAAACAGTGAGTACCATCCCCTCGCGGATGTCGGCACTACTGATACTTGGCGCTGCGGCATTCCAAAAGTCGGCGCCGGTGGCTATACGGCTGTTCACTCCTTGCCCGCTAAGGGTCAGCGAATTGTCATCGCCGGATATGGTATAGGTGTAGTATGTGGCTGAACTGAGGTCGGTGACAGCTGACACATCAAATACATAGCTGCGGCTCGCATCGGCATTGGTGACCACCGGGTACAATGTCGCATTACCGTCAGCGACAAACTTGCCTCTTGTATGGTCTACATAATGCATCAAGTCGCGGCCGTCACGAACCCACATACCCGTGGTACGCACCTCTGCGCTATGATTTCCAATGGCAAGGGCGACACCGGCATCCTTGATTGTTGCATTAAGCGTCACATCTGTGGTTTGGTCAGACAGGACGTCAAATTCGGCGGAAGCATAGTATGACGGCTCGTTATCATCGGGCGAATCATAATACACGCCTGCCTTGTACGTCCCTGAGGGAAAGCTTTGAGTTACATCAAACCGGTCCGTGCTTTCCCATGTATGGCTGTAAGTGCCGTCAGCCGTAGACATAAACATCGAAAGGAGGCTGACATCTATAGGCTGTACAGGCGTAAAGGTACTGCCGTCAGCACTACGCATCTGCGCATCTACACTGACCGTCAGTTGTATTTTGCCTTGCCCCGTAGACACGGGAACCTCATCGGACGAGCATCCGCCCATAGTCAAGGCCAAAGGAATCATACATATATACATGAGCCGACACATATGCGTGCCTTGGCGCATCACGATATGTCGCAACAATCCTAATCGGCCGTTTTGCCGACTTCGAGATATGCCTACTCCTTCCAATATACTACTATTCATATCATTACATAACCTGACAACGCCTCTTGCGAGACATCGTCCGGCCATTATTCTCCGAAATATTCGTCAAAGGTAGACATTTTTTGCCAAATCTCCCCAATCTCACGCCATTTTGTCGTTCCAAAAATCAGCCGACTACCTGATTATTAACACTTCGCGCTCCTATTTTACCGCCTGCCGACGGTCTCGTCCGATTCTTCGATTTTTATTCCTTTTCTACTCGTTAAAATTTTTGAATATTAATTTTAATTGTTAACTTTGCCACAAATCTCACGCCGATGGGAGCGGCCGCGGAGGCGGCCGCGCGGGCGGGAGGTTGTTTTACAATTAAATAGGCGTTTATTAGCGCTTGTCCTTGACTGTTCCCGAAATGTGGCAATTTCAAACACTCAGACCAAGGACGTGCGACGGTAGACGCTCACGGGTATGATATATGCCCTTGTCCGGCTGTACCTATGCGGCAGGACATTGTCTATATATATACCATATCGGCGTGAGGTCTGCGTTGCTCGTTTGGTTTGAGTAAGGCGATGCCACATGCCTTGGGACAGCGGACGAGCAACGATAAGGCTCTCACGCCTGTTTTTTCATCACCACCAATCTGTGCCATGCCGAGAGCCCATAGCCACCACCCCGCACCGCCATGGGCAAAAATTACATTGAATACAATCTAATCGAATACAAAAAGAACGACGAAAACGATATTGCCAACCCTGACAACTATGCGTTCTTCCATTCCTGCGAGTATCTCAAAATATTCGGCAATAAGAAGAAGGAAGCTGATGGACGTGATATATATGGTTACGTAAAGGTTTGTGCCTGCGATAAATATTGCTGTCATCGTACGCGCCGATGCGTATACCTACGATACTACGGCAAGTCTATTGGAGCAAAGAAGATTGTATTGTCGTACAATAATTTATGTCGGCTCAAACGAGTAGATTCCAAAAACAAGGAATGTCACAAAGTATGCGTCAAAAAATCCTGGTGGTTTCCATACTACTGGTTCCACGGTGATTCGGGCGTCTGCTGTCCTTTCCGTATTGCCTTTATCGGACTCGGGGCTTCAATCATTAGCCTGCTTAAGGAATTTATCTGCTGCATCGCCAACCACTGCTGTTGACATCGAATAATTATACACATCAACTCAATAAATTACAACCTTATGAGTAATAACCAACAAAACTACAATTTAGGCAAACTCGACAAAAAGACGAGTTTGCGGTCGGTCTGGAAAGACGAGGCGCGAGACTTCACGCCTTGGCTGGCCAAGGACGAAAACCTCGCGCTGCTTAGCGAAGCCTTACAGCTAGACAACCTGATTGTTGTCGAAAGAGAATCGGATGTCGGCAATTTCTCGCTGGACATCCTCGCAAAAGAAGAGAGCTCGGAACGCATCGTTGTCATCGAGAATCAGTTGGAGGACACCAATCACGACCATCTGGGCAAACTAATCACCTACGCCGCCGGCAAAGGGGCTGATACTGCCGTCTGGGTGGTCAAAAGAGCACGGAACGAACACCGCAAGGCTATCGAATGGCTCAACAATATGACCGGCGAAGGAATAGGATTCTTCCTTGTCGAGGTGGAGCTGTGGACGATAGACGGAAGCAATCCGGCACCACATTTCAATGTGGTGGAACGTCCCAACGTGTGGGCCAAGGCCGCTAATGACCGAAACTTGAGCAAAACCGAGCGTATGGAACTCGAGTTTTGGGAGGGATTTCGCGAGTATGCCAAAGAGCATAAGACCTATACAGCAGAGTTCACCATCCCGGGAGCTCTGCCGCAAAACTGGTACAATGTGGCCGTGGGCACTACTAAATGCCACATCCGCCTTGAAGCCAAGCCGCAAAAAGGCGAGGCTACGGTCGGCATCTGCATCCCCAACAACCACGCCCTCCACCAGCGTATGCAGGCCGATGAGGACCAAATCGCACAAGCTATCGGCGTTGACAAGTCTGAAATCCTATGGACGCGCAACAAGGAGTCTCGCTTCTACATCGCCGAGAAAATCGACATGTACGACACCAAGCAGTGGCCAAGCATCTATAAATGGTTCTGCGAGTACGCCGTCAAAATCAAAAACGCCATCAAAGGATATATCTAACCCGCAAACGGGTCTATGCCGTGATATGTTTTTGCAGCATAGACCCACAACTAACCAAACGACCAACATGAAACAACTAATCAAACGCTTAGGCTTGCTGCTGCTCCTGCTGACAGCAATCTTTAACGCCCACGCAGACCCCGTGGTCTCGATAAACGAAAACTTCGACGCCTCCACCTATATCCCCGCCGGATGGTTCCAGAAACAAGCTGCCGGCGACAAGGCCTGGTATGTCCGCAACTTCAACGAGAACAACTACATCACCATGTCCGGATACAACGGCACCGCGCCCTTCGACCAGT
>DAAP01000028.1 GCA_001701165.1 Bacteroidales bacterium H4 | reverse complement strand
TCAAGGCGAAGATAGGGTCGTTGGTGTCGAGCGTAGCGCCGTACCTCAATGTCGGGGCGTCAATAGCCAATATGGCTATGGGCTTTATGTCGCTACGCAATGTCGTTGTTGCATTTTCGAGCAAAATCGGTTCTGCCTATATGGCTTTTGACGGCCTATTGCTCAAGACTATGCCTTTCACGGCGCGGATGAAGTGGGTGGGGGCTGCGTTAAGGATGTGCGGACTGAGCGCACTTAAAAAAACGCGCCTGTGCCATAAGCCGGACAGGCGCGTTGTGTATCCCGTGCCGCCGTGGGATGAGTACGGCGGCACGGGGATGCGGACGGGCGATCAGCTCTTACGTGCTATGTAAAAGGCATAACCGTAGTGCTGATGGAAACGGCTGAATATCTCGGCTTCGTGCCTCTGGTTGGCGACAAGTGCTTGCGCCGTCTTGTCGTCTCCGTAGCGCGACAGGAAGATGTCTTGCGCTTGCCGTTGGGGCTCGTAGAAGTTTGTAGTCCAGCATTTGTCCGGCAATACGAAAGCCGCCACGGGCGTGTATCCGCAGCGTTGTATTGCGGCTATATCGGTGATGCCGGGGTAGGCATCGTGCCAGAATGTCTCGACTTCGGCCGGACGTCTGTCGGTGAGCCAGGTGGCATCGGTGACGGCGATATAGCCTCCGTCTTTGAGTATTGGGCGCCAAGAGCGCAGCCCGTTTTCAAAACCGATGTTGTAGATGGCACCTTCGCACCACAGCAGGTCAAAAGACGCTTCGGCGTAGTCAAGTGCGTCCATAGATGCGGCTGCGGTGGTGATACGCTCGTACACTCCGGCAGCTTTGGCGCGCTCGGATAGTCGTGTCAGGAACTGTGGGAAAAGGTCGATGGCAGTGACGTGTGCCCCGGTATCGGCGGCCAGTAATAGTGTCGAACTGCCGGTGCCGCAGCCGATGTCGGCGATGCGGCTGCATGCATCAATATTCGGTACGAAGCTCAGGGCGCGGCGTGTGGCCTCATCGCTGCCCGGGCCTTGGCGGTCGATGGATGCGAAGTACTCGCATATAAGTGCGAAGTCAAAGTCGTGTATGGAAGAATCGTCCTCGTTGTGCGATGTCCGGCCTTCGGGTTGTGAGGCCTTCGTGGGCTCGATTTCGGTTGCGTCGTTGCTGTTGCTGTCAATACGGTTGTTGCTTGTATTTGATTGGTACATTGTATTGTGAGTCTTTTTAGGTGATTTGTAAGTATATAACAACATCACAGTCGGAGGATCAATTGTCTTCCGATAGCGATAAATCTTTGTGTGCCGCGTGTCGGCAGTCACGCCTACGCGTCAGTCAATCACGCTACAATGTCCGTATGCTGTTTTGTTATGCGCTGCTAAGGTACGCATTTCTGCCTAATTTGCGAAATTATAGTTAGTTGTGCGTCGGGTGTCGATGCTGTAATTTGCGTACTATCAGGTGCTTATGCGGGCTAATGGGCGGCGGAGTTGCACTTTCGGTACGAGCGTTTCCCATTTTTTTGCCGAAACATTTGCCCAGGTCTGAATTTCACTGTAATTTCGCCGCCGAAATGGAAGACTCAATAAAAATCAACAAAGTATTGATTCGTAATCTTCAGATGGAAGATTATGAGCAGCTGTCGCAATCGTTTACGCGCGTATACGCTGACGGCAGCGATGTTTTTTGGACCCGCGAGCAGATTAAGAAGCTGATAGACATCTTCCCCGAGGGTCAGATAGTGACCGTCGTCGATGACAAGATTGTGGGCTGTGCCCTTTCGCTGATTGTCGATTACAATCTGGTGAAGAACGACCATACCTATGCACAGGTGACCGGCAACGAAACGTTCAGTACACACAATCCGCATGGCAATATTCTCTACGGTATAGAAGTGTTTATACATCCGCAGTATCGTGGATTGCGTCTCGCACGTCGTATGTACGAATACCGCAAGGACCTTTGCGAATCGCTCAATCTCAAGGCTATAATGTTTGGCGGACGCATCCCCAACTACTACAAATACGCCGACAAATTACGGCCAAAAGAGTATATAAACAAGGTGCGGCAGAAGGAAATCTTTGACCCGGTCTTGACATTCCAACTGTCCAATGACTTCCACGTGCGCAAGGTGATGCGCAACTATCTGCCTAACGATGAGGAGTCGAAGCACTATGCTTGCCTGCTGCAATGGGACAATATCTATTATCAAGCGCCGTCGCAGGACGTGGTAAGCAAAAAGACATCGGTGCGTGTGGGCTTGGTGCAGTGGCAGATGCGCTCGTACCATACCATAGACGACTTGTTCGAGCAGATTGAGTTTTTTGTTGATGCCGTGTCCGGCTACCAGAGTGACTTCATCCTATTCCCCGAATACTTCAATGCCCCGTTGATGTCGCGTTTCAACGATGAGAGCGAGTCGGAGGCGATACGCGGATTGGCACAATATACAGAGGAAATACGCAGCCGCTTTGTAAAGCTCGCCATAAGCTACAACATCAATATTATCACCGGGTCGATGCCGCAGTTGAAGGAGGACGGACGCCTGTACAATGTGGGTTTCTTGTGTCGCCGCGACGGCTCGTACGAGTCGTATGAAAAAATACATGTTACACCTGACGAAATCAAAAGTTGGGGCCTGTGCGGAGGCAGCAAGATACAGACCTTTGAGACCGATTGCGCCCGTATAGGCATACTGATATGCTATGATGTTGAATTTCCCGAATTGTCGCGCTTGATGGCGGCCGAGGGCATGCAAATATTGTTTGTGCCTTTCTTGACGGACACACAAAACGCTTATTCGCGCGTCAAAGTGTGCGCACATGCGCGTGCCATCGAAAATGAATGCTACGTCGTCATTGCCGGAAGCGTGGGCAACCTGCCGCGCGTCCACAACATGGACATCCAATATGCCCAGTCGGGTGTGTTCACTCCCTGCGACTTCTATTTCCCCACCGACGGCACACGTGCCGAGGCCACTCCTAATACCGAGATGATACTCGTGAGTGACGTTGACCTCGACCGGCTCAACCACTTGCATACATACGGCAGCGTCAAGAATCTCAAAGATCGCCGCAACGACCTCTACGAGGTGCGCTTGAAAAAGTAGCCGCATCGTTGTATATACCACACACAGAAGCGGGGTGTCAGGCTAATGAACCTACACCCCGCTTCTGTGTGCAGTCGCGTGTGACGCGTCATGTACGACTAAACAAGCGATATTGTTGTAATTCGGTCGGAGACTCCATCTCTTTCGAGATTGTGATCCGGACGCGATTCGAACGCGTGACCGTCTGCTTAGAAGGCAGATGCTCTATCCAGCTGAGCTACCGGACCATCGCTTTAGCGTCTTGCGGCGCTTAGGCGATGCAAAGTTAAGAATTTTTTGGAAGATAGCGCGCCGAGTGGGCATAGTTTTTGCATTGTATTAGGGGAAATGGCTGTTTGATGCCTGTGGCACGAACTTTCCGAGTGTCTACGGCGTTTGATGGTCAGGGGAAAGTGCCGTAGTTCGGTCGCAAGAACGGTTCAAATGATCGAACGAGGTGCAAAAGCGAGACGCCCGAGTCCAAATAATACAAACAAGCAAAATATACTGATTATGAATGATTTCAATGAATTGATTAATGGTAGTAAGCCGGTGCTTGTGGATTTTTATGCCACATGGTGCGGGCCGTGCCAGATGCAGGCTCCCATTCTTGAGGATGTCAAACAGCGTCTTGGCGACAGCGTTAGTGTCGTCAAAATTGATGTCGACCGCAATAGTGAGGCTGCGGCCATGTACAATGTGCGGTCGATACCGACTCTGATGCTTTTCAAAGATGGCAAACAGCTGTGGCGAGGCACCGGATTGCATCAAGCTGAGGATCTCATCGCCACGGTGCACGAGCATATAGGGTGATGTAGGCATATATGGCGTATGCACGCCTCTGCCGTCCTCAAAATACCCGGAACATAAAAGGCCCGACGGAATTGCCGCCGGGCCTGTTTGTGTCGGTATATGTGTCTGTGGCTTAGGGTAGAGCCAGGATGAGTGCCTGAGCGACGACTACGCGCAGGAACATCGTCAAGGGGTAGACGGTGGAGTAGGCCACGGCGGGTTCGTCGTTACCGGTGGTGTTGGTGGCGTATGCCAGGGCCGGGGGATCGGTGCATCCGCCGCTGAACATACCCATGATACTGAGGTAGTTGATGCCATATCGCCCGCGAGCAATAGCGCCGACAATTATCAGTGGTACCACGGTGATGATAAATCCCCAGATGACCCACCACATACCGGTGTAATTGAATACCGCTTCGACAAATCCTTTACCGGCCGAGATGCCTACGGATGCGAGGAAAAGACAGATGCCAAGTTCGCGCAGCAGCAGCGAGGCTGAAGAAGATGTGTAGGTGACCAATTTGGCTTTGTAGCCGAAACGGCTGAGCAGTATGGCCACAACGAGCGGTCCTCCTGCAAGTCCGAGTTTCATGCCGTAGCCTATGTCGATGCTTCCGAGAATAATGCCGAGGATTATGCCCACGAATATGGTGATGAGGTTGGGCTGGTTGAGGCGCTTCATCGAGTTGCCCAGTCGGGAGGCCAAATGCTCGATGTCTTGCAGGTCGCCAACGACAGTGATACGGTCGCCCATTTGAAGGCGCAGGTTGGCTGTAGCCAGCAGGTCTACGCCGGCACGGTTGACACGTGTGCAGTTGAGCCGGTAGCCGTTGTGCAGACGCAGGCTACCAAGGGCCACGCCATCGAATTCGCTCTTGGTGATGACTATACGACGCGAGAATACCGGGGTCTGTGTCGCCTCCCAGTCGATATCCACTTCGTGGCCGAGGACGGCGCGGAAACATTCGACATCTTGCGCCGAGCATACGATCAGTAATATGTCTCCACTGTGTATTTGTGTCGATGATACCGGAATGACGACTTTGCCTTCGGCGTTCATTAGTCGCGATACCACGAAGTTGGCCGAAATGATGTTGTGTAGTTGCATCAGCGTCTGCCCTTCGACAAGGGCGTTAGTGACTTTCAGTGTCAAGATATATGGCTTGAGCTGGGAGTTGCGCTCGTCTTCTTCGATGATTTGCACTTCCTTGTCCACCTTGATGCGGAAGATGCTGCGTATGACCAGCATGGCGGCGATGATGCCGACAACGCCGAGGGGATAAGCGGCGGCATATCCTTGGGCCATAGTGTTGACCTGTGCACCGTCGCCGGAGAGCTCGGAGATAGTCTGCTGGGCGGCGGCAAGTCCGGGCGTATTGGTTACGGCGCCGCTCATGATGCCTACCAATGCGGCCTTATCGTTTACGTTGCCTAAGAAGTATATACCTATGACTATAACAACGCTAATGCATATAGAGAGCACGGCAAGGCCGTTGAGGCGCATCCCGCCTTTTTTGAATGAAGAGAAAAAGCCCGGGCCGACTTGCAGGCCGATGGAGAAGATAAATAGTATCAGACCAAACTCACGAATAAATTTGAGGATGTTTTCATCGACGCAGTATCCGAACGATCCCATGACAATGCCTATAAACAGTACGAAAGTCACTCCAAGCGATATGCCGAACAATTTGCGCTTGCCCAGGTATATGCCGACGGCGATGACAAACGAGTAAAGCATCAGCGTGGATGCTATACTATTACTGCCGGGCGAAAAAAGCTCCTTAAAAAAATCCATATAATAAATATTGAGTATTGTTGCTGGTGCAAAAAACGAATGCAAAGGTACGACTAATTATTATAAGAACATCGCCCGTAAGTGAAAAAGTTATTGCTGTTCGATAAGATGGATATAGCAAAACCTCATGGCTCGGCTGCTGATAATCAGCGGGCAAGCCGAGAGTTTTACATCTCCAAGCCTCCTTCGTCAAAATAGATGATTTCGGAGGTGCGCCGGAAGCTTCGGAAATGATGTTTCCCCCGTCCTTTTCCGGATTATTGAAAAGGTCGCGGAGGTCTCATAATAGACCTATGGGTCCGGTTTTATCGGACAGCAATAGAAATATATGCACCGACTAATTGCTTGCGCCCTTTTTTGTTAAATATTTTTAACGGTAAGCGGTTGCTGTGATTAAAAAGTGTTGGTACATTTGCAATGTATGTATTAGTAGCGCATCAATCAGCACCTTGTGATTGTTTTGATAATGCCTTAACGCCACCTTTCAAATCTATGTCATATTTGCGATACTTGTTCACTATTATGCTGACACTCACGATGTTTTATGGGTGGGCATCACCGAGTGTCGCCACAAGTCAGTTTGTATGCCGTGGAGTGGGGTTGACCGAACCTGAACGTTCTTCATTGTGGAATTTGTCTGATGTGTCGACCTTGGACAAGGCCGGGTTAAATCTTGCTCCGCGATATGTCGCAACATCCGTGCACGACGGAGATAGTGTTCATACTATTATATCCGAGATTATCGACGGACGGCGTATGCGCTATCTTGTTGATGGCTCCAACTTGATATGGATTGGCGAGGAGACACCTGAAATGCATATCCGGGTTGACACTCTTTGCTATACATCGGCCTTGCTGCCTTTCGGCGATGTGTCGATACCGCTGTCGCTGTATTATCGTTCAAACGTCATCCGCTCGGACGGCACCCTCGTCCAATCCGCCACCTACTACCCCTATGGTACTCCACATCGAGCGCCCAAAAACCTCACCGCCACATCCTCTCCCACAACAAATACCTACCTCTATGGCGGCAAGGAATACGTCCGCCGCGACGGCCTGCGCGAGTACGTCTACGGCGCACGCATGTTCGTTCCCTCTGAAACACGGTTCAATAGCATGGACAGGTTATGCGAAAAGCATCCCGACCAGTCCCCCTACCTGTTCTGTGGCGGAAATCCGATACGATACGGAGATGATTCGGGCAATGACTACCACGTGAAAGTGAACCACGAAGAGCAGACAATCACAATTTCTGCCGATTACTACGCGTACAAAAGAGATGTCCAATCAGTGACCGCCGCCATCGGTTTTTGGAACGACCTCAGCGGCAAATACACAATGGACGGCTACACTGTCAACTTCGCGCTGGCTTACCACGAAGTCGAACCACTTACGACTTCAGAGGGTAAAGTAGCCAATCAAAGTGGTTCAATTCGGAATGCAATGCTTGAAGATAAAGTCGGTAATTTGTATATGACTGTTTCTAAGATTAGTGGTGACCCCAATAGTGGGAGTAATGAAAATATTACTGCAGGCGCATATGGCAATAGGGCGATAAGTATTTCAAAGACAAATGCTGTTGAACTTACAGGCGCGCACGAAGTAGGACATTCGTTGGGTTTGCAGCATTCAGATAAAGGTATTATGTATCCTTTTGGAAATGACGGCAAACGAACAAAAATTGTATCTGAGGATGATATTAAATTGATGCTCAAGAATGCGATGACCGGAGTCGTTGCTAAGGATGATACAGGGAATGAAGCCGGGAAAGGCCATTTGGATAATAAAGCTGAAATAGAGGCAAAAGAATGGAAATATGAAGTTGAAAAAAGACATTAATGAAAGGGTGCTTTTGTTCGTGATTATGTTCTCAAGTATTATTGCATGTTTCACGCAGAAAGTATGGGTGAGAGACAATCCTACTCCACAGAACTATCCATTCGGAGTCACAGCCGGACTTTTTAATGAAGACGGAGGGATTAACATGTATATCCTTGATACAGTGTATCGAGCAAATATGACATTCTTGCTGGGAAAGAAAACACTCCATCCATTTATAGTGGTTGATATTGACAAGGCAAATATACCATATAATATATCTGAAAAGGATTTGATGAAATCGCCTTATTGTTATCTGTCCATTGCTACACAGGGATATATATATCTTGATTATATGTGTTCCGTTCCGGATTCTCCAATAGCGCCCATAGGATCAGTCGGAGATACAATTATTGACTTTGGTAATTGGGGCTTTTTCGATGTCTTAGAGTCAAAAGAGTGGACATTGTATACTCCCATACAATATATAAATAAGAAAGAGCTAAAGAACCCATACAAGAATTTCTATGTCATACCATTTGACCAACCAACGGATAAGGCAGTGTTATGTATGATGAAAGCGAAATTGATAAATCGATATACGGGAGTCATTGCGCCTCATATTGATTACATTTCCACGGATCCATCAAGGCCACTTACGCCGGAACAACTACCCAAAAGAGAATATATCAAACCATATAAATTCGAAAACGAGGAAGTGTTCTACAAAGTACTCTTCCCTTACGCGGACAAATAGCTCCGCATAATGCCGTCAAATATGATAATCTCGCAAACAGCGAAGCAGATGCCTTTGAATGCCGCCAGTATGCGGCGTTCCGATGTCGCCAATGGGCTTAGCCGCATATCGCCGATGTTCGGCGGGCGGCAGGTGGCGAAGTACCGCTGCGGCATAACGTATAGCGAACTCGAGGAATTTGCATCGGTATGCCGCACGTCCTCGCTAACGGCGTCAGCTGACGAATACGACCGTGGCGGCTACTTCGACGCCAACCTCGTCCCCCACTACTACGTCGCCGACTACCTCGGCAGCAACATCGCCGTCATCCGCTCGGATGGCGCCCTCGTCCAGTCCGTTACCTACTACCACTACGGCGAGCCCCACCGCGACCCCTCCGCCTCTGCCGGCATCGGCATTGCAGGCCCCGACCTGCCGATGTCTGCCACGGCTTCCGCCTCGAGCAATTCTGTCACCGCATCCACAATCTCCAACCCCTACCTCTACGGCGGCAAGGAATATGTCCGCCGCGATGGCCTGCGCGAGTACGTCTACGGCGCACGCATGTTCGTTCCCTCTGAAACACGGTTCAATAGCATGGACAAGTTATGCGAACTCCGTCCGTGGGAATCGCCGTACCTGTTTTGCGGTGGAAATCCGGTACGCTATGTAGACCCTACCGGGCTAATTTTTACAGACAATGCAATTCCTTATGCTAAGGAATTGGTGGCAGAGGCATTCTCAAGAATGCAAAACAGCGATATTTCGAAAGAGGACAAAGAAAAATTCGCACAAGTAATCCGGGAAATAGGTTCAATGCTTGTGAGCGAACAGACATTTGATGTCGAAGTCTTTGGCGAGGAAAAATGCGAGTCTAAAGGAGTGAATAGCGCGCCATATACATATTATAATATGGATAATAATGCCGTTACATTCGCATATCCATCTTACATGTTCCAAGAGAATGAGTCGAATAAGATAAAGAACTTGCGTTTGGGTGATACCGCACATGAATTTAAACATGGCTACCAATTCCTTATTGGAGATTTGGATTTAGCGGTAAGTCGTGGCGGAATACTGATGAAATCGAAAGGTGTGATATATTACGACATAACAGACGAACGTGCTGCCTATGACCGAGAAGAATTGTTTTCGGGGCGGCATACCAGCAATCAGGAAATACTTGGCAATCCGCAATATAAAAAGATGAGACTGACACAAAGCGGTATAGGAGATATTACGCCCTCTGATTATCCCGATATTATTGAAAAAGCTAAAGCATTCAATAGGGTCATTAAAACTCGCAACGGAAAGATTTTTAGACCATAACTTATTAGATATATGAGAAAAACGCATAAAATACTGTTACTTGCATTTTTATTGCCAATGTTGTCTATATTCGGCGCATCAAATATTAAGACAATGCCGATGTCCGGAAAGGCGAAATTGGATTCAATTATACGTTCGGCTGGTTATGCGGCCTTTAATTTATATTCGTACGTTTTTAACGGAATCGGATGTGTTACAAAAGTGGGGCTTTTAGTTCTTAGAACGGATAGCTCGTACATATGTAAACGCTCGTTGTTTGAGGATACAAACTATGTTTATGAAAACATTTGGGCAATGAGTGGAGATACATTGATATTGCCCGAAGACAATTATGAATATTTTGTTGATAATAATCAACGGCCACTTACAGACTCAGAGTTGTGTTCCAGCGATTTTTTATCGGACACAAATATGTATTCGGGAAAAGAATTCGGTAGAATTGTTCCCAGAGAGTATGAAAAAGGGCATGCCACACAATGGCGCGACAGATTATGCTGCATTATAGGAGAAGATTCTATAGGCATATTCATCAAACCGGTAGATTACACACATGGGCCTTTGAATGTTATTACTGATTTGGGCAGGCATGTCAGCATACCATACGGTTATATAGACGACTTTATTCCGTATGTATATACAGGCCCGTACAAGTTATTTAACAGCCCATTTCAGATGCTACGTTTCCCTCATCTGATAAATCGATATGGTATTGACACGGATTCGCTCTACAAGGATTATAAAAAAGCCGTGAAGTTTTATCCGATAGAATACGAGCGCTGGTATCTTCGCAAGCAGGAATACCTTAAAAATCGATAAACGTCAAAATATTAGGATTACCCAAAACGAAGATATGATATAAAACACTATGAGAGAAAAAGATAGCGAATTTATAAACTGCAGAGCATTGATTTTTGTCGCAGTTGCGTTTTTCTGCACTATAGTAGGTGTGGCAAAAACTACAAATGGTGGAGTCTCCGGAAAAGTGCTTTATGCCAATGACTCATTGTATGTTGAGGTGTCAAATAATTCAAATGACACTGTTTATGTATTTGATACGTATTTAAAAAAATACTATGGGTATTGTTTGGCAGATGCCAAATACCTACGCCGATATAACTATAACACAGATAGATTTGCCATATCGTTTTTGCCGATAAAGCCCTATCTGTCAGCAGGTCTTAGCGATCTCATTAGACTCGGTGATAATGCTGTTGTTAATTCCGGAAGTCTTTGGTATAGTTTTACCGCTATTCCACCACTTGAGACCCGAACGTTTTCAGTTCCACGGACTATACTATCGGCTTGCGATTATTTTGAAGATTTTGATCTGAATAAGATATTTACCTGGCAGCCCTACTTGGACTTTAAGTACCTCGGGTATTTTCATCCGCAGACATTGACATTAAAGTTGGCCATATATAAAAATATTGACATATTTGCAGACCGATGGAATTTGGTGAAACTGTGGATAGAATTTAATGAGCATGTAAATCGAGTTATAGAATTAAGTATCCCGGTATGCAACTGTACGTGTAACGACTAAATATCAAATGAGTAAAGTATGGTAGATGCATCTATGAAAAGGCAAACACAATATACTAATGTATCCCTCATCGGCCACACGCGTTGGAATGCCGATGGCCATCCGATGCAGTACGACATTGAGGGCGGCCACCGGCAGCTTTTGGGCTGGGACGCGCTGGGCAACCACCTGTATACGTCCTACGAGACATCCGTGGCACTGGTTTCCGCCGGGATGCGTCCCGGGCGCACACGCCGCACGTCCCTGCACGCGTACATCGGCGATGGCCACGTGCTTCGCGGCGGAGTCTGACACCCCACTCGGCATCAAGGAATTGGCGGCAGCGTTCTATGGTGGTGAGTTACGACTATAATGTGCATGGCCGGCTTGTGTTGCAGAGTACGGCTTGGTCTATATGCCCAAAATGCAAAATAAACGGTGGAATTGACCTATGGGCAATGGACGAATAAACACTCGGAAGTGAATTATGCTAAAAAACATGGATGTTGGTTTTGCCGAGAAAAGTTTGTATCTTTGTGGCGTCTAACGAGGGTGTTTGAACGCGCCTTCGGATGGCAAAACGTCGGCAAAGCACTTTGGGAGCCTGTTCGGGAGTGGACTTTTGCTTGCAAAATGCTTGTATTGGCGACACAAACAGACGATAATCCAACCATACAACCTCATTTCCACATATTTTGACACTATAACAATCATATAGTCAAAAGAGTAAGTATTACAACCCCATGTTAGACAAAACCAACGTCAAAGTCCTCGACAAGGTCGTCGTGCGTTTTTCCGGCGACAGTGGCGACGGCATGCAGCTTGCCGGCAACATCTTTACCAATGTATCCGCCGGCGTCGGCAACGAGGTGTCCACCTTCCCTGACTATCCGGCAGAGGTACGTGCGCCGCAAGGCTCGCTTAGCGGCGTCTCCGGCTTCCAAGTGTCGGTAGGCCGCGGAGTCCACACCCCCGGTGACCGGTGCGATGTGCTGCTGGCTATGAACCCGGCAGCGTTGAAACAGAATGTGCGCTTCCTCAAGAGCGGCGGCATCATTATCGTTGACAGCGACAGTTTCGGCGAGGCGGATTTGCGTAAAGCGCTGTTCGCCACCAATGACCCGTATACCGAGTTGGGTATAGACCCGGCACAGGTGCTCGAAGTGCCCGTAACCACAATGACGCGTGCGGCCTTGGCCGACAGCGACATGGACAACAAGTCCATACTCAAGTGCCGTAATATCTTCGCCTTAGGCGTCGTATGCTGGCTCTTCGACCGCCCCATAGAGGCTGCCTGCCACTATATTTCCAAGAAATTTGCCAAGAAACCGGCTATAGCCAAGGCCAACTGCGCCGTGGTACAGGCCGGCTATGACTTTGGACACAATACACATGCCTCGATGTCGACATACCGTATCGAGACCGAAGATCCGCGTCCGGGCGTGTACACTGACATAAATGGCAATACTGCGACCGCTTGGGGGCTGATTATGGCTTCCGAGAAGTCCGGACGCCCGTTGTTCCTCGGCTCGTATCCCATCACTCCGGCTACTGACATCCTGCATGAACTTGCCAAGCGTAAAGATCTCGGTGTCAAGGCCTGCCAAATGGAAGACGAGATTGCCGGCGTATGCTCGGCCATAGGCGCATCGTTTGCCGGCAATCTGGCAGTGACTTCCACTTCCGGCCCCGGCCTGGCGCTCAAGAGTGAGGGCATAGGTCTTGCCGTCATCGCCGAATTGCCTTTGGTGGTTATTGACGTGCAACGCGGCGGACCTTCTACCGGCCTTCCTACCAAGACTGAACAAACCGACCTGATGCAGGCCTTGTATGGCCGTAACGGTGAGTCGCCCATAGTGGTACTCTCTGCCGCTTCGCCTACGGACTGCTTCACCATGGCTTTCGAAGCATGTCGTATCGCCATCGAGCACATGACTCCGGTCATCCTGCTCACGGATGCATTCATCGCCAACGGCTCGAGCGCGTGGCGCATTCCCGAAGCCGGTGAGTATCCCGAAATACGTCCCAACTTCGTGCCCGAGCACCTGCGCAACAGCTCGTGGCGTCCTTACCTGCGCAACCCCGAGACCTTGGTGCGCTACTGGGCCATCCCGGGTACCGAAGGTTTGCAGCATCGTTTGGGTGGTCTCGAAAAAGACGCCAATACTTCCGCAATTTCCACCGACCCGGTCAACCACGAGAAAATGGTGATGCTGCGTCGTCAGAAAATCGCCAATATCGCTAAGGATATCCCCGAAGTCAAGGTTTACGGCGACGGCAAGGCCGAGACCCTGCTTGTAGGCTGGGGCGGCACTTACGGACACCTGCGCACAGCTGCCGAGGAACTTACCAAACAAGGTACTCCCGTGGACTTGGCGCACTTCCGCTACATCAACCCGCTGCCCGCCAATACAGCCGAGGTGTTGCGCCGCTACCGTCGCGTGATTGTGGCCGAGCTCAATACAGGAATGTTCGCAGACTACCTGCAAGCCAAGTTCCCCGATGTACGCATCGAGCGCATCAACAAGATACAAGGTCAGCCCTTCCTTGTCAGCGAAGTCATTGATGGCGTACGTCTCAACCTTTCAAAAGAAAAATAAGTCACACCAGCCACTTAATCATATAAGATAATGCAAACACAAGAGAATACCCCGGCATATACACCCGCGGACTTCAAAAGTGACCAGGCCGTGCGCTGGTGCCCCGGCTGCGGCGACCACGCCATCCTCAACACCCTGCACAAGGCCATGGCCGAAGTCGGCGTACCGCCTTACCGCACTGCCGTCATCTCCGGCATCGGATGCTCGTCCCGTCTGCCCTATTACATGAACACCTATGGTTTCCATACCATCCACGGACGTGCAGCCGCCATCGCGACAGGCTTCAAGGTTGCCAATCCCGAGATGACCGTATGGCAGATTTCGGGTGACGGCGACGGACTTGCTATCGGCGGCAACCACTTTATCCACGCCGTACGACGCAATATAGATATCAATATTGTGCTGTTCAATAATAAGATATATGGTCTGACCAAGGGACAGTACTCGCCTACGAGTGCTCGCGGTTTCGTATCCAAGTCATCGCCTTACGGCACGACAGAAGACCCGTTTATCCCGGCCGAACTGGTGTTCGGCGCTCGCGGAACATTCTTTGCTCGCAGTATTGATGTCGAACTCAAGACCTCGCAGGAAGTCATGGTGGCCGCAGCACGCCACAAAGGCACCTCGGTGGTCGAGATTCTGCAAAACTGCGTAATCTTCAATAACGGCATCCACAACGCCATTACCGACCGCACAGTCCGTGCCGACCGCACCATTCACTTGGTACACGGACAGAAGATGATCTTCGGCGCCAACGGCGACAAGGGTCTTGTACGCGATGGATTCCTGCTCAAGGCTGTCACTATCGGCCAAGACGGCTACACCATGGACGATGTCCTGGTACACGACGCCCACACCCCCTCGAACTTCCTGCACCAGCAGCTGGCCATGATGGACGGCATGACGCTACCCCTTGCTGTCGGCGTCATCCGCGATGTCGAGAGCCCCAGCTACGAGACGGCTGTCAGCCAACAGGTAGACGAAGTGAAAGCCGCCCACGGTTTCACCTGCCTGCGCGACATGATCCTCGCCGGCGACACCTGGGAAGTCCCCGCCAAGTAAGATAATGACACTATTGCCATAGGCATGTTCGCGAGCCTTAGCAGGCCGCGGATACACCTATGGCATATAAAGCGAAATAGAGGTCGGTGCACTCCGCGATAGTAGCTATGAACATAGCTGCAATGAAACTGCGAGCAAAGTCTCAATGACAGTTGTCTGAAATGGCGAGACGATTGCGAAAGAATGCATCGGCCAAGAAACTCGTATTTCAGGGCGTTAGATACGTCTTTTACATTTTTTCACAGTTTATAATAGCGAAAAATTTCGTTATTTAGAATATTTTAGCTTACTTTGCACCGCTAAAACAGAACATTACTAATTAAACACTAAAAGATTATGTCAGAAATCGCAGATCGCGTGAAGACCATCATCGTTGACAAACTCGGCGTTGACGAAAGCCAAGTAACCCCCGCAGCAGCATTCACCACAGACCTGGGCGCAGACTCGCTCGACACAGTGGACCTCATCATGGAGTTTGAGAAGGAATTCGGCATCAAGATACCCGATGAGGAAGCTGAGAAGATTCAGACTGTAGGCGACGCCATCAAATACATCGAAGCAGCTCAATAATAGCTGTTTGACGACGGTCACCACATTCGACACAAAATAACCGCCTATGTCGCCCCGGGTGCCCCACGACGTCCGGGGCGTACATTTGGTCGGTAACAACAAGAACACACAACCTTGCGGACATTGCCTTGAGCGTAATGCTCCGACAGGTAATAGCAAAAGCATCGCGACTTTCCGGGGATATAGGTCCGGACTTGCGGCAACTTTTGTCATATAAAGTCTAATCAGTACATATACGATAAATCTTTCATGGAACTCAAGAGAGTAGTAGTTACGGGACTTGGAGCCATCACTCCTTTAGGTAACGACGTAGACACCACTTGGAGTGCCGCGTTGGCCGGTGTCAGCGGCGCCGCGCCCATCACCCATTTTGACGCATCGCAGTTCAAGACCAAATTTGCCTGCGAAGTCAAGAACTTCAATGCGGCCGAATACTTTGACCGCAAGAAACTGCGCCAGCTTGACCTGTATGCCCAGTATGCCCTCTATGCAGCTCGCCAGGCAGTTGCTGATGCCGGTATCGAGACCGAAGGCGCTATAGACAAAAACCGCGTAGGCGTAATCATCGCTGCCGGTATTGGCGGCCTGCACACCTTTGAGGAGGAAGCCGGATATTATGCAGTTCACGGCGAGCAAAACGGCCCGCAGTATAATCCGTTCTTCATTCCCAAAATGATTGCGGATATCGCCAGCGGCCATGTGTCCATGGAATACGGTTACCATGGCCCTAACTATGGTGTGGTCAGCGCCTGCGCCTCGTCAAACAACGCCATTATCGACGCTTTCAACCTTATCCGTCTGGGCAAGGCTGATGCTATGGTTACAGGCGGTGCCGAGGCTGCCATCTTCCCCGCTGGCGTGGGCGGTTTCAACTCGATGCATGCCCTGTCGACACGCAACGACAGCCCCGAAACGGCTTCGCGCCCCTTCTCGGCTTCGCGTGACGGCTTCGTCATCGGAGAAGGTTCGGTGGTACTGATACTTGAAGAAATGGAACACGCTCTGGCACGTGGCGCCAAGATTTACGGCGAAGTCGCCGGCGGCGGCATGAGTGCGGACGCATACCATATCACAGCGACACATCCCGAAGGTTTGGGTGCGATACTGTCTATGCAGAACGCTCTCGACGATGCAGGGATGACACCCGCAGATATCGACTACATCAACGTACACGGCACCAGCACCGGTGTCGGTGACATCAGCGAAGCTAAGGCCATCATTAAGCTTTTCGGCGAAGATGCTTATCGTCTCAATATTTCTTCGACCAAGAGCATGACCGGACACCTCCTGGGTGCTACCGGCGCTATGGAGGCCATGTTCTCGCTGTTGTCTGTACGTGATGATGTCGTACCCCCGACAATCAACCACGCCGAAGGTGACGATGATCCCGAAATAGATTACAACCTCAATTTCACCTTCAATGAGGCTCAGAAACGCGAAGTGCGTGCGGCCTTGTCCAACTCCTTCGGTTTCGGCGGCCACAATGCCACGGTGATTGTCAAGAAGTTTGTCAAGTAACAACGCATAACGCATCACAGGCCCTGAAAAGAGCGCTCTAAGGCTCCTCGGTCTTCATGACATGTGGGAGCCTTAGGTGTCTCGGTACGAGGCAAAGTCCTGATAGATACGGATTTTCGCCTTGGATGAGGAAGGCAATCGGCCTTTATTGAATGACATTGCCCGTCGTATCAGTCGGATGCATCGGCGGCGATGATTCAATGAGGGGAGATGTCCTTCGATGAGTAATGCTTTGAACAATATAAAACACTATCTGTCATGGATATTTTGGAAGTGCACGAATACTGCTTGTCGCTGCCTTTTGCGACCGAGGACATGCCGTTCGGCGATGATGTTGTGACCTTGCGCGTGGGCGGAAAGATTTTTGCAATGCTGAATCTCGTTGACACTACGCGTGTGTCTCTGAAATGCGACCCGGATTATGCCGAGAAGTTGCGCGAGCACTATGAGGCCATACGTCCGGCATGGCATATGAATAAACGCCATTGGAACGACGTGGGTCTGGCCGCTGCCGTGCCTTCGCCATTGTTGCGCAGCCTTATTCGACACAGCTACAACTGCGTGGTACGTGGCCTCCCACGTGCCATCCGCGATACTGTTCCGCCTTTGTCCGAGTCTGAGGACTGATTGATGCCGAAAATACAGAGAGGGCGCATTCCGTAATGGAGTGCGTCCTCTCTGTGTGTATGGATTTTTGTCGCTTACTTCTTGAAGTAGCGATTGTACAGGCCTTGGAAACCCTGGCCGTGGCGTGCTTCGTCCTTAGCCATTTCGTGTACGGTGTCGTGGATGGCGTCAAGGTTGAGTTCTTTGGCGCGTCGAGCGATGCGCATCTTGTCGGCGTTGGCACCTGCTTCGGCGGCCATACGCTTTTCGAGGTTGGTCTTGGTGTCCCAAACTACTTCACCGAGTAGCTCGGCAAATTTGGACGCATGTTCGGCCTCTTCGAAAGCGTAGCGCTTGAAGGCTTCGGCAATTTCGGGATAACCTTCGCGGTCGGCCTGACGCGACATGGCCAGGTACATGCCCACTTCGCAGCATTCGCCGTTGAAGTGTGTACGCAGGTCTGTTTTCATTTGTTCGTCGGTGTCAGCGGCGATGCCGATTTCGTGTTCGGTGACAAATTCGAGTGCGCCGGTTTCTTCCATCTCTTTGAATTTGGAGGCAGGAGCGCCGCACAGCGGGCATTTTTCAGGAGCTTCGGTGCCTTCGTATACGTATCCGCATACGGTGCAGATAAATTTCTTTTTCATAATCGTGCTTTTTTTGATGACTTGATAAAGATTTGTATGTGAGGATTTTGTGCTTCGGCCGTTTATGACGGCCGTTTGTACAGCGCAAAGTTACGCACCTTTGTTGAAATATGCAATAGTGGAATGAAAATAATTTTGGAATTAGTCTAATTTTTTTTTGTTTTCCAAAAAAACAGATAATTTTTGGGGTATGCCGATGTGTACGAGCCTTAATTGTAGAAGTCATCGCGAGCCAATCTATACAGATATAGGCGTGTTGCTTCATACTCTCAAATATACGGGTGTCACTCTATGGCGCCTAATGCCGTGATGGCTCCGGTCGTGGGGTCGAAAGTCGCGTATGCGGGGGCTTTCTTGTCGCTAAATAGGGCGGGATTGATTCCGAAGACTACGCCCAATTGTGCCAGTGTCAGGTCTTTGTGTGTGATGGTAGCTCCGTCGTACGTCAGGGTGACCGATGCTGTGCCGGGTATGGTGTAAGCCAATCCGCCTTTAGGGAAGCGCTTCGGTTCGCCTTTTTCGGTGACTGGCATCTCGGCCTTAGCGATATTTGTCAGCGATATGTATATTGGGGCGCCGCTGAGGTCATCGGCAGGTACTATGCCTTCGGTGGGCGATACCCGAGCCAGAATTTCGCGACTCTCCGCTGTGCCGGGTGTATATGTGAGAGTGGTCACGCGTGTGTACGTCTGTGTCGTGCCGGCAAACATTGCAGTTAGAGCGGCTTCCTGCGCCGCGAGGTTGTCCAGAACCAATTGCATGGCCTTGCCATCGGCCGGCGGGTTGTCGGCATTGCCACTGAGTAGGTCCGAGCGTGTCTCGCGCAGTTCGAAGATGCGTTGGGCGGCCAATTCAGCCTTTTTGGATATGGATGAGCTGCGCGTCATGTCTTGCGTAACGGCTTGACGTGCCGCATCACTTTCCAGTGGGGTGGGCGCTGCATCCACGGCCACGGGTAGGGTCACGGCATTTGTAGAGGCGATGCTGTCGGTGTTCACCGCCAGGGGTATTCCGGTTTCGGTGAGCAGCATTGAGGCAGCGCTGCCGTTTTTAAACTGTACTTGCCAGCGGCTGTCGGCGCCTCCGGGTATACCGCGCGGAATTATGGTGACGCTTTTGACGCGCACGCTATTGGATGGGGTGGTGATGGCATCGGTGATGCTCAGATAGCGTTTGGCGTAATTGCTGAATTCGCCGGGGAGTGTCGCCGTGTGCACGGTCTCTATGGTGATGTCGAGGACGGTGCGCGGAAGGCTGTATACCAGTGCGTATTCGTTGGTTTTGTCGGCGGTGAAGCTGCGTGTGGTCTGTGCAGCCGTGACAAGGGCGGCGCATATCGCCATGGACGTGATAGCTGTGCGTAAGTTGTGCATAAGTCTTACTATTGTCGGGTGATGTAATGTCTGTAAAGGATTATTCGGCGTTGGCTACAAGCGCTATGGCGCGTCCGACGTTGGCGGCTATATCTTCGGCCGTAACACCATATTCGCCATGGTTCTCGGCTGCTATTTCTCCGGCAATGCCGTGGATGTAGCACGCCAGGAATGCTGCCATTTCAGGCTTGAAGCCTTGGGCCAGGAAGCCGGTCATAATGCCGGTGAGGACGTCTCCGCTGCCGGGTGTAGCCATAGCCGGTGTGCCCGAGGTGTTGAAAAACACCTTTTCGTCGGGGCGTATTATGGCTGTGTATCGGCCTTTGAGTACTATGATGATTTGGTAGTATTTTGCTATTTCAATGGCCTTTTTCAGCCTTGCCTCGTGCGAAAACTGTTTGCCGAAGATACGGTCAAATTCGCCGATGTGCGGAGTGAGTATGGACATCATCGGCAGGTACTCCAGCATGGCCGGACGTGCGGCGATGCATCCCAGTGCTCCGGCGTCCACCACCACGGGGCGTGGAGCGGCGCTCATTGTCTTTAGAAAACGGCCCACGGCTTCGGCCGTATCATCGTTGACATCGAGTCCCGGGCCTATGCCGAAGGCACTGTAATGCGATTCGTGCGGGATATCGGTAAGGTGTTCCCGGCCGCTGTCGGCACGCATCATGGCCGAAGGCACGGCACATTGTACGGTGTTATAGAGGCTTTGGGGGCCGTAGACGGTGACCTTCCCGGCACCGGAACGCAGGCATCCGCGAGCCGCCAAGACGGCGGCGCCGCCCATGCCGTGGCTTCCGCCGGCAATGAGTGCATCGCCGTAGTTGCTCTTATTGGACCACGGGTCGCGCGGTCGTAGGTAGCGTCGTACGTCCTTGCCTTGCACCATCCAGTAAGAGAGGGGGGCATTACGCACGGCTGTACTGTTGAGGCCGATGTCGAGCAACTTCCATTGTCCTACGGCCACGGCATTGTCCTCGATGAAGAAAGATAGACGCGGTGCTCCCAGGGCTAAGGTCAGCCCGGCGTGCACCATGTCGTTTCGTGGCGTATCGCCGTTGAAACCATCGAGCAATCCCGAGGGAAGGTCTATGGAGATGATGAAAGCTCCGCTGCAGTTGAGATTTTGAGCCAAAAGCTGGAATGGCCTCGGCATGGGGCGGTTGAGTCCGCTGCCAAAAATCCCGTCGATGATGATTGTGTCCGCCGGGGGTTCGGGGAAGGTGAAAGGCGTTTCGCCGGTCACCTCGTGCAGTGTGTGCGAAGCTTCGCACGCGGCCAAGCGATCGCGCATCAGCTTGCATTCGGGGCACAATCGATTGCCTCCGATGTTGAAGAGGTAAACCTCCGGAGCATATCCACGGGAGGCCAGCAGACGGGCAGTTTCGAGGGCGTCCGCACCATTTTTCCCCCATCCTGCGAACACCATCAGAGGGGTGCTGTCGCTGCAATACCCGGCCACTTCGTCGGCGATGGCGCGTGCTGCACGCTCCACCAGCTGGACCGAGGTCACGCCATCGTTGTCGATGGTATATTTCTCTATCTCTTTTATATCGTTGTTAGACAGTATTTTCATTGTGCGAGTTTTTCTTGTTTCATGGGGCGGCGACACCTCCGGCCAACGTCCCCTATTCATTACTGCAAAAATACAACAATTTGGGCAGAGTGAAAAACCGCCGCCGTCAGAAAAAATCCCCATAACATTTTTTTCACTTATCAAAAAAAAACGTAACTTTGTCGCGTTAGGCAAATTTTTCAACCATTATAACCTCATACCGATATAACCTCACCATGAGACATCGAGCAAGTTGTTCCACCACCTGTAGGTATGTCATAGGTACTATAATCATTGCTATGATGTCGTCATTATCTGCAATAGCTGACACATATTATGGCCCGAAAGACTACTCTATCGTGCCGCCGTCGCCTGATGTAGCCACTTTAATGCAGTATCAAGAGATTCCCGTGGACTATTTTTCGGGGGTGCCGAATATATCGTATGATTTGTTTACGATAAAGGCCGGTAGCATTAGCATACCGATACGGCTGTCCGGCCTCGGGTTGTCTGCTTCTTTTGCTTACGATGACAATAAGCGTATAGTTATGTCATCTTCGACCCCGATAAAAATTGATGCACAGCAAGCCTCAACCTCATACCCATCCAAATTTGTTGTAAAAGACGCATCCGGCATAAAATACACATTTGGGACCAACGAAAAGACCCGATATGAATACTACTACAGACCTCCGGAGTTGACGCGAACTCTTGATTCTGTATTATACACCTCGGCATGGCACCTCAGCAAGGTTTCCGACCCCTGTGGCAACGAAGTCAGGTTCGTTTATAGCGATAAAACGCCGACTAAATGGCGAGAATCCGGTTCGGACACAAGAAATTATTCGCTTAATCGAGAATTTGACCACTCCATTGTTTCTGACGCTCACTCATGTGGAACAACCGTATATTACTCGAAAAGGCTCGAGCGTATCGAATGGAGCGCCGGGAAAGTTGTGTATGAATATGCCGGGATAGACAATCATTGGGAGCATCAGGTCATAAAAACTATAAAGTGCCAGGCAGCAAATCCAAAATCCGCGAAGGGTCAACATTCCTCTCGCCGATAAAATTTGTATTAATTCTAAAGACTCTGTAAATATGCATGTACAAAGGATAATATTTTCATTTATAGTTACTACATCAATAGTTTGTACGGCTTCGGCGAATACGGCTGATATTATGGTTATTGTCAATGATTCAGTTGTAAACATCGAAGATGACGCGTCTGTATTTCAAGGCATTTATTCCGGGCCTTTCGAGTATATCGATATTATCAAGATGTTTAATTCAAAGGGATTTTCAGTGGATGATCGATATGACCATGCAAGCCAACAGAGACTATTGACGCTTGTAGATTGCAATTATGACTCATGTCATGTAGTGAAGACTATAGCCGAAACACCCTCGATGACAACGTATTTATACAAAAATGTCGGCGACTCAATACGCTATGTCGAGACATTGTCAAAAGATATTTATCGAATAAAAGATGGCTCATTTGCAAATCCGAAATGGCACGCCGGATTATTCGACATTGGTATGACCGAAAAGAATATTTGTGGCCGACTTAAATTAAACATTCCCCAAATTGATAGATTGGTAGTAATCAGGACTACTGATGTAAAAAGTAGTAACTTAGTTCGCAAAAGAAGCCTAATCCCCCTATACACGGAATATGAAATTTTCAGAGGTCGAATAACCAAAATAGTTATGCAAGACACTTTACCGACCGAGATTTACGAACTATTATATCCGGCAAAATGATTACACGTATAATCCTAATTATTAGTTTGCTCACCGCATTGCCAAATGTCGAGGCATCAAATAGTGATGCAATTACGTGTATGGTGTACCAATGCGGAGATACTCTCGTGATTAACCCCATAGTTGAAGGAACATACCACGAAAGCTCTATAAATTGGTATGATGCAATACGTAAATATCACGAGCAAGGCTTCGATGTCTTTGTAGATGCTGACAACACCATGGTAGACAATGCGCCCATTTCACTTATCGCAACACTTGGCGAAGACACTATAGAGTATGTCAAAAACATTCCGGATGAAGATTGCGATATCTCATCAGCGCGAATACGCAGCAATCGTCTGAGCATATACAATATGACTGTCGGGATGTCCGTAAAAGATGCGCTCAGCTTTTTCGGGATCTGTAGTTATAATAAAGGCATAAAGGTCATCCTCATTCCGGGTCTATTGTCACCTAGAAAAAAACACAACAGTAAGGCCAAATGCAAGCAACATAATGCTGTCTTATCGTTGCCGCCCTTACAATCCGATGTATATGTCATGGTTGAGAATGGAATAATAACTGAAATTAGTATTAGCGAGGATGATAACGAATAATATAGTATACACGATGTTCTATCCGTCGGGGCTGCCCGTGCAGCTGTTCGGGACCGAGCGCGTGAGTGACCGCGCCCATATCGGCAACCGCTGGAGCAACTTCGCCGGGCTGGGCTGGCACGACAATATCGCCCGTTGGCACGATGCCATCCTTGACCGCTTCACCACCCCCGACCCCAAGTCCGCCGACTACCCATCCTTCTCCCCCTACACCCACTGCGCCGCCAACCCCCTTCGCTTCACCGCCCCAACCGGCGAACGTCCCATTGTGTACATTGAAACAAATAGTTGGGGACACGTTTTTCTGTCAACAGGTGAAGGAGCATCCTTAACGGTGTACACATATGGCAGATATGGCAATACCTGGAAAAATATCCCTTCGGTTGGTTCTACGGCCGGCGAAGGTATCCTTATAAGATTAAAAGGCAATGATGCACAAAGATTCATCAACGATGAAGACAAACGATTTGGTCTGAATGCATTTACTTTCGAGCAAGATAAGGACGCTGAGATAAACGCTTATTTTGACAATATTCTACAAGAAAAATCCGCTGATCCGTCAAACAAACGTGACGTAAAAAATATCGGTAAAGGGATTGTAATAGACGAATACAATGTAGTGAACAACAACTGCGTAACGACCACTTTGAATGCGATTCAAGCTAAAACGCCAATAAAATCTTCCGTGAGTTTTTCCCTAAGGGCACTGATTTCAGAAAGATATCACAGCAAGAGTTGAACAAGGTTCAGTATCTGATAAACGATAGGCCTAAGAAAAAATTAGACTTTTCTACTCCAAAAATTGAGTTCTACAATATGATTCATTAATTTTGCACTTGCCACTTGACTCTACATGTGTTTTTTTTGTGAGAGGGTGTTTGGCGGAGTGGAATAAAATGCCTACCTTTGCGAGGCCGTAACGAAAGGGACGGCAGTACATTGATATACGCTCGAATGGTGGAATGGTAGACACGAGGGACTTAAAATCCCTTGGCCATTACCGGCTGTGTGGGTTCGAGTCCCACTTCGAGCACACATCCATCATCCCCAACTCGAAACGTGTCGCGAGACACCTTCGGTATGGTCGCCGACACCACACATCCCACCCACGTCGGCGACCTTTTTTGTTTGCGGATGTACCGCGGCGTGCTTCGGCCGATGCGGTGCGTTAGATAGGGGTATTTCGGCTTGACCCGGTATTTCTCGGGTGCTTTTTTTGAAATGTAAACAAACGCTACGATACAATGAAACAGAAATATACATACACACCGCACGGCACATGTTCGCGTAATATCGAGTTCTCTATCGAGGATGGGCGTATACATGACTTGCAATTTACAGGCGGCTGCATGGGCAATCTCAGCGGCTTGTCTTCTTTGATAGAAGGCATGGACGCACGCGAAGTCTCGCGTCGCCTTCATGGCATCCAATGCGGAGTTAAGGGTACCAGTTGCCCGGATCAATTGTCTCGTGCCATAGACGAGGCGTTAACGTCTCAGAAGTAGTCTTCGGCCGGGCTTGCCTTGTGCCTTGGTGATACCCGATTGCGGTTAAGACTCCTCGAGTATTCTGTTCGCACCATATGGTGGCGTCGCATGAGTAATATAATCCGAAAAAATCGGGCTTGTATTGTGCAAATGCTCGAAAATGTGTATATTTGCGGTGATAAAGACGTGCCTAATGCATCGTACGTAAATACATAATCAAAGCAAATATGTCACTTTGGAGTTTTTTTAGAGATTTAATCATCTTTGACTGGCTGTTTGGAGACCACCGCTGCCACCACAATGACAATAGTGTGATTCCTCCCATAGGAGGTTACCATAATAGCATGAACGATGGTTTTCCGTGGCATTCCACGCACCATGACAGTTTGATGGACGATCATGACGACTACGGCGGCATAGGTGGCTATGACAGCTTCGAATCTTCGTCGAGTGATTTCTTTGATGATGATTATTGATGCTGTGTACGCGCCGATACATCTCGCCCGTAGGCGAATTGATGCTTGGCGTCGATAGCATTACCGGGGCTTTGTGCCTATGCGACTGGATAGATAACAGGCATTACGATTGGAATATGCGCAAACTTATTGCGACAGTCGGACCGATTGTCGCGGATCGGGAATCATCGGCCATGACCGAAGTAGTGTCTCAGTTGGACCAATATTTTGCATCGAAGCGTATGGCTTTCGATTTGAGGCTTGGCGCCGTGGGGACTCCGTTCAGGCATCGTGTCTGGGATGCCTTGACAACGATACCATACGGGATGACGATGTCATATGGCGCTGTGGCGCGAGCTGTAGGATGCCCGCTTGGATTTCAGGCTGTAGCTGCTGCCGTTGGAGCCAATCCAATATCTATCATTGTGCCGTGCCATCGAGTGATAGGCAGCGACGGTTCGCTTACCGGATTTGCCGGCGGTCTTGCGGCCAAAATGAAGCTTCTGGAACTTGAAGCTTCTAATATCAAGCAATAACGAGCAGATTTTCTTTAATAGAGATTAGTCGTGCCTGTCGGCCAAATGGCGGCGAATGGTGGCGGCCGATATATCGCTTTCGAAGCCGCGGCTGACGGCGGCACGGAATATGCGGGTGCGGCCTTCGTAGGTATGTGCTGCGTCATCGCCTATGCGGCGGACGGCGGCGGCGATGACCGCTTCCAAAGCCTCGATATAGGCTCGTTCGTCAATTTCGGTCAAAGCTTCGGCTATGATGTCGCTGCCTATGCGCTTGTAGCGTAGAGCCATAGCTATTTTGATGCGTCCCCAGCGTGCAAAGCGCACCTTGTCGGTTACGAAGGCATGAGCAAAGCGAGCATCGTCAAAGAAACGACGTCGCCGCAGGCTGTCGATGACGGCGTCGGCATCGGAGGAGGCGATTTGCCATGTCCGCAGTTTTGTGCGCAATTCGCTTTCGCAACGCTCGCCGCGGACACACAGCTCCTCGAGGCGTGCCAGAGCTTTTTCCGAAGTGACTATTTTTCGGGACAAAGGCATGCGGCATAACGTTTTTTACCCCTGTAATCACGACGGATGTCCACGTCTTCAAAGGCGAGAGAGCGCAGCATCTGTTCCATATCGGTGGCATACAGGGGATTGATTTCAAAATACAGCGAACCGCCGGGGCGTAGCGCTGATTGCGCATAAACGGCGATGGCGCGATAAAAGCGCAACGGGTCATCATCGGGGACAAATAGAGCCGTGCCCGGTTCGTAGTCCAGCACGCGTCGGTCCATATCCGCCTTCTCGGCGACGGTGACGTACGGCGGATTGCTGACTATGATGTCGTATAGTGGCGCTGCCGGCATCGGGAGGTGTAAGGCATCCAATCGGATACACTTGACATTGGATGTGCCGAGGGCTGAGGCATTGTACGAGGCCACGGCGAGCGCTTCGGAGCTGATGTCGGCGGCCGTTACGGCACAATAGGGCAGGGCGCGTGCCAAGGCGATGGCGATACATCCGCTTCCGGTGCCGATGTCAATGATTTGCAGGTCTTTGGCTCCGGAATACTCGTCGGTGATAATGTCCACCAGCCCGGCAGTCTCGGGGCGCGGTATCAGGGTGTGCGGCGTCACGCGCAGGCGCATACCCATAAACACGGCCTCGCCCAAGACATATTGCAGCGGCTCGCCATCGGCCACACGCCCGACTATGGCACTGATGCGCGCCACCGTGGCGTCTTCGAGTAAGCGTCCCGGATCGATAATGGCGGCAGTGCGCGACACTCCGGCGGCATCTTCAAGTATGATGCGAGCCATGGCTTCCGCCTCGTCTTTGCCAACGTGCGGCGTCAGGCTGCGGACAATGCCTTCGCGTATTTCCTTGACGGTATTCATACGGCAAATATAACGATTTTTGTTCATATCGCAGTTGGGCCGGCCCTATTGTCGGTGTTGTATTACCGTCTCGAGCAGCGGATGCTATTTCACCAAGAAGTCGTAAAAAGGTGTGTAGTAGAAGTTGTTAGGCTGTAAGTGCAATATGTCGCTTTTGAAGTCGATAAGCATGTTGAACCGCTTCAAGAAATTGTTGCCGATCATTCCATCGATGTCTTCCTTGCTTTGCATCCCGGCGGTAAGTGTCGAGAATGCTCCTGCGACCTTCGGCATTATGAACGGGCCGACGATAACTTCGTCAAAAAACACGTTCTTCAGCTCTCCGCTTCCGCCATCCGAGCTTGCTATGTGCGAAATGGCAAAAGGCTTCTGTGTGCCAAGGAGCCGATGCTTG
The DNA here is from genome assembly GCA_001701165.1 of Bacteroidales bacterium H4. Lineage (GTDB taxonomy): Bacteria > Bacteroidota > Bacteroidia > Bacteroidales > Muribaculaceae > CAG-873. The sequence goes on along the minus strand of DAAP01000028.1, from coordinate 78,421 downwards.
TTTACGAAAGGCGTGTTCAGGTCGATGACGCGGTCCGAGCCGGTGTCTACTTCAAGCGTAAGGTTATGAAGTATTCCGTTAATCCTAACAGGCAGCTTGATGAATGGTACGTTGTATTTGTAGATGAAGGGAATCGATACAGTATGCCTGAGATCGTTAATTTCCAAGGGCTCTTTGGCATAGCAATATATTTTGAAGTCATCGTAATTGATTTCGATGTTGAATGCGGCCAACCCGTTCAGACCGAAAACGCCGTCCCAATACTCGGGTGGATAGGGGATATGCGCACATCCGGCTTTGTCATAGTGGATTGTGCCTATATCGACCGAGTTGTCGTTGCTGTATTCGATGTCGTTTTCGCCGGTAGATCCTAAGTTTTGGGTAGTTTCGCCTTCGTGTATAAATCCCTTGAGCTTAGGTGAATTTGTGTTCAAAACGATTGACGAAGCGCCTGTGTCGACGAGGAAGTTAAGTGAGTCCGAGCCGTTGACAAAGGCGGTGACATATATACGATTATCCTCCGCAATAGAGAAAGGTATTACACCGACCGGTTCGTGGTCGACCATGCGAGCGCTTGCACACGTCACTATCGCGGCTACGTACAGCAGCGTTGCAACTATGCGGTTGACAGATTTCGTCATAAGTGTATGGTTTTGTCGATTTTGATGGCGCAAATGTACGCATAAATGCCCATACGGCAAATAATGTTTAGCGCTGTTAAGATATTAAAGGCTTTTGTATCGAAAAAATGAGTAACTATGCCGCGTCAATCGGTGACGCATTGGCGCAATATAGCGTAATGCTGATAGCCGGAGAGAATGAGTATATGCACGCCGGATGCCTGCATACGGAAAATTTACATGGTGCTCTGAGCAACAGAATAAAAAAGAGCGCTTTGTTCCCTTTTTTTGTGGTAAAAAAGTATGAGAGGCGAGACTCCCGTGAGTGAGGTCGCTTTCTGGAACACTTTGCAATGAATAACTTTGTTTTGGTATGATTGTGCTGCGATTGATGTCGCGGCACGGTTTGCCCTATTGTTTTATATAACACTTGTGCCATACTTTGGCGGAAGATTTCGGTCATGCCGAGTATGCCGCGGTGTCTGTTTCCTCCGATTGGCACGGTTCCATGCCGAACGGATGGCTGCAAGTCAGCATTTGATGCTTGCGCTCAAGGAGTGTTATGGCTATCTGGCTCTTGTAGGTGTAGCCCTTACGGCGCTGGCTCTTGCATGGCGATATAGGACGGTTTTGCGGCGCTTTGTTCCACGCGTCGTTGCGGTGGCACGATGGGTGCGCAGCCCTCACCGCATGCCTGATCCGATGTTGTCCGGCTCCAAGTAACGGGTCAATGGATACGTTGCGTTTTAAGGGTTTGTCTGTTTCGGCAATAGTATGTATCTTTGCAGTGAAGAGCTGCGACGTTTTGTCATTTTAACGTGGTATTTCGTCCTTTATGCGTGCCGATGCTTGACATGCGGCCGCGGTTTATACTACCTTTGCAGTGTGCGTGTGCGAAATGATACGCCACAGACAAGACAATGCCTATATACAACCGTATAAAACGTTTAGCAAGATGAACAACGATACATCCTCCTTCAAAGAGAATTTGGCAACGGGTAACGTTGCCGCTACGGACAGCGTGTCCGCCGCCCCCGGAATGATGGACGGAGCTGACACCCGAGACAATATTACCGAGGCTGTAGATCCGGCTTATGTGGTCTCTGAAAATGATCCTGTATTGTCGGCGGATACGACCGAAGATGCAATGCGTGCCGCCGAAGCCTCCGCGATTGAAGGACAAGCCGCAGCGGCTACTGCTGAGACAGAATCCGGATTGCCGCCTATAGCTACAGGGGTTAACGATAATATGTCGTTTTCGCAAGCTTTTGCTGCGGCGCGTGCCGAAGTAGGTGCCGGTGGCGCCTTCGAGTGGCACGGTCGGGTTTACGGGACCTATTACAAGAACGAATGGGACGGAATGAGCGCTCAGGAAAGACACGATTTTGAGATCGCAGCCATACGAGGCAGTCATAACGAGGCCTCTGCCAATACTGGAGCAGCCCATGCCGACCACTCCGTCATGGACGAGACCACGGATAAGTATACGCACGACGGTCAAAGCGAAAATGTGCAGCACGATATGGTGCAGGTAGACACAGTAGACGATGACGATGTACGCATACTTGGTCTTGAATCCGTACAGGGCGAGGACGGCAGCCAAATCAATATCGCAGCAATTGACATTAACGGCGAGCATGCAATGCTTGTGGACATAGACAATGATCAGGTGATGGATGTTCTTGTGCACGATGACAATGGCGACGGCCAAATATCCGAGGACGAGATGCACAACATCTCCGAATACAATATCACCGTTGGCGATATACAAGGCAGCGTGCAGAGCCAAGGCGCTACGGTCACAGCCGACCAATATGCCTCCAATGATATCGCCCAAGCCAATCCTTCGATTGGTTATGATCAGGACTTCTCCAACAACGACATGGATATGTCCGACTTTGATAACAACGCCGATGTTTCCGACTTTGTATAACAGTATTATACACACCCCAAGACAGTGACGCCAGACCCGACAAAAGCATATGTGCGCTGTCCCAATAAGGATTGCGCCAAGGTGCTGTCCTTTAAGGTTTTTCCGAATTACAAGGACGCACCCATAGAGTGTCCGCACTGCCATACGCGAGGCAAGGTACGCGACTTCATCGAATTGCGCCCGCGTGTACTTGCCGACTCGACACGACAGCCGGTGCAAGCGCCTTTGCAGTCGCCATCGTTGCCGCCGCAGTCACAGAAGCCTTCGGCTCAGGCTACTATGCGTTTGCACGAGCAGCACGAGGCCGTTGTTACGCTCGAAAATGTTGACACCGGCGAGAGCCATAATCTCCTGCCCGGCGACAATACTGTGGGTCGCCGCACCGCTACGCCACGTGCCCAAATTCTGTTTGACGATCCTGAGCATTACATGAGCCGATGCCAAGTGGTAATTACCGTGCGCAGTGTGGCTGCCGGTACGGAGGTGCTGTTGCGTGACGCCGGTAGCGCCAACGGCACTTTTGTCAACGAGGTGCGCCTGCCCGAAGGGACGATGGTGCGACTTACCGACGGCGACACTTTTGTGATGGGCAAGCACCTATATCGCCTTACTATAAGCCGTCAGCCGATGCACGTGCGACGAGCATCCGATACCATACTATTACACTAACGTATTGATACGCAATGTTTGATGACGATGATGCACTTCCCGAGGGTACGACGTTGCACGGCGCCGACAACCATGTATACACCATAAGGAGCGTACTCGGGACAGGTGGATTCGGCATAACGTATGCGGCAGATGATGTAGAGGGTAATATCTTTGCTGTCAAGGAGATGTTCCCCTCGGATCTCTGTCGCCGCGATTCTGCCACCGGGATGCTCATTGTGGACGACCTGTCCAATATAGATATGGTGGCAAAATTGCGCGAACGCTTTATCAGCGAGAGTAATAATATCGCACGATGCCATCATCCTTCCATCGTACGCGTGTATGACACTTTCCGCGCCAATGGCACGGCGTATATGGTAATGGAACGGGTAAGCGGACGAAATCTCAAAGAAATTGTACGGCGTCATGTCTTGGACTATGCCGCCACGGTGGATGTCCTTAGCCAAATGTCCTCGGCATTGTCGTACTTGCATAGTCACGGCATAGTACATTTGGACGTCAAACCGGATAATATAATATTAGGAAACGATGGGCGTATTGTACTGATAGACTTCGGATTGTCGCGCAGTGTCGGGCCATCGGGATTGGTCTCGGACAACGACCGGACGGTGGCAGCCGTCAGCCACGGATATGCCGCTCCGGAGCAGTATACGAGTGCGCGCGGTGCCGAGCCTGGCGTACGCAGCGATGTGTATTCGTTGGCGGCCACGGCGGTCAAGATGCTCACGGGCAACACCCCGCCGCGCCCCGAGCAGATATTTGACCATCCCGAAAGTATCAGCGTGCCGACCATCCCGCCGTATGCCAATGCGGCCATAGCGCGTGCTATGGCTTACGATATGACGCGCCGCACACCATCTGTCGCCGAATTCTTCGCATCGTTCAGCGATGCCGAGCATACGGCAATTATTCCGCAACCTCGGCGCAGGCATAGTGTATGGGCCGTTTTGGCTAATATTCTGTTGTTGTGTATATTGGCCGTTGTCGCACTTTGCGCCATCGACGACAAGCGGCTGTATTCCATGGCTTATTATGTGGACAAGCAGGCCGTCGTGGCATACGCCGTTCCAACGGTCGTGTCCCTGGCGGCTTTGTGTATGCGTCGCGGTGTAGCCAAGGGATTATCCGTGCTGCTGGCCCTGCTGTCGCTGTCATACCTATTATTGCAATAGTCGCTTATGAAGCATTTGTCCAATATATACGATATACGCCGCTATGGCAAGATTGCGTTCTTGCTGACAGCCGCCATTGTCGTGGCGCTGTTCTTGTATGTGTCCAATAATCTTGTCAAGGACCTTGCCGTGCAAGAGCGGCAGCGTATGGAGATTTGGGCCGATGCAACCAAGGAAATTATTAACCAGTTCAGCGCCGTCGAGCAGATGACGGCTCAGGATGAAGACGGCTCCGGCTCTCCGGCGCCGCCGATGATAGATATCGACTTCCTGTTGCGTATAATCGAAAGCAATACGACCATTCCGGTGCTGCTGACCGATGACGCCGGCAATATACTCAACCACCGCAACTTCGACCTGCCCGAACCGGTAGATACGCTCAATCCGTTGGCCCTGTCGCCGCGCAATGCCGAGTATCTGCACGGACGGCTCGAGGCACTGTCGCACGGCCCGAACGTCATAGATATAGCCATCGCGCCGGGCGAAAATCAGCATCTGTATTACGAAGACTCTACACTACTCAAGCGTCTGAGCTACTATCCGTATATTCAGGTGGTGGTGATGATAATATTCCTGCTGATAGTATATTATGCGGTGCTTTCGATCAAAAAAGCCGAGCAAAATAAGGTGTGGGTGGGCCTTTCGAAGGAAACAGCTCACCAACTGGGCACGCCCATTTCGTCGCTGATGGCATGGATGGAGCTGCTGCCCGAGATGGGCGTGGATGCCGATACTGTAGGCGAGATGGACAAGGATGTCAAACGCCTGGAAACTATAGCGTCGCGTTTCGGCAAGATTGGCTCGGAACCGAAAATGGAACCTGCCGATGCCGCCGACATTGTGCGCAGTGCTGTGTCCTATATGGCGACGCGTGTCAGCGGACGTATCAGCCTTACGGCCGAATATGCCCCGGTGTCCATGCCCGTCAGCGCGTGCGCACCGTTGCTCGAATGGGTTATGGAAAACTTGATTAAGAATGCCGTAGACGCTATGGACGGACATGGGGCAATCAGCGTTACTTGCCGACCCGGAGACCATGGCGATGTAGTGGTGGACGTGGCCGATACGGGTCGCGGCATCCCACGCAAAAATTTCAAGACTGTTTTCAATCCGGGATATACTACCAAGCGCCGCGGCTGGGGACTGGGACTTGCGCTGGCAAAGCGCATCATCGAGCAATACCACCACGGACGCATATATGTGAGCGCTTCCACTCCCGGAGTGGGCACAACCTTCTCCATACGCCTGCCGCGTACCGGCAAACCGGAACAATAATCACAAAAAAAATTATAATTATTACTATGAATCTTAAGAAATTGCTTTTTAGCGCTTCGGCTATCATTTTCAGCATCTCCGCCGCTTTTGGCTGGGGACAAAAAGGCCACGATGTGACCGCGTATATCGCCGAGCAGCATCTGACGCCCACAACGACCGCCGCCATCAACGATATTCTCAACGGCAGGTCCATTGTTTATTGGGCTAACTGGCTGGACAACGCCAGCCATACGCAGCCGTATGCATATACCAAGACTTGGCATTATAAGAACATCGATGAGGGTGTGCGCTATGAAGAAGCTCCGGCCAATCCCTCCGGCGATGCCGTTACTGCAATACGCGGCCAAATCGAGAGCCTTACCGGCGTCACTAAGTGCCCCGATCCGGCTTTGGCGCTCAAGATATTGGTGCATGTGGTGGGCGATCTGCATCAGCCCTTGCATTTGGGACATGCCACCGACCTCGGCGGCAACCGCATTACGATCAAGTACTTCGGCCGCGACAACAAGTTGCATTCCATTTGGGATAATGCCTTGGTAGACGGCGCTCACAAATGGAGCTACACCGAGTGGCAGCAGCAACTCGACCGCCTGTCCGCTGATGAGCAAGCCGCTGTCATTGCCGGTACTCTCGACGACTGGGCCAAGCAGACAATGGCTTATGCCGCTGATATTTACAAAAAATATCCCGAAGGCACCAAGCTCTCCTACAACGATGTCGCATGGGCCGCTCCCATCATCGAAAAACAGTTGCTGCGCGGCGGCCTGCGCCTTGCCCACATCCTCAACATGATCTTCGACCCTGCCTACGCCGCTACCCACACCATGCCCTTCCCCACCGTCAAGTAAACACATCATCCCCCACATACACGAACGCGCCCCGACTTCCACCAAAAGCCGGGGCGCGTCCGCATCACTCCTCCTCGTCCATATCCTCTATAGCCGAGATATGCGTGAAGTGTCTCCATACCCAGTCGCTCTTGTAGCGGTCTATAGATTCTTTTGGGACGATTAATCTGCATTTGCTTTTGTCTACACCATTGTAGGCGTCTGAAGCGCAGTCTGGTGACTCGATGGCTAAGCATGTAATAGTCGCGAGTTCAGAACAATTGGAGAATGCACTCCATCCGATAGATGTAACTGAGCTTGGAATTGTTACGGAAGTTAGTCTTGAACAACCGAGGAAAGCATCTTCACCGATAGCTGTAACGAGGTTGGGTATTATAATGGACGACAACCTCGTACATTCTCCAAATGCCCAGCCGCCAATTTTCTTGACGGAGTTGGGTAGTATCACTGATTCCAGTCCTGAACATCTAGAAAAAGCGCTGAAACCGATAGCTATAACTGTATTGGGAATTGTTACTGATTTCAGTATAGAACAACCGGAAAATGTGCAGTCACCAATTTTTTTAACTGTGTTAGGAATCGTCACCGATTTCAGACATGAACAGTCAAGGAAAGCACTGTCTCCGATTGTTGTAACAGAATTGGGGATTGTGACAGAAGTCAGCCCTGAACAACCAGAGAAAGCCCCGTTCCCAATTGTCGAAACAGAATTGGGGATTGCGACAGAAGTCAGCCCTGAACAGCCAGAGAAAGCCTCGTTCCCAATTGTCGAAACAGAATTGGGTATTGCGACAGAAGTTAGCCCTGAACAACCAGAGAAAGCGTTGTCGCCGATAACAGTAACTGTGTGTGGAATTGTTATTGATTTTAAGCTAGAACATTCGGAAAAACCGCATATAGTTGTAATCGAATCAGGAACTATCACAGATGTTAAACTAGAGCAGCCATAGAATGCATCCTTACCAATAATGGTAACGGTGTTTGGAATTGCAATGGAAGTCAGCCCTGAGCATCGAGAAAACGCACCATCTCCGATTGTGTGTGTAGAGTCTGGAATGCAAATATGGGTTAGCTCTGTACATCCTCTAAATGCATTGTTTGGAATTATCTCAACTTTCTCCCCGAACGTTGTTGATTCCAATTTACAGCCATCGAAGATAGAGAAACCAGAGCGTATGTTGCAGTTTATGGCGTTAAAAGTCACTGTGGATAGATTCGAACAATTCTCGAAAGCGCCGTAGCCGATAGTTGATACTGAGCTTGGAATTGTTACGGAAGTTAGTCTTGAACAACCGTGAAAAGCATACTTACCTATATCAGTAACGGAGTTTGGGAGTGTAATGGATGTAATCCCTGAGCAGCCGTAGAATGCTCCATCTCCAATAGTCGTAACATTATTTGGAATGGATATGGAAATTAGTCCTGTACATTGTGCGAATGCGCCGCTGCCGATAGTCTTAACCGAATCGGGGATTGTTACAGATTTCAGCGCTGAACAATACTTGAAAATGTTGCTTGGGATTATTTCAACTTCTGCTCCAATAATCAACGTTGTTAAATTAGTACAACCTTTGAAGGCAGAATTATAACCTTTGTAGGTACAGTTTACAGCATCAAAGGTTATACTGGACAGCTTGGCACAGCCATTGAAAGCATATTCATCTATAGAAATGACGGATTTTGGAATTGTGATAGATGTTAGTTCGGAGCAACCAAAGAAAGAATTAAACCCGATTTTTACAACAGAATCGGGGATTGTGATAGATGTCAGTTTTGAGCAGTTAAAGAAGGCTCCATCGCCTATTGTCGTAACAGTGTCTGGGATTTTGACGGAGGTCAGTTCAGAACAGCCACTGAAGGTGCAGTCGCTGATGGTGGTTAGTGAATTGGGAATATTTATGGCTCTCAAATTCGAGCAGCTTTTGAATGCACTCTCTCCAATTGTTGTGACTGAATTTGGGATATTTGCGTACGTCAACTTTGAACAGTCCTCAAATGCGCTGTCTCCGATTATTATAACGGAGTTTGGGATAGTCACGGACGTCAACTCCTTGCAGTATTCGAATGCACCGTCTCCGATGCCTGTAACGGAGTTTGGAATTGCCACTGAGATTAGCCTGACGCACCACCAGAACGCATGACGGTCTATTGTCGTAACGGAGTTGGGTATTACAACGGAAGTTAGATTTGAACAGCCTGTGAACGTGTTGGACTCTATAACCGTAACGGAATTAGATAGTGTAATAGAATTCAATCCTGAACAAAAAAGGAAAGCGCTACTGCCAATAGTAATAACTGAGTTGGGGATAGTAACAGATTTCAGTCCAGAGCAGTGTTCAAAAGCGCTATAGCCAATAGTTGTAACTGAATTAGGAATGATTACAGATTCCAATCCTGAGCATCGAGAAAAAGCTTCTTTGCCGATTGTTGTAACAGAAGCAGGGATTGTTACTGATGCTAGCTTAGAGCAACCGCAGAAAGTACTGTCTCTGATTTCTGTAACGGAGCCGGGAATTATGATGGAACTCAATTCGGAACAGTATGAAAAGGCGTAATCTCCAATTGACATAACGGAACTTGGCATTGTTACTGAGGCCAGTCTAGAACAACCGCAGAATGCCCCATTGCCAATTGTTATGACTGAATTGGGAATTATGACAGATGAGAGTCCAGAGCAATTAAGAAAAGCGTTGTATCCAATGTTGGTAATTGAGTTCGGAAGCGTGACTGAAGTTAGGACTGAGCAACCGGAGAAGATACCATCGCAAATTGTCGATATGGAATTAGGGATAATTGCAGATTTCAGCCTTTTGCAGCTTTTAAATGCATGCTCTCCTATAGAAACGACGGAGTTAGGGATGATCACAGACTCTAATCCCGACTCCTCAAACGCATATTCGCCTATAGAAATGACTGAATTAGGAATAATTATAGAGAACAATCTGAAACAGCCTGCAAAAGCACGTTCACCTATGAGAATAACGGAATTGGGGATAAGTATTGATGTCAAGTCCTCGCAACCTTCAAATGCTTTTTCGCTTATGGTGCGAATTGATTTAGGGAGAATTACAGACTCTAGCAATGAACTGTCTTTGAAGGCGCTATTTCCAATAGAGATTACATCGTATCTTTCGCCGTTATAGCCTATATATTCGGGTATTTGGACATTATAGCAATAGACGCCAATCGTTACTTCGGCGGTTTTATTCGTATGGTTTAGACGGTAACAGATGTCGTTGATTTCTATCGGGTCTGATTGTTCCATAGGAGATTAATGTTAGTGAATATTTCTAATGATTCTGTGTGAGTCTAATGCTGTGCGACAAAAAATATGAGGATAGTGCGTTTGTTGTGCAATAGTAAAATAGCTTTTAAGTAGCCAAATCTGATACTGATATCAAATTTTACCGCAAAAGTAGTGCTTTTATTCCGAATAGCAGTGTGGGGGGCAGCTTTTTTGCAATGGGTCTTTTTTGACTACGCTCTCGGTTAATATCGTACGAGGTGGGTTTTGAGCGGACAGCGGCACTCATAGGTGGTGTAGGTCAAACTGGTTAATGGTAAAACGGAGTCGACCGGCTTTAAGGATAGGTGCCGTCAGTAATAATAAGCCCGGCTTGGGGTGACCAAGTCGGGCTTGCATAAGGAGAGCAGTATAATTGATGTAGAATGCTACGTCACTCGACGGCGCGAGGTGCGTTACTTCACTTCGATGCCGAGGGTGTTGTATTTGTGTCCGTCTTTGAGGATGACGATGCGGCCGTTTTCGATGACTTTGCGGACGCCTTCTTCCTTGTCTGCGGTGATGTCCTCGACGCCGGCCGACCAGTTGACTTTGATCTTGGCTGTGCGGCCCCAGGTGTTGGTGGCGTTGACGTTGAGCTTGATGTTGCCTGCGTCATCAAAGGCTACCTCGACTGTTCCGGCGGTGCAGAGGAACAGGGGTATATTGAGGCTGTCGTCATCAGTCAATGTGCCGTAGAAGGTGGGATATACGCTTGTGCCGGAGATGTCACCGGCCTGAACGGTTCCGGCCTCTAATGTTGAGTTGATTTCGTATGTGCCTACGCCGTTGGGGTTGGTGTTCGGGTTGATGACTATAGCGAAGTATTCCTTGGCGCTGTTGACGGCATCAACAATCAGATAGCCATCTTCGGTGGTTACGGTAGCTTCATCGGAGGAGAAGGATACATCGACATCTTGTTCGGACATATCGTACTTGTTGCCGGCCGAAAGGTCGTGTGAACTCTCCAGTTTGTAGGTCTTGCCATTGCTGCATACAAGTGTTCCGGTGACTGTCAGTATGCTACCTTCCACGTTTACAGTGAAGGTTGTGCCCTCTTTGAAGGTTAAAGAGACTTTGCTGCCGCTGGAGTAGTCGAGCAACCCCGAATAGCTGGTATCAAGGTCGGCCAGTCCGAAGGTGCCGGTGCTTTTTTTTGCCGAGTTGGTGATGTAGTCCAATTTGACTACGTATGTCTCGGAATCGTCTACGGCGCCATAGTACCAGTCGCCGCTTTCGGCGTAGTACTCGAATGAGTATTCGCCGGTGCATTTAATGGTGACATCGGCGGCGTCTTCTTTGGCGACGGCATTGGTAGCGAAGTCTGAGGCCTCAACGGCTATCAGGCTTTTGACCGGACTTTTGGTGATGATGCCGGACTTTGGCATCAATACGGTCGCACTTGCGCATATGGGAAGTGCGAGTGCAAGTAATAGAGTAGAAATTTCTTTCATAAAGATACCTATTGGTGTTTATTTATGTAAGAATGCTGCCTGCAAAGTTCTGTCAAAAAATCGAAATGTGCAAATAGTTTTCGTCATTTAACGCTGAAAAAATATTTTATGCTTTCAAAAAACTATTTTTTTAGCCTGTTATGCGTGTATTTGTTCGCGCCTTGTGTTTCGGGGATGTTGGACGAGTGTGTAGCGTGGAGGCTGTTGTTGGGTGTAGGCTGGCAGAAAAAAACGCTGCTCCGACCCGAATACAGGTCAGGCAGCGCGGATATTGGATGTGCGGTGCTGAGTGTGGCGGCTGTACTATTTGCGCCGAGCATCAAGCGCACCCAGCAGCTCAACGAGGCTTTGGCGGATGTTGCGCAACTTGGATACGGCGTTGAATCGGCGTATGGTTGCGGCTTGGTCGTTACGTATTGCCAGCTTTGCGGCTTCGATTTTCAATCCCTTGTCCTTGATGAGATAGCGGATGAGTCGCAGTTTTTCAATGTCTTTGGGTGTGTATAGGCGCGTGCCGCGCTCGCTGCGCTTGGGGCGCAAAGTCGTGAACTCGCGCTCCCAAAAGCGCAAGGTCGATTGCGGTTCGCCGATGATGTCGGCTACATCGCTGATTTTGTAGTATAGTTTATCGTAAGTGTACAAAACGTTATATAATAATGTGTGCTTGGGCCGAGGCCGTTACATTTGCAAATTTAAGAACTTTCGTGTACTTTTGCACATTCAAAATCGGCTTTTCTGCAAATTTTTGTAGAGCGCCGCATAGGCAGACTAATCATAAAGACAAAATAACATGCTTACATCAAAGCAGATACGCGATTCGTTCAAGCAATTTTTCGAGTCTAAGGGACACAAAATAGTCCCGTCGGCCCCCATGGTCATCAAAGACGACCCCACGCTGATGTTTACAAACGCCGGCATGAACCAGTTCAAGGATATCATATTGGGAAATGCAACGCCCAAGTATCGCCGTGTTGCTGATTCGCAGAAATGTTTGCGAGTGTCCGGCAAGCATAACGACCTCGAAGAAGTTGGAATGGACACCTACCACCACACAATGTTCGAGATGCTCGGCAACTGGTCTTTCGGCGATTACTTCAAACAGGAAGCCATCGACTGGGCGTGGGAATACTTGGTGGACGTACTCAAACTGGATCCGACACGCCTTTATGCCACCGTGTTCGAAGGCGACAAGACCGACGGGGTGGGGCGCGATGACGAAGCCGCTGCCATCTGGGAAAAACACCTGCCCAAGGATCATATCATTAACGGCAATCGTCATGACAATTTCTGGGAAATGGGTGATACCGGACCTTGCGGCCCTTGTAGCGAGATACACATCGACCTGCGTAGCGATGCCGAGCGTGCATCTCTGCCCGGCGTCGAGCTTATAAATAAGGATCATCCACAGGTTATCGAAATCTGGAACCTCGTGTTCATGCAGTTCCAACGCATGGCCGACGGCAAACTCGAGCCGCTGCCCGCTCGCGTCATCGACACCGGTATGGGCTTTGAGCGTCTTTGCATGGCTTTGCAAGGCAAGACATCAAATTATGACACGGATGTATTCACTCCGCTGATAGACAAGATTGCCGAGCTGTCCGGATACGAGTATGGCAAGGACAAGCGCGTGGACATCGCCATGCGCGTCATCGCCGACCATACCCGTACTATCGCTTTCTCCATAGCCGATTCGCAGCTGCCTTCCAATGCCAAGGCCGGATATGTCATTCGCCGCATACTGCGCCGTGCCGTGCGCTATGCATACACTTTCCTGGGACAAAAGAGTGCCTTTATGTATCGTCTGGTGGACACCCTCATAGAGGTCATGGGTGATGCATATCCCGAACTTGTAGCCCAGCGCGACCTCATCATACGCGTCATCAAAGAAGAAGAGGACGCATTCCTGCGTACTCTTGACAAGGGTATCGCGATGCTCGAAAGTGACATCGCGACAGCGCGTGCCGAGGAACGCACCATTATCGACGGCAAGCAGGCATTCACACTCTACGATACTTACGGATTCCCGTTGGATTTGACGCGACTCATTCTCAAGGAGCAAGGCATGGACCTCGATCAGGAAGGCTTTGACCGCGAGATGCTGGCCCAGAAGACCCGTGCACGCAATGCTGCCGCCGTTACCGCCGGCGACTGGATAATACTGTCTGAAGGCGAAGAATGTTTTGTCGGTTATGACGAGACTTCGACAAAGGCACACATCCTGCGTTATCGTCAGGTGACCCAGAAAAACCGCACATTCTTCCAAGTCATCTTGGACAAGACGCCTTTCTATGCCGAAATGGGCGGACAGGTAGGCGACAGCGGCAAACTGACGGACGATGCCACCGGCGAGGCCGTGGATGTATATGACACAAAACGTGAAAATGGCGTGGCTGTTCACCTTGTGGCCAAGATGCCGTCCAATCCCGAGGCGACTTTCACTTCGGCCATAAATGTTGAGCGCCGTCAGCAGATAGAGTGCAACCATACTGCCACTCACCTATTGCATTACGCCCTGCGTCAGGTGCTTGGGTCGCATGTCGAGCAAAAAGGTTCGTATGTCTCCGCCGATTCGTTCCGTTTCGACTTTTCGCATTTTCAGAAGGTTACGCCCGAAGAATTGCGGCATGCCGAACGTATAGCCAATGCCTTTGTACGCAAAGCCATACCATTGGACGAACATCGCGATTGCCCCATCGCCGAGGCTCGCGAAATGGGCGCTTTGGCTCTCTTCGGCGAAAAATACGGCGACCGTGTCCGCGTGGTACGCTACGGAGACAGCATTGAGCTGTGTGGCGGCACACACGTGGCCAATACCGGCAACATAGGCATGATCAAGATTTTGAGCGAAAGCAGTGTCGCTGCCGGCGTACGCCGCATCGAGGCCGTCACTGCATCGCATGTCGAAGATATGATAGATTCGATTAGCGATGACTTGCGCCAGTTCAATTCATTGCTCAACAACGTGCCCAATGCCTTACAGGCTTTGCGTAATGCCATCGAAGAAAATACATCGCTAAAAAAACAGGTGCAGCAGTACTTCGAAGAACGTGTCAACGCTCTGGCTGCACGTCTTATCGAAAAGTCGGCAGTTGAAAACGGCATACGTATCGTGACCATGAGCGGCCTGCGCCTTCCCGAAATGCCCAAGGCTGTAGCCATGGCCGTGCGTCGCGATTCGCCGGAGAATACGGCATTCATAGCCGCTACGGTCAACCCCGCAGGTGTTCCGCAACTCACGGTGGCTTTAACCGAAGACCTTGTCAAGGGAGGCCTCAATGCTTCGAACATTGTACGCGCGGCAGCCAAACTTATCAAAGGTGGCGGCGGCGGCCAGCCCGGATTTGCACAAGCCGGCGGTAAGGACAAAGACAATCTTGCGCAAGCACTGGAAGCGCTTCGCTCTGCATTACTTGTTTGACAAACTGACGGAGTAAGCCTGATGACGGACGCGATTCAACGTGTCCGAGTATACGGATGTCCGCAGCCCGGAAATACACATTCGGTGTGTGCTTTTTCGGACTGCGGACATCCGTCATCATCCATCATTATTGTTAATTTGCTTAAAGATTAACTAATTTTATATGTCAACAATAGAGAATATTGCTTAACTTTGTACCGTACTATCGAAAGACACCAACGCCATGAGACCTGATGATTCGGCAAGTGTTTGCAAAGGGAGTTGGTTTCGTTGATAAGACGCTAAGAACGCAACTAAGAAACATATCTATTATTAACCAAAACAATCTTTTATGAAAAAGTTTTTACTCAGCCTCGCTGCTGTAGTCCTCGCCGGTGCTTCCGCACTTGCCGCTGACTACACAATCACGATGAAGGACGTAGCTCCCACCGATGTGTCGAGCTTTACAGCCCAGGGCTTTGCATTCACAACAGCTAAAAATAAAGGTATAACAGCCCCTGCGTACAATGCTTCAGGCGACCTGCGCCTTTATGCAAAGTGTTCGATGACGATTACCGCTCCTGCCGGTGTCAATATCACAGCCATCAACTACACAATCTCAAAAAAAGGCCTTAACCGTCAGTCCAACTTTACTCCATCAGTAGGTGAAGTTACAGAAGCAGCCGGTAGCTGCTCATGGGCAGGCTCTGCCAACACCATCACCTTCACCGTGGGCGATAAGGCAACCTTTGGAACGGATGGCGCTGATAAAGCCGGCCAGTTCTGCTTTAATGCTCTGACCATCACCACCGACAAAGTGGTTGTGGGCAAGGATCCCGCCGGTCTGAAGTTCGCTGAAAGCGCTATCACCGCCAAACTCGGCGAAGCCGTTCCCGTCAACACGCTCAGCAGGCAAACTGATGCAGCACCGGTATTCTCATCTTCCGATGTGAACGTGGCCACTGTCAACGCAGCCACCGGTGTCGTGACCCTCGTTGCTGCCGGCACCACCACTATCACAGCCGAGACCGAGGCTACAGATGACTTCGAAGCCGGCAAGGCTTCTTACACTCTGACAGTTGTCGATCCCGCAACTGCCGGTAACACCATCTACGAGCATTCATGCCAAACCGAAGACTGCAACTTCACTTTCGAAGCAGGTGAATTCAATCCTTGGAGCATTGACGCTACGTACGGTCTGAAAGCCAGCGCATTCAAAAATGGCGCTGCCAATGCTTCCGATGCATACGCCGTATCGCCCGTCCTCGACCTCACCGGCCGTGTAGCTCCCGCCGAAATTGCTTTCGAGCAAGCTGTAAACATGTTCAAACTTAACAATGTCATGATTGATGTTGCTGACGTTGTGAAATACGTTGAAATTTCTGTTCGCGAAGAAGGTGCCACCGCATGGACCAAGCTTGCTGACATCACCGTTCCCGCGGCCTTCGGTTGGACTTATTACGGCCAGACCATTGACCTCGGCGCATACGTAGGCAAGAAGATTCAGATAGGTTTCCACTACACCTCCACCGCCGAAATCGCCGGCACTTGGGAAATCAAGAATGTAAAGGTTACAGCAACCAAAGAGGGCGGCAAACTTGACGCCAACCTTAAATTCGCTGAAGATGCCATAAAGGCCAACCTCGGTGAAGTTGCTCCCGCCAACCCCCTTACCATGTCCACCAACGCTGCTGTTACATACACATCGTCTGACACCAATGTAGCCACAGTAGATGCTAATACCGGAGCCGTAACTGTTAAGGCTGTCGGCACTACCACAATCACCGCCAATGCTGCTGAAAACGACAAATACTACGCAGGCACGGCGTCCTATACCCTCACCGTGGTTGACGCAAGCAATGTTATATACGAAAGCACCTGCCAGGCCGAAGACTGCGGCTTCACTTTCGAAGTTGTTTCAGACTTTAAGCCTTGGAGCATTGACGCTACGTACGGTCTGAAAGCCAGCGCATTCAAAGATGGCGCTGCCAATGGTTCCGATGCATACGCCGTGTCACCCGTTCTCGACCTGACCGGCCGCAAAGCTCCCGCCGAGATCGCTTTTGAGCAGGCTGTGAACATGTTCAAACTTAACAATGTCATGATTGATGTTGCCGACGTTGTGAAATACGTTGAAATTTCTGTTCGCGAAGAAGGTACCACCGCATGGACCAAGCTCGCTGACATCTCCGTTCCCGAGAAATTCGCTTGGACTTATTACGGCCAGACCATTGACCTCAGCGCATACGTAGGCAAGAAGATTCAGATAGGTTTCCACTACACCTCTACCGCCGAAATCGCCGGCACTTGGGAAATCAAGAATGTCAAGGTTACAGCCGACAAGGCCGGTGTCAATGACATCATAGCCGATGACGACAATGCCCCCGTGGTATATTACAACCTGCAGGGCGTACGCGTAGAGAACCCCGCTAACGGTCTCTACATCCGCGTTCAAGGTAAGAAAGCTACCAAGGTATTGGTCCGCTAAGCCTTAGCAATTAAGACGATTATTTCAAAAAAGGGTGGACGCGCCTCGGCGCGCCCACCTTTTTTGTTTGAATAATGGGGGCAATGAGAGCAATGAGAACAATGAGAGCAATGAGAACAATGGGAGCAATGAGAACAATGGGAGCAATGCTATAGCTCTCATTATTCTCATAATTCTTATAATGCTGTCATGCAATAGAAGCGGCGACATCCTGCGTGGGGATGTCGCCGTATGTCTCTTTTGCCGCTGTGGAGGCGCGTATGGTGTATAGCTTACTTGGAGGCGCGGCGGCGATTGTGCGCGTTGACTACGTGTTGCACAAATGTGCGTTCGGCGCTACGGAGGCGCAGTAGCTGTTGAGGCGTAAGTATTTCCTTGAATTTGTCGAAGTATTGGAGCTCGATCTCGGCCTCGTTCTTTTTTTGTTCGAATACGGCGCGTGCAGCGGCTTCACATTCGGTATCGGAGGATTTGTCGTTGCGCAGTGTTCGGCTTTCGAGGTTGCGTGTTTCGCGGTAAATGCGTTCGAGCTCGTCCTCCATCTCATCGTACAGGTCAAAAAATTTGTGCGACTGTTCGGTGGACATTTCAAGCTCTTTGGTGAGCCATTGGTGCTTATATTTACGCATTTCACCTGTCCAGGCGATGCGATTTTCGTCGGACATGTGTTGAGCCGGGGTCATCAAGGGCATGGTTGCCGCAAGGATGAGTGCGGATATGAGGATATGATTCCTTTTCATTTTATTGTCTGGTCATGGTTGCGGCAAATGCCGTGCTGTCGGCTTCGAGCATCTGTACGTCGATGCTGTCTGCCATCAGTGAGTCATAGAGTTCCCATTGATTGACGTCATCTATAAAGTATTCGTCGATAAACTGGGGGTTGTCCACGGCCGAGGCCAGTGTGGGGTTGTTGTCTATGGTCATTTCGTCGGTATGCGACATCAGAGTGAACATCTTGAGCATACACCATACGCCTGCAAACATTGCTGCCATGTAGGCGTATGGACGTATGCGATGCCATAGTGTGCGCGGCTGAGCCGCGCGCGCTATGGTGGCGGGGTCTTCCAGCTCCGGACGTTCGGGCAGTTTTGCCGCCATTTTGGAAGCAAAGTCCGCGAAGTAACCCTCGGGGACGGTGAGACCGTCGCGGCGCGAGCACTTTTCCTGCAAGTCTTTATCTTCGGGTTGTTTCATATAATAATATGAGAAAAATTGGTTGTTTTTGAAGCGGTTAGGTTTTCGTCTCGGCTTATTATCGCCGTTCGAGTCATCTAATCTTATGACTTCCGGTATGGAGGCCTTTTGTTGTTATAGACTATCGAGAGCGGCGATGGTTTAATGATTTATTGGTTTTTTTCGATAAAACTCTCGATTTTTTTTACGGCGAAATGGTAGGATGTCTTGAGTGCGCCTACGCTTGTACCGAGGATAGCGGACATATCCTCGTATTTCATCTCGTCGAAGTACTTCATGTTGAATACAAGTCGTTGTTTCTCGGGGAGAGTCGCAACGGCTTCGCGCAGCAGCCGTTGTGCGCGGTCGCCGTCAAAGAACGGATCGCCTTCTATGGTATTGACCAGCATTGCCTGCTGGTCATCCAGCGAGATGTTGAGGCGGCGACGTTCGCGCTCGAGAAATGTGAGACTTTCGTTGATGGCTATTTTGTAGAG
The DNA here is from genome assembly GCA_001701165.1 of Bacteroidales bacterium H4. Classification (GTDB taxonomy): domain Bacteria; phylum Bacteroidota; class Bacteroidia; order Bacteroidales; family Muribaculaceae; genus CAG-873. Next base: position 59,609 of record DAAP01000028.1, on the reverse strand, counting down.
CCAAGTAGACAGGCGTGCATCGCCGCGAAAGTTTTCGAGCGAAGACCACGCCTTGATGAAAGTGTTCTGCAACAAGTCATTGGCATCGTCATGGCTTTGTACCATCCGTCGGATTTGTCGGTACAACGGCTCGGTATACATGGCTATGACGCGCCCGAATGCCGCACGGCATGTCTGAGGCGACCGCAGCTCCATGATCAGTTGTGCGTCGTCTGAGTTGTCTTTGGCCTTGTCTTGGAATATTGACATTGTCCTGTGGCGTGCGGTGTCGTTGTTTATCTTGCCAAAGTTACGCATTATCCGCCATACAGCCAAGCCGTAAGTTGCCTTTAACGTATTTTTTTTGGCGTTCCGTTTGCCTCGTTTTTTGCTGTAAAGGAAAATATTTGTACCTTTGCCATATCGGGTACGCCATTTCGCTTGACGTTAAGGGTCTTGCCGTATGCGACAAAACATAGTGTTAAACCATAAAAACCAAAAACGTGATGAAACAACTCTTTTTAATTCTCAGTGTGTTCGCTCTTGTATTCGGCATGACTTCGTGCGGAGCCGGCTATGACCTTGACAAATGCAAAACCTTACAGGAGAAAATAGATAACGGCGACGAACTGACTCAGGAAGACTATGCCGAGATGATATCGCAAGCCCGCGGTCTCAATGCGTTCCTGGACACCCGTGTATCTAAGATGGAAAGTATGGATCTTGACGATATCGTCAATTTCATCCAGGAATCAGCCAAGATGGAAGAGCCTAAGTATGCCACAACGTTTGACAATGCGTTGAAGAGCGCCGTAGCCATGGACGAACTCAACGAAGATAACATGAAGGCCTACAAAGAGTACGAGTCCGAAATGGATAAGTACAAAGAACATGGTGAGGAAATCGGCAAAAAGTTGTCTGAGAAAGCTTTGGGAGCCTTAGAGTGATTCAATCTTTATGCCAACGAGAAAAACCCTAATCTGACACACCTGACATCCCGAACAAAATGAAACAGATATTTTTAATTCTTAGCGTTTTTGTCCTCGCAATAGGTATGTCCTCTTGTGGAAAGGGCTATGACCTTGACAAATGCAAAACCTTACAGGAGAAAATAGATAACGGCGACGAACTGACTCAGGAAGACTATGCCGACATCATCGGACAGGCAAAGGCTCTCTGCGGTTTCCTCGAGAACAAAGTCAAAGGCTATGCCGACTTGAAAAGCCTTAAGGAGGCTGAAGAGTATGAAAAGTCTTATGCGGTCGAGGACGACTTCTATGGCCTGTTTATGCGCACGCTAAAGAGTGCAGACCTCGACGAGAACAATGCAAAGGCATTCGACGAGCTAAAAGAAGCTGACAAAAACTATAAGGAAACACACGAAAAGGCTGCTACAGAAGCGCTGAAGAGAATGATGGGCAGCGCTCTTGACTCGCTTCTCTGAAACACAAGACAACACGTTCTGCCGTAAGCAGGACAATCCAATCGCAATACGCGCATACGCCGTCATGGCGTATGCGTGGTTGCATTAAAATCATTATGAATTAAAAACATAGAACAATGATAATTTTAGCCGGACTGCGCCATTGGTTGGCGGTGATTGTGTGCATGCTGATGATGATCCTTGCCGCATGTGGCTCGGGAAAGGGAGACAACGATGCGGCCGCTGGCGACAGCAGCAAGGCCACGACACAGGCGCAAGTAGTTCCTACGGCGGCTTATGACAGTGTAGAATGTCAACGTCTGCTCGATTTGAACTATGACATACAACAGAAGGACATTGAGAGCCTCGTGACTCAGTGCGAGGCTTTAGTAGAGCCGATGACCAATGCACTCTACAGAGTTTCGTCAAAATCCGGTAAGGAAGCCTCGGAGGCGTTCCGGGCGGTACGCTCGTCCAAGCCGATGATGTACGCCACCCAGTTGGCCGGTTTCCTGTATTTGGCCGAAAGCCTCGAGAACGTGCCTGACGATCTGCGCGCACGTGCACGTCGACAGGATGAATTGGCTTCCGGGCTTCAAAGAGCTCTCAATGAGGCACTATCCTCCGGCGCCAAGTTCGATCCCGGAGAGGACGACGGGCATTGATGTGTACCGGCGTGATACACCATGACATTTTGTTAAATGGAAATATATGAAACGAATACTCCTGATACTTAGTGCAGTGCTGATAGTATGCGGTATCATGTCGGCTCAACAGGTCTATAACCCTAACGAGTGCAAGACTTTGTATACAAAGATCAAGAAGCATAAGGACAAGACCGCGGCCGATGATGCGGCTATAATCTCTAATGCACGAGGATTGACCGCATTCTTAGACTACAAAGTCGGAGAGATGCTGCAAGCCGACCCCGAAAAGTACGAACAAATGTTCCTTGAAGTAGCTGCAACAGACGAGTTTAAGTATTTGAACACCTTTATCTCGTATTTGCGCAGCCGCAACCGACTGGGTCGCCTCCACGACACCAATGTGGCTGCCTACAAGGAGTTAATGGCCGAATATGACAAGATGCAGGAGCGCGCCAAGCCGATTTCGAAGGCATTGAGTTAGGCCGAATTCTGATTGTAATAAGATAGCGATAGCCGCCACCCGAATGACCTGGAATGGCGGCTATCGTTGTCTTATTCAAGTCTTTTGTCTCGGCTGTTTGCCGACTTTGCGTGATGTCTTTCAGGTATTGACAACGATGCTTTATCGGTCTTCGTTGGCCGAATGTGGGAATGACTTGCCTTTGCTTTCCCACTTGGTGCGCAGCGATTTCATCTTGCTTTGCCATTCTTCCTTTTCGGAAATCGAGGCATGGCGGTTTCCGGCAAAATATGCGGCCAGCATCGAATCGTAACTTGCATATACGCGTTTGTCGGAGTTATACGAGTGATGTTCCGACATGTTGTATTTGTTCCCTTTTGAGGATGGTGTGCGTGACGAGGCAGATGCCGATGAAGAAGCGCTGTCAGACGAGTCTGAAGTATTACCATCGGCGCTTCCGAGCGCACTCATGGCATTATTTAGTGCTCCCACTATCGAATTGGATATGGCGTTGACATGGTTTTCCCATTCGAGTTTGGCTGCATCGTCTGCGAGGTCGTTTTCGAGTTTGGCTGCTAATTCGCCTCTTTGTTTCAACCTGTCAACTATATAATTATAAAAATCACTGCCTTCGAGACCCGAAACCTTGCAAACTTGGACTATGTCGATAAGTCCGTTTATGAAATAGTCATTTCTATTCTTTTGGGAAGAGTCTATTTCGTATTGTGATTGTGCGTCATAATTCTGATACCACGCACGGCCGACCAATTCGGGCGCGTCTTCTTGGAGCTTATTTAACATTGTGTAGACATTGTAGGAGTTATATTGGGGAATATCATCCCCGATGTCTCTGAAGATTGACTCGTCAACCCAAACGACCCCTAACTCGTTTACTTTGCCTTTTTGTCCGTATATCTCGATGGGCGTAGAGGCTATCTCCGGGTTAGGCCATCTGGGTTTCGCAAAGTCTTTATAGCTAAGGTCTCCTTTATCATCTTTTTCAATCATTGCAGCGACAGACTCGTCTTTTTTTGCTCGCTTTACCAATTCTTTGTAAGGCTTTCCTATTAAATTCTTTAAAACTTTATCCTCAACGGAGGACTTGATGCGCCCGTTTTCGAGTAGTTCGGCAGGGAAATTGTCTACGACAACAGCGTTGTAGTAGGTTACAATCTGCCATTGTCCATTCTTCTTTACGGGGAAAACATGGGGGTAAACATTGTTTTTCCCCCACTTGTATTCTAATACGTAAGGATCCCAGTATGGCTGTGCGATAGAGTCATACTCTAATGGTAAAACTTCATTGCCTAATGGTGATAAGAGCCCTTGCTTGCCATTTAGCGTAACATTTGCGAAGGTTCTATTGCTCCTTATCGCGTCTACCACCTTGATGTTATCATATATGGGCGGAGTTATGATGTCGTAGGTTGATACTAATCCCCATTTATTGGCTTCGGCATCTCTGTATGCAAATAAGGCCACTTTATTAACTCCTTTCAACTCAGTGTATTGGGGGATTATCACAGTCTCGTCTTGATATTTGACTCCATACAATCCGGTTTTTTCGTCTTGGTAAGCGTAATAAGAGTATTCATCGGAAGACGTTGGCGCCGGAGACGGTGCATTACGTGCTTCGGCATTTGATGATGAAATCAGTATCGTCGCAACGGCAATAGATGCTAAGGCAGTGTGTATGTATGTAGGATTCATAAGATTATGAAGATTTTAGCAGTTAATAAAACTTGCTTTATTCCCGATGGGCGAGTACAGTGGCGGCGCGGGTGTCGCACGAGCGGGTGGTAAGGGTGTCAATGACGGTGTAGTCCGGGCGGTTGTCCACGGACTGCGGGTCGGTGACGACGTATGCGCCTTGCGGCACTGCCTTGATGTCCGTTGTATGGTTCATGCGGTCGCCAAGGTAGTAGTTGATGGTGTAATATCGCAGTAGCGAGTCGCCGGTGATGACGCCGTACAGCGGGGCGTCTTTCGGCACCTGCCGGGCAACGGCTTCGGCGGCGGGACGGTCGCTTTTGGGGTTAAGCAGCATCGGCGCGAAGGTCGAGGCGTAGCTCATAAACAGTAAGTATGCAATGACGATTGCTCCGGCGGCGGCGTTGGCTTCGCGACTTCGCGTGACAAGCCACCATACCCCGGCGAAAACAGACAAAAATGTCATAATGTATTGCCACCATGCCGGAGTATATAAGCGAAGATGTCCTAACGACATGTGAGAGAGCATAGTCAATGCAATGGGCGCGATGATGGCGAGCAGGGCAAGCACTCGTGTGAATATGCGCATAAACTTAGCGGTGCGGCATTGCGCAAACAGCCAAGCAAGTCCCATAGCCATAAATGGGTACATCGGCAGTAGGTAGACGCTGCGTTTGCTTGATGGGATGCAATAGAATATGAGGACTGTCAGAGCGACGGTCCACGCCATTTTCGAAAGGCCTGACTTGCTGTTGCGGTTGTGCCATGTCGTGGCAATGGCCGTGCGCACGCGGCGCAGGCATAGGGCCATAAGTGCAGGGATGGTCCACGGCAGCATGCCCCATAGCAGGGTTACGAAGTTGTACCACCACGGATTGATATGGCTGTCGTAAGACATTGTGCCGGTGAGTCGTCCGATGTTTTCTTCCAGGGCAAGGCGCACAAATTCGTCGCCTCCACGCAGGTATGCGGCGTAATACCACAACGCAGGCAGCAGCAGTGAGGCCGTCAGCAGCCCCAGCATTATGGCGGCAGTACGCAAGATATTGTCGCGGCACAGCAGGCGGTATATCCCCATAGCCAATAACGGCAACAGTGCGCCCACCGGTCCTTTGGCAAGCACGCCGCCGCTGAGCAGCAGCACTGCCGCCACAACGTACCACAGCCTTCGGCGCCTTTCGGCCTCATATATCAGAAAAATACTATAACAGGCACCCACAATGCAGGCTGTCAGCACCATGTCCACCCGGCAGGCTATGGCAGCGCGGAAGAATTCGAAAGACGTCAGCGTCAGGCCGAAGGCCATCAACGCCCGGTCGCGGCCTATGCGCGGAGCCATGACTTTCCAGCCGAATATCACGAGAAATATTGCGCTCAGCGCTGACGGCAGGCGGGCGGTCCAGGTGCTGACGACTCCTCCGTTAAATATTTCGGAGAATACGGCTATGAGCCAGGCCAGCAACGGGGGCTTGTATGGGATGTCGCCGCCGCAAGACGTCGGCAGTATCCAGTCGCCGCTGTTGAGCATCGATACGGCCACTATAGCTTCGCGAGGCTCGCCCTTGCTGTTGAACCATGGTAGCCCGAGCCACGGAAGCAGCAGCGCTACGGCTATGATTGTCAGTATGATGGTGTTGCGTTTCATGTCGAGTGTCTATGGCGGTTATGCTTGTCTATGTGTTGTGGTTGATGTCAAGTCCGTTAGGCCGTTTATTCGTCAGTGCCGATGTTTACGGAGATGCTTACGCCTATGCTCCACGGATTTGCCTTCTGATAGAAGGCGTGTCCTACACTGACGAAGTAAAAGGTGTTGTAGCGCGTGTCCGTGATGTTCTCGGCAAAGAGGCGCAGGCTGCCAAGGCGGTGTTGCAGGGTCACGGAGGCATCGAGCGAGGCATAAAACGGCTGTTCCATGGTGTTGGCGTCGTCCCAATATATGCGTCCGGCGGCGTGCACGGCGACATCCACCAAGGGGGTGACTCCGGCAAAAGTCCATGGCAGGACGTAGCGTGCTCCGCCAAAGAGGGTGTGCCGCGGGGCGTAGGGCAGTTTCTTGCCTTCCATATCGGCTATGCCGTTATGGTATTTGGTGAAGCGGGCATCCGTGTATCCGTACGAAGCGCGCAGCGCCAATGCCTGAGTGGGACGGAAGGCAACCGAGGCCTCAAGGCCGATACTGCGCGTACGTCCGGCGTTGGTCATGGCACGTCCCGTGGTGTTGCCGTGCGGAAATATGGTGAGCTGCTGGTCGCGACACGCCATCCAGTATCCGAGAATCTCGGCACTGAGGCTTTTGTCGCTACTCTCGAACCCTGTTCCGACTTCGTAGGTCCAATTGCGCTCGGGACGGTAGGTGAGCATGGCATCAATGTCATATTCGGCTTGCATACCCATTTGCTCCATCATTTGCTGTTGGAGTATGTCGCTGAACATCTGTGTGTTGTAGCCTCCGGCTTTGTATCCGCGTGCCACCGAGCCAAAGACGCGCCAGCGACTGTCCGGGGCGTAATTGATAAATACTTGCGGCAGCAACTCGTTGAAAGTCTGATGCAATGAGCCTTGGTCGTCTATCGTTATAGGGCGCGTTTGCAGCGGAATTTGTACCCCGGTAGGCAGTGAGCGATACATGGTCACGGATGTATTGACCGCACCAACGTAGTCCATGCTGACTCGTTCGATGTCCCATCGCAGTCCGCCGCGCAGTGTCCACCGGCCGAGGTGCACGGTGCTCGTATGGTATATGGCGAAGCCTCCGTCTGTGGTGTCAAAATTGCTATTCAGCAGCATTTGTTGTTCGTCCCAGCGTAGTTGCATGCCCGGTGGCAGCGATTTGTTGACGTTGTCTAATATCAGCCGGTCGATGCCGTCCTGCTTGAAGACTACCGGTGCGTCCGTGTGTGTCTTCTTCGCAAATCCAAAGGCTCCGAGCAGCCAGTCGTAGGACTTGCGTGTGCCTTTGGCAAAAATATCCTGGGTGAAAGCCCATTCGTGCCGTTTTTGGCGCAGTGTGAAGTAGTCGGCTCGAGTGAAATCCTGGTCCATGACCATGTCATCGTTCAGATACTGCACCGAGGTCTGCGATGTGGCTACCATGCGGTTGCCGGTGAAAGACACCGACAGGCCGTCTGCAAAGCTGTTGCGTCGGTACGATGCGGGGTCGTTGTAGTCGATGCGCCCTGTGGCAGCCGCAGCATAGGGGTAGCCGTGCTGCTTGACATATCCGTAGGTTGCGGTGTTGGCGAGACTCCAACGGCCACCGGGGTGCCAAGATGTTTTCCATCCGGCGTTGGCTTGGCGCTCGCGTCCACAGTGGCTGTCATCGTATTCGTTGCGGTAAAAACCGTCGGTGGTTGAGCCGTAAGCTGTCACCGAGGTGGCCACTTTCTCGCCAAGGCGCCCGTACCATCCGGCGTTGAGTCGTGCGGTGTTGGCGCGAGCGTAAGAAGCACCTAAACGCCATCCTCGGCGGCTCCACGGCGAGCAAGTGTAGATGTTTACCTGCCCGCCTATGGCGTTGCGCCCGCTCAGTACCGAGCGCGTACCGCGCAGCACCTCTATGCGGTCGATGTCCGGCATGTCGAAGTCATAATTATCTTTGTTGAGATAGGGGATGCCGTCTACATTGAGGCTTATTACCGGCTGGTCTATACGAGCGCCCATGCCACGGACGTATATCGAGGAGGTCATGCGCGACCCGTAGTCCGGGATAAAAAAGTTGGGGGCGACATCGCTGATGCCGCGCATGGATGTTATGCCGAGAGCCTTGACAGCCTCGGCGTCAAGGCGCGTGGCCGGTTCGATTTGGCTGTTGGGTAATTGCTTGACCCCAACTACTTCGACATCGCGCAGATATCCAACCACGGGATTGGACACGCTGTCGGAGGCGTTTTCGGCCGAAGTGGCGGTCGTGACCGCCGTGGCATTGATAGTGCCGGCCATCACGGCGGCAACGATTAGAGTATACTGTGTGCTAAAAGTCATTTGTAGTCAAATATGTTGGCTTATTCGAGTGCAAAGGTACGATTTTTGCGTCATATAGCTTCTATGTACGCACATCCAAAATATAGGGTATTTGATAAACGCATGCGGCCGGGCGACATTCACGTTGTCCGGCCGCAGATAGATGTATGCCGAATTCTACTGATGTGTAAGGTGTACGTCCAGTTGGGGGAAGGGGAAGTGTACTCCGGCATTGGGTAGTTCGGAGTAAAGACGCTCGTACATATCGTAATACAGGGACCAATAATGCTCGCTGCGTACCCATGCGCGTGCTTTGAGTGTCACCGAGGAGGCGTCGAGGCCTTCGACTGTTACTGAGGGCGAGCGGTCTACGCGAGCGGTGCCCAGTGCCTCGGTGGGTGTCGGGATGTCTTTGCTTATCTGTTCGACATGTTGGCGCACGCGGCGGTGAAACATGCGCCATAGGCGTCCGTGCGGCTTTTCTTCTTTGACGGTCTCGCTTTTGGTCTGAGTCTCGGCGATAGCCTGTTGCTGTGCTTCGTAGCGTGCACGGTCGTCTTCGACGTACTTGGCGACTATGCGGTCGTCCGAGGCAAAGATTGACAGTATTGCTCGGCGGGCATTGGCCACGTTGTCGCCGTATGCGATGGATACGGTCCATTCGACGCGACGGTAGTCCTGACGCGACCAGTTGTTGATGCTGCCGGTGGACAGTCCGCCGTTGGGGATGATGATGGTCTTGTTGTCGTAAGTGCAGATGATGGTATGGAATATCTGGATTTCGCGCACATATCCGGCGAAGCCTTGGGCTTCGATATAGTCGCCAACCTTGTATGGCTTCAGCAACAGTATGAGTACACCGCCGGCAAAGTTTTGGAGTGTGCCGCTCAGTGCCATGCCGATTGCGACGCCGGCCGAGGCAAAGAGCGCGATAAAGGACGAGGTCTCGATGCCGAGGATGCCGATTACGATGACGATGAGTAGGAAGTAGAGCACGATTTTGATCATGCTCAGGATAAATGTGGCCAGTGATCTATCGACTTTGCGCCGCGTCATCACCGCCGATACTACGCGGTATATGCGCTTGATGATGAGCTTGCCTATATAGAACACTATAAGGGCTGTCACCAAGTCGATGGTGAAGTGCACGGCCGAGGTCACCAGGTTGTTGATTAGATCGTCAAAGGGCAGCGACTGTACTTGCTTTATTTCCTCTTTGATGGAGGGGATGCTGTCGGGCAGCAAGTTGATGGGCGTTTGCAATAGTGGAAACATGGTTTGTGTCTATCTGTGGTTGTTGTGGCGTGGTGGCTCAAATCCCCCGACTGTCATGCCGTGGCCGGGTCGTGTCAGTCTTTGGTGCTGAAAGCGTGCTGCGATACATCGGAGTACCACGTCAGGGTGTTGTAATTTTTGACGGACGCTGCAGCGGCGTCCTCGAGCGGATAAGTGGACAATCCGCAATGGTACTCGAGGCTGATGCGGTTCCATAGCCTCGGGGTGGCTGCGGCGTATATCACGGCGCGGTTCAGGGCTGCGTCCAGCGCCGCTTTCAGCTGCGTGCCTTGTCCCTCGGGCCGGGCAACGTCTTCGGCGATGTATTGGCACAGGCCGTCATAGTAGTGTCCCAAGTCGTAAAACCAGCATCGGCTTCCGACCATGAAAGGCTGCTGTCTGAATCCGTCCGGCAACTTGCCTTTGCCCGTGACGAGGATGTCGCGGCAGGCGGCGGCCACGTCGTCAAGTGCCGCTGTGGACACTACGCTGATGGTGCATGTACGGTCTTTGGGTGTGGTCATGTCGTTGTAATAGTTAAAAGTATTGGTGGCGGCGCGAACCAAGCCCCCATCGGCATATTCGAACAGGCAGGGAATGTTTTTCTCGTATGGCATCCCGGTTAGCAGCAGTTCGGTGGCGCTGCCTATAATATAAGGGGCGGTGTTGCGCAGCTCGTACACCACTTCTACGGAGGCCATAAAGCAGCAGTCGAAGTAGATGTACGCCCATGTACCGACTTGTTCGAGCACGCGGCGCAGTGTGGTGATGTTCATCACGCGTCCGCGGTCTTCGCCCCATGCCGTGGGTTGGAATTCGTGATTATTGTCCTCTATGCCTGTTTGAAGCCATCCGTTGCCGTGGCTCCAAAGAACCAGACCGTAAGAACGTGCCGGGGCGAGGGTACGTGCATCTTTGAGCACGTTTATCATGCGCTCGGAATGTACCGAGCTGAGCCCGTCTGAGGCGTAGTCGCGCAAGGGCTTGGGGCCTTCGGCGGTCATGCGGTACAACTTGGCGTTGCCGTCGATGTCGCCGCGGTACACCAGCACCTGGCCGTGCAAGGTGTTGTTTGCAACGGCTTCCTGCATCTCGATAAGGTCTTGCCGATCGTAGCCCCCCGAGCCGAGACTGTTGCACGCCGCCATATATACGATGACGGTATGCTCATTAGTCGGACCTTCGGGCTCGTCTTTTGACGACCCGCAGGAGACGGTGGCGACTGCCACGGCGATAGTGGCTGCGATGCCTGCCAGGCGTTTTAAGTCTTGTATACTTTTCATGATGCGTGTACTTAGCTTCATATTATGGTGATATGACTTGTTTGTAGGAGTTAATCTGTCTGATGGTATTCATTCCGTAGCTTTTGGATGATGCGTAGTGCGTAGGGTCGTCCGGCGTCTATGAGCGCCGGATCGTGTGCATCACTGTTGACTACCACGGGCACACCGTCGGCAATTATGCGCGGCATCCATCTTTCGTCAGGGAATAGGCGTCCAAGGCGTGCCAATGCCTTGGTATTGACTTCGACTGTGATGCCAGAGGCGGCGACCTCGTGCAGAAAGGCGTCTATGGTGTCCAAATACCATCCGTGCTGCACCAAGTCCGGGTCGAAGACCACACCGTTTTGTTCTACCTTGTCCAAGTGTCCGAGGATGTCCAATCCTCCGTGGGCCAGCATCTCGGCGCTGTGGTCGTAGAAGGTGCGTGCCACGTACTCGATGTCATCGCCGAAGTGCGTGTGCATGTTGCGCATAAAGCGCTCGGGACTGCCGTCTATATCGATGTACAGGCTGCGGTCGTCTTTGGCCGGGATGAAGTGTACCGAGCCTATGACGTAGTCCAGTCCCAAGTCGCGGAAATACCGGGACGAGGGGCCCCATTGTGTGCCGAGGTAATCCACTTCCATAGAGCGGTAGATGTGCATTTGCGGCCAACGCCGTTGTGCCGCCTCCACTTCGGCAAAATATGCCGGGACATCTTCAGCCTTCATATTGCAGGGCGAGTCGATAGGCACGGGCGAATGGGGGCTGTATCCGTAATGGTGCATTTCGGCCTTGGCTGCCGCCTCGGCAAAGGCTGCAATGTCGGCATGTCCGTCGCAGAATTGGGTGTGCGAGTGGAAGTTGTAAGCGGTGTCTGTGCCTATGATGGATCGAAAGTCTTTCATCAGTCATAAATGGCCGTCAGGCCTTTGGAATCATCGGACCTTGTTTGTCTTCAGTCTTTGAACATGGTGTTGTGGCGGCGAAAGCGCACCAGCCACCGGGCAAAAATCAGAGCCGGTATTGTGGCCGTGGCTACGCCGATGACCGTGGCCACTGTCCAGTCAAGGCCGAAGCCCTCGGGACGGCGTGCAAACAGTAGGTAAGACACGCTTACAGCGGTCATGAACATGGCCGGCAGCATAGTGATTATGAAGGCCTTGCCGCGACGTGCCAGATAAACCGTGCACGCCCATAATGTGAAGACGGCCAGTGTCTGGTTGCTCCATGCAAAGTATCTCCACAGCACATTGAAGTCTATCATCATCACTACAAAGCATGCGGCGAAAACAGGCACACTTGCCACCAGTCTGTGCCACAGCTTTTTTTGTGTAAAGGAGAACATGTCGGCGGCGGTCAGGCGTGCCGAGCGAAGAGCGGTGTCTCCCGTGGTGATGGGTGCGGCTATGACGCCCAGCAGCGCAAGAATGCCGCCGACGGTGCCCAGCCATGAGATGCTGACGTCCTGCACCAATGCGCCGGCGTAGTTGTTGTGCGCGGCCATGTATTCGCCCAATTGCGAGTATCCGCCGGTGAACGCAATGGCTGCCGCCGCCCAAATCAGCGCCACAAGGCCTTCGGCGACCATGGCCCCATAGAATATAGGACGGGCAAGGCGTTCGTTGGTCAGACATCGCGTCATCATAGGCGACTGAGTGGCGTGGAAGCCGGAAATGGCGCCGCAGGCTATGGAGACAAACATCATAGGAAACACCGGGTTGTCGCCGTTGCGTGAGGCAAGGCCGTCGGCAAAACCGTCCGGAATGGTGACATCACCGAACAACATGTAACCCATTAAGCCTGCGGCCATGAACAGCAGTGCCGCGCCAAACACCGGATAGATGTTGCCGATAAGTTTGTCTATGGGCAGTAGTGTGGCCAAGATATAGTAGCCGAATATTAGAGCTATCCATATAGTGCTGTCCCATTTTGTCATCCCGGAAAGGAGGTCGGCGGGCGTGACTACGAAAACTGCGGCCACCAAAATCAGCAACACCACCGAGAATATACGTATGACGTTCTTTATGGATGTCCCCAACTGGCTGCCTACGATTTCGGGCAACGATTTGCCGCCCATGCGCAGCGACATCATTGCCGAGACAAAGTCGTGTACGCCGCCGGCGAAAATTGTTCCGAAGACAATCCACAGAAAGGCTGCCGGTCCGAACATCACGCCCATGATGGCGCCGAAAATCGGGCCAAGGCCCGCAATGTTCAGAAATTGAATCAGGAATACCCTCCATGCCGGCATCGGCACATAGTCCACGCCGTCCTTGAGGGCGTGTGCCGGGGTAAGGCGCTTGGGGTCTATGCCGAACACTTTTTCGACCAAGGCTCCGTAGACAATGTATCCACCGACAAGCACTGCCAGTGCTACAAGAAAAGCTGTCATAATGATAATATCTTCATTGATGGTGATATATGGCGTAATGACGCTTGATGACGCACTCCGGAGGGTGCGTTCACAAGTACCATAGCCTAAACCCTGCCGTCTCGTCTATGGGGCGAAACGGCCGTTGATTCTCCACAAAATTACAAAAAATTTCGGCATCTGAATATATTGCGTTTTCAAAAAATAAAAGATGTAGTAGCGGCTTGTCGAAAAGGCGGGGGTGTCTCAATAGACGAGACTATGTCGCGCGTCATTGTATGACGCCTTATAGATATGTTATGTGTGGTGTGTTTTGTGTCATCGAAGCCTTTTTAAAATTTTTTGGCCACAAAAAGCATCCGAAGTTATTGTCCGTCGCAAAAAAAAGAGTACATTTGCAGACCCCAAATCGGACGAAACGTAATTATTCACAACAAAACACAACATTAAACCACTATGGCTTACGTAATTACAGACATCTGCGTGGCTTGCGGCACATGTCAGCCCGTATGCCCCGTTGAAGCTATCAGCGAGGGTGATATCTATCACATCGATCCCGACACCTGCATCGAATGCGGCAGCTGTGCCGAGGTATGCCCCACCGGAGCTATCAATCCCCCGGCATAAGTTTCGCTTACGCCATAAAAAAACGGTGCGCGTCTCCGCAAAGGAGGTCGCGCACCGTTTTTTTGTGTTGATTCGGGTGCTTGTTTATTGAAATAGGACGCTTGTGTGTCCGTATCGGCGTTTACTGCATGCCGCTGACGGTTACGCTGCGGTCAATCTTGGACACGAGACCTTGCAGGACTTTGCCCGGGCCGAGTTCTACGAATTCGGTTGCTCCGTCTGCAATCATATTGCGCACGCTCTGGGTCCAGCGCACCGGGGCGGTGAGCTGAGCTACGAGGTTGGCTTTGATTTCGGTCGGGTCGGTATGAGGCTTGGCGTCTACATTCTGGTATACCGGGCAGCGAGGAACGCTGAAAGTCGTGGCGTCAATGGCAGCTGCGAGTTTGGCGCGTGCCGGTTCCATGCAGGGTGAATGGAAGCCTCCGCCGACTTTAAGTTTGAGAGCACGTTTGGCTCCGGCTTCGAGGGCCTTGGCGCAGGCGGCGTCTATGGCTTCGTTTTCGCCGGAGATTACGATTTGTCCGGGGCAGTTGTAGTTGGCGCAAACCACTATGCCTTCGACTTCTTTGCAGATGTTTTCGACAGTCTCATCGGGCAGTGCGAGGATGGCTGCCATGGTTGAGGGGTTGAGCTCGCAGGCTTCCTGCATTGCGTGAGCGCGGGCGGCCACGAGGCGCAGGCCGTCTTCGAAGCGCATTGCTCCGGCGGCCACGAGTGCTGAAAATTCGCCAAGCGAGTGGCCGGCGACCATATCGGGACGGAAGTCTTCGCCCAATGCGAGGGCAAGGCTTACGCTGTGTATAAAGATAGCAGGTTGGGTGACTGCGGTTTGGCGAAGGTCTTCATCTGTGCCGCTAAACATCAAGTCGGTGATGCGAAATCCCAAAATTTCGTTGGCGCGCTCCATGGTTTCGCGCACCTGCGCATTATTGTCATATAGGTCCTTGCCCATACCTACAAATTGCGCCCCCTGTCCGGGGAATACGTATGCTTTCATTCTGAAGTTATTGGTTTGTAAATTACTCTTTTTGCCTTGTCTTTGGTTTTTTGGAGCTGCAAAGTTAGTCATTTTTCGGAAAATATGACTAACTTTGGCGCTACAACGTGACGGACCTCCGGGTAGTGTCGCTATTCTTAACATTTATAAATCCAGATGATATGCTTACTACGATACCTCTTTTCCTCGGCATGCGCGGTGCCCAATTGATATTTATAATCGTTGTTATTCTGCTTATTTTCGGCGCAGCACGTCTTCCTAAGATTATGCGGAATATGGGGCGTGGCGTCCATCAGTTCAAGCAGGGTCTTGAGGATGCCAAAGAGGAAATTAACAAGCCGATACGTCGCGCTGATGATCGCCGCGATGATGACCGTTATCGAGATGACAGAGCCGATGACCGCCGTGACGACCGCTACGACGACCGTGACCGCCGCGATGATGACCGCCGTGATGGCCGCTATCGCGACCGTTACACGGATAAAGACTGAACGAAACGTTGCTCGAAGTGTCCGAACGCGAAAGTGCCGACATGCGGGAAAGCCGCAGCGGCGAGATGTCTTTTTGGAAGCATTTGGCCGAACTGCGTGGTGTGCTTGTGCGCATATTTGCCGTTTTGCTTGTGCTGGTGATTGTGCTTTTCTGCTGTATGCGGTGGATTTTCGAGCACGTCATCACAGCGCCGTGTTCGCAGGATTTCGTGACTTACAGACTATTCGGGTTTATCAGCGGTGACGGTGACTGGTTGCCTGACCTCGGTAGCACCGGATTTCATGTCGACTTGATCAGTATCAACCTTACCAGCCAGTTTATGACACAGATGAGCGCCTCGTTGTGGCTGGCGTTCATAATAGGCTTTCCGATAGTCATATATCTCCTGTGGACTTTTGTGCGCCCGGGGTTGTATGAGCGCGAACGGCGTGGTGCTCGTCGTGCTTTTTTGTGGGGCAACGCCATGTTTTATGCCGGATGCGCCGTGGGGTATTTTATAGTTTTTCCGTTAGCTCTTCGTTTTTTGTCCCAATACAGTCTGTCGGATCGTATAACCAATACCATCACGCTCGACTCCTATATGGACACCTTCTACTTGCTCACCTTGGCCATGGGTGTGCTTTTCGAGCTGCCGTTGTTGGCGTGGATGCTGGGGCGTATGGGCATACTCAAGCGAGGCTTTTTCAGCCGCTCGCGCCGCTATGCCATAGTGGTCATTCTTGTAATCAGTGCCATCATTACCCCCACCAGCGACTTGTTTACGCTGATGATAGTATTTCTGCCCGTCTATGCACTTTGGGAAGCCAGTGCGATGCTCGTACCCAAGGGTGACAACATCGACAGTCGGCGTGGCGACGAGATTGTCGAACATTGTGGCGATAATGCAAATCGGGATGATGCGTAGCCCTGTCGGGATGGTCGGCCTTTCGGACAAAATAAACAAAAAATGTTGAGTGCCGCAAAAACAGGCGCGAAAGTGGCTCTTAGTCGGTTTTTGGTGAAAAAATCAAAAAAAACGTAAGGCACTTGTTGCTCGAATCAATAATAATTATTAACTTTGCAGTTGTATAGGCGTGCTATGCACTACTATATATGAATACTTGTGTGTGCAAGTTTTCGTGCGACTGAACCTACGATGAACCTGGCCTTGTATCTTCAAATCTAAGTCATGTACATCACCCTCTACCGTGTTTGCCGCTCGTAATGGTGGCAATGACATCCGTTTGTGTGGAAAACACCGCGCGAGGTCCCGAGGCGTTCGCGCGACAGACCATGAGACAGACCGGTGTCACCGAAAAAACATTCAATTCACATATATCACCTAATAACCTAATTACCCAAACTTAACCAGTATGAAAACCAAGCTTATCTTGGCGGCTATGATTCTTGGCTCGGCTACGATGTATGCAGCCGGACTTAAGACAGGCCAAATCAGCAATGTCACCAAAGTGACTGCTGACCGTTCCATGCGCTACGAAAGTCCCGTATGGTCTCCCGACGGCGCCATGATAGCCTTCACCGGTGAAGGCTATGACGGCCTCTACGTCATGCAGGCTAACGGCAAAAACGTTAAAAAAGTTTCGGCAGACACCGGCGTAGGCTACGGCTTCCGTTGGAGTGCCGACAGCCGCGAAGTCTTAGTTCGCGACACCCGTTGGCTTACAGAAGCCGACGGTTCGAGCAAGCGTGTACACGCCGCTTGGGCCATCGAAGTATCCAATGGTACCAAGGTGCGCATGTCGCAGGACCTCGAGCTGATGTCCCCGGCTGCATGGAGCTACACCCCCTCCGGAAAGAAGAGTGTCATCTGCGAGGCCAAGGCTGTTGCCAACCGCCTTCCCGCAGTGCCCATGCAGGCCATGACCATGGCCAAGCAGGTCCAGACGCTCGACCCCATGCCCGAAGTGTCATTTGTAGAGGATTACGAAAACCTCTATGTTCTGACAGCTGACGGCAACAAGCGCCTGCTCAACCGCGGCGCCTCCTTCAACGCACAGCTCTCGCCCGATGGCAAGAAAGTCGTGTTCAATGAAATGGACAATATTGTTGTCATCAATATCGACGGCACGGGCAAACGTGTTCTCGGCATCGGCTTCCGTCCCCAATGGGTAGGCAACAGCCAGATTGTGTACGAGCGCACTACCGATAACGGTCACAGCTACCTCACCGGCGAGCTCTACATTCTCAATATCAACGGTGGCGCCGAGAAAGCCCTCACCAATTCGCGCGACCGCATCGAGATGTATCCCTCCATCTCCCCCGACGGGAACAAGATTGCTTTTGTGTCTAACACCGACGGTCAGATTTACGTCGCCGATCTCAAATAACACACTGCCATGAAGAAAATATCTACACTTCTCGCGATACTTGCCATGGCAATGATCGCGCCTTTCAGCGCCAATGCCGGCTGGAACAGTTATAGAGTCATGCTTGATCCCGGCCACGGCGGCAGCGACCCCGGAGCATCCGGCCCCAGCGCACCCCACGAAGGCGAACTCGCACTGCGATGCGCCAACAGCGTTGAGTCTTGGCTTAAAAGTCAAGGCTGTCAAGTAAAAAAGACGCGTAACTCCAACGTCTACGTGTCCTTGTCGGCACGCCGTTCGGCGTCTGTAAGCTACGACCCCTATATCTTCTGCTCAATCCACCTCAATGCCTTCAATGGCAGCGCACACGGCACGGAGACTTGGTATTATTGGTCCGGAGGCAACTCTCGCAACCTCGCCAATAAGGTGCAGACAACACTTGTACAGCAACTCGGACGTACCAACCGCGGCGTCAAGCAAAACGGCTGGACTGTGATTACCGGTAGCGCCAACGTGCCGGCCATCCTCACCGAGGCGCTCTTTGTGGACAACCGCACCGAATGGGATATGATTAATCAGACCGGCAAGTCCGGTTTCAAGGCTTGGGTCAACGGCCACCTCTATGGCTTCTATGACTTTGGTAAAGGCGTTCAAGGTATAAACATCAGCCCCGACCCACGCGGCGGTGGCGGCTCCACTCCCACTCCCCAGCCACAGCCCACCAATCCTACGCTGACCGTTTCGACTACCAGCCTGCACTTCACCTGCTCTGTAGGTGAAAAGCCGTCTCTGTCGTTTACTGTTAAGGGCGAAAACCTTTCGAGCAACATTAAAATCGGCTCCAGAACTCCCGGTCGCTTCTCCACTAATGTTTCCGAACTTCCCAAAACAGGCGGAACGGTGACTGTTACATTTGCCAATGCCGACAAAGTTGGTTCTTATGGCGAAGGTGGTACAGCCAATAACTATAAGTTCTTGATTGCAGTGACTAACGGCAGCCTCCGTAAAGAGGTCATCATTACAGCCGAGGTCAAGGCTCCGCCGCTGAGTCTCTCCGAAGGTTGGAATCTTTCCGAAAAGAGTGGCAAGAAGTCCTCGAAGGGCTATGACGCTTCGGTGATTCGCAATTTCTGCTACAACGACGGCAAGCTCTATTGCGTATACAACCACAGCGATATCAAGGTTATCGATGCACAGACCGGCACAGACCTCGGCAACCTCAACAAGGGCGAAGTCGTAACCGGCGGTACGCTGACACTCTGCGATGTCAAGGCTATCAACGGACATATCCTTGCCTGCAACCTTGCAGCATCCGGGCAGAAACTCCGCATTTACGAATGGTCTAAGGACAACGCTCTGCCCAAGCTGGTACTTGAGACCGGAGACTTCCAGGGCGCAAGCCGTCTGGGCGACTGTATGGAAATCGTAGGCACATATCCTACCGATTACTGGATTGCCTTTGGTAACGAAAACGGACAGACCCGTATCATCGAGTACCATATGCAGAACAACAACTGCGTATTGGCAAAGAACACTCCCGTATATCGTGAGGACGGAAAAACTAACCTGTCGACCATGGCAACCGTCCGTGCATATCCGATGGGCGGCAACTGGTGGATCGATGGTAAAGACAGCTATCCTACCTATGTAGTTCAGAAAGATGGCAAGGCTTGCCGTCAGACCTTCGTTGACACCGGCGAAAGCTGGGGTTCGTGCCACCACGAATTCTACTGGGGCGGCCAGAAGTATTCGGCCAACCTCGTGTTCAACGGCAAGGAATACTTACCGGGTACCCAAACAATGGATCCTGAAAAGAACTATAAGGGCGCACGTATGCGTCTGATTCAAGACCTCAAGGGTGACTTCACCCGTATCCAGCAGGTAGGTGACTTCCCGAGCAACGGCCTCGGCGACACCAGCCGCAACACCAACGCCACTGGTGATATCATCGTACGTACCGATGGAAATAATTGGCTTGAAGCATGGGTACTCTCCACCACGCACGGTATGGCTTACTACAAGCATGGTACGCCTCCCAAGACCGAAGGCCAACCTATCCAAAGCACCGAACCCATGCTTTCCGTAGACAAGAGCTCTTTGAGCTTCAGCGCTAAGCAAGGCCAGACAGACGTACAGGAACTCACCGTCAGCGGTTCCAACCTCAAGGGCGCCATCACCGCAACGCTCAGCGGTGCCAACGCCAACATGTTCAGCCTCTCGGCTCCCTCGCTCGGTACCCCCGGCAAGCTTTCGGTATCTTACAAGCCCACGGCAGAGGGAACGCACAAGGCCACGCTGACTCTTTCGAGCCAAGGCGCAGCCAATGTCACCGTTGCACTGACCGGTACCGGCGAAGCCACCATCGTTGTTAAGGAAGACATCGCTTCCAATACAGACAGAATGCATACCAAGTGGATTTACTCCACCAACAAGAACAACACCCCGAGCTGGACAACGTTTGACGCCGGTCAGTCAGCTAACCGTGATATCGCGCTTATTGGCAGCCAACTCTATGTCCTCAATAGCAAGAACTGGGGAACACCTGCTGTGAATATCCTCAATGCTGAAGATGCATCATACAAGGGCACGCTCTCTATGGAAGGTCTCGCCAGCGCAACCGGTAAACTCGGCGGTCTCGCCGTAGCCGATGGCAAACTCATCGCCTCCAACATCGTAACAGCCGCCCAAAACCTCCGCGTATACATTTGGGACAACGATGCAGCCGCACCTCGTGTACTGGTGCAGAAAGATGCAGCCGGTATCATCACCGGTGGATCCATAGCATTCAGCGGTACGCTCAACAACGGCCGTGTATGGCTCACCAAAGAAGGTGCCAATGAGATTGTATACTTCGAGATCAAGAATGGTAGCTGCGATAACAATATCCATACTATCGCACTGAAGAACGCCAAGGGTGAAGCCTACACATACAGTGGTGACGGTCGTGGTGCTTCCAAGATTTATCCCAACGCTGATGGCAGCTTCTGGATGGTACAGAAAGACGGCGACGTCGCCAAATTCGACGCCTCCGGCAAGATTACCGATGAAGTACTTCCGGCAGCAGCTCTCGGAGGCTCGCGTTATGGTACAGCATTCGCTCCCTTCAACGTAGGCAACAAGAAGTACATCGCCGCCATTACCTACAAGACCGGCAATATCGGCAATGGCCAAATCGCCATCATCGATGTTACGGATGGTATAGCCAAAGCTACTGCTCCTATTATGAACCTGCCCGAAGAAGGTTTCGGTTCAGTCAACAACGCCCAGTTTGCTTCGACGGTTATTGCCCAAGCCGGCGGTAGCCTCAATGGCAATATCAGTCTCTATGTCAACGTACATAACCAGGGTATCGCTCGCTTCTTATATGAAGCCGAATCCAAGGGTGCCATCTCCGATGTCATCAGCATCAAAGATGCCGAAGGTGATGCCGAGTACTACAACCTGCAAGGTGTACGCATAGCAGCCGACAACCTTACGACCGGTGTATATATCCGCCGTCAGGGTAATAAGGCAGAGAAGGTATACGTTAAGTAATCACTGAATCTGACAGCTGAGTCTTCCGAGACTCTGCCGAAGACAAATACTACATTGTACGGGGACGCGCCTGGGGCGCGCCCCCGTCTTTTATTAGTGGTCTGTGCAATGTCGAATGCGTGCGGGAAAGAAAAGTTTAATGAGGAATGGGTCGCGCTGATGTTCTAAAAGTGCTCCGAGGACTGTGAGGGAAAGAATTTGTGCCCTTTGGAAGTTTTTTCGGCGTTGGTCCAAACTTTTTTACACGCCTTTCGATATTTTTTTGTACCTTTGCAGCCTGATTGGTCGCTAACGACAATCAGATAGTTTATTAAACGTCGATAACATTATCACATAAACTATGAAGTTATTACAGGCAAAATTAGCCAAATACACGGCGCCGCAAGAGGCCAAGGCCGCCGGCGTCTATCCCTATTTCCGCGCAATATCCTCAGAACAGGATCCCGAAGTCATCATTGACGGCAAGAAAGTCTTGATGTTCGGCAGCAACTGCTATAGCGGGCTCGTCAACGATCCACGAATCAAGGAAGCCGCAATCGAAGCAATACGTAAATATGGAACCGGATGTGCCGGCTCTCCATTCCTCAATGGTACGCTCGACCTGCACAAAAAGCTGGAGCAACGCCTTGCCGAATATATAGGCAAGGAGGACGTGATGATTTACTCCACCGGATTTGGTGTCAACCTCGGTGTCGTATCGTGTGTCACCGGTCGTGAAGACTATATATTGTGGGACGAACAGGATCACGCTTCTATCATTGAGGGACGTCGCCTGTCATTTTCGCAGCAGCTCAAGTACAAGCACAATGACATGGCATCGTTGGAGAAGCAACTGCAACGCTGCGAACCCGACAAGGTGAAACTCATCGTTACTGACGGTGTGTTTTCCATGGAAGGCGATGTGGCCAATATACCGGAAATCGTGCGCTTGGCCAAGAAGTATGATGCCAGCGTCATGGTTGATGAGGCGCACAGCATAGGCGTCTTTGGCGAAGGTGGCCGCGGCACGGTCAACCATTTTGGCTTGACAAAGGATGTAGACCTGATTATGGGCACGTTCTCCAAGAGCTTTGCCAGTCTCGGTGGTTTTATTGCCACGGACAAGGAAGTAACCAACTTCCTGCGCCACCACAGCCGTAGCTACATCTTCACAGCCAGCATCACTCCGGCCAGCACCGCTGCCGCACTCAAGGCTATAGATATCATGATTGCCGAGCCCGAGCGTCAGCAGCATCTCTGGGATCTCACCAACTATGCCCTTGAAGGATTCCGTAGCATGGGCTTCGAAATCGGCAATACGTCTACGCCGATTATACCTCTGTTCATTCGTGATGATTTTAAGACTTTTGCCATCACTCATGACCTTCTCGAAGAGGGTGTGTTTGTCAATCCGGTGGTTTCGCCCGCCGTCGCACCACAGGATACGCTTATCCGCTTCTCTCTGATGGCCACGCATACCAAGGAACAGGTCACTACCGGTCTCGAAAAGATTCAGAAAGTATTCAGAAAATACAATCTTGTGCCCTAAGGCATGGGACATAAAATTAGAGCTTGGTGCCGGGATGTATTGTCCCGGCGCTTTTTTATGTAAAAAACTACATTGGTGCAGATACTTGACGACTTGAGCGAAAATCGGGTGACGAGCCGATGCGCACTCCACGGGATGACAGGCCTATCGCCTTTGTCTATTCGGCGAAGATTTTGTACCTTTGTCTCACCGCTTGAGAAATACAGATAAACAATAAACGATATGACTACACAGATTATTAACGGCCGCGTGCTCACTCCCATGGGGTGGGTCGAAGGCGGCAGTGTCCTCATCGAAGGCACCCGTATCAAGTCAATACTCAATCATAGTCGCCACATCGATGGCGTGGACAAGGTCATCGATGCCCGTGGCAACTACGTTCTCCCCGGCGGCATAGACATACACGTGCATGGCGGCGGAGGCCGTGACTTTATGGAATGTACCGAAGACGCCTTTGTGACGGCCGTGGAAGCCCATCGTCGTCATGGTACGACGTCCATATTCCCGACGTTGTCCTCGTCGACGGTTCCTATGATACGTGAGGCTGCTGCCACGTGCCAAAAACTCATGGCTGACCCTATGAGCGGTGTGCTCGGTCTGCACCTCGAGGGCCCGTACTTCAATCCCAAGATGGCCGGCGGACAGCTGCCCGAGAATATCAAGGTCCCGACGCCGGAGGAGTACAAGCCCATCATCGAGGATTTTACATCGATACGTCGCTGGGATGCAGCTCCTGAGTTGCCCGGAGCTGAGGAGTTTGCCACCTATTTGCGCAGCAAAGGCATACTGGCATCGCTGGGGCATACCGCCGCTACGTATAAGGATGTCGAGAAGGGTTATCGCGCCGGCTTTACGCACGCCACCCACTTCTATAATGCTATGACCGGCAACCACAAAGAAGGTCCGTACAAGCACGAGGGTACTGTCGAGTCTGTATACCTTATCGATGGCATCACCGTCGAAATGATAGCCGATGGTATACATGTTCCGTCGATGATGCTGCGTTTGATTTGGAAGCAAAAAGGCGTAGAGCGCACCGCCCTGATTACGGACGCCTTGGCCTGTGCCGCTTCGGACAGCAAGACGGCCTTTGATCCGCGCGTGATTATCGAAAACGGTGTGTGCATGCTGGCTGACCATAGCGCTATTGCCGGCAGTATCGCTACCATGGACCGTCTGGTGCGCACGGCGGTGCAGCAGGCCGGAATACCGTTGGAAGATGTGTCGCGTATGGCTTCCGAGACCCCGGCACGCATCATGGGCGTGTACGACCGCAAGGGCTCGCTTGCTCCGGGCAAGGATGCCGACATCATGATGTTTGATGCCGACCTCAACCTCACCGGCGTCATCCAAATGGGCCGCGTAGTCGAGTAGGAATGTAGCCGCATAACGGCATATAAAAGCAAGCCGCCACGGAGAACGTATTTCGTGGCGGCTTGCTTTTATTGATTGTGATGTCTATCGGATCGGGTCTTCGTACGGTGATGTACTTGGCATAAAGACATTGCAGACCTGCTTGAACGACAGCCGATGCTGTCGCTTTAGAAGAAATATGCCACGCGGAGCGTCCAGCCGCGTGTCTTGGCGCTGAAATCCTCAAGCAGCTTGGTCTTCAGGGCGTAGGTCATGCCCCATGTGTATCCTCCTATGACTTGCCAGCAACGGAATATTTCGACGCCCACGCCCACGGCCAGCGAGAGGTCGCCGCCCGAGTATTTGAAGGCATCGCCGCCGGCGTGTGCCGCCTGGATGTTGAACTCGGGGCCGAAGTATGCCAGCGGCGCCAGTTTTTCCTCGAATCCGTTGAGCCGTGTGTACTTGAAGCGCAGATGCAAGGGAATGTGGATATTGTGCATCATCGCGGTCTCTTTGCCCAGACCGAGAGACGACCATATTTTCTTTTCGCCGAGGTTGATTTTGGCGTTCTGCTGCTCGTACATCAGTCCGAAGTCGAGGCCGAAGCCTATGCCGGGGAACATCATTTCGCCCACGATACCGGCGCCGTAGCCCACGCCTTTGGAGACAGACACAATGTCCTGCTTGAATTTCAGATTCGTGTAATTGGCACCGGCGACAGCGCTCCAGCGGAATTGTGCGTGGGCGGCCATGGTGACGGCGGCCAAAGCTATGATGATGAGAAATTTCTTCATTGTGATATGATGTGTAGGTGTATTATGCTTTGATAGTTGCGGCCAATACGTCGATGTCGGCGGCGCTGACTGTCGATTGGTCTCCGGAACGCATATTGCGCAGAGTGACAGTTCCGGCGGCCAGCTCGTTGCTGCCGATGATGGCCACGTAGGGCACGGCGGCCGCGTCGGCCCATGCCATTTGCTTTTTCATCTTGGCGGCGTCGGGATATACTTCGACGGCAATGCCTTGGCGACGCAGGGCGGCAGCCAGACGCAGGGCGGCAGCCGCTTCGTCAACCCCGAGGTTGGCAAACATCACTTGTGCACCGCTGTCTGTGCCTTCGGGGAACAAGTTGAGCGTGGTCATGAC
Source organism: Bacteroidales bacterium H4 (assembly GCA_001701165.1). Classification (GTDB taxonomy): domain Bacteria; phylum Bacteroidota; class Bacteroidia; order Bacteroidales; family Muribaculaceae; genus CAG-873. Next base: position 34,530 of record DAAP01000028.1, on the reverse strand, counting down.
GTCATAGATGCGGTCGGCGCCGAAGCTGATACCCACGCCACTGAGACCGGGAGCGCCGAATACGCCCGTGAGGTTGTCGTAGCGTCCGCCGCCGGTGATACTGCCTATGGGCGTATCCAAGGCCTTGACTTCGATGATGGTGCCGGTGTAGTAGTTGAGGCCGCGAGCCAGCGAGACATCCAAGTCGAGAGTAGCGCGCAATCCGAGGTTACGCGTCCCGTCGATGACCGTGCGCAGTTCCTCGACGCCCTTGGCGCCGGTTTCGCTGCCGACCAGAAGCTCTTGAAGGCGAGCCATACGCTCGTCCGTGGTGCCGGAGATGTCCAATATCGGCTGGAGCGCATCGACGGCTTCGGGTGACAGACCGCGCTCTATGAGCTCGGCATTGACGTTCTCGCGTCCGATTTTGTCCAATTTGTCTATGGCTACGGTGATGTCCACGATGCGCTCGGGCGCGCCGATAAGTTCGGCGATACCGGCCAGGACCTTACGGTTGTTCAGCTTGATGGCTACGCGAATGCCCAGACGTGCAAATACCTCGTCGATAAGCTGCAGCAGCTCGACTTCGCATAGCAGCGAGTCGGTACCTACGACATCGGCGTCGCACTGGTAGAACTCGCGATAGCGGCCCTTCTGCGGACGGTCGGCACGCCATACAGGCTGTATCTGGCAGCGCTTAAAAGGCATAGACAGCTCGGCGCGGTGCATCACCACGAAGCGTGCAAAGGGCACGGTCAGGTCGTAGCGCAGACCCTTCTCGGCCACAGCCGAGGTCAGGTGGCCGATGCTCTCGGCGGCGAGGTCCTTGCCCTCGAGGCCGCGTGTCCATTCGCCCGAATTGAGAATCTTGAAGAGTAATTTGTCGCCCTCCTCGCCATACTTGCCCATAAGGGTGGAGAGGTTCTCCATAGCCGGCGTCTCGATAGGACGGAAGCCGTAAAGTGCAAATACCGAGCGTATTGTGTCGAAAATATAATTGCGACGAGCCATCTCCGCAGTATTGAAATCGCGGGTGCCCTTAGGTATGGAAGTCTTTTGTGCCATTGTGTGTCTGTGGCCTCGGTTTCCCGTAGCCTTTGTCTATAAAGTAGCCTTTATCTGTCTGTAAAGTAGCCTTTGTCTATAAAATTGCTGTATCGCGGCCCCCGAAAGAGCCTATTACGCCGCAAAGTTACGCATTTTTGCAGACAACGGCAATACACGCTCGTTATAAGCCGAAAACACCTCAGCCAAAATACGGTGAGCCTTTCGATGTAATCGACAATGTGCGTGAATTAGGGCGTGACTTTTTTATGAGAATGTTTGCCAAATGCAAATAAATGTGTAACTTTGCCATGCAGACCGCTCCGCAGAAGCCCGGTCATGGGCAATGCGGGTGGGCTGGCAGACATTTTTTTTGAAAGCGTTTATCCGCGCTTTGTCTTAGATTGTCCGAAATGTGGCAATTTCTGAAGTCCATTCTGAGACAATAGCGACGATAGATGTCCTTTGGGTTATGTAATGACCGATACTTATCTGTTCGTGCAAGCAAACAGCTATGGCATCAATTACATAAACAAGCGTGGGCTTCTGCGTTGCTCGTCTGAATGGATTGGGCAATGCCACATGCCCGGATGATCGGAGGAGCAAACGATGATGACGTCCACGCTTTTCTGCATACGAACATCCGGACAGGGCGTCGTCCGGGTCAAAACCCCAAAGTGACATTATGACACTACTCAAACACCTCAAAAATGAAAAATCGGCACAAGCCGAGACCTCGGCGATGCAATATCCCGCATCCCAACCCGACCACACGTCTATCATCCCCGGTCACCTTATTCACACAATCATCCGACCGGCATTCCTACTCATCTTGTTGCTCTTCTCCTCTTTCTCCGCCCTCGCCTACGACTGCAAAGTTGATAACATTTACTATAATCTCAACAATGATGACAAAACAGCAAGTGTGACAAATACCACAAACAACAAATATGTAGGTAACATTATCATCCCTGAATCTATAACTTACAGCGGAACAACATATTCAGTCACTTCTATCGGCGAATATGCCTTCGAAAGTTGCTCCGAGCTCACTTCCGTGACCATCGGCAAACACGTCTATTCTATCGGCAAATACGCCTTCCGCGGCTGCTCCGGACTCACCTCCGTGGTAGTTGACAAAAACAACGGCACATATGATTCTCGCGACAATTGTAATGCAATTATAGAGACATCCACGAACAAATTAATCGTTGGTTGCAAGAATACTACCATTCCCAACTCCGTCACTTCAATCGGCAAATTTGCCTTCGCCTACTGCTCCGGGCTCACTACCGTGACCATTCCCAATTCCGTCACTACAATCGGCGACTACGCCTTCTCCGGCTGCACCGGGCTCACCTCCGTGACCATTCCCAACTCCGTTACTTCAATCGGCACATTTGCTTTCTACGGCTGCCCAAGCCTCACTACCGTGACCATTCCCAACTCCGTTACTTCAACCGGCGATGGCGTATTCTCCGGCTGCTCCGGGCTCACTACCGTGACCATTCCCAACTCCGTTACTTCAATCGGCCAAGCCGCCTTCTCCGGCTGCACCGGGCTCACCTCCGTGACCATTCCCAACTCCGTTACTTCAATCGGCAACTATGCCTTCTACAAATGCACCGGGTTGACAAATCTGACCTCTCTGGCCGTTGAACCGCCCACCTGTGGCGAAGGTGTATTTGAAAAAGTTGATAAAACGACTTGTCAGTTGCTTGTCCCGGAAGAATCTATCAATAAGTACAAGACAGCCGACCAGTGGAAGGAATTTATGAATATATATGGGTTTAGTGGTGTGGACGATGTCAGCGTGGACACGCAGAATGCGGTCTACGAAGTGTACAACCTGCAAGGCGTGCGCGTGGGCGGTGGTATGCGCGAAGCTGAAGTCACCGCCGACATCCTGCCTCACGGCGTCTACATCCTTGTGTCGCCGCAGAGCCGCAAGAAGCTGAAAATCTAAAAAGAGCAAGGGTATACACTGAATGTACATAGAACATATATAGGCTTTTTCGGATATTCATAATCGTAAACACTATCAGATATGAAGCAAACATTATTGGTTTTGGCCGCGCTTGCTGCCGTGTCGGTCGTGCCGCTGCCGGCATCGGCCCACGACTGCTGCGTCGACGACATCTACTACAACCTCGACACGGACAGCAAGACGGCCGAGGTGACGCATCCTGACGGCTCCTACGGCGCTTATGGTGGCAATATCGGCATTCCTAAATCGGTTACTTGGAAAGGCACGACGTATGCCGTCACTTCCATCGGTAATTCGGCGTTTAGGAACAGCAAGGTGGCCATAGTGCTTATACCAAATACTGTCACCACGATAGACACATTGGCGTTTTCATACTGTGAAAGCCTTGCAATTGTGGATATACCAAGTTCGGTAACGGCTATTCGCCGTAGCGCTTTTGCCGGGTGTACTGGGTTGAAATCTGTTACCATCCCGGCTTCTGTAACAGAGATTGGTGACGCATGTTTCTCTCGTTGCTATGGCTTGACGTCAATGGATATACCTCAATCGGTTACATCCATCGGGCGGAATGCTTTTGCAGATTGTATCGGGCTGACTACAATGATAATACCTGCGTCCGTCTCGGCTATTGGTGACTACGCTTTCTGTGACTGCACCGGACTGACGACGACAAGCATCCCGAGTACGGTTACCACCATCGGTAAAGGGGTTTTCTCCGGATGTTCAAGGTTAACATATTTCTATTGTTCTAAAGCAGTTACGTCTATTGGAAATAGTGCGTTCTCGGGGTGTTCGAGCCTGACGTCTTTCACCATACCCGATGCTGTTACATCTATTGGTAATGGTGCTTTCTATCGTTGTTCGAGCTTGGAGACAATACGCATTGGCAAGTCCGTCTCCTCTATCGGCAAAATTGCTTTTTATGATTGTGGTAAACTTGAGAAAATTATACTGACCGCCAGTGTCCCTCCCACTTGTGACGAATCGGCTTTTTTGTCTGAGATTAAAAAGACATGCCGGCTATCAGTTCCCAACGAGTCTGTTGATACATACAAGATGGCAGACCAATGGAAAGATTTTGAATACATCGTAGAAATGGACCTGCGTATCGGCGGCATTTACTACGATCTAAATGTAGGTAATATGACTGCGGCAGTGACGCATCCGGATGGCGCTTCGGGCGCTTATGATGGAGATGTCGTTATTCCCGAGTCAATCACGTATAAAGATGCAACGTACACGGTTTCTTCCATCGGTGACGGGGCGTTTAGAAATAGTAAGAATTTGACGTCTGTAACAATACCCAATACGGTTTCCAAGATTGGGATGCTAGCTTTTGGTCGATGCACTACTCTGACATCGCTGTCGATTCCTCCTTCTGTCAAATTGATTGAAGGCTATGCTTTTTCAAATTGTAGCGGCTTGAAGTATGTGAAACTCCCCGATGAAATCACATCTATAGAGCAGGGTACATTCACAAATTGTTCCGCTCTTACTTCCATAGACATTCCTAAAACTGTTACATACATCGGGACGGACGCATTCTGGAGCTGTGTGAGTTTGGCCTCGGTAACTATTCCAAATGCTGTTACGGCCATTGGGAACGAGGCATTTTCTAAGTGTACCGGGCTGACATCTCTGACAATACCGAGTGCGGTTGATTCTATCGCCAATAGTGCTTTTGCCGCTTGCACCGGTTTGACAAATGTCCGCTTTGAGGCTGTGAATTGCAGACATATGGGATCCTATAAAAAACCTGTGTTCAAGGACTGCACCAACCTTGCGTCTTTGACTATTGGGAATAAGGTAGTCACAATACCAGACTATGCTTTTTGTGGATACACTGGTCTGGCGTCCGTGACGATACCAAGATCAGTAAAGACCATAGGAGACTTGGCTTTCGCCAATTGCACGGGTCTTACATCTGTGACGATACCCAATTCGGTCACGTCCATAGGTATTTCATCCTTTGCCAGTTGTTCTTCTCTGAAATCCGTTTCAATACCCACTTCTGTTACTTATATAGGAGCAGGTGCTTTTCTAAAATGTTCCAGCTTAACATCTGTCGCCATTCCTAATTCTGTTACAGCAATTAACGAAAACACGTTTTGGGATTGTACAGGGCTTACACATATCGATATTCCTAATTCGGTGAAATCAATCGGAGATGGTGCGTTTGATGACTGTATAGGATTGACATCCATGGACCTTCCCAATTCGGTAGCTTCTATCGGCAACTCATTCCAAAATTGTACGGGTTTACGGTCTGTCACAATACCCAATTCGCTGAAATCAATTAGTGGGACACCTTTTTATGGGTGTACTGCTTTGGAGACAGTGGCTTTTAACGCTGAGTGTTGCAAGAACGAAACTTCCACAGTGATTTTCTCAGACAGCCCAATATCCCGACTGACTATTGGCGATAAAGTCACTACAATTCCAAGCTACGCCTTCTGCTACTGCTCCGGGCTGACAAAGCTGGTCTCTTTGGCCGTTGAGCCGCCCACTTGTGGCAATGGTGCATTTAAAGAAGTTGATAAAACGACTTGTCAGTTGCTTGTCCCGGAAGAATCTATCAATAAGTACAAGACAGCCGACCAATGGAAGGAATTCTTGAATATATTAGGGTATAACGGCGTGGACGATGTCAGCGTGGATTCGCAGAACGCGGTCTACGAGGTGTACAACCTGCAAGGCGTACGCGTGGGCAGCGGTATGCGCGAGGAAGAAGTCACTGCCGATGTGCTGCCCCACGGCGTCTACATCCTCGTGTCGCCGCAGGGTCGCAAGAAGCTGAAAATCTAAAACACATAATCTAAGAAACAAAAGAATGCTCATAAAAGACCATACCGAAAAGCCGGGCGATGATGCCGCATATAGACCGCCACGGCATTCGGCATGGTTATAGAGCAGACATTCAACCAATACTAAATAAAGACCAAATATGAAACGAACATTACTTATCCTGACGGCACTTTTCGCAATGCTGCCCTCATCTTTCTCCGCCCTCGCCTACGACTGCACAATTGGCGGAATTGCCTATGATTTAAATACAACCGACAAAACAGCAAGCGTGACATATACCACAAACAACAAATATGTAGGTAACATTATCATCCCTGAATCTATAACTTACAGCGGAGCAACATATTCAGTCACTTCAATCGGCGGCTACGCCTTCGCCAACTGCTCCGGGCTCACTTCAGTGACTATCCCCAACTCCGTCACTTCAATCGGCCACGATGCCTTCTCCGACTGCTCCGGGCTGACTTCCGTGACCATCGGCAATTCCGTCACTTCAATCGGCGAATATGCCTTCTGCCGCTGCTCCATACTCACTTCCGTGTCCATTCCCAACTCCGTTACTTCAATTGGCACATACGCCTTCTACAACTGCTCAGGCCTCACCTCCGTGACCATCGGCAACTCCGTTACTTCAATTGGCATATACGCCTTCCTCGGCTGCTCCGGGCTCACTTCCGTGACCATTGGCAACTCCGTCACTTCAATCGGCTATGGCGCCTTCCAAAGCTGCTCCGGGCTGACTTCCGTGACCTTTAATGCTGAAAATTGCGACGAAATGGGATCTTACAATCTTCCTGTATTTGGTGGCTGTAAAAACCTTACGACATTGACTATTGGCAATAAAGTCACTACTATTCCCCAAAACGCCTTCTACAAATGCTCCAAGCTCACTTCCGTGACCATCCCCAACTCCGTCACTTCCATCGGCGACCGCGCCTTTGACCAATGCTCCGGGTTGACTTCCGTGACGTTTAATGCCGAAAAATGTACCGAAATGGGGTCTTCCATTTATCCTGTATTTAGTAGCTGTAAAAATCTTACGACCTTGACTATTGGCGATAAAGTCACTATTATTCCCCAAAACGCCTTCCGCGGATGCTCCGGGCTCACTTCCGTGACCATCCCCAACTCGGTCACTTCAATCGGTGACTGCGCCTTCTGTGACTGTACCGGTCTAACCTTCGTCTCCATCCCCAACTCCGTCACTGCCATCGGCGAATACGCCTTCTCCAACTGCTCAGGCCTCACTTCCGTGTCCATCCCCAACTCCGTCACTTCAATCGGCGATTGCGCCTTCTCCAGCTGCTCCGGGCTCACTTCCGTGACTATCGGCAATTCCGTCACTTCCATCGGCAAATACGCCTTCTCCAACTGCTCCCGGTTGACAAAGTTGGTCTCTCTGGCCGTTGAACCGCCCACCTGTGGCATTGGCGCATTTATATATGTTGATAAAACATCTTGTCAGTTGCTTGTCCCGGAAGAATCTATCAATAAGTACAAGACAGCCGACCAATGGAAGGAATTCTTGAATATATTAGGGTATAACGGCGTGGATGATGTCAGCGTGGATTCGCAGAACACGGTCTACGAGGTGTACAACCTGCAAGGCGTGCGCGTGGGCGGCGGTATGCGCGAGGAAGAAGTCACTGCCGATGTGCTGCCCCACGGCGTCTACATCCTTGTGTCGCCGCAGAGCCGTAAGAAGCTGAAAATATAAACGGATTGAGCCTGTAAAAACAGGAGCTGATTCACGTATTATATTTATTTGAAGGGTGCGGATATTGACGATGGTTGTCGTCGGTGTCCGCACCTGATGTGTGTAATGGTTTATGAATTACGATTAGCGAATGATGGCGTGATGTGTGATGGATTTGGTATTTGCGGTATTGGAGAAAAATGCGTAATTTTGGGGGCATAACGCAAAAGGAATTATAACAATTGGTGATGGTCGTAGGGCCTGCGCCATAAAATACTGATAATAGCAATGATAAAGACAATCCTCACAGGGGCGGCACTGCTGGCGATGTTGCCGCTGTATGCCGCGACAGACGCGGACAGCGTGGCCACTGACAGTATCAAGGGCTTCAAATTCACGGACGTATACACGGTCAAGACCACGAGCGTCAAGGACCAGAACAAATCGGGGACATGCTGGTGTTTTGCCGGCACTTCGTTCTTCGAGGACGAGATTCTGCGACAGGGAGGCGATTCGCTGGACCTGAGCGAGATGTTCACCGTATGGCACACGTATGATGAAAAGTGTGAGCGCTTTGTACGCAATTACGGCGAGGTGAACTTTGCCCCCGGCGGGTCGTTGCTGGACGTGCCCTACGTCTGGAAAAAATACGGCGTCGTACCCGAGGAAGTGTATTCCGGCCTGCAGTACGGCGAGGATAAGCACGTCCACGGCGAACTGGACGGGATGCTTGCCGCGATGCTAAAAGTCGTGGTCAAGAAGCCCAATAAGAAGATTTCGAAGGCATGGCGCACGGCTGTGCGCGGTGTGCTGGATGCCTATCTTGGCAAACTGCCCGAGACTTTCACCTATCGCGGCAAGAAGTATACGCCGCAGAGCTATGCCGCAAGTCTGCCTATACGTATCGATGACTATGTAACCATATCGTCGTTTACGCATCATCCTTTCTACGAGGAATTTACGCTCGAAGTGCCCGACAACTGGCTTGCCGGACGGTACTTTAACGTGCCTATGGATGAAATGAAGACTGTGGTGGACAATGCCATCGCCAAGGGCTTCCCCGTGGCTTGGGCAGCCGATGTCAGCGAAGGCGGCTTCAAGTGGACCAAGGGCGTGGCTCTGATGCCTAAGGGCAAGACCGAAGGCGATATGGATGGTACCGAGTTGTCGCGCTGGGTGACACTCAGCGACAAAGAACGCCAAAATGATAAATATAACTTCGAAGGCCCGGTGGAAGAAATCATCGTGACACAGGAGTCTCGTCAGGATATGTTTGACAGTCAGGAGACTACCGACGACCACGGCATGGAAATCGTTGGCGTAGCCACCGACCAAGACGGCAATCGCTACTACAAAGTTAAGAATTCGTGGGATACCAATCAGGTATACGGCGGATACATCTACGTAAGCGAGCCGTTCTTCCTGGCCAAGACCATAGGTATCTACGTGCATCGCGATGCGGTGCCTGCCGCTACGGCAAAGAAGATGAAATAAAGCGATTGATGCTTCGGCATCAAATTGCACGGATATAGCAGCACCAAAATGGCTACGGCGGCCGGGGCGGCAGATAAATGCCGACGGTCGCCGTAGCCGTAAATATAACAATATCAGGGATGAAACGTATAGGCATTTTGTCGGACACGCATAGCACGTGGGATGACCGTTACGCCGTCCATTTCAAGGACTGCGATGAGATTTGGCACGCCGGGGACATCGGCGACATTGACCTGTTGCTGCGGCTGCAAACCATAGGCCCGATGGTGCGTGCCGTACGCGGCAATATCGACCATGGCGATGTGGCACGCGTTTGCCCCGAGTTGCTGCAATTCGAGGTGGAAGGCGTACACGTGGTGCTTACCCATATCGGCGGGTATCCGGGACACTATACATCAGGGATGTATGCGCTGCTGCGTCGCACGCGTCCGCAACTGATGGTGGACGGCCATAGCCACATCTTACGCGTGATGTATGACAAAAGCCTCGGCGTGCTGCATATTAATCCCGGCGCAGCAGGTACGCAGGGATGGCAGCAGGTACGTACACTGGTACGCCTCACTATCGACGGCATCGACATCCGCGACTTGCAGGTCATCGAATTAGGCAAGAAAATCATCTGAGAAATACCGAACATCAACAACGAATAGGATAAATGAAACTATACGGCATATTGGCCATAACCGCTTTGGTCACGATACTTATAACCTCGTGCAAAACCACCGAGAAGAACTACCGCACCGCCTATGAGCGAACAATGACGGCGCAGGATACCACGCACCTCGAATTTGAACAAACCATCTACGGACGCTATCGCCGCGATATGCGTGTCTCCGAGTCAATTGTCGGTGGCGATACCGTGGCCACACGCATCCAACGCGTGTTCATCACCCCGGGCGACAGCGTGCCGAACAAGCTCAAGACCTATAATCTCATTATAGGGCAATTCAAGCAGCTGTTTAACGCCAATTCCATGCGCCAACGCCTGCGTGATATGGGCTATACGGACGCCTTTGTGGTGCAAACTGCCGAGCCGTACTATTATGTCGTGGCTCAGGACTATGATGATCAGGCTCAGGCTGTGGCCGCCCTCAAGCGCATGCGAGCCAACCCGCCTTTCCGCCTCCGCGACCCGCTGCCCTTTCTCCTCCGCCCTGCCCGCTAAAAATATCAAACGCAAGGCATGATTTCACGAAAACAGGGCCTCGCGGCATTATCAAAGACGAAAATCTCGCTTTTAGATGTTGGCTATACAGGTTATACTATTTTTGGCGGTTATCGCGGCCGTTGCATATTGGTTTTATGTCAATGCTCGCAACAACGAACTTATCGGGGAGGTTACATCGCCGGACAGAGGCGAGCGTTCGGAACGCAGGCTGGTGCTGAGGCTTCTGAGAATGGGCATCAATCCCCAGGCAATATTCCATGATTTGTACCTACAAAAGCCAAACGGCGAATACACACAGATAGACTTGGCTGTGGCTACAAGTGCCGGACTTATAGTCTTCGAGGTCAAGGATTATGGCGGCTGGATTTTCGGCAACGAGGGCCAACGATATTGGACCAAGGTTCTGGCATACGGTCGGTTTAAGAGCCGCTTCTACAATCCGATAATGCAGAACCAAGGGCATATTAGGGCGTTACGCAGTCGTTTGCCGCAAAATCCGAAGACACCCATATACTCGATTATCGTGTTCTATGGCAACTGCTTTTTCCGGAATGTTACATATTATTCGACAGATACTTATATCCTGCATCCGCACGAAGTGAATAATGCTGTTTCCGAACTTATGAATCGGCCGAATGCCGATTTCGGGAACAAGTACGAGATTATGGATGTGCTTACCCAAGCTGTCCGAAACGGCAATGACCCGCAGATTGTCGCCTCACAGCGACAGACGGCACGTCGTTCGGCTTCGAAAGGCACAAGATGGTCTTTTTAGTCGTAAGATGCTCGGTTTTGAGACGCTGACAAGAAAGACCGGAGGCGGTTATCGGCTGCCGAAGCTGACACGCAGTCCGATGTTGAGGTTGAAATTCAAAGGCTTTTCGCTGTATATGGTTTCGATGTTCGAGCCATTGTCAAAGTAGTAACTTAGACCCGGTTCGGCGTATATGCCCACCATCGACGAGATGTTGTATTGCACTCCGGCGCCGGCGTTTACTGACCATTGCAACGGGCGGATGCTGATGCTTTCGTGCCCGTCATCGCGCGTTTGGCCGTTGATGACATAAGATTTTTTTAGCGTTCCCGATACGCATTTGTCGGCCTCGAATCCGGCGCCGACATATATATCGAAATTTTTCCACGACATGGCACGTACGCGCACGCCCACGGGAATGCCTACATAATGCAGGCTTTGTTCTCCGGCAAAATAATACGAGTCGCTGCCTTCGTGAATGTCGGCTGAGAGGTATGAGTATGCAATGCCTGTCTCTACTGACACCCGGTCATTGATGCGGTAGGCTATGGAAACTCCGGCATGAACCGGCAGGCGATGGCGTACGCGGCGGTCGGCAAGATGGCCTTTATTCGTTACGAGCATCCCCATATATGGGTCATCCTTCCAATTGGCATCACCCGGGTCAATACCCATCAGACCGAAAGATGTATATCGTTGCATCGACGTGCCGCCTGTGCCGGCTGTGGTGTATAAGGATGCGGCCAGACGACCTGAGTTATAAGCCTCTTGCTGTTGTTGCCTATCGCGCTGTCGGCTGTTGTAGGTGACTGTCTTGTCTTGCTTTACCTCGTGGCTTATGGGCGGTAGTGAGTGCGTAAAAGCCTCGGAAGCGGATTCATTTGAGTCGACGGGATGCACATTCAGGCTTTCGCCGTCGGATTTGATTTGCATCGACGATGTACCCCCGACGCCCTCGACAATTACCGGTTTTGCCTCGGCAAGGGTTGCATATGGTGTATGTTCGAACTCCGAAGCTCGTATTTCGGCCGCCGAATTATTACCCGGGTCGGCATCGGCACTCGTGACGGCAGGTGCATTGTTCGCGGATGCCTGTGCTCGAGTGTTTGGATTGCTTTCGCTATGTACAACCAAGGAGCTGTCCGGTTGTAAGATATATATGCCGAGGCCGATGGCCGCTACTACAACGGCGGCCGCTGCATAACGTCCTGCGCGTATCCATAGCTTCTTCTGTTGTCGGCGCCCGACAGCCGAATCGATAGCGGACCACAAATCTTGTGGCACCTCGGCTTCGTAATCGGACATTTTGTCGCGTATGTCTTTGAGCCGGTCTTCTTTCATGAGACGGAATTTTGTGCGGTTCGGTATTTGTTGATTTTGGAAGCGAGCAAGGCTTTGGCTCGGTGCAATTGTGAGGCGGAGGTGCTTTCGGAGATGCCGAGCAGTGCGGCTATTTCCTTATGCGACCGTTGTTCGAGGACATATAGGTTGAACACGGCCCTATACCCGTCCGGCAACTCGCGTATCATCTTGTGTATCACTGCGGCCGGGACTTGTTCCGTGTCCGGGTCTTCGTCTGCAAGGTTTTCCTGTTGGGGTGACAGCGGGACAAATACGGTCTTGCTGTCGCGTAGGTGCTTGAGTGCCTGATTGACCACGATGCGCGTCAGCCAGCCTTTGAACGATCCGCTGCCGCGGTACTCAAACGACCCGGCTGCATCGTAAATGCGAATAAATGCCTCTTGGAGTACGTCTTTGACATCATCGTCATCGGCAATGTAACGGGTGCATACGGCAGTAAGGTAGCGTGCATATGCATCGTAAACCGCACGCAAAGCCGCGCGGTCGCCTTGATGCAGGCGCAGAGCCATTTGCTGTTCGTTGTCGGGTGTCGTGCCGCTGCCGGGCATATTGGAGGTAAAGTCGAAGTTAAGTCTCGCTTTTGACGGTGAGAGCGGGTCGCGGAATTTTCGCGACCCGCCCAACCGTTCGTCTCGGACGAGCTAATGAATATTACTCTACATATAAACTATAAGCCATGCCTTTGGGTGTGGAGGATGTTGTTCTCTTTTTCAGCTCGAAAGTGGCGGACTTGCTGCCGGAGAATGACATCCATTTCAGTGTGAATTTTGCCGTGCCCTTGTCCCCGAAGTCCAGTCCGTTGAGGTTGAAGGCAATGAGCGCATCGCCCATCACGCCGTCTACGTCTTTGTGCGCGTTGTGCCTCAGCTCGAGCACGTAAGGATCTTTGGCATCGGTGTCGGTTACGAGGTTGAGAGAGTGCTTGATGCCTCGTTTGCCCCAGATGGTGCGGAAACGCAGTGTCAGGTATCCGTCTTCGGCCACAGTCACCCAGTCGCGCACTATCTCGACAGGGTCTTTGCCGTATTTTTCGTCATCAGCGGCTGCACTGCCCAAGGTTTTTTCGGGCATCTTGGTGCGTATGCTGTCTATCCATACCACTTTGACTCGTCGTTCGGCGGCTCGGCTGTCTTCGTCTATGTAGTTGACAAGCGCACGTACTTCCTTGTCGCCGTAGGGTGACCGGCTCATATTGGTGGGAATAAGTACGGTGGCATCATCGAGATTCATGACAAAGCTTCCTCCGTCTTGCGGCACCACGGTGACCAGTGCCGTGGGGCGGTCGCGGATGTCATCGACGTCGTTTAAACAGGATTGAAGCCCAAAGGGCAGAACCATCGCGATGGCAAATGTAAGATATTTGAACTTGTTCATATTCGTAATTGCTTTATGTCGGTTGGTATTAAGCTTTTCTGACGTGTAAATCCAGTATCGGGCGCAATCTTGCATCCGAATACCGAAAAAACCGTAAATTTGCATCACCGGCCAGTGTACAAAGATATGAAAAAGTCTTGGAATATAGCCTATACTTGGAAGTATGTCGTTGTGGTAGCGTTGATTATGCTCTTTGTTGATGAGTGTCGCGCTCAGGACGAAACACGTCACTACCATTGGCGAGGCTATATGCAGATGGGGCTGAATACGGACGGATGGGAAGCGCATTTCGGCATTGCATGGATGTCGACACCATACACCGGCGTAGCCGCCTCCATAGGCTTTGCCGGCGAAGTTAGACCATTTTATGCTTGGGGCGCGGACTATTATGATACGCATGACCCGGACGAATACTGTACTCGTTTTGTTTTCAAACCTTCGGTGATACTGCGCACGCCCACACTTTTTCGCATTCCGAGCATCGGCGGCGATTTCCGCTTGGTTTTTATGCCGGGTCTGACAATAGCTCCTCCGGCCATCGGTAGTCACAACTCGGACTGGGCGTATTGGCGAGCCGAAGGCGGCTTATTGATGAATTTTGACCGCTTCGGACTTTCGCTGACCTATTCGTACTCTAGTTTCAAGATCTTCGACGGCAATCCCCAAGGCTTTACGGATTATAATCCGAAGTATAAGACGCACTCGGTATGTCTCAATTTCAGTATGGCCTTTTGATGTTACTGTAGTCCGATAATCACTTGCTGTAATACGCTTAAAAATAATCTGTTGGCTGTAAGCTCAGTAAATTGTGAGCCTTTTGTTCAGCGAATTGTGAGTGATTTGTTCAGCGAATTGTGAATGTTTTGTTCAGTGAATTGTGAATGTTTTGTTCAGTGAATTGTGAATGTTTTGTTCAGTGAAATGTGAGCAATTTGTTCGGCGAATTGTGAGTATGAGGCAGAAAAACGGGTATACCGAGCGCAAAAACAGAGGAGGACGTCGGTTGGCGTCCTCCTCGTTGGATGTCGTAATATTGTGTGTATAAGGTCGATAATATTGTCAGATTGCGAAAAAAAGTGCTGTGGTGATGGCCACGCTGCTCAGAACGGTACCGACAGCGGCGGACGAGGTGGCTGCGTGTGCGGAGGTGGCTGCGGCGTGCGCTGATGTGTGTGTCGTGGCGTCTGTGGCCGTCTGTGCTGCGGTGGCTACGGTGTCTGTCGGAATAGAATCGGTGACGGTAACGGTCTCCATAATGCCACGATTGTATTCGATGCAATGCGCGGTGTGTACTGCATCAAGGTAATTGAACATCAGGATGGCGGCGACAATTAGGATAAATTCGACGATGCACAGCGTGATGATGGAGGTACGCGAAGGGCCTTTGACTTTGAATAGTGCCACGCAGGCACCCCAAACGACCAGAAAGCAGGGAATGATGATGGCAAGTAGAACCGAAAGGATAGCCAGACCGGCGAGGTATTCGTTGCCTATAGCTTTTCCCTCGAAGTTGATGTCAAAATTAGACAACACCCATTCGGGCGAGGTGAAGACACCCATAATCATAAGAAGCAGAGCGCATACGGCAGCAATGGCGCATCCGATACCGATGCTTCCGGCAATAAATCCGGCAAATGCTGCGATGGCGCGCCCGAGTATCGAGAAGAAAGAATTGTTGATACCCTTGGCGGCGCGGTTGGCCGTATCACGCACGGTTTGACCGATGGTGGCGGCGGTGACCGGCATCCCGACCATACGCAACTTTTGTTCGGCTGTCTGAGCCGGTGGTATTATTATCCAGGCAATAATATACGCCAGTACGCATGGCCATACGGTGGTGAGCAGCGCAATTATGACGGCGCATAGGCGTACTGTAGTGGCACTCCATCCGTTGTATTTGGCAAGTCCGGAAAGCACGCCGCCGAATACGCAGTCTTCGACATCGCGGAACAGCTTGCGGCTTTCGCGTGCCTGTGCCTGAGAAGGGAAGGGTGGAGGTGTAGATGGCGGAGTGTTCTCCGCATCCTCTGTGTCAGATGTCGCGGCAGCCTCAGCGCCTATTTGCTCGGGGCGGCCGATGATGTCGATGACGGAGTTTATGTCGCGGATGCTGACCACTGATGTGGGACACATTTCGGCCAAATGTTCGGACACGCGAGCTTCGATATCGCTGACTATTTCGTCCGAGTCGTCCCCATTACCAAAGGCTGTGCCAAGTTGATTGAGGTAGGATTGAAGCAGGTCGTATGCGTCCTCATCTATATTGAAGATACGACCGTCTATGTTTACTGAGAATGACTTTTTCATATGTTTTTGCTTCTAAGGATTTCGATGGATGTTGCTATTTCCGACCATGCGGTAGTGAGTGCTGCCAATATATCGCGTCCCCGGTCGGTGAGGGTGTAATATTTGCGTGGTGGCCCCGAAGGTGATTCTTCCCAGCGGTAGGTGAGGATGTCATCGTTTTTCAGACGCGTCAGCAGTGGATACAAGGTACCTTCGACCACTATGAGGTGCGCGTCTTTGAGACCTTGGATTATCTCGCCGGCGTATGCATCGCCACCTTGCAGCAACAGGAGTATGCTATATTCCAGCATGCCTTTGCGCATCTGCGCCTTCATGTTGTCTGTGCTTGTTGCCATGAGTGTGGAGTGTTTAAATATATTATGACGATGCAAAATTAGGCATTTGTATAATACCTTGCAATACATAGTACTTAAAAATAACATAAATTAACACAAAAGCGGTGGCGCTTTTTCAAACGTCACCGCCTTTGTGTGTCTATTAATCAGGATATTATGCCTTGTCTGCAGTCAGATACGCGTGCATTTGTGCCGCTGCGCGTCGTCCGTCGCCCATGGCGAGGATAACCGTTGCGCCGCCGCGCACGATGTCGCCGCCGGCAAAGATGGTAGGTATCGATGACTGAAGTCCGTCGTTGCCGTCTTCGCCGCTGTTGGCGCCTACGGCTATGGTTCCGCGGCGTGTGGTATCCAATGCCGGTATGCTGTGCGGAATCAGAGGGTTGGGCGAAACGCCGACGCTTACAATGACCTCGTCCACGGGCATTTCGACGAGTGGCTTGTCTGTGTCCGGCTCGGGGCTGCGGCGTCCGCCGGCATCGGGCAGGCCGAGTCGCATAGGCTGCAGTACCATAGAGGTGACTTGGCCGTGCTCATCGCCGCGATACTCCACGGGATTGTGCAGGGTCATGAATTCGACACCTTCCTGTCGGGCATGGTGTATTTCCTCGGCGCGTGCGGGCATTTCTTCGAGACCTCGGCGGTAGACAATAACAGCGCGTTTGGCGCCCATGCGCAGGGCTGTGCGCACCGAGTCCATGGCCGTATTGCCGCCGCCGATGACTGCTACGGTGTGTCCGTGTCGTACAGGGGTGGCATATCCGGGACGACCGGCTCCCATGAGATTGATGCGCGTGAGGTATTCGTTGGAGGACATGATGCCGATGAGGTTCTCGCCGGGTATGCCCATGAAGCGAGGCAATCCGGCGCCGCTGGCCACAAAGAGTCCGACGAAGCCTTGAGCCTTGAGGTCGTCGTAGCTTAGGGTTTTGCCTATGACGGTGTTTTTGTGGAATTCGACTCCGGCGGCCCGGAGGTTGTCTATTTCGTAGTCGACGATTTCGTTGGGAAGGCGGAATTCGGGGATGCCGTATTTGAGTACGCCGCCTATTTCGTGTAGCGCCTCAAAGACTGTAACTCGGTATCCCAGAGCGGCCATAGCGCCGGCGAAAGATAGTCCCGAGGGTCCCGAGCCGGCCACGGCTATACGCGGCGCATCGGTAGCCGGTCTTGTAGTTTTGTGTTCACTCTTGTCATTGCGGCGTGCGGCATCGGAAGCGAAGCGTTCTAGCCACCCGATAGCTATGGGTTCCTTCTTCATCTTGTGGTAGATGCATCGCGATTCGCATTGACGCTCTTGCGGGCATACACGGCCGCAGACGGCGGGAAGTGCCGAGGTGTCGCGCAGCACGCGGGCGGCATCATCGAAGTGCCCGCGTTGGATGTTCTTGATAAAGGAGGGTATATTGATGTTGACCGGACAGCCGGTGACACATGTAGGGTTGGGACAGTCGAGGCAGCGCGAGGCTTCCACAAGAGCCTGCTCGGCGGTCAGACCTTGGGCCACCTCCTCGCTATTGGTGATGCGGTAGGCCGGGTCGAGTTCGGTCATGCGTGCACGGGGGATGGCAGTGCGCTGTGGAGTGGCTATGGCTTTGCGCAGCTCGGCGCGCCAGGCGGCGTCGCGATCGGTCAGCTGCTGTATACTTTCTTTGTTGTCTGACATGACAGTATGTTTCGGGTATTTCAGTGAGACATTTGGGGGCGGGCGTATCAGTCGTAGGCGTGCAGGCGCATCAGCATCTCGTCAAAGTCTACCTGATGCGCATCGAATTCGGGGCCGTCGACGCACACAAATCGCGTCTTGCCGCCCACGGTGACGCGGCAGGCGCCGCACATGCCCGTACCATCCACCATGATGGTGTTGAGCGAACATATTGTGGGTACATTGTATTGTGCCGTAAGTTTTGAGACAAATTTCATCATTATGGCCGGACCTATGGTGACCACCTGATTCACGTGTTCGCGGTCAAGCACCGACTGTACGCCGGCGGTGACCAGACCTTTGGTGCCGTAGCTGCCGTCATCGGTCATGATGATGGTCTCATCCGAATGTTGTGCCACTTGATCTTCGAGGATGATAAGGTCGCGAGTGCGAGCTGCCAATACCGAGATGACGCGGTTGCCCGCTTCCTTCATGGCCTTGATGATGGGCAGCAGGGGTGCCACGCCCACACCGCCGCCGCAGCATACCACGGTGCCGAAATTCTCGATATGCGTTGCCTTGCCAAGCGGTCCCACCACATCGGTGAAGCTGTCGCCGACTTCAAGGCCACAGATGGCATGGGTGCTGAAGCCGACATCCTGCACCACCAGCGTGATGGTGCCTGCCAGGACGTCCGCATCGGCTATGGTCAGGGGTATGCGCTCGCCCTTGTCGCCGCAGCGTACGATGACGAAGTGCCCCGGACGGCGCGCTCGCGCTATCTCCGGAGACTGAACCACCAACTTCACGACTTTGGGGCTGAAATACTCTTTGCTTACGATTTTGTACATAGTGTTGAGTGTATATTTATACTGCCGAAGCGTGTGCCCCGGCTATCGGATGCAAAATTATCAAAAAAACACAGACGACACGAATAAAGACCGAGAAAAAATGATTATTTTTGTAGCGATATACAACACCTTTCCTCATCATATGAACATCTAAGGCAGCAAATATGTCCGCAAATACTACAAAACATGCAGCCGAACCGCTGCAAATCAACGAAATATTCAATGCCGCACGCGTACTCAACGGAGTGGCACGCCATACGGTGCCGGTACATGCACCCAACTTCAAGCCCGGCGTCGATCTGTGGCTCAAGCCCGAATGTCTGCAGATGACAGGGTCGTTCAAGCTGCGCGGTGCCTATTACAAGATTTCGCAGCTCAGCGATGAGGAAAAGGCGCGTGGCGTCATTGCCTGCTCGGCCGGCAACCATGCGCAAGGTGTTGCCCTGGGCGCAACGCACAACGGCATTAAATCGCTGATATGCTTGCCTGCCGGCGCTCCCATATCCAAGGTGGAGGCCACCAAGGGATTTGGAGCGGAAGTGTGCCTCGTGCCGGGTGTCTACGATGACGCTTATGCCAAGGCTCTCGAACTTAAAGAACAATACGGCTACACCTTTGTACACCCCTTTGACGACCCGCTGGTGATTGCAGGACAGGGTACTATCGGTCTCGAAATACTCGAAGACCTCCCGGATGTCGAAGCTGTGGTAGTGCCCATAGGCGGCGGCGGCCTGATCTCGGGCGTGGCTTTTGCCATCAAGACCCTGCGCCCGGGCATCAAAGTCTACGGTGTACAGGCCGAAGGCGCCCCATCGATGTACCAATCGCTGCAAGAAGGACATTCCGTACACCTGTCCGGCGTGGCCACCATTGCTGACGGCATCTGTGTCAAAGAGCCGGGTGTCAACACTTTCGCCTTCTGTCAGAAATATGTGGATGAGGTCGTAACCGTCAGTGATGACGAAGTGGCTGCGGCCATACTCGCCCTTATCGAAAAGCAAAAACTGGTCAGCGAGGGCGCCGGAGCCGTCTGTGTTGCCGCCGTGATGTTTGACAAGCTGCCCGTTCAAGGCAAGAAAGTTTGCTGCCTCGTATCGGGCGGCAATATTGACGTCAATATGCTCAACCGCGTCATCACTCGCGGCCTGGTCAAGAGCGGTCGTTTCTACACCGCCATCATCAACCTTGCCGACAAACCCGGCCAACTTTCGGGCGTGTGCGGCATCATTGCCCAACTCGGCGGTAACATCATATCCGTCACGCACGAACGCCTCGATGCATCGGTCGAAATCAATGGCTGCACACTGCGCATCGACATGGAGACGCGCAACATCGAGCATATCGAGCAGGTGCGCCAAGGCCTTCGCGATGCCGGATATAAGGTGCTCAACTGATTTCTGAACATCCAAAAAATACTTAACGCCAAACTCTAATTTTCACCAAACTCTAATTTTTCTGTTATGGACTGCAAGAAATTTTCCTCGACAATCCCGGCGCTGCTTATCGCAGCCGGTATCGTTATCAGCGGCTTTGCGCTCAAAGCCGGCATCGACAACTTTGCGTTTCGAGATCGCGAAGTAAGCGTGCGTGGCCTGGCCGAACGGACAGTCAAGGCCGACAACGCATCTTGGAGCGTGAGCTACACCATCACCGGCGATGATCTTCAGGAACTGTATGCCCAACTCAAAAGCAAAAACGCCAAAGTAAAATCCTTTGTCAGAGAATGTGGTATCGATGATGCTGACATCACCTACGGAACTCCCTCGGTATACGAGCCTCAGGCCGAACGCTACGGCGAAACCAACCGCAACTACCGCTATGCAATTACGGGTACGGTCAATGTCAACACCTCCAAGGTAGACGAAGTCTACGCCATGGTCGATAAGCAGGGCGTACTGCTGGCACGCGGCATTCCATTCTCGGGCACGTATGTCAACTACACTTTCAACGGCCTCAACAAAATCAAGCCCGAGATGATAGCCGAGGCCACCAAGAACGCTCGCGAAGCTGCCGCCCAATTCGCCAAGGATAGCGAGTCTACACTCGGCAAAATCAAGACCGCCAACCAAGGTCAGTTCTCTATCGACGACCTCGATTCAGGCAAGCCCTATATGAAGAACGTCCGCGTGGTCTCCACCGTTGTCTACTACCTCGAGGACTAACCACCGTCGCTCACGGTGATACACGCTACTCTCTCGTGACATCTCCGAACACATCCCGACTTAATTGTAGGGGAAGCAAGCCACGCTTGCTTCCCCTACAATTTATTGCCTCGTAATAGATAAACTTCACTAATGTTATCTGTGTACTGTATTTTGCTTGCCATTGGCGGGTAAAAGCCGGAGATGTGTACGGAGCCCATAAAAGAACGTATTCTGCGTGCGTTTTGTGTCGGAAACCGCTAAGATTCAACAATACTCTGCGCTATTTTCATTGATATGCTTGATTGAAATGTGTGTTTGCATTAAGAAAAGGTGAATGTCGGGGGTGGGGTGGTGGTTATTCGCGGAAAATGAGTACCTTTGTAGGAGAAGCGGAAGCCGACAGGCGCTATTGGCCGGGGCTGATCGTTTTGTGAAATTGTAATGACGTAATTAAAACCCTAAAAACGACTTATAAAAAACGAAAAATATGGGAATAAAGGCATCTTTTGGCGGCGGAATTGTGGCCGCAGTGATGGCGGCAATGGCGCTGTCGTCTACGGTGTGTGCCGATGCACAGACTACCGAATTGAAGTATGACTGGGGCGTGTGCGACACGCTGGCGATGTATAACGTCGGCCCCGGTATCACGTATTCTAAGCTGGTGTACCATGACAAGCCGCTGATAATATGGCTTGTGGAGGTTGACCTGACCAATCAGTACAATAGCGTGGAGCAGGCGCCGAGCCGTATGGCGGTACCGGATACGAAGCGTTGGACGGTGCCAACGTTTCAGACGGAGTTGTCTAAGCCCGGACATAATGTGTGCGTGGCTTGGAACCATGATTTCTTTTCGTACGACGATGGCATTGCCATTGGCCTGAATATCCATAACGGCCAGCCTAATTACACGAAATTCAGCCGCTCGACGCTGGCTTTCGATGACAAGAAACATGCCGAGGTGTTCCGCGCTAACATCAGTCCTTATATTGTGATTGGCGATGAACGGGCGTATATCGATTTCTTCAATCGCGCGGCTGTGTCTTACAGGGGCAGTTGTGTGCTGTATAATATGTTCAATGCTTCGACGCTGACCGAGGCCGGTCGCTATATCGCCTTGCAACCCATTGATAAATGGGCTGTAAATCGTCCTGAGGGTACGCGATGCCGCGTGACGGCGATTTCGGACGAGCCGATACAGACGAGTGCGGACACGTATGTGCTGTATCTCCGCAACGAGAAACTGCACGCACTGGACAACGCTGCTGTGGGTGATATCGCCACTGTGTACCAGACTTTTGATGCCCCGCTGTGGGGCGTCATCCCCGAGAATATCATGGAAGGATTTCACGGCTATGTGAGCATAGTTCATGACGGAGTGCTGCATAAGGGCGAGTATGACGATTTTGAGAACGGGAGCGGCTACCCCAACGGCCGCTCTTACGAGCTGTCGTCGCGCACCATGGCCGGCATCAATAAGGAGGGCAATCGTCTGTATGTGGCTGTCAACGAGGCCGGTTCGGGCAAAAGCGAAGCTATAAACTGCATCGAGATGGCCGCATTCCTCGTGGAGCATGGAGCTAACGACGTGGTCAATTTTGACAGCGGTGGCAGCGCCGCCATCTCGCTGGACGGCGAGATGCTCAATTACCCGATGCGCGGCGGGTCGATACGTCCTGTGGCCGATGCCATGCTGGCTGTGTCTACGGCGCCCGAGGATGACGTTGCAGCGTCTATAGGTTTCACCAATCGTCGCCGTCGTATGCCCATGCTTGGCGCAACGCCCTTAGGGGTAATGGCTTACAATATGTATGGCGACATCGTGTCCAAGGACGTCACCAAGGATTGTTCTTTCGAGTGTGTCCCTGCCGAACTGGGCTACGTGGATGCCGATGGCGTGCTGCATGCGTCCGATAATGCCGTTTCGGGCAAGATTGTGGCCACATACAACGCCGCCGGCAAGACCTTGACGGCCGAGATGCCTGTATTTTTGGCTCAAATAGACGGTGTGAAGCCCGCCAAAAGCGCTATGCTTATAGACAAGTATCGTCGTCAGATTTTGGGCTTGCGCGGCGTCTGTGGCGGCATCAATATCGATGTAGATCCATCGGCTTTCGAGTGGACGGCATCGCCCGAGGGTGTTGTCGAAATCGATGACAAGGGATACGTCACCGGTAAAGCCAATGGCACGACAACTATCACCGGAAGATACAATGCTTTGGAAGTCAATGTGGAAGTGACTGTCGAAATCCCCGAAAGCGATATAGATATCACGCGTTTCGATGACGGCACTGTCTTCGGGATGAAGTATGCGTCGACGCTAATCAAGAATTTCTCTGCCGTTACCACCGACCTCCCCGAGGGCTGGAATCGAGGCGTTTCACTCACTTTTGATCTCAAGAGCAATCGCAATCCTCTGGTGACTTTCAATCCCGGAGCTCCGATACGACTGTATTCGTTGCCTAATAGCCTGACGCTTACGATGAATGACCGCGACAATATCGTGAAAGAAATCAAGATGGATTTCGTAGACGCCGAGGGCACACGCTTCAACCTCACCAATGCCGTAGTTTCGGGACAGCAAGATTATGTCTTCAAATTTGAGGAAAGCGACGGAACCGAGATGTTGACGCCCCGTTATCCGCTGACTTTCGAGAAGATGTACTTCACCATGGTCAAGAAAAACGTCACCGGCGCACGCCTGGACTTGCGCTCGATTACCGCCAATTATCCGGGTATGGGTGCCGCGGACGACATCACAACCGACGCTCGTGATGGCGGCGCAATGGTTGTCCGCCGACAGGGCGACAATATTGCGATAGACCTTGAAGGTGCGAATGTAGGCATGTCCAAGGTTCGTGTGTCCACCATCTCCGGTGCCATTGCGCTGTCGGCCGATGCCGATTTCTCGTCCGGTACGGCGGGCGTCTATGCTCCCGCACTCGCCCCGGGCATCTATCTCGTCACGGTATATTCGGATGCTTTGGCGCGTCCGCTGACAGCCAAGCTCATTGTTCGCTAAAGACCAATCTGATATAACTGATGCCCGTGGGCGAACGATGTAACGTTTCCCCTCGGGCATCGACATTTCCAAATATTTGCCGCCTATGCCAGCCAATAAAAACGCGATGACCCGATACAAGTTGCTTGACGACCTGTTGAGCAACCGCTATCACGATTACTCGATTGCCGATATGACCGAGTACGTCAACGAACGCCTTGCCGAGTATGGCGATGGGTACAGCGTCAGCCGTCGTGCCATCGAAAAGGACATCAAGTACTTGGAGGAAGGACCTTTCGGTGCAGACATTGAGCGCTATACTGTCGATGCTGTCAGCCGCGATGGTCGGACGACGGTCAAGAAACGATGCCTACGATATAGCGAAGAGGGATTTTCGATATTCAAGCAGGAGATGAGCGCTGATGAGAAGTTGATTCTTCGTGATACTTTGCGTGTCATAGGACAGTTTGACGGACTCCCCAATTTCGACAAACTGGAAGGCCTGCGCCGGCGACTTAATGCCACCGGTGATGACCGCGAAATTATATCCTTTACGCGCAATCCGTTGGATGCCTCAAATATACTCGGTGTACTGTTCACGGCTATATCACAGCAAGTTGTCGTCGAATTCAAGCACTATCAATTTGACCATCCGGATGACAAGCGGACATTTCGCGTCAACCCAATTTTGCTCAAGGAATACAATTGCCGGTGGTTTCTTGTGGGATCAATCGTCGACAAAGGCAATCTGTATACCTTTGCCCTTGACCGAATCTTGGACTTGAAAATGCTTCCCGAGGCGCAATATCAGCCCTACGACGGCGACCTGAGCGAGCGTTTCGATGACATCATCGGAATGACGGACTATAAGCGTAATCCGGTACTGGATATTGTTTTCTGGGCAAATAATATCGCCACTGAATATATCCGCAGCAAGCCTATGCACATCTCGCAGAAGATGCTATGCGGCGAAAGAGATGCCGAATTGCGCCGCCGCTATCCGACACTCGTCGGCGGGCGTTTTTTCAGCATCAGGTGCAAGAAAAACTACGAGCTTATACGCGAACTTATGTCTTTCAAGTATGACCTTATTGTACTTAGCCCCAATGAAATACAAGATGAAATTGTTCAGACACTCGACAAGATGGTAGCGCGGTATAAAGATCTGTAAAGCATGCGAACATAGAGTTCGCGGCCACTCCATAACTTTGCATCGTCATCGGGACGTTCCCGGTGGCGATGTTTCTTTTGTCTAACCAAATAACCAAAAGATTATATGAGCAAGATCAAGGAATACACGCAATACAAAAATGTCACTGTGGTAGAGCTGTGTAATGGTGAATGGGGCGTCGTTGATGTAGCCAAAAGGCAGGTTATCGTACCATTCGGCAAGTACGATTGGATAAGCGAATTTGACTACGGCCTCGCCCGTGTCCGAAAAGGAAAAGATAATTATTGGGATACTCCTAATGGCAACAAATGGGGCATCATCAATATGGAAGGCGAGGAAGTTGTCCCTGTCGAATATGACAAAATCTGGAATTTCGCGGGAAAGCGACGTTGGAGCACCAATGCCGAGAAGGACGGCGAAATAACAGATCTGAAATTGTGGCCGTTCAGCGAGGAACTCAACGAAATAGCCGAAGAATATTCGCGACGTATAGCCGAAATGGAAGAACGTGAATACGATAGGGCCTTATTGGACGACTTCTCGAACTATACGGTGGGCGACTACAGCGGCATTTATGATGATTGGGGTGATGACCGATGGGCTGAAAGCCAATATGACGCCTACATGGATGGCGAATATGTGCCGGACGATTAGTAATAACTCAAAAGTCCATTTACACTTTGCACCCCAAAGGTATATAAAGGCAGAACATCAAAGATTACGTAAACAAAAACTGAACTGAAATAACGATATGAAAGTTAAGACAATTTTTGACCTCAGTGCAGACGAAGCCCTCGATTTCCTGATGCAGAACGACAGGTATGTCACGACCGAGATGCCGGAGTATCTCAATTTTGACCCCGTACTGGCGTTTGCACGCGAGCATATTGCCGATACCTCCATCGACAAATGTTTGAAGGACATCAACCCCGAGAATATGTCCGATGCCAATTATGACATTATGCTCAATAAGGACGGCCGTTATGCAGTGCGCGTGCTGTCGCTGTCCAATCCGTTCCTGTATTATTTGCTGGCACGCGAGATTTGCACCCCGGAGCACTGGGCTGCGATACTTGACGACTTCAAGGTCTTTGGCTCCGCGCCGCATATTCAAGCCGTAGGCATCCCCGTCATCCCGGCCGATAAGGAGAATTTCCATAAGGCCACAACCATTCTGAACTGGTGGAATCGCTTCGAACAGATGGCCGTCAAGCTGTCGCTGGACTATCGCTATATGTTTGTCACGGATATTACCAATTGCTACGGCACTATCGAATTGCAGACGGTCGAAAAAGCTCTTAGCCGCAAGGGCACGGCATCCGAAGTCGACGTCAAGACGGACATTGTGCGCATCCTGACCATGCTTCGCCAAGGTCGCAACATCGGACTGCCGCAAGGCAGCACCTTGTACGACATCGTTGCCGAGATTGTCCTGGGCTACGCGGACATGTTGCTGCGCGAGGCTTTGGAACGTGACGGTATTACCGAAGGCTACGAAATCCTGCGCTATCGTGATGATTACAAGGTTTTTGCAAACGACAAAGACTTGCTGGAACGCATATCGTACACGCTGCAACATGTGCTCGAAGGCCTCAATCTGCGTCTCAATAGCGCCAAGACTCGCATCTCCGACTCGATAATCACCGACTCGATAAAGCCCGACAAGCTGGCGTATATCTACAACACCCCGATATACAACAACAAAAAGCAATGCGACTTCGATGGTATACAGAAACAGCTGCTTTTCATCCTACAATTCGGTCGCCAATACCCCAACTGCGGCCAAATGCGAATGTTGCTGTCGAAACTCTCCTCGTGGATTGAGGAGTATATCGAGAATGTGGCGAAGAACAGACCGAAGGTCATCTCGCTTGAACCGAAGACGCCCGAAGAGAAGAAAGAAATAGAAGAGCTTTTCGCCTCTTTGAGGAAGTCGAATGACAACTCTAATGCTGAGTCCTGCGAGGAAAAGGCCGAAGCCAAGCCGGAAGTCGAAGCTAAGCCGGATGAGGAAAAGTCAACCGAAGACAAGAAACAACAGGAGCGCCTTGGCACTATCATCGAGGACATTATGGCCATGTCGGCCATAGCCGCGCAGATTGCCGCCGAGAACCTCAACAGTGCACATTACGCCCTGAAAGTTATCAGCCAAATGCTTTCGACCATCAGCGACGAGCAAGTCGAGAACGGCGAGCAGGCGTCCAAAGACGAGATTGTCACCAAGGTGCTCAACCGCCTCGGCTCGATGCAAAACAGCGATTACCTCAAAATCTGGCTGCAGAACCTTGCCGTCAAAGCCGAATACAAGGGCGATTACAGCTTCGCCGATGGGAAAGGCAACGGCCTGTGCCACCTTGTCTGCGGCGCTGATGCCAACCTATGGAACAACAGCTTCCTCACTCCCGCATATCTCGAAGGCTTCGATGCCACCGCCGTAGTCGATGACGCCGTCCTGCACAATGACACCCCCGTGATGCAGTTCAAGCACCGCTTCAGCTACGACGCCGATGCCGTTGACGAAATTGATGATGATAAAGATAACGACAAACCATATGTCGTAATGACTTTCTGACATAGTAGCATCTCCTCGGTGTCCTGCCCGGATTGACGCATAGGGCCTTCACTCAAACCTCATCAATCACCACCCTCTCTCCGGCAAGACACCCGTACGGGCGCGGAAACGCGCCCGTACAAAAGAGGAGAGAAGAAAAAATGTAGATTTTAAAAAAATAGCTAATTTTGTAAAATAGATCATTGACAGAGTGGTGATAATGGAGCGTACATTTGAATTCTCGTCAGATGTGAGTTAGCTCCTGCAAATCAATGTAGATTCGTCTGATATCTTAACCCGTTTACGAGTTGAGAAAAATAATGTCCTTCACATTGTCATGTGGTATGTGACAGTTATATGTTTAATGAAAGATACATATGTAAGGTCACTCTCCCCCGTTACATGGCTTTCAACCATACATAAAGAAATTTACTCCATTACACCACATGCCTTTGTTCTTCTTAAATATGGATACGCAGACAATTGTAGACAAGGCGCACAAAATGACGACTGCGCATGATTTGTTGGATCTTCTCAATGGCATCAAACTCGGTTTACTTGGAGTGGATGATTGGGAAGGAACGACAGCTAAGCCATTTACAATTGGACAAATCAACTACTATTGTAATCCAAACCATGAAAAGCATCGATTCCATTCCTTTAAAATAAAAAAGAAAAGTGGGAAATTGCGTAGTATTGATGCTCCTCAAAAGAGTAGTTATAAGAGTATCCTTCAGTGTATCAATGCTCTACTTCAAGCCATATATACGCCATCAAAATATGCAATGGGTTTTGCACTGGGTAAATCCGTAAGAGATAATGCAGAGAGGCACTTAAATCAAAATTACGTATTGAATATAGATCTACGAGATTTCTTTCCGAGTGTAGATCAAGCACGCGTATGGAAAAGATTACAGTTGCCCCCATTTAACTTTACCCCGAAGATATCCGGCATTATAGCCGGACTGTGTTCTATACGAATCACACGTGAGAATGCCCTTGATAGGTATGTGCTGCCACAAGGTGCTCCAACGTCTCCTATAATCACAAATATGATATGTGATAAACTGGACCATAGACTTGCCGGTTTGGCAAAGCGGTTTGGCCTTACGTATACAAGGTATGCTGATGATATCACATTCAGCTCGAAACATTATGTTTACCAACGGAAAGGCCCGTTTTTCATGGAACTTTATCGCATAGTTGAAGACCAACGGTTCTCGATAAACGAAGATAAAACCAGGTTGCAGAAACGAGGCTCCAGACAAGAAGTGACAGGTGTAGTCGTTAGTGATAGAACAAATGTTGCAAAAGAATATGTACGTGACATACGCAATCTTTTATATATTTGGAGCCGATATGGATACGATGTAGCATACAATAAGTTCTTGCCTAAGTATAGAACGGAGAAAGGTCATGTAAAAAAAGGTGTCCCGGATATGGCTAATGTTATTGACGGGAAGCTGATGTACCTTAAAATGATAAAATCAGCAGATGATAAGGTATATATAAAACTAAGAGAGAAATTTGACCAACTATGCGCAATTTTGATTGATGCAAACAAGACAAGTGAGAAAGGAGTAACATATGTGGAGACTATAGCGGTTTTGGACTTTGAACGCAAGTTCGATACAGTCGTTAAGTTCGTTCATGAGTCAGATAAACCGGATGGAGAGAAAAAGGAGACATCTCATTCACTTCTTGGCTCTCAAAAGCATAGGTATGCAATTTTTGAACTTGGCGGAAGAAATCAGGTCGCTTCGGTTAATAAAGGATTAAAAGTACAAGATGAATCAAGAAAAGATTTATTGTCAATATCTAATTGTCGAGACGCTAAAAACAAACCATTTTGGCTAATCCATCGGACGGACAAAGTACTTGTTTCTCCGCAAACACCAGTGGATATTAACAAATTGAATGATGAATTAGATGCATTATTGAAAATAGAGGGATGAATACTAAATATAAGGCTATAATTAACAAGATTGTGCTTTTGTGTCAGCAAGAACCGGAATTTGATACTGAATTATGGAATAGGCTGAATATACAATATCCAGCGTTTTCTTCATACAATGGCCGCGAGATTCGTAGAATTAGGGAGATTTTAGAGATAAGAGCTGAAAACAGTATATCGTATGACTTTATTGCAATTTCTTTAATCCGAGAACGCCTTATTTTAGATAATCTGCGTATGGAAAATGCAGCAATGGATTTGACGCTAAAAAACCGCTTTGTCGTTTTCTGTGTAAATGCTTTTTATCAGATAGAAGCTCTAATAAACTATTTTTTTTATTACTGCTATCGGGACATAAAGGAAATAGTGTCTGTTGTTGCAGAAAATACAAGTGGCGAATATGCGTACTGTCCAACTAATAAGGAAACCCGAGTAGGAGACATCAGTATTAATTATAAAATTAACGCCTTTTGTCGCTTGTGTAAATTAGACAATTCTGATGCTGCATTCTTTAGTAGTATACGTAGAGTAAGAAATGATTTTGAACACAGAGGGCTGTATGAGTCATATGATAAAATACCGTTAAAAAATATGCGCTTTTTCGAAACGAACACAATTGAAAGTGTGCGAAACAAATTGAGAATGTTAGTAGAAACAGTCAAGTATCTTTGCAAAAAATAGTATTATGATTTTTGAAATTCATCCGCATGAGGGCTTCCTCAATACTAAGTATCAATTAAGGACAGATTCTGCCAACTCAATAAATGTTCATGTTAAGCGAGTTGGCAATGAAAACGGCAATGCTGATGGGCTTGCTTATGAGGATGACTTGGTATGCAGTGCCGCTGAGGGTATCAAGTTCGACGTTCCGGGCAAATATAATCTCTCCGTGAAATCGGATATGGGCGATGCTGCTCAGACTATAATTGTAAAGGATGCAATCAGATTTGGAGGTGGAAGTTTCAAGAAAGCGTATGTCTTTGACGAAACTCCGTGGTGTTTCATTGTGATGAAAGACCGTACGTACTTCTATAACCGCGAAACTAAGGAGTCGTTTGTCGAAAGTATTTCTCCGGATAATATAGAAATCGTATCATCGGATGTCGTAATGCTTTCGAACAATCAACGGGTAAAAGAAGATGATAGAATTACGGACTACACATTGTTTTCTTTGAAGTGTATGCTTCCAATTCTAAGCGTTAGCAATATTCTTTTTCTTTCTCCATCGAATGTTATTACAGGAATAAAAGAGGGAGATAGAATCACAATAAAGCACTATGCCTACTCGTCAAATCTCACGCTTGAGGAAAAACAAGAGGACTGCGAAGCATATTCGGTAGACAAAGAGCATGGAGTAATCTATCTTTTCAAAGGAAGTAGAATCTCGAAATACGCGTTAGGTACCTTTGAAGTTGAAAAATCAAATTATGTCGGTGCAGATTTTGTGGCATTTGTACAAGCGCATTATTATGTTTCATTAGCTGATGGTCGTAATGTTAGAGTACAGGATGCGGATTCGAGGCAAGTGATATCCGAAGTAAGATTCGATTGCGCAGTGTTATCTGTTTGCAATAAGGATTTAGGCACTCAATATGTTGAAGATATAATCCAAAACACCATAAAACATAAGAAGGACTATGAAATCAATGCCTCATGGACAATTGAATATGTTTCAATTAGAAACATCATTGTTGTTGACGGATCTGCGTTTTATTTGTATGATCATAATGTCAAGTCGGCAGAATGGCGTTTGAAACAATCAAAAAGTTATATCCGAAAGGATGATGCAATAATCTACGAGGCTAATAGAATAGATGGGTCCCTAATGCAAATAGATAATACTCTGTGTATAAAGGACGATAGAGGGACTATGTATTTCTTTAACAAGAATGGGGAACCTGAAGCCAAGGCGCTTTATTCATATGGTTCTGTCCACTTAATTCGCAAAGACGATGGTTTGTATGATGTTAAGGGGCGCTGTATTTTAAGGGGAAGCTTTAATTTGGGTTACCTTGAGGAGTATGGATTAATCCTAAATGAACGGAATTCGACATTTAGACGTGTTGTGAATGGCTCGATTACTGGGGCAATACCATATATGGGGACTTGGCGCTATGATAATTATAACGTTGGGCGTAAAGAATGTGGAGAAAAGTGGTATTACCATAGGAACACGTTGACGTGTAATGGGAAAGTCATGTTCCTTGAGGGCGTATATGTTTTCAAATCAAACACACAGGAGAACTTGATGTCGATATGCCCGAACAATAGATGGGGAATTGCGGTGAGAGGAGAAGAACTAAGTATTGTAAAGTATACAGATGGGGTTCATTATGAAATAGATCGAATACTCAATGATGAATATGACACGGCTAATTTTAAGAATGTACTTTTCTCGGAAGATGGGTCATTCTTTGTTTCAACTGTAGATGGACGAAATGTAATGGTGGATACACGAACAGGAGAGCAGACAGAATTTGAGCAGTGTTCGTATGTGTCTCATTATAACGGATACCGTCCGATGTTGTTGAAGGATAACTTCCGAAAAGCGAAGTTGGTTGATCCTCTGACTAACAACATAATCGACGAAGCGCATCTGAATGAGTATCGCTTTATGTCTCCGGATGGAAAACTGTACGCAAAAACGAACTTGGATGAGTACACACGATATTATAATAGGGCAGAGAAAAGATACATAACCAAGGAAGAGAAACGATCATTTGAGGAAAAGTACGATTTTCCATATAGATGTACTAAGGAGGAAAAAGATGAAATAGATAAAAGGCGCGCTGTATATATAGAGTCTCATAAAGAATTCTTTGAAAGTAGAGGCGCAATGGATATAGACAGGTTCAGCGTTATGATAATCAACGATGAGGGATATGCAAGAATCTGTCGTACATTAGACGATTCGGTATATAGGGAGTTTAGTATTGGTAGTCCATTGCAATTTGTAAACTATGTCGCTTTTTCGCCGGATGGTCGATATGTCGCTATTGCTGGTAGAAGGTCAGGTGGGGGTGAATTCATCCTATACGACATGCAAGAGCAAAAAGAACTATTTCCCAAGTTTAGTAATGGCTATATCCTTGCTGTATGGACGGCCGCTTTCTCAGTGAAAGGACAATATGCATTGTATACAAGCACGCCAAATACATATATAGGTGATGTGGAGAATGAAGCTAGTTTTACCAAAATCATAGGGAAAAGTTTCTTGACATTTAGCCCGGATGGAACTTGGATTGCATTATCCGAACAGGGATATATACCATATGGGGTAAAAAGAATCGATGGCATTTGGGGACATCGCCCATCTTGTGTTGTCGATATCCGTAAGTCATCTTCGCCGGAAGTACAAATTGCAAAATATGACGATCTATCGGATGAAGGAATCGCTGATATGTGTACTGGGAAGACAGTAGCCTCTATCTCGTTTTCAAAGGATAACAAGAAAATAATGATGGTAGGAAAAGATGGCGTTGTCATAATTCGCAATCTTCATCTGGACAGATAGTCGGATGACCATAAAAACATTGGGGGCTGCGATTTACTATTTGTGGTCGGATGGTATATAGAAGTGAATGGCGTCACGAGACCAAGCCGTTTATCGTCAAGGTCGAGAACTGAGCCGACCATACCCGAGCGGACGGACTTTCGGCGCTAATTATCAATTGTTTTGACTGTCCGGCTCGGACGTATATGCCGGGATGTGGCTGCGGCCGCGTCCCGGCATTATGCTATCTTTCAGGGGGGGGGAATGTCGGGGATGCTAAAAGGGAGGGGGATGCGTAGGCCGAAAGCGTGGCGCGGATGCTTTTTGCGGCTTGCTTTGGTGCGGATGCAAAATTTTTCGGGGAATCGGATTTACTTTTGGGTTGCTTGCGGTATATATATATATGTGGAGGGCGGCCGGAAGTCGGCCGACGTCAAAACAAACAATATATATGAAAGTAAACGTAAAGTATTCACATCAAGATATATGAAAGTAAACATAAAGTATTCACCTCAAACAAATTTACAGATATGAACAAGACATTCAGAAAAGTGATGGGCCTCGACAAAAAGGTGTCGGGGATGACTCTTGAAAAGGACTTCGAATTCGATGCTACGGCTGTCGCGCGGGCTCGCAAGGAGGGCAAGCGCTGTTTCTTCGACCTTATCGTCTTGGACGAGAGCGGCTCGATGTGCTCGATATACAAGCAGGCACTTGACGGCGTCAACGAGACGCTGAGCACCATCCGGCAGTCGCAGACCGAGGATGATACGCAGCGTCATTTTGTGTCGCTGGTGGCTTTTGACAGCAGCCACCTCCGCTTTATTTACAACGGCACTCCGGCTGAGGAGACGAAGAATATCACTACCGAGCAGTACCGCCCGGGGGAGTGCACGCCGCTGTACGATGCTATGGGCGTGACCATTAACGACCTGCGCACTCGCGTGGCGAACGAGGATATCGTGATGGTGACCGTCATCACCGATGGCGAGGAAAACTCGTCGCAGGAGTATACCTCGGCGACGGTCAAGGCGCTCGTGGATGAGTTGCGCCTCAAAGGCTGGACTTTCACCTACCTTGGTGCCAATCAGGATGTTGAATCTGTCGCAACCGGCCTCAATATCGACAACTATATGGACTTTGACGCCTCGGAGGAAGGCGCGGAAGACATGTGGAAGCAGGAATGTAGGATGCGTAAGAGGTTCTATGGCTTGATGTCCAGCCTGCCCGAGGATGCTCTCTATTGCGCCGAGTCCAAGCGCGTGCGCAACTACTTCAAGGGCTGGAAGAGAAAGAAATAGTGTGATTGCCCGAGGCCGCGGCTGATGCCGACCTCGCCGCTCGTCCCCAAAATATGATACGCGGGACTTGCCCGCGCATCTGTTTCGGCAAAGTGGGGGGCTGTGTCAAAATAGGCG
>DAAP01000006.1 GCA_001701165.1 Bacteroidales bacterium H4 | reverse complement strand
GCCTATTTTGACACAGCCCCATAGGAATAAATCCTTCGGCAATTACTGCCTTATTGCGATAAGATGTAGGATTTTACTTATCTTGCGACAAATTTAAGCCAATGTTTTGGGATATCCAAAAAAAGTTTGTAAATTTGGCATTATTTAACAAATCAATGCTGTGGATGATTTGAGTAAGTTTAGAAATATCCCTAAAAACAATTTATATGGAAAGTAACGAGAAAAAACGTATCCTCGGATTGGATACAGGCACAAATAGTATCGGATGGGCTGTTATAGACCGTCTTGGAGACCAATGCTCGCTGGTAGACAGCGGTGTGCACATATTCACCGAGGGTGTAAAGGAGGAACAAGGCAAAGAAGTGTCCAAGGCTGCGGAGCGCACATCCTATCGGGCAATGAGACGCGGCTTTTACAGACGTAAGCTACGAAAGATACGCCTCTTACGCATTCTGAGCGAGTTAGGATGGTGTCCCGCTTTGTCTCCCGAATTACTGTCGCAATGGCGACTGAAAAAAGTCTATCCGGCTACGCCAGAGTTTATGCAGTGGTTGGGAACCGATGACGACAACGCGATTACACCTTATCGATATCGAGTTATATGCCTGCACGAAAAATTGGATTTGACGCAGGAAACCCAACGTTATATCCTTGGACGTGCGCTCTATCATATAGCACAACGCCGAGGATTTCGCTCGAACCGCAAGGATCAATCCAATGATGACGAAAAAGGTAAAGTCAAAGAGGCTATATCGGGATTGTCGCAGAAAATTAAGGATGAAGGCTGCGAATACCTTGCCGAATACTTCGAAAAGCTTTACAAAGAAGGCAAAAGGATTCGCAATCAGTACACTTCTCGCGATAACCATTATGTCGAAGAATTCCATGCGATATGTCGCCGCCAGGAATTGGACGAAGATACCGTCAACCGCCTTGAGCACGTGCTATTTGACCAGCGCCCGCTCAAATCACAAAAACACACCGTTGGGCATTGTCTCTTCGAGCCGGCAAAGTCCCGCTGTCAGGCAAGCCATCCCGATTTTGAGGAAATGCGCATGCTGCAGACCTTAAATCAAATAAGGATGAAAACGCCCGATGATGATATGCTTCGCCCGCTTTGGGATGAGGAACGAGAGGCTATAATTCCGTTGTTCCAACGAAAATCCAAATCGAACTTTGATTTCGAGGATATAGCTAAGGAACTTGCCAAACCATATATCAAAAGGTATGGCAAGAAGTGCTACGGATACTACAAGACAGATGGCGACAAGGACATTCTGTTCAACTATCCGATGGATATGGGCATCTCCGGTTCGCCGTTCACAGCCGGAATGGCAGCCGCGCTTGGACCGGACTGGAAAGCCGTTATCGACGCACAGTACGCAAAAGGTGAAGGCAAAAAGCTCGACGACAAAGTGAATGACGTATGGCATGCACTATCATTTTTCGACAATGACGACAAATTGGAGGTCTGGCTCGAGACAAATCTCGGCATAGAAGCAGACACGGCAAAAAAGGTGGCCGGCATCAAGATGGTAAGTGCCTACGCATCCTTAAGCCACAAGGTGATACGCAAGATTCTGCCGTATATGCGTGGAGGCATGATATATTCGTATGCCGTAATGCTTGCCAATATAGATGCCGTACTGCCGGCATATGTTCGAGATAACGACGACATGCGCAAGGCGGCGGTAGATATGGCCGTCGAATGCCTCAACGAGTACGACAAGAAAACTTGCGAGTGTACCATGTACCAATGGCTCAAGAACTTCCTTGCCGAGAAATACCATATAGACCACAAAACGCTGAACCGCCTATACCATCCGTCAGACCTCGAGACATATCCTCATGTTCGACCTGACGAACAAGACCGTATGCGCCTGGGCTCTCCGCGTATATCTTCGATACGCAACCCGATGGCAATGCGCTCGCTGCATCGTATTCGTCACGTGGTCAACGCCTTGTTGGACAAGGGCATAATTGACCGCAGCACCGAGGTGCATATCGAGCTCGGCCGCGAACTTAACGATGCAAATATGCGAGCTGCAATAAGGCGGCAGAACAAACTCAATGAAAGTGAGCGTGCCAAAGCCAAAGCCGAGCTCGAAAAATATGGTATCAATAACGTGTCCGAAACAGATATTGACAAGTATCTCCTATGGGACGAGCAGAAAAAGAAGTGTCTTTACACCGGCAATCAAATCGGAATAGAAGACATCTTCGGGCCTAATCCGAAATACGACATCGAGCATACAATTCCTCGCAGCCGTGGCGGAGACAGCACTATGGAGAACCTCACACTCTGCGATTCGCGCTTCAATCGCGATGTGAAGAAGACAAGACTCCCGAGCGAACTGGCCAATGCAGACGAAGTGATGCAACATGTGGCATTTATGAAAGAAAAGGCCGACGAATTGCAAAAGCAAATCCGCCGCTGCCGCACAAATGCATCTATGGATAAGAGCCAAAAGGACCGCATAATTCAAAAGCGACATTCGTTGGAACTGCAGCAGACTTATTGGCGCAATAAATACCGCCGGTTTGAAATGACCGAAGTGCCCGAAGATTTCAGCCGCCGTCAGGGCGCCACTGCAGGTATCGTGGCTCGATATGCACGATTGTTCTTAAAGTCCCTATTCGATGATGTATCTATCGTCAAAGGTGCTGCAACGGCCGACTTCCGCAAAGCATGGAAACTGCAGAGCATAGATGAGAAAAAATCTCGCGACAACCATACGCACCATCAAGTGGATGCAGTCGTAATTGCGTGCATCGGCAGAGGTGACTACCAACGTCTTGCGGCCTCGTACCATCTGAACGGATACGCCGACAGAGAACGCCCGTCAGTGCCCGAACCTTGGAAAGGTTTCGTGGATGATATGCGGCGCATACAGGCCGAAACCTTAATATCATACGACTTCACAGACAATGCTCCGAAACAGGTGCGCCGCCGTATCAGGTTCACCGGCAGCCATCATATAAAAGGCCCTAAACCATCACACATATCCGAAAGCGATACGGCACGTTTGCGCTTACATATGGATACTAATTACGGTGCCATCGAACATGACGGCGAAGTGAAATATGTCGTGCGCAACTCGATAGGATCTCTAAAACAGAAGGATATCAAAGACATTGTCGACTCGGTTGTGCGGCAAAAGGTACAAGATGCTTATGACGCCAAAGGCGATGTTGCTTTCTCCGAGCCTATATGGATGAACGAGGCCAAGGGTATACAGATCAAAAAGGTGAGATGCTATGCTCCGAACGTTACACGTCCGCTCAACATCCGCAAGCACCGCGACATATCGCGGCACGAGTATAAGAGAACCGGACACTTCATAAACGACGGCAATTATTGCATTGCCATATACGAACAAGACTTGCCGGAAGGATCTACCGCTAAAGCCAAACGATCGTTCCGTATCGTCAATAATCTGGCCGCGGCATCTCACTTCAAGTTAGGCAACCGCACCAACCGCACCGAGCTATATCCTCTCGTGGACGAGAACGGCTATCGGCTCAAAGCTGTATTGCATCAGGGCGATTCGGTACTGCTCTATGAAAAATCGCCGGAGGAGATATACAATGCCTCCGCCGCCGAACTTTGCCGTAGGCTGTATGTGGTATCCGGAATATCTTCTATGGTATTTACAAAGAGCCGTTCATATGGCGTTTTACAATTGCGTCATTCACAGAATGCGAGCAAATCCGAAAAGGGTAAAAACGGCGCATATATTGTGGGCGAGAATCTCCGGCCTACAATCACAATGCTTCATACGCAGCTCAACGCTCTCATCCAAAATCAGGACTTCACCATCGATGTAATTGGCAAAATCAAGTTTCTAAAACATGATTAAGCAGACCATCGTAATATCGACGCCACGTCGTCTGTCTCTGCGAAACCACTTATTAGTAATCGCAGGGGCGGACGGCGAGGAGCCGATTACGCGCCCGGTCGCCAATATCGGAATCTTGATATTGGAGGATACGGTGACGACCGTAACCCTACCTCTCCTGAACGCTCTTGCCGCTGCAAATGTGATGGTTGTCATTTGCGATGGGAAGCATTGCCCGGCGACAATTGTTACACCGCTCGAAGGAAATACTACTCAAAGTGAAGTACTGAGAGCGCAATGCCAAATGACCCTGCCGCAGCTCAAACAGGCGTGGAAGCAGATCATTACGGCAAAGATTGCCAATCAAAAGCGGGTTCTCGACCTCTGCGGACTGGATGGCGACATTCTGTCGCCGCACGTACGCAATGTACTCAGCGGCGATACCACCAATCGAGAAGGTGTAGCCGCTCGGCTTTATTGGACGGAAATGTTCGATGAAGCCTTTGTCCGCGACCGCGAAGGAGATGGCATTAACGCCTTACTTAATTACGGATATGCCATACTGCGAGCTGCAACCATCCGCGCTCTGATAGGTTCGGGAGTATCTCCTGCTTTCGGCATCTTCCATCGCAACCGCTACAACGCCTTCCCTTTGGCGGACGACGTTATGGAGCCGTTCAGGCCCTTTGTCGATATAGTTGTGTATGAACTATGGAAACAAGGCCAAGCCACCATCAATAAAAAAACAAAGTCGCGGTTGCTCAAAGTCTTGACCTGCGACGTATTGTGCGGCGATGTGATGCGACCTCTTATGCTGGCGCTATCATCTACTACGGCATCGCTCAGCTCGTACATACTACGCAAATCTCAAGTTCTAACTCTACCACAAATTCCATGACACACAACCGAATAAATGCTTATCATATCATGTGGCTATTTTTATTTTTTGATCTTCCGGTCTGTACCAAGCAGCAGCGGAAGCAGGCGACCAAGTTCCGCAAAGACATCGAGGCTTTAGGCTTTAAGATGATGCAGTTTTCGGTATATGTGTGCCACTGTCCCTCATATCAGCACGCGGATGCCCTAATCGACAAGGTTACACACATCTTTCCCGATGAGGGGAATGTGAAAATC
The DNA here is from genome assembly GCA_001701165.1 of Bacteroidales bacterium H4. Classification (GTDB taxonomy): domain Bacteria; phylum Bacteroidota; class Bacteroidia; order Bacteroidales; family Muribaculaceae; genus CAG-873. Next base: position 690 of record DAAP01000006.1, on the reverse strand, counting down.
CTCTCGGTGACAGACAAACAATTCTCTAAGATATACAATTATTGGGGTAAGCCCGAAAGTTCTAAGACCTCACGAATTAAAGATTCAAAAATTCCCGTTCAACTTCAACTGGAGTTTTATTGATTTTCGCCGACGTCAGCGCTCTATGGTTCGCAAAAAATGCGTACCTTTGCCACAAAACACAAGCCTACACGGCGTTTTCTATCCTGCACATGCGCTATATACTCCTTTGTATTAGCGAATTACGCTGCGATAGTTGCGGTTTGATGTAGGATTATAATGATATACAACAACTACAATGGTGTGTTTGTATCTATATATGTTGCGGTTTGATGTAGGATTATAATGATATACAACTGCAGTTGCAGACTTCTCAGCTATTGAGGCGTTGCGGTTTGATGTAGGATTATAATGATATACAACCTGTTCTCTTGTTTTAGTTCAACACTTATAGTTGCGGTTTGATGTAGGATTATAATGATATACAACTTTCATAGCAAAATTCGCGTTATAGGAGTGTTGCGGTTTGATGTAGGATTATAATGATATACAACCGTTGGCCCATATCCACTTGTTGCCGACAGTTGCGGTTTGATGTAGGATTATAATGATATACAACCTGTTCTCTTGTTTTAGTTCAACACTTATAGTTGCGGTTTGATGTAGGATTATAATGATATACAACTTTCA
>DAAP01000021.1 GCA_001701165.1 Bacteroidales bacterium H4 | reverse complement strand
TGTGTTATTGATGTCGGTGACGATGCGGTCAATGCGATTGAGGGTGAGCGAGACGGACATGCCGTCATCTGTCTTGGATATGTGGAAGTCGTAAGGTGCGGCGTCCGGGTCAGCATCCGGCAGGACAAAGCCAGTAGGCGGGGCGATTTGCGCATACGCACAGCACACGCCCAAAGCCACTGCTGTCAGCAGCGCTTTCAGTCTTCGGGTGGTTCTGTTCATAATCAGGTGTTTTTTTTAAGGTTGGTATTCTTTCTCTCTCTATCCCCGGATGTCCAAGTGATTTCTAAGGGGCATTGGTGGGAGAGAGGATTTATTCACGGCAAATTTACACATCGATTTTCCGATATGCAAATTTTTGGCCAACAATTCTTCAAAATTAATAAATCAAATCGGATCAAGCTTACCGCTTGACTCTACACGACTTAGAAATCCTTATTAAATTGTTGCCATTCTCGCGGCAAAAAGCTACCTTTGTAGGGACGGGCGTCCGGTGTCGATTATGACGGAAGGCACACGAGCGCACGCCAAAGGCATGCGCCTACACTTCGACACTTCACGACTATGGACGACAAAAAACTCTTTCTGTTAGACGCTTACGCGCTGATATACCGCGCATATTACGCCCTCATCAACAGTCCGCGCACGACTTCGGACGGGCGCAACACCTCGGCAATATACGGCTTCTGCAACACTCTGAGCGAAATCCTCACCAAGCACAATCCGCCGTATATGGCCGTATGCTTTGACCCCCCGGGCGGCAAGACATTCCGCCACGAGGAGTATCCGGAATACAAGGCCGGACGTGACAAACAGCCCGAAGACATCACGCTGAGCATCCCGGTAATCAAAGACATCATTCGTGCATGGGGCATCAAGGTAGTCGAAGTGGAGCGCTACGAGGCTGATGATGTCATCGGCACATTGGCCACAGCCGCCTCCAAGCAGGGTTTCACGACATACATGATGACCTTAGACAAGGATTACGGGCAATTGGTAAACGACAGCACATTGATGCTGCGACCGGACACGCGCGGACAAGACCTCGAAATACGCGGTCCGCAAGAAATTTGCGCACGCTACGGCATATCCTCGCCAAGCCAGGTCATAGACCTGCTGGCCCTGGAAGGCGACGTATCGGACAACGTGCCGGGGTGTCCGGGCGTGGGCGAGAAGACCGCAGTCAAGCTCATCGCCCAATGGGGCAATATAGACAACATGCTGGAACACGCCGCTGAAATCAAGGGTGCCTTAGGCCGCAAAATTGCAGACAACGCCGAACAGATACGCTTTAGCCGCTATCTGGTGACCATCAAGACCGATGTTCCCATGGACGTTACCCCTGAGGGCTTACGCCGCACCAATCCGGATTATGCCGAGCTACGTCGCCTTTATTCGGACCTTGAATTCAAAACATTCCTTACACGCCTCAAAGACGACAGAACGCCCGAAAAAGCGACCCCGACAACCGCCCCGGCACGACAAGAAGACGGCATGGGCTCGCTCTTCGATTTTGCAGACAACGCTCCATCGGACGCCGTCTTAGATACTCCGGCCATAGACGCTGCCGGCATATCCATCTCCGATGACACCACGGTCATTGAGGCATGGAACGCCGAACACGGCGCCGCAAATTACCCGCTCATTGCGCTGGCGCTCAACGTCGAAGGCGAGAGCGCAATGTCGGCACAACTGCTGGGCATAAGTCTTTCGGTCGGCAACGAATTTGCCGAATCGACATTGTACATCCCTGTCCGCGACACCATCAACCGGTCAGTGGCCGCAGCAGTGTCGCACATCATAGCACAAGACGGACGTGTCGTGCTCGGAGCAATGATTAAGCGCGACATCACAATACTGCGCCGCCACGGCATAGATATGCAGGACAATTACTACGACATTGCAATAGCGCACTACCTGCTACGCCCCGAGGGTTCGCAGATGCTGGCCGACATCGCAGCCGAAATGCTTCAAGTACACATACCCGACTGGGGCGTGCCGGTGCAGACATTACGCCGCGGCATCAAGGGCGATGATGCACAGACAGCAGCGCGCATGGCTTCAAGGACCGATGCCATACTGCGACTGTACAGTCCTCTACAACAAGCCATTGCCACCAACAGCCATCAACATCTACTCTCCGATATCGAGCTGCCGATGGTACGCGTCCTCGCAGACATGGAATACGCAGGCGTGCGCATAGACACCACATTGCTGCAAGGCATAGCCGTTGAGATGACATCGCGCATATCCGCCCTCGAAGAAGAAGTCTGGCAAATGGCCGGCACGCGCTTCAACACCGCTTCGCCGGCACAAGTGGGCGAAATGCTCTTCGGCAAAATGCAAATCGACCCCAAAGCCAAGCGCACCAAGACCGGAGCTTATTCCACCACCGAAGAAATTCTGGAAAAATATCGCGCACAGTGGCCGATAGTGGACGCAATACTGCGCATACGTGCGCTCAAGAAATTGCAATCGACATACGTTGAGGCGCTGCCTAAGATGGTATCACCCATAGATGGAATGGTGCATACCACATTCAACCAGACCGCCACGGCCACAGGACGCCTTTCGTCCAACAACCCCAACCTGCAAAACATCCCCATTCGCACCGCCGAGGGACGCCGCATACGTGCCGCATTCACAGGTTCTTCCGAGGGCGATAGAATCATGTCCTGCGATTATTCGCAAATCGAATTGCGGCTTATGGCAGCGCTCAGCGGCGACAGCGTGATGCTCGAAGCCTTCCGCGAAGGCAAGGACATCCACCGCGCCACAGCCGCCAAAATCTTCCACGAGGACGAAGGCTCCGTCACCGACGACCAGCGCCGCAAGGCAAAGACCGCCAATTTCGGCATAATATACGGCATTAGCGCCTTCGGCCTGAGCGAACGCCTTGGCATACCGCGCGGCGAGGCCAAGGAACTGATAGACGGATACCTGCGCACCTATCCGGGTGTGGACGCCTTCATCAAACGCTCGATCGAGCAAGCGCGCGAACGCGGATATGTCGAGACTATATTCGGCCGGCGACGATACCTTCCGGACATCAATTCGCGGAGCGCCACCGTGCGAAATTTTGCCGAACGAAACGCCGTCAATGCCCCTCTGCAAGGATCGGCCGCCGACATCATCAAAATTGCAATGGTGGCCATACATCGCGAAATGAAAGCTCGCGGAATGCACTCTACCATGATTTTGCAAGTGCATGACGAATTGGTATTCAACGTTGTACCCGGCGAGGAAGAAGCCCTGCGCGCCTTAGTCACCGAAAAGATGTCGCAAGCGTGGCCGCAGTCGCCCGTGCCGTTAGACGTATCCACCGGCATCGCCTCCAACTGGCTGGACGCGCACTGACACCCCGGCGTGCACAACCTTTCAGATATGATAACAGTTGTGCAAAACTTTCATAAAAGTACGCGCACACACAGTGTGCACGGCGGCATTGCGCCGAAATTTTGCTACCTTTGCCAATAGCGACACCGCATACAGCGGTATTGCCACATGCAATGGACAACGCACAATTAACTATGGATCCGATAATGGTAGTGCTGACAGGACTGCTGCTCAGTGTCGCCGTAATCTTGGCGTACTTCCGCCGCAAGCCGGCGGCATTGTGCGCCTACATCGGCATGTGGACGTGTCGCATCGGCCTATCAGCCGTATGGAGCATCGGCGATATGGTGCTGTGGGGCCTTGTAGCCCTGATAGCCACCATACTTGCATACTCGGACCGGCGCGACAGCGAGGACTGCGACAGCGCTCGGCCCTTCGTGGTCACCGGGACACTCACCGGCGCCATCGTCGGACTGATAGTCAACACCATGGCCGGGCTTATTCTGGGCGCCGCCGGCGGCGCTGTATTCGGGATGCTGGCTTTCTCGCGCATCAATGCACATGCCCGACAGCGCTGCACGTTCCCGACACGCCCGTTTTGGATTACGCTGTTGCGTACCGGCGCCGCCGCCATCGTCACCATGACTATTGTCGGCATGGCTTTGGCCCGCCTGCTGACACTCACCACCCTACGACCTCTCTGATATGAATCGAATACTGACACTTCTCACTATATTTACGGCCACGCTGATTGCCGGCTTCGGGTCCTACGCCCAAAGGCCGCGTCTGACACACTCACACCCGGACATGGCCAAAATCAAAGAAGCCTCCACAGACCCGACTTCGCAATTCTATTTTCCTCGGCTTATGGACAAGTTCTTCGAAAACGACACATCGATGACCGCCGAACAATACCGATACTTCTACTACGGCGCCATATTCCAGGAAGACTACGATCCGTATCGTCCATCGCCTTTCGAGAACGAAGTCAAGCAATTGGGACCCATATACCTCAAGCGCGACCATCTATCAAAAGGCGAGTGCAAGCGCATAATAAGCGTTGCCGAAAAAGTCCTCGGCGACAACCCTCTGGACCTGAGACAACTCAACTACATGGTATACGCCTACAAAAGCCTCGGGAAAGTCAACATAGCCAACATCTGGGCCTCCAAACTCAACAATCTGCTACTGACCATAGCATCCTCGGGCACAGGCAACGACCCCGAGAACGCATGGGTAGTAACCTATCAGACACACGAATACGACTTCTTCAACCTCTCCGGATCGCAAGTCACTGTCACCGGCTCGGAATTCGTTGAACCTTACTACGAAAAGGTCACGATCAAGGTAGGCAAAAAAGACCCCAAGGAAAGCGACCATTACTTCAACCTACACCACATGCTCGAGCAATACTACCTCAAGCATCCTGAAGAACTCGAACGGCAATAGCCACGCATGACAATGAATATCCGCAAAGCACTCCTCTCCGCGACATGCGCCCTATGCGCATGTGTCATCGCCTTGGCCGGCGAGACAGATGCACTGCGCACCAAGGCCGCACGATATGTTGCACAAGGCGAATGGCTCAACGCCAGCGCAATATACTGGTTGATATTAGACCGGACACCCGACGACACAAACATATACGCCGATGCCATGGTCTGCAATACTTTGGCAGGCGACACAACCGCCGCCATATCGCTGACACACAACGCTATGGACAACTTGGTGAATGCCGATACACTATTTTCGCGCATACGCACGCGCGCCTTCGCACTGGGCCACCCGGGCATATACCAAGACCTGCTGGTACGCGCACGCGACAACTTCCCATGGATGACACGTATGGTGGATCGCAGCCTCCTCGAATACTATGACTATCGCAACAACGGACCGCAGATGATGGCTTACGCCGACAAGATGCTGCAAGGCTTCCCGGAAAACGTGACATATCTACGCGTCAAGGCGCGGGGAACTTTGCTCTGCGGCGACGGTGACGAAGCCGCTGAAATATGGCGACACATCCTTGACCTTGCCCCTGATAACTATGACACCCTGGTAGATTTGGCAGCATATCTCGTCACTTGCGGCAAACGCGATGCTGCCACGCCATACATCCGGCGAGCAATAGCGATACGTCCCACGCCCTACCTGCAATCGCTGCTCGACAAGCACTGACACAGCAAAAAAAACGACCATTGGCATCTTTTTTGCCCGTATATTTGACATACTTAGCAGAACACGCATATTATTCACTTTTCACACATACAGCTATGATTAACAGCAACGTTGAAGATGCCATCAACTTCCAAATCAACAAGGAATTGTGGTCGGCATATCTGTATCTGGCCATGGCCATGAACTTTGAGCACGCCGGACTGCCCGGCATCGCCAACTGGTTCCGCGTTCAGACCAAAGAAGAACAAGCTCACGCCGAAATATTCATCAATTACCTCATCTCGCGAGGCGGACGCGTACGTCTCCAGCCTATCGAAGCCGTTCCGGATAGCTGGGACACACCTTTGGCTGCTTTCGAGCACACTTTGGAGCATGAACAGAAAGTCACCTCGCTCATCAACAATCTGTACGCACTGGCCGAATCCGAACACGACTATGCCACACGCGGCAAACTTGACTGGTTTGTTTCCGAGCAAGTCGAAGAAGAAGACAACGCACGCCAACTCATCGACCGTTTACGCCTGATAGGCAACGATGGTATGGCGCTTTATACCCTCGACCAGGAACTGGCTGCACGCGTATACGTTGTGCCCGCACCTCTGGCCGCCGCAAACAACTGACAAAACAAATTGATAAGCCGTACCCACGGCCTCGCCATGGCACGGCAAAGCCTGTCACAACCAAGCCAAAGCAAAAAAAGTCCGAGTTCATCGGACTTTTTTTGGCATATAGGCCTAAAATCGACTTTTGCAATCCGGAAAATCGAAGGCGGAACACCATACAAGGAAAGGCATCCACTCTGAAGGTGTCAACGGGCATTGTACCCGCAACAACACAACCCATTAATTTGATAATCATCATAATATCCCGATACTGTGCGGCGCAATGTACTGCACTCCTACCACGTCTACATTCTTGATACAGACCCACCATTAATGTGATAAAATCGTCAAGTTCTCTTTGGCACAGCGGCCGAAATCGCTTAGACAATATTTTTTTACAAGTAATTGTCAACATATGAATATTAATAACTAACTTTGCACTACAATCAGCAACCTACATTACAGTTGCAATAGCAAAATGACAATATAACATTATTTAAAGCGTTCTATGAAGCAACTTTTACTTACCATTGTGTCAGCCATATTGGCTACTACAGGTGCAATCGCACAAGGCACGATGACATTCACGACGGCCGCCCCCAAGGGAACCGAGGTTCGAATTCTCGCCAACGTCGTGTCTGCCACACAACCGCTGACCATTGACTTCGGCAATGGCGTGCAGCAGAAATTCACAATAGACCCGGACCAGGCTGCATGGCAGCGCTGGATTAGTGGAACCATCGAGGGCACCACCATCACCGTGTCCGGACAGATAACCGAATTTCAGCTCCAAAATGCGCAACTGACATCCGCCGCCATCGACGGAATGTCAAAACTCACAAAACTCGACTTGAGCAAAAACTCCATCACTTCCTTTGAGTTGCTCTCGCAGACTCCTCTGACAAGCCTTAACTTGTCACACAACAACATCCAGAATTCGCCGTCGAACAACCCCACACTCACGCTCGAGAATTGCGGCAAGACACTGGAATGGCTTACGCTCAACAACAACACGGGGCTGCAGTGTCTCGACGTTCAGTATCAAAAAGTGCTGAAATACCTGACACTCAACGATTGCCCGGATCTTGCCTCGATATTCATCTGCTTGCCCGAAAGCTCACAGAACACGCTGACGAGCATAAACCTGAGCAACTGCAGCTTGAACAACTTTTATCCTGTGTCGCTGCCCTCACTGCACACGCTCATTCTCAGCAACAACCGCCTGATGACTACAGGCACTGACAACCCCTTCGTTCTCGGAGACTACCCCGAACTGACATCGCTCGCTTTGAGCAATAACAAGAGCGTAGACGCGCTGGACGTAACCAAATGCACCAAGCTCGAAGAACTCTTCATAAACGGATGCAACTTCGAGCTAATCGACATCTCACAAGCACCGGCTCTGCGCATTCTCAATGTCGCTGACAACAAAATCCACAGCCTCGACCTGGGCAACAACACCGCCATAAGCACACTCAACATATCCGGCAACCCCATAACTACGCTTGATGTTTCCAAACTTCCGAGCATCACATCTCTCAACATCAGCAATACGCAGATTTCGCGCGTTGACCTTATGGAGGCCTATTTTCTCAAATCCTTCTACGCATCAAACACGTTGCTTGAATTTGTTGACTTCAACGGTCTGCAAGCAAACCGCGTTGACCGCATTGACTTGCGCAACTGTCCTAACTTTACCCCCGAGTCAATGACCTACACCCTGCATACCGTCCCGGTAGCAAAATCAAGCTACAGAACAGAGCCGAACCTGCTCATCGCAGGCTCAAACGGCGAGCATGCCGACACAAGCTACCCGACAAGCTCGGATTTCCAATGGATATGTGACGTTCAGGGCGACGGCACCGCGACAAACTCCCCGGTGGAAGTCACCCTCGACGGCGCTACTGATACCGGCGAAAACAAGACCGGTAAACTCGACAACCTCTACTCGCACTTCGGCATGGGTCTGGATTATGACCTCGACGTGATGCAAACCGACGGCGGCAAATTCATACTCTGCCAGTGGCAACCGCTGTACTTCCAGACAGTGAAAAGCGTCCATGATACCGCGCTCAAGGGCGTGCCAATGTACGTTTATTCATACCCCGAAAAAGGCAAACGCTTCAAGAGTGTAACCGTAAACGGCAAGGAAATATTCAGCCCGTGGTTTATCGTGTCCGAAACCTCAACCATCAAGGTAAACTTCATATCCGAAATGGCATCGGTGTCGTTTGACGTCAAGCAAGGACAGCAAATGTCTCTCCTTGTAAACACCGTGAAAGCAGGCAGCTCCGTATGGATAGACTGGGGCACGGGAACTCGCACCGAGTATACCAACCAAAACGCATACATCTCCGGCAGCGACCGACTCAAAGGCACGCGCATCGACGGCTCTGCCGCGGGCACACGTGTTACCGTATACGGCGACCTCTCAGGCGTGGATGTGTCCGGCTTCGGCGAGTACGGCACAGCAATGGGCCTTTGGGACAACCAAATTCAGGCAATGGACCTCTCCAACGCCCCCGACCTGAAATACTTCAACGGATACTGGAATCCCATCAAGTCTATCGACCTGTCGCATAACACCGCTCTCGAAGTTCTCAACCTCAGCTACACCGGCCTTAAGACTATTGACCTCTCTAACAATCCGAACATTATCATGCTTGAGGCATATTCGGATTCGTTCGGTGATGAGGAGGAAGGCATAGCCTTGCTTGATGCCATCAACGTCTCAAACATGCCATACCTTCAGTATCTCGATGTGAAGGGCAACAACATCTCCTCTCTTGACGTGACCGGCAACAAATACCTCAAATGGTTTTACGCACAGAACAACAAAATTGCGTCAATAGACCTGTCCAAGAACACCGAACTCGTTGATTTAAACCTGTCAACCAACCAAATCCCGAGCATTGACTTGTCAAACAACACCGCCCTTATGGAACTGGCCATTGGCAGCAACCTCCTTACCGGTCTTGACCTCTCCCGGAACACGGAACTTACAGACCTCAATGTTTCCGGCAACGACATCCACGCTCTTGATCTGAGCAAGAACACCAAGCTGCAGTTCATCTACATAAACGGCAACGGCATGACCGCGCCCGAACTCAACGAGTTCTACTATACGCTGCCACAACGCATCGACAATGGCGATGACGAGGACAACCAGCCCGGGATGAGCTACAATCTTGCTATCATTCAAGGAGGCGACAAAAAGCTGAATGAAGGCACTCGTGCAGACTCAAGCATCGCTATTGACCGCGGATGGACTCCGAGCCACAAAGGCACCAATGGCGGATGCGAATGGGCATACCTTGACATCATAAGCCCAATCCACGGCACCATCAAGGTGGTTGACGCAGAGGGCAACGAATACGCCAACGGCTCAAAGGTAACTAAATACCTCCCGTTAACTATCATCGCAACCCCTGACGACGGCTACTCATTCAACACATACTCGCTCAACGACGAGGAGGCTGTTAAAAGCAACAAATTTGAGATGCCCGGCATATACACCAAGCTTCAAGTCAACTTCGCCAAGGGCGGCGGTGTTGACGATGTAGCAACCGATGACATGACAATCACCGCAGTGCGCGGCGGCATCCACATTTGCGCAGACTCCGCAGTGGCCACTGTATACACCACCAACGGCATCATTGCTGCCGGCGACGTGACCATAGAGGGCGACCGTATGATTGAGCTCCGACCCGGATGCTACATTGTCCGCCTCAACTCAGACAAGGCAGTACGCTCCGCAAAGGTAATCGTAAAATAACCCATCTGTAACTAATATGACGCAGCCCGGTATCTCGGCAACGTCCGAAACCGGGCTGCTACTTTATAATACAACTGATAACAATATAACTCAAAACAGTATGAAAAAACTTTATGCAACATTGCTTGCCGTCCTCCTCGCCCTGCCGATGACGGGACTAAGCAAGACGGTACCGTACAGTAGTGACATCGGCGTAAACAGCGCCATTGACCCCGAATGGACCGCTGTAAACAACGGCCTCAGAGGATCCAAAGGCTTCTCATGGGACTACCAGACTTCAGACTTCTCCACCCCGGGAACACAAGGCGGCGTATACCACGCATACGACAGCGACCACGCAGCAAACTGCTGGGTGATGTCGCCTATGATAACCCTTACCGCCGGCACGGAATACACCGTCAAGCTGTGGACAAAGACGCGCGGCACCGATTCTGAGAAATTCGAAGTACGCATGGCTACCGAGCGCACCTCTGCAGCCATGACCGCCGGCACGCAATTGATACGCAATGAGGCATATCAGCACTCATCGGACTTCGAGCTGCAACAGACAACTGTTACAGTTACCACTACCGGCGACTACTCCTTCGGCATACACTGCTTCAGTGATGCCAACTCATATGACTTCTACGTCACAGGGTTTTCCATAACCGACGGTGGCGGCGACCAACCTGACCCGGGCCCATCACCTGTCACAGCTAAGGCCCTCCCGTATGTGGACGATTTCAGCAGTTCCACCACTTTCGCCGCTGACTGGAAATCTGTTTCCGGACCCGAGGCGTCCACAACTGCTCCTTGGAAATACAACTCATATTCAAAATTCGCAGAGTTCGATTCCGCCTACGGCAGCAAGGAGGACAACTGGCTTGTGTCTCCGGCCATCAACTTCGATTCCGCCGGCGATTACATACTTAAGGTCACCTGCACCATCTACGGCGACCTCGGCTTTGCCCTCGGTACTTCCGATACCGATATGAGTGGCTACACTGAGCTGGCTTCGTATGACAACCTCAGCGAATACGACAAGGAGTGCGAAGTACCCTTCACAGTCACCACACCCGGCGAATACCATATCGCATTCCACGCAAAAGCTGAAAGCGGCACATATATGGGCTATCGCATCAACTACGTCAAGGTAATGAAGAACCTCCTTGTGCCGGCACTTGTAACCGACCTGACAGCCGTACCGCAAGGCGATGAACTTAAGGTGAACCTCACATGGACCAACCCCTCCGTAGATCAAAACGGCAAAGCACTGACAGAACCGCTGACTATCAAGTTGTTCCGCAACGGCGAGTTGTTCCGCGAAATCAGCAATTGCGAAGCCGGCACACCGCTGGGCATCACCGATCGACTCGCAGCTGCCGGCGTATACTCATACTATGTAGTGGCATATAATGCCAACGGCTGCATAGACAAGGAACCCATCACAGTCAGTGCCGGATATGTGGGACACCCAACCGCAGCTATACCCTACGCATTTGATGCATCAAAAACCGATGACAACGAGACAGGCAAGTTCACCATACTCGATGGTAATGCCGATGGCAACACTTGGGTGTTCGATTCGGCAAGCTGGAGCAAGTCATTTATGTCAAAAATGCCAACCGGAAAGGAAGCCGATGAATACCTCGCATCGCCCTACCTGCAGCTCTCTCCGGGCTACTACCGCATGAAAGTTAGCATCAACGCCCGTTACAACAACTATGAGATTGGTTACGCTACTGATCGTCACAATCTCGCATCATCATTCGTCAAGCTCGATGAGGAAAGCAACGTGCAGGGCCACGGATACCGGACACGCGAAGTCGTGATATCCGTTGACACTGAAGGCGAATACGTGCTCGTCGTGCACCACATCGGCAAAACTTCAAGCTCTGCATACTCAGACATAAAGGTTCAGTCCCTCGAACTTGCTACGCAGGCAATTCTGCCGCAGCATATCACAGGGCTAAGAGCATCTGTACTCGAGAATAAGTCTGTTTCCTTGGAATGGGAAAATCCGACACTCGACATCGCAGGCAAAGATCTTGACAGCCACGAGCAACTCGGCTACACCATATACTGTGACGAAACGGCCATCCATACAGAGGAAGTATCTGCTCTCCACACCCCCGGCAGCAAAGAAACATACGTTGTGAATGACCTTACACCGGGTGTGCACAAGTTATCCGTATTGGTACGCAACGCCAACGGCGAGGCCGAGGGCGATGCTCCATTCGACTATGCATACAACGGCGACTTCACTGAAATACCCTACGCGACCACCGACTTCCCTGACTGGCAGGTAGTGTCAAAGGCATCGACATATAACACCTGGAAACAAGACGAGGGGACCTCGCTCTATTCCTGGAGCAAGTACTACAGCACCCCCGATGTAACGTACCTCACTTCTCCCTACTTCAAGCTCGTAGCCGGCCGCATATACAAAGTCAAAGTGACAGCTACAGCCGATGACAGAGACATAGATTGGGGTCTCTGCACAGCAAAGGCAGCCAACACCATGGCAATGCACAGCATCCTCTCTAACACCACTCCAGCCGGCACTACACAGGAATATTCCTTCACTATCAAGGTCGAGAACGCAACATCTTATTCTGCAGGCGATGGTGACGAGGAAGAGTCAGTCTACTCCATAGACCCCGCAAACAGCGTGTTCAGTATCGTTCCGAAGACGCTGGGTAAGGTAACCATCAACGCCTTCAGCCTCGAATTAGACACTAATAGTGCAGTTGACATCGTCTATACACAAGGCGGCATGTCATACCACGATGGAATGCTTCATTTCACAGGACAGGCAACGGATCTCACAATATGCGACCTGACAGGTCGTGTTCTCCTCTCCATGCCCGTATGCACAGAATACGTGCCTATCACAGGCAAGGGCATGATGATAGCAACCGCAAGCATCGACGGCAAGGTCGTGACGCTTAAAGTAATACGATAGTTTATCCTTAAAGTAAAAGAACTGCGAGGGCGCATTTGCAACAGAATGCGCCCTCCTATTTTTACTCCTCATAAACAACTGATAGGCAACATCCGTTACAGTTGCAACGCAATATTATATAACAGAAAAAGAGCCCGGCACTGCGTTGAGCTCTTTTCTTTTTTTACTACCCCTATGGTGGGTATACGATGCCATTATACCGGAAAATAAGCTGTAAATAATCGGTTATAAGCCAAATGAACTTTCATTCCGGACAAACAAGCCATTCGAGATGTGTCAGCGTGTCGACACAGCGTGGAACTTGGCGCGATATTCCGAAGGTGTCATGCCGGTTTGCTTCTTGAACTCGGCGTAGAAGTTGCTGGCATTGGCAAATCCGGTGACGTTGGGCAATGAAGATATAGAGACTTCCGAATCGGACTCGATGCGAGCGCGGGCATAATCTATGCGTTTGGTGTTACGCCATGTGCGGAACTGCATATGAAGCTCCTCGGCAAAGTATGCGCTCAACTGACGACGCGTCACTCCCATATAGCCGGCGATATCATCCATAGGAATATCCGAACAAAGGTACAATCCGGCCTTGGTCCATTGAGCCAAACGTTTTTCTATAAGTGTATGTACCTCGGGCAGGCTCGTCGGCGCAGATTCGCCGACATGTGTGCCGACAGCTGACGAACCATCTTCGACTATGGTCAAGGCGTTTGCTGCGGCCATGGGCACATCCCACACTTCTCCCGACCCGGAGACATCCGCAACACGGACGATGAATGCTCCGCGAGTGCGGTAATTGATTACACAAATACCAATGTATATGTAATATATTGTATATGCCACCATAAAGCAATCAAAATACTTCAACGACATGGGCACGGACGCAAACACAAGAGCGCCAATGCCTACGGCCAAGGCTCCGAGGAAGCACCTTCGTATCCAGCGCACCCGATAACTAATATCGTCTTCGTACTCATTGTCGATATGTTGCTTGCCGGCGCGATACTCGCGTGCAAAGAGCATACAGTATTCGACCATCTGGCCGGCAAAGGCTCCAGACCAAACCCATCGCCAAGCAACATAATCCTCCGGCGAAAACACAGACAGGGCTACGGCAACGCCGCCTACGATGGCACAAACCAGCAACATAACAATGATGTGCATACGGCCCCGAAATTCGGGATGCACCATCCATATACAAATGTACGTGAATATCGTAGCTTGAATCATCCCCACAAAGAACGTGGATGACGATACAAGCTCCCAACCTACATTTTGACGGCCGAGGATAATGCCGAGTATTCCGGTGATGGCAATAACAGCCGAAGCCAGAGCCAGATACCTGCGTGCACGATGCAACTGATACCACCGACTACCGCTTTCGATGTGCAATAAGGACAACACGACCACCAGTAACATTATGGCAACTGCTGTGACTATGGTGACTATGTCGTGTGTCTGAAGTAGCATATTTCTAATTATTTAGGACCTTGTAGTTGTATCCAACAGATATTATGGCTGATGTATCGGCGTGCCGGGCAACCGGCCTTTCCTGATGACCGAATCGTAACGCTTGTAATATCGGAGCATTCACAACCCGGAGGCGATTATGCTCAAAAAAACCCCACAGGAGAGTATCTCTTGCAGGGTTTAAAAAATGGCGGAGAGGACGAGATTCGAACTCGTGGTAGGATAACTCCTACGTCAGTTTAGCAAACTGGTGGTTTCAGCCACTCACCCACCTCTCCGTGGTGGAAGGTTTCAGCCTCATATGCACGCTTAGCCGTCATATCTTGGAGACGGCCGCCCTCCTTTGCGACTGCAAAGTTAGCAATTTATTTTTTTCTCCGCAAAACTTTTCGCCGAAATTAAAAAGACAAATGCGAAAAAACGACAAAAGCGCCTCGTTTCGCATTTTTTTTGAGCCTCAACCCTGTGTTTTTTAGGGTCGCGTCTGGCCGTGGCCATCGATATACCATCTGTAGGTAGTAATCTCGCGCAGGCCCATAGGACCGCGAGGTCCCAATTTCTGGGTTGAAATGCCGATTTCGGCACCGAGACCGAATTGTGCTCCGTCGGTGAAGGACGTGGGAGCATTGACATATACGCAGGCGGCATCCACGTTGCGACGAAATATCTCGGCCGCTTCGGCATCCTCCGTGACTATGGCCTCGGAATGTCCGCTGCCGTGAGCTGCGATATGAGCAAGTGCTCGTTCGAGGCTGTCAACTGTCCGTAGCCCCATTTTGTAGTCCATCCATTCGGTATCCCATACGGAGGCGCTGTCATCGTCGTCGGCGTGAGCAAGCAGCGAAACAGGGTATCCTCCTTCGAGCAGTGCCCCATAGGCCGGAGTATCGGCATATATGGTCACGGATTTGTCGGCCAAAGGCGCACATATCTGCGCAATGTCACCCAAGCGCGATGCGTGCACTATGGTGGTATCTAGCGCATTGCAGACGCTGACTCGGCGGGTTTTGGCATTGACGACTATGGCGGAGGCCACCGCGGTATCGGCAGCGGCATCTATGTATACGTGCACCACACCGGCGCCGGTTTCGATGACGGGAACCTTGGCGTTTTGGCGCACTGTGTCGATAAGTCGGCGACCGCCACGCGGAATACACAAGTCTACGAGGCCGCGAGCTTCAAGAAGTCGGCGAGTAGCCTCATGTGTCGGCTCGGGCATGGTCACAACGGCAGTGTCTATACCGTGACAGCGCAGCACATCGTGAATGACGGACACGGCAGCGACATTGGTATTTGCGGCATCCTTTCCACCCTTGAGTACACATGCGTTGCCGCTCTTGAAGCACAAGCCGAATACATCAAAAGTGACGTTGGGGCGAGCCTCATAGATGACCGCAATGACGCCGAATGGCACGCTGACACGGCGAATGTACAGGCCGTTGGGAAGGGTGTTGGCGTCCGTGACTATTCCCAGAGGTGAAGGCAGCGTGGACACGTGGCGCATATCGGAAGCTATATCCCGAAGGCGTGCGCGATCAAGGCGCAGACGATCATATAGCGGTGAGACGGGATCCATGGCTGCAAGGTCGCGACAGTTAGCTTCAAGGATGACACCGGCGTGAGACTCGATGGCATCAGCCACGTCGTTGAGCACCTGCGTGCGGCTACATTCGTCCATAGCGACCAAGGCCGGTGCGGCAGCATGCGCGCGTTGCAATAGTGTGTCTATATCTGTGTATTGCATTTTTACTCGATAAAAAGGTAATCATAATGTATGAGCGGACGCTCGCCGTGATGTCCGAGGGCAGCGCGTGCGGTGTCGGCATCGCAGGCGGCGCGCCCTACGGCTATGCGGCGGCCGTCCGGATTGATGACAGCGACAATGTCGCCCTCATCGAAAGACCCGTCTATGGCCGTGGCGCCCACGGGCAGCAGACTGACGGCGCGGTCGCTGAGCAGTATCTCTGCAGCCTTGGCATTGACGTGTATGGCCCCCTTGGCAAAGGCAGTACTGCGTGCCAGCCACCGGCGCACGGGGCTGATGTCGGCATCGGCAGCCACAAAATGCGTGCAGGGGGTGTCCGGTGCATCCATATCACCCAAAACCACAGCACGCAGTATATCCGGTCGTACACCATTGGCAATGACCACATCAACGCCTTCGGCGGCAAGACGCCGGGCTACACCGTACTTGGTCCCCATACCACCGCGGCCGAAGCCACTCTTGCGCGTCACAATAACGCCGGACAGGTCATCACCGGGCATCACACGCCGTATCAGTGCCGAAGAAGGCTCTGCCGGGTCACCGGTGAATATTCCGTCAACGTTGGATAATATGATGAGTAGCGAGGCATCAGTCATGGAGGCCACCAAACCGGCCAACTCATCATTGTCGGTAAACATCAGCTCGGTGAGCGAGGTTGTGTCATTCTCGTTGAGTATGGGCAAGACTCCGCTCTCGAGCAGGGCGTCTATGCAGGAGCGCTGGTTGAGGTAGGCGCGGCGGTTGGCAAAGTTGTCTTTCTGTGTCAGCACCTGTCCAACGGTAATGCCATATTCGGCAAACATATCGCTATAGATGTTCAGTAGTTTGATTTGCCCCACGGCGCTAAACACCTGACGACAGCCCACAGCATCGAGACTGCTTCCCGGAGTAACCATGGAGCGTCCGCAGGCCACGGCACCACTGGACACCAGAACAACCTGCTCGCCGTGCCCACGTATTTCGGCTACTTGGCCGACTATCTGCGCCATGTGCGCGATATCGGGGCGGCCGTCGGCACGGGTGAGCACATTACTGCCTATCTTGATAACTATGCGGCGCATATTGTTGGTGTGCATATCCGGCGGTTATTTGGGTGTCGAGGCAAGCAGTCCCGAGATTACGGCATGAGTAAATCCGGCAGCTTCCATGGCGTTAAGTCCGCGTATAGTCACTCCGCCGGGAGTAGTCACTTTGTCTATTTCGGCCTCGGCATGTGCGCCCGATTGCTCGGTCAGCAACGCGGCGGCACCGGCGATGGTGGCGGCCACGATGTCCTGAGCCTCGGCCGCGCGTATTCCCATTTGGACGCCACCTTCAACGGCAGCGCGTATGTAGCGCAGCGCATAAGCTATGCCGCAAGATGCCAAGGCCATGGCAGCCGGCAGATGTGCCTCGTCTATAGCCTTAACCGTTCCGAGTTTTTCAAATATTTCGGTGATTTGGGCCGGAATTTCCTTGCTTTTGGGCAGGGGCACGGCGAAGGTCATCGACCGACGCACATTCATGGCCGTATTGGGCATCACCAAAGCTCCATCGGCGTATTTACTATCTATCCACGCGTCTATTTCGGCACAAGTAACGGAAGCGGCTATGACCGCAAGCATGGTATGCGTTGTATCGGTGGATGTGGCTATCTGACGCAGCACATCGGGCAATATCCATGGTTTGACAGCCACGACTACAATATCAGCACCGCTTACCGCGGCACGATTGTCAGAAAACGTAGCGCACCCTGCATCCGCAAAGGGACGCAACTTGGCTGCCGTGGGATTGGATACGCGCAGGCTTTCGGGCGAGACGCCGGCGGCGAGAAGGCCGCGAGCTACAGCACCGCCCATGGCGCCTGCTCCTATGATTGCTATTGTCATTTTATGGTTGCATTAAATTGTATCACTGCGACTTACGCAAAAAAATCACTCACCATCAGGCATCTGATTCTCCGCTAAGTCATCATATTTCTGATAGAGGAAATCGTTGTAGGGGAAGCGACGGCGATGCACCTCAACGGCCTTATCGTAAATGCGGGACTTCAGCTCGGCTATATTAAGGTTTTTCTTGGCCGAGATGAAGACGCAGTCATCGCCCATACGAGCCATCCAAGACGTGCGCAACTGTTCCAGCGACATATTGCGCGTGGTGCGTTCGGTGAGGTCGTCTTCGTCTTTTGGTTGATAGGTGAAGGCATCTATCTTGTTGAACACTAATATCACCGGCGTGTCGGCATCCTTGCCTATAACTTCGCGCAAGGTCTGTTCGACCACCTGTATTTGTTCCTCGAAATTAGGGTGCGAAATGTCCACGACATGTACCAAGACATCGGCTTCGCGCACTTCGTCAAGCGTTGATTTGAAGGATTCTACAAGGTGCGTGGGCAGTTTGCGTATAAATCCTACGGTATCGGTGAGGAGTATAGGCAGGTTGTCGATGGCGATTTTGCGCACAGTGGTGTCGAGTGTCGCAAATAGCTTATTCTCAGCAAAGACATCACTCTTGCTCAACAGATTCATAATCGTGGACTTACCCACATTGGTATAACCCACCAGGGCAACGCGCGTCAACTTGCCGCGATTTTTGCGCTGCAACGCTTTTTGTCGGTCAATAGAGGCAAGTTCTTGCTTAAGGCGGGCAATTTTATCCAAGATGATGCGGCGGTCGGTTTCGATCTGTGTCTCACCCGGGCCGCGCATACCGATACCGCCGCGCTGGCGCTCGAGGTGCGTCCACAAACGCGTCAAGCGCGGAAGCATATATTGATATTGGGCCAGTTCGACTTGCGTCTTGGCATGCGCCGTTTGGGCACGCCGGGCAAAGATGTCAAGTATCAGCGATGTACGGTCCAATATCTTGACCTGCAACTCGCGTTCAATATTGGACACTTGCTTGGTGGACAGGTCGTCATCAAAGACTACAAGACCTATGTCGTTGGCCTCGACAAATTGCTTGATTTCGTCCAGCTTGCCCTTACCTACGAAGGTGCGCGGATTAGGATACTCGCATTTCTGGATAAAAGTCTTGACGGTTACGGCTCCGGCAGTGTCGGCCAGGAAAGCCAATTCGTCGAGGTATTCGCGAGCCTTTTCCTCGGGTTGCTCGCGCGTGGCGAGTGCAACGAGCACGGCGCGTTCGTTGGTTTCTTGTGATATGACGAATTCTTTCATTAAATATGATTTAGATGAGGGAGGGGAATATAGTATGCTACGGCTTGGGCGGCCCTACTATGAGCGTGCCGTGCATACTGTCGCAGAAAAATTGCCGGGCAACGCGGCGCATATCGGCGGTGGTCAATGCGCAGTAACGTCGCAATTGCGCGTCCGGGGCTTCGCGGTGGTATACGGCCAAGGCGAGGGCTGCGGCACGACCCACATAATCGAGGCTGTCCAAGCGGAAGGCGGCACGTTGACGATTTTGGAGACGTTCCAACTCTGCATCGCCCACAGCATCCGAGCCGCACAACAGGTTGCATTCGCGAAGAAGCATCTCGATGGCACGACGACAAGTGTCATCATCGGCATATCCGGGGGCGGACAGTCGAGCCGAAACAGTCAACAGCCCGGGGCCTTCGCTTCCGGTAATACTGGCATCGACGCCACTGAAGGTACCATCACCGTAAATGATAAGACGGCGATATAGACGCGAGGCGGCGCCGGCAGCCAAGGCATCGGTGATGGCATCCGCAGCAGTGTAGTCTATAGTGCCATACGGGTCTGTAAGCCAAGCTATAGTAATGGCCGTAGCCGGTACCGAGGCATCATCGCACCGCACCCAAGGCGCAGTCGCCAATGCAGGCACCGCCATGGGCGGTGTCGCCACCGCATCGCGTTGCGGAATGCCTCCGAACCATTTGTCGGCCAAGGCAAAAGCCTCTTCGCTCCCGATGTTTCCGGTGACAGCAACCACGGCATTACCCGGGGTGTAGTGACTTCCAAACCACCGACGTGTATCCTCTCCGCTGATGGCAGCGATATGCGACGGATCTTTGCCGATTACAGGCCACGAATAGGTGTGTGTCGCCGGATACATCATCTTCGACAGCGCATGTCCGGTGACGCCGTAAGGGCGGTTGAGACATTGCTGCTTGAATTCCTCGGTGACGACACTGCGTTGCACGCGCAAGCTTTCACTGTCGAAGGCCGGCGAGAGCATACGGTCGCTTTCGAGGTAAAACAGCGTCTCGGCATTATGCGCCGGCGCCATAGCGTAAAAATTGGTGAAGTCGTTGGAGGTCCATGCATTGGAACGCCCACCGGCAGCAGTGAGCGTGCCGTCATAGTCGGGAATATGCACTGACGGACCAAACATCAGATGCTCAAACAAGTGCGCAATTCCGGTCTGCCCCGGATCTTCGTCGCGTCCGCCGACGCCATAAAGCACATCGAGGCACACCATAGCGGTGGCCTCGTCGCAGCTGTGTACTACGCGCAGCCCGTTGGCAAGGGTATGCACCGCCGCATCTTCGCTTATTGCAAAGTCTGCGGCGGTGTCTTGTCGCGTGTCAGGCGCGCCGATGTTTCGGTCGCAGCCCGGCGTCATTTCTTGTCGATGATGGACATCGATATTATGCGGATGTCCTTAACGGGACGATCGCCGGCATCGGTCTCGGCTTTTTCGATTTTTTCAACAACGTCCATACCGCTGACCACTTCGCCGAAGACGGTGTAATTGCGGTCCAGAAACGGAGTGCCGCCGATTTTTGCGTATGTGTCTATGATTTCCTTGGGTAGGCCGGCAGTGCTGTCATTGGCAAATTTGGCATTGACTTGTTCCACAAGTTCGTTTTGCAGCGCCATCAGACCTTGCTGATCACCGGACTGCTGCATGGCACGTATCTGCTGCATATGGGCCTGGGCCAGACGGTTAAATTCTTCCTGCATGGCGCCTTGACGAGCCATAGCCGTGAGTTCGGCTTCCGAGACTTTCTTGCCGGTGACGATATAGAATTGCGACCCGGAGGAGCGTTTCTCGGGGTTGACTTGGTCGCCCTGACGGGCAGCGGCCAGTGCACCGCGCTTATGGAAGTGTTTGGGATATGCTATTTCGGCCTCGATGGTGTAGTCGGGGCCGCCGGCGCCGAGCTGCTGCCCGGGCTTGGCTTCGCGGCTGTCGGGGTCACCGGCCTGGACCATAAATTCGTTGATGACGCGGTGGAACAATGTATTGTTGTAATAGCCTTCGCGCACCAACTTTAGGAAGTTGGCTTGGTGTTTGGGCGTATCGCCATAGACGCGGACGGTGATATCGCCCTCGGAGGTCTTAATGAGTACTGTTGTGTCAGGATTTGTCATTGTTGTCTGTGCTTTGACGGAGTCTGTGGCCGCGGCGTTAGCGTTGTCGGCACTCTTGCCGGCGCATGCCGTCAGTGCCGTTGCTATGGCCATGACGCCCAATATTTGCTTAATCATTGGTGTATAATTATATGTGTTGTCTTAAGTATGTACCGGCGCATTACATAGGACTGTCTGGAAACAGACGCTTGTACATACGGCGGAAGTTATTGTCCGTAGCTATAAGCTGTGGTGTCCTCTCGGCATAATCTTCGCCGTAAATGCTCGTCATCAGATCGCCCAAGTAGCGGCGCTCGCGGTCGCGATCTATGGTCAGCGCCACAAGGCGACGTACCGCTTCGGCGTAATGCTCGGCATCTATAGCGTGCAGAAATCGCGCCGCGCTGGCCATATATTGGCCGGTAAGATCCACTCGCTGCATATTGTCAATGATGGCCGGAATGTCATCATCACAGCGCCCGATGTTGTTGGCCAGGTATTCGTAATTGGCAAGGCCGTCGCAATCCGAGGCCAGTGCCTTTATATCGTCTTCGTTCATATCAGTGCAGATGTTTTACCGCAAAGTTAGTCATTATTTTCCTAATCCGCATCGTGCCAACGCACAATCCGCACTACTTACACAGACAACGATGGACAGAAACCAAAGTTGCAAAGTCAAATATTTACACACCAACACGCTGTATTTCAATCGCGTACCCTACTACTACACAGATACGGCAGGTAGCATACGGCAAGCAACAGCGCAACAATTGTCGATGATAATTCGAACCACGTAAAGTGCGGTACAAGCATCGTAAGTCCCCAAATTACACGGCCCGAAAAGACTATAACTATAGTCGACATAGCTGTGGTCTGCAACGGCAAACGAGGGATGGTCTTGAGCGCTGACATTCCGTAAAGAGCAACCACAAAAAAGGCCACGGCAATAATAATCGTAATGACATAAGGCAAATATGTCCCGTATTGCGCTATCCGATCCATAACGTCACTGATGCCGTAAATAGCGAAAATCTTATCCAACGCAGCCATGCACAGCAGGTGGCCGAGGCCGATAAGGAGATTGAGTACAACTCCGACTTTAATTAACGCTTTCATTGAACAAATTATTTGATATATGATGTTCTCGCTTTTGAGGCTGCAAATTTAGCACTTTATTTGCCTTGGTCGTATACTTCAAAGACTTTTGTTTCGACACATCCCGGGTGCACTCGATTTTACAGAAAAAATCGCTAAATTTGCACATCAACAGCACACAATATACCACGATGGACAATACAGCCGGCATACGCGCAAAAATCGAGCGCCTGCGCCTCGAACTCAACGAGCACAACCACAACTACTACGTACTCAACGCCCCAACAATTTCGGATCGCGAATTCGACGAAATGATGCACCGCCTCGAGAATCTCGAGCGACAATATCCGCAGTATGATGACCCGTTATCACCCACGCACCGCGTCGGCAGCGACCTTACTCGAGGATTTGCACAAGTCGCACATATCTACCCTATGCTGTCTCTGGCCAACACCTATTCGGTCGAGGAAGTCGACACTTGGGGCACGCGCATACGACGCGACCTCGCCGCCGAATCCAATGTCGCCATCGTAGGCGAAATGAAGTTTGACGGCACAGGCATATCGTTGATATACGAACACGGACGTCTGGTGCGTGCAGTCACTCGAGGCGACGGCGTGCGCGGAGATATCGTCACCGAAAACGTCAAGACCATACGCAGCATTCCGCTGACACTCCAAGGCTCGGACTGGCCCGAGATGTTCGAATTGCGCGGTGAGATTGTCCTGCCGTGGACGGCATTCGACCGCCTCAACGCCGAGCGCGAAGACGCCGGAGATCCGCTCTTCGCAAACCCGCGCAATGCTGCCGCCGGAACACTGAAGTTGCTCAACCCCGCGGAAGTGGCTCGTCGCGGCCTCGATGCATATTTCTATTACCTGCTGGGCGAAGACCTGCCCTGCGACAACCACTACGACAATATGCAGCGCGTGCGTCAATGGGGCTTCAAGGTAAGCGATGCTATGACATTGCTGCACAATATAGACGAGATTGACCGATACATAACCTACTGGGACACCGCACGCAAGCAGTTGCCCGTAGCTACGGACGGCCTGGTATTCAAAGTCAATTCGTTGCGACAGCAGCTCAACCTCGGGTTTACAGCCAAGTCGCCGCGCTGGGCCATAGCCTATAAATTCCAAGCCGAACGCGCCCTCACTCGTATGAACTTCGTATCCTTCGAAGTAGGGCGCATGGGTACCATCACCCCGGTGGCCAACCTCGACCCGGTGCTGCTGTCCGGCACCATCGTCAAGCGCGCCTCGCTGCACAACGCCGATGTAATGCGCAGCCTCGATATACACAACGGAGACATGGTATATGTCGAAAAAGGCGGCGAAATCATACCTAAAATTACCGGCGTGGACATATCACAGCGTCCCGCCGACAGCGCCCCCGTGGTCTTCGTAACCCATTGCCCCAAGTGCGGAACCCCACTGGTGCGCATCGAAGGCGAAGCCGCATGGGTATGCCCCAACAAATGGGCCTGCCCGCCGCAAATCGTCGGACGCATCGAGCACTTTGTAGGCCGCCACGCCATGAACATCGATGGCATAGGCGCCGAGACCGCCGAGCTGTTGTACAATATAGGCAAGGTAAAGACGCCCGCCGACCTATATGCTCTGCAAGTGAGCGACCTCGAGCACCTCGAAGGATTTGGCCGACGCAGTGCCGAGCGCGTCATCGACGGCATTGGCGCCAGCACCACCGTGCCTTTCGAACGCGTACTATTTGCCCTGTCCATACCCAATGTGGGCGAAACCACAGCCAAGAAAGTAGCCCGTACCGCCGAAAGCATCGACCGCCTAATGTCCATGACCCTGCCCGAACTGCAAGCCATCGAAGACGTGGGCGAAATCATAGCCCGAAGCATCATCGAATATTTCGCGCAGGACACCAATCGCGAAATGGTCGAACGGCTGCGCCAAGCCGGCGTGCAGATGGCCATTGCCACAGACACCGCGCCCGTCAGCAACGCCCTGGCCGGCAAGTCGATAGTCATCAGCGGTGTCTTCGCCCTACACAGCCGCGACGAGTACAAGCAGATAATCGAGCAGCACGGCGGCAAAAATGTCGGCTCAATCTCGCGCAAAACCGATTACGTCCTCGCCGGCGAGAATATGGGTCCCGCCAAGCTCGAAAAGGCACGCACCCTCGGCATCCCCATCATCGACGAAAACGCCTTCCTCGCCATGATCTCCCCCACCGACTGACCCCGACCAACATCCGCCCACTACCTGCTGACAAAAATCATCGACCGCCAACCGTGCACATCCGCCGCAGACCATCGCGCCGTATATATACAAACAGCGCATAACGCTCTATTTTTAACGAGCTATTGTCAATTAAACGCAATAACATCAATCCCTGACGTTTATCAACGATTAGCGTGCCATCCTGCGTTACAATAGCGGGGAATTTGGTCTTTAATTCCGACACAAATGCATCTTCAATATCATCATCTTCCACAACCTATTTATGCAAATGGGTCTTGTTCTACGCATCCTTTGTCAATAACCCAGAAGCCGGGCATTGCAGCCTTGAACTCGGGGTCGATATAGTGGCATTGCTCTTTGACGATGCCACGGCGACGGATTGCCGGTTGTAGGCAATACTGGTCGAATTCTTTGGGGTCAACTTTATCCACACTGGTCCAATGAGGAAAAAGCAGTTTCATATATCCAACGGTGATGCGTTTAACAGCATTAAAATCTCGGGTATCAGCATTATTGTCGTATCCAACCATTTGGTCGAACACTATTCCGTAGATGCTTTGTGTTCGCAGTGCGTGGAGTATTTCGGAGAAATATTCTACGTTTATAGTCCAGCCTTTGAAGATCATCCCTTTATGAATGCGAGGCAAGTGCCAGCCTTCAATAAAGCAATGGAAACGGTCAAGCAGCGCAGACTCTCTGAAATTCTGCGGAAGCGAGTCGAAGTAACGATAATTCACCGGACGCTTGTTGCCGTCGAGCGGTATGTTGCCCATCAACATTAGACCGCACTCTGAGGTAAACTCGTTGTTGTCAATGGTGGTTTTGCCAGACTCCAAGTAAGATTTAAGCGCAGCTTGAATCTCTGCAGGTTCCTGGAATACTATGGTTTGGATTTCATCGAAAGCGGTGAAATCGTGATTTTTCATTATACCATTTTGCTGCTTCTGCTTGTCGTAAAATAGTTTTGCGCGGGTTACCTTGCCCCCACTGACGAGCCAACCGTACTTGGAAAGATTCCCAAATACATACGACTTACCGGTGCCTTTTGGAGCCAGCTCAATAACATTGAGCCGTGGCTCAACAAATATCAGCAATCGAGTGACAAACTCTAACTTCTCGGTTAGAGAAGAAAAGCCATTTGCGTCATATTCCATTGACGACAGCAGAAAGTCAATCCATTCTTTTGTGGTAAATGCTTCACGAGCATTTTTGAGGTAGTTAATATCGACCGACTTATAAGGCTTGAAAGGCTTGTAGTCAACCATCTCAACGTGGTTCTTTTTGCCATCGTCATCAGGCAAAAGAGCCAGTTTGATTATTCCCCATTTCTCGCCGTCCACAAGTTCGCCGGCATGTGCTTTGTAGACATATTCAGGTATTTGTCCCTCATTCTGTTTGATACCCATATCGGGGATGGAGAAACGACGAACACCCTTTACGAGGTCAATATATATAATAAAACGAGTGAGCAAGGTGAGCTCCTCACCACAATCGAGCTTGTCTTTAACTACCGATTGTTCAGTGGGAATTACCGCATCAAGAAAAATTGTAAGTTTTTCGCTATTGACGCTGCCGTCAGGGTTAATATATCTTTTGAGCAAAAAGTCCTTGACAAATGAAGGGAGATTTCTACCTGCAAAAAGGCTGCCCGTAAAAGTCGGGTCCTTATATATCGTCATCGCTGAAAATTGCTCGCGAATTTTATTTGATAATAATTCGTCCATAATAGATTATTTTTAGAATCCGTCAAAGAGGTCGTTTTCAGTTGCGCCTGTAGAAACCTTTATGCTAAAGGAATTCAGCGGTACCTCATTTATACATACGGTAACTTTAGTTGCCGTATCAACGAGGTTAAGGCATTCGCTTTCATATGTATTATTATCTTTACTTTTAAGGTGATATGTCACTCCATTATAAGCAAGAGTGGGTATATCAATGGAAGAAAGCCCCTTGATAATGAAACTAACGACCGGCATTGTGCCGTCAATTTCATCATTAACGATGCTTACCGAGTAAGCTGTTGCGTTCTTCTGAGAAGATACGATAATGACCGGTACAAGCACTTCCTCCGGTGTGCAACCACCATGTGCGCCGTGACCTTTATTCACTTTGTCAACGAGTGAATGATGGGTTAATGAACAAACCGTTTGCCCATCGTCGAGTTTGATATAATTGTTATCGTCAACGAGCGGTGAAGAATAAGTAGCAAGACGGCCTTCGTGGTCTGACTTAATACCGCCTATCTTCAAACCATCCACCAGCTGCGAAAGGTATGTGATACCATGGTCAGAAACAAAGGCAATTTTCTTGCCGTTGAATTGGTCGAGCACATTGCAAATAGTGTCTTCCACAATCTTCATTTCATCAATGATGTATTGAGGATAAGATTTTGAAGAATGAGCAAAAGAATCCAGATCTCCGATTTTCGGGAGTTGTTGTCCTTCCGGCACCAAGGATTGGAGTTTGGCTTTATTTACCGAAGTGGATGTAGGCAGATCGGCAGTAACAATATAAATTTCATTTAGATAAATATTCTCCTTAGAATATTTTGAGATTATATTGCGGATGAATGGAATCCAATCAACGCCGAGACCATCAATCCAGTAGAGGACGTCAATGTCTTTACGATTATAGAGTACGGTTCTGACGGTCTTGAAATTATCGAGCCAACTTCTGAAAGATGCTGCGTTGGCGTTTTTATCTGCAATAATTTCATCGACAGTTGAATCTAAGCTATCAGCAAGTTTTGAACGGCGGTAGCCGTCAAAATAGCTGGCGATCCATTGTGTGGAGTTGTCGAGTGAATTGAGCGACAGCGGTTCGAGGTAATAGTATAATTGTGGGAATATCGCTTTAATTTCATCGCAATGGATCTTACCTCGAGATACCCATTCGATGCATAACTGTAGTTCTGCATCGGTGAGCGGTGTGAGCAGTTTCACAGCCAAATAATAACCTCCGGATTCCGGCGATGCTGCGATAGCCGAAAGTTTGGCTCTAAGCTTATCAGTAGCAAAATCTGTGATTTTGACGCTTTTTTCGGCAACCATAATCATTGCCTGTCGTCGTTCTTTCAGATATGCGTCCTTGTTTACTTCGTCGAAAATAAGCGTAGCTATATTTGAGAACAGTTCCGACATACTGAGCGAAGCGCACTGCGATACTGCACGATAAATATAGCCTTGACCATTCGATATTTTTTTGAAATATAAGGTCAATAACCAGCGGTCGAAGTCAGTATCACAGTCAAACCACGATTTGATAAAGTCCACTCCACTTTTGAGAGTGAATGTATTAAGGTGCTCTCTAACGAATTCGTCGAAGTCGAAGTTCGTTATATCAATATGCTTCGCCAATTCTTCCCAAAATGGCATTTCTTCTTCATTCGGTTCGGTCAACAAGCCTAAATCGAGGTGAAGTCCTTGGGTTAGGAATTGGTAAGCGTTACGGCATTCAAGATAAGTAAACGCATTGTCCGGTTGCGCAAAATGCACATTTGCAAAGATATTCGGAGAACTGCAAATGATTGATTTGCGCACGTCTTCACCTTTCTCCCACAATTTAAGCCATTCATACAGGTTGTGAACGACCGAATATTCTTCTTCCAAGCCGGACACATTGTAGGTTGTTCCGTCGGTAATAATCAACTTATATGTGCCATTGTCGGTCTCCGACTTATACTCCCATACATAGGTGGAATTGTCCTTCATAAACTTGTCCATCTTTCCTTGCATACCCACAATCGGAATATAAAGGCGTATGTGGTTGTGTTGGGCGTCTTCGGGTGCTTGCTGTCCTCGGATAGTAGTTACCAACGAGTCAAACTCCTTATGGTCATCGTTGTCATAAAATCTCGCCAGCTCAGAGAATGGGTAGATTATGAAATCATTCGCCGGAATCTTTTTGGTGAAGGCGCGAATTTCTTTCGACAGCTCGGTGTACGACAAAAATTCGTCGGGATTGTCTTTGTCAAGCATAGTATCTATAGAGTGCTTATAGATACCATCCGGACGATTAACAATAAACTGATAGAAATCAGCGAAATTATCGAACAACACAAATCTAACCGGGTAGCGGTTGATTTGTCCCGCATTTGCGCCGGTCCAATTTTTATCCTCTATGATGTATTCAAAGAGGTTGTCGAGAGATGTGAACAGTTTATGCATACATCATCGTCATTTTTGATGTTCCAAAATCTTATCGACGATAAATTCATAGTCAAGATTGATGACTTCATCAAGGATGTCGTGGAGCATATCGCGCGATGCGTTATCTATCAGTTCGCGAGCCGAAACTTTCTTTTTTGATAAAGCAGCAAGATTTCCTCTGAGCTCTTGCTTTGCTTTATCTTTGGCTTGGATGGCTTCTTCTTCAAGGCGTTTGAGTTCTTCCTCCTGCTTTTTGCGGTCTTCAGCCTCTTTCTTGCGGCGGTCCTCTTCTTCTTGACGACGGCGCTCTTCTTCGATGGCTTCGTTTTCAGCGATACGCCAGTCTTTCAGAGTCACGGCGACTTCATTCTCCGACCAATAACCTACGGTTGATTCAAGATGCTTCTTAATAAAGTCGTAGGCCGAACCGAGCTCGGAATCTTGCAGCTTTATGCTCTCTTGCGAGCGCAGGAAGTTGAAGAACCCGTTTTCGAAGTTGCCTGGTTTTGAGAGAATATCAGGAATATCGGCACGGTAACCATCAATGAGATCGAGCGTGTCTTTGACGAGTGCCGGATTCCTTATGTCTTTTTCGGCGCAAATGGCGACGATATTGTCAAACAGGCGGCGTATATCATCATTGATAATGATTGCCGGATGTGCGCTGCAGAAAGTATCGTCCATATATTTGAGCGACCACAATGGGAAGCCCTTGCCTTCAAGGAGTCCGCTTGTGATAGCAAATCGAGCGTCTTTGAGACTCGAGATGTCGCTGTAGCCGCTCAACCTGTTAAGCTTGAGTGTATTAACAAGCGCTTTACACAATTTACCCTCTTCCGGCGTTTGGAATTTGAAGCTGAGTTTGTTGGAAGATTTTCCTTTGTCCCAGACATTGAACAGCTCACTCACGGCGTCAACGATACGCATTTGGTCGAGCGGTTTGCCGAGCGTGTCAAAAATCTTGTTGACCCATGGGCGTAGCGCAAATGCAACCATTGCTGCCGAAGCATAGTTGGCGGCAAGTCCGTAGGGCGGACGGCGCAAGTCGTCAAACTTTTCAGCAAAATTGAAAAGCAGAGACTTATCGGCATATTTGATTTTGTTTTGGACAAAATCAAATACTACCTTAAATGGGTGACCTGCAGGTATATCCTGGCGCCATTCGAGGTTGTCGTCAACAGCATCCTGTATAAGGTACTGCACAGGCTTCATCGGGCCATTGACACTCAAGGCTTCTGCCTTGGAAGTCGCAAAGACGAATGTGCGGATTATCTCTTTCGACACCTGCTGCTTCCAGAAAGTACTCGGCGCTTTGGCTCGAAGCATTTCTATCGCATCCGGACCTTTGGGGAAAATCAACGGTGCAATGATATTGTTGAGTTGCGACGAAAGGTGCTTAACCGAAATAGGAATCTGCTCGCCATTAAGATATATTATGGCATTGCCGCGTTGGGTGGCAAGCATCCACTCTTTTATCATCTCGATAGCGTACTCGCGATGCACGTTTAGTTGGTCAAGGAATCCGTGCGACTGTGCCGCCGAGTAGTTTGCCATATATTCGATGAAGCGCTCATATTCTTTATCTCCGAATGGAGAGTCGAAAACAATGAAGACTATGTCGGCAAAATCTTTTTCGCCGTTAAGCACGGTCTTTGATGTTTCATCGGCTACCTGACGCAAGTGAGCCACCTCTGCGTTATTTTTGGAGTACATCAATGCCAAGAATAAATCGCTGGGGTTTGCCTCACGCTTTGCACGCTTAATAGAGTCCTTGAGCAGGCTGTCGTTTGATGCCTCTGAATAGAAATTAAACGTGTAAGCGCGGTTGGTTTTCTGCACGCATTTTGTTTTAAAGAAGTTTGCAGCAGTATCTCCAAATTGAAGCACTTTGGAGATGTAAAGGAATTTTGAAGAATCGTTTTTGAGCGATTGCTTCAATTCTTCAATTTCGTGTGAAGGAAGTGCGGAGAATTGTACAGAGTACAAGCCTCCCGGTGCTCGTTGAATGATGCCCTCGTCATTAAACATTTTGAGCACATCTTCTACTTCCGGTTCATATTGTGTACCCAAGAAAAGATTTATGATATTGTCTTCGCTTGGGGTTACAAGGTCGTTATTGTTGTCGCCTGATATGTTGTTAAAGGCATTGAGAAGCAAAATTCCTTTGAACACAGCAAGCGCTGCCGGGCCGGCTGCTTCGAGGTGGGCGCGATAGTTATTGAAGCGCTCGGTTACTGCTCCATAGTTTTGCACATCTTCCTGGAACACTTTGAGCACGAAGTCCCAAAGATAGTCGGCTGTGACTGTCTCGCGGTTGGCAAATGCTTCTTCGCTTGCGAAGAATTCTTCCATCGCATCGTTCTGACCGATAAACTCAAACACGCTTCGGCTCGATGATCCCACCACTGTTGCGTAGTGTGTGGCAAGGTTGGCGGTAGCCGGGTGTATCGGGAACAGGTTTTGCAAGTCCTTGCGAGTTTCGGCAGGGTCGTTCGATGTTGCGGTATAGAGGTCGAGCAACTGACCATTTGTACCATAGAAATAGTCGCACATTGATTGGTGACGCGGACCATCAACAATCTCCAGTTTGCGCGACATAATCTTGAACGCCGACACCGGTTCCATATTGTACTTCATGCGGTGATAGCGTCCATCGGTTTGCTTCGTTTCTTCGTTTCCGAGTTTGTTAAATGCCGACGGGTGCGAAATGAGGAAGAAGAAACTATCGTTTTCTTTGTTCGCAAACTTTTGCGCAATGGTTTGCAGGGCTTTGAGCACCGGCACGCCGATAGAGTCCTCCATCACATCGGTAAACTCGTCCCAAAGTATCAACAATCCTTTGTAATCGGTGTTGGCTCGAAGCATTTCTTGCACTTCGATGAGCCATTGTCCTACGTTGTCGGTATTGAAAACGATTGCAAGATTCGCAGCTCGCTGGGCATCTTTAGCTTTTTGGTAAGTGCCCATATCTTTGCTCAAAAGCTTTGCAATCAACTTGTCACGAGTCGAGGCAACCGATTTGAGTGTCAGATTGCGGTCAATAAGGTTGTCCCATATCACTCCGTTATTTCGGATGTGGGAAATCAACTCATCGAAGTCGGTAGCGACTGCAAACTCAAGTCCCTGCTCATTGAGCGCTTTAACGACGGCCGATTGAAGTACTAACGGCAGGTCGGACACGTGCGACATATCACACAATCCCTCGATTTTCACAGGCAACAAGCGCTTGTTTTGACGCAGCGAAAAAATCGCTTCGCGAATGACCCTGAACTTTTCTTCTTTGTACTCGTAATTTACCCAATTTTGAATCTTGTCCACCGGGTCGCAAAGCAAGTGAGTGATTACGGCTACGGCATGGCTTTTCCCGGTACCGTATGTGCCGTTTATCCAAAAAGACTTGTGGGCATCTATGTCGTTGCCTCGTACCGACCGAAGCACGGTCCTGAGCACCGTGTTAAATTGTTCGTTCGGAATAAAGGACTCCCATTGTCCGTCTTTTTCTTCTTCGATACTATAAGCTGCTCTACCGGGGCGCTTTTTGATTATATCATTATATGTCGTGGCCATCGTCTGTCTTTATGAAAGATAGTGTTTGATAATGCAGTTTCGCAGGTATTCCCTATTTCCCGGGTCTTGTAACAATTCCCATAATTCGTCATCAAGCTTCGCAAAAGACAAAAAGTCTTTAAGTGTTTTTCCTGATGGATGTCTTATCGCTTTTTCATTTGGCGGTTCTTGCCAAATCAAATCATAGAATGGTTCGGAAGACATATAATAAAACGGCTTCCAAAATGGCGTTGGATCTGCAATGTCATACACCCTAAAATTTGAGATATAGATATTTTCAAATGTTTTGTCGCCCCATACAAAATGGTTTGGACTCTCTAAATGGGTTGTATAATCAATGATTGAAAGTAAGAATATTGGTTTTGCATTAGAAAACACGCCTTTAATGTTGCCTCTCCGTAAAGAGGCAAACATTTGTCGATACATATCTAATGCATAGGTATTCACTACTTAGTTATTAACTCAAGGACGGTTGTAGAATTCAAATCTGATCTGAGCGTGATATGGTCTAATCCCATATTCAGCTCAGCAATTAAAACTCTATCAGGGTCAGATGAAAGGAAACGCAATTTTTTCAAAATTGCATTTTTGGAAACGCCGAATTCAATATATGGGCCACACTCAACATTTGGCTGATATAAATCGGACACTCTAAATTCAAGAGTATCATTCTTTTCCCCATATACATAGAGAGAATATGCCAATGCTTCAGCGCTTAAATCATCATAAGAATGACGTAATCTTTTCTTCTCGCTGGTGAGTCCCTGCTCTAGTCCTTCTCCGATAGGAGAATTCTTAAACATATCCATCAATGCTCCAACGGCATTATTTAATGTTGTAAGCGATGACACACTTTCACTTGCGCTGATTGTATCTGCCAGAGACTTTTTGTCAAAAAATGTACCGGGCTTTATTAAGGAGGTAAAGCGATTAACAATAAACGATGAATATGTTAAGTTAATCCATACGATTTCCCAGAAGAGTGATGGATTTTCTTTGTATATGTTCCGCAAAATTCCACCAAGTTCGGTGCATTTGTTTTTTGCGTCAAGTATACCTATATCTTTTGACCAAGCTTTGAATGAGTCAAACATTGCTGTACCAAGTAATGTGCTTTCCCAAAAGTTATCGGGGTCACTTACATACTCGTCAACCCATTCATCGCGCAATCCAAAAGTTTTATAGCCTTTGATTGATAGCGATGTGCTCATTTTAATTTTTCCTGAGATTTTTCGTAAGCAGTCGGCTGCTATACATCCTTTTTCATGCCAGTTTAAGCATTTCAAACAGTGTACGCATTGTGAGCCAATAGATGGTTTGGGAAGAATATGTAATGCTCCCGTAGGGCACTGAACTTCACAAACTTCGCAATTAACACAATACGCAGCTTTATTTGCTATACGAATGATGTTATTTACAAAAGATTTGTTCTCGGTAAAGAATGTAATTTCTATTCGGTTTGGCCTCTTTATACCCTCAAAAGGTATAATGTCTTTACCTAATTTTAGAGAGCCATTGAAAGATTTTTTTTCATACCCAATCGAGTATGACCCCATTACCTTCAGCCACTCAAAAAAATCTGAAGAAGGCGATAAAAGAGTTATCTTAGTTGTATGATTAGCACTACTGATAAGAACCTTTTCAAGATCCTTAATTTCCGGGCTACCTAAAGCGGAAATGTGCCATCTGCGAGTCTTTATAAAAGTATCGACATCTTTTATACCAGAAACTCCCACCCAATTATGTAGCTTATCCAAGAATGGCTTTCTACAATCTGGATATAATTTACCAACAAGAAAATCTGACCAATCCGAGCCAAATGGACATATCACGCATCCTACTCGTGAGAATCCGAGTCTGTATGCAGGATTGTTCGGCAGTTGGTGAAGCATAATATATAGGAATGCTTCCGTTACACTCCAATCAAGAATTGGGTGTGCGTTAAACACGTTTATATGCTTCCCTTTTCCGACGCGATTATATCCGCTGCGTCGTGTCGATTCTTCGGCACGGACACCATCGAACGCAAGCACTCGTGCTTGCTTGTTGCCGTCAACTTTGAGCATGCGGTAGAGCGGTGCAGTTTTCATCACGGAGCAGCACCAGCGGTGCGTGTCTGATGGTGTACCTATTTTATCCCAATAATTCAACACCGACTCGTGATTGCGAGCGGTGGAGAATTTGAGCGATGGGAAACGCTCGCCATAGTATCGCTTAACGTCCTCATAGAGTTCGAGCGATGGCGGCAGTTCGTAGCCGGTATCTGAATAAATCACCTGAAACGCAGTTGGCGGTATTGCTCGTGTCACGAGGTCTAAGACTACCTGCGAGTCTTTGCCTCCCGAAAACGAAGCAATAAAGCGATCGATGCGCGTTGACAGCAACACTCGTTTGCCGGCCGCATTAGCGGCATCGAGTGGCACTACATCAAAACTGTCGCAGTCCTCTTTCACCACAGCCATTTTTTGCTTGGTGCGCTTTTCGGCACGCTCTGCAAGCGCTTCATAGTCTATCTCCTGATTGGCTTTGATTGTATCGTGAGCACGATTAACGCCGGCATAGGCAGTATACGTATCTCGAATGAATTCTATGGCTTCATTCTCGATGAGGAACATTTCATCTTTGTTGCGATGCAACATAAGCTCCATATCGACAGGCTCGAGAACTGCCGATTCTTTGCCATTTTGAAATATTACGGAAGGCGCATCATAGATGTTTGCGCCTTTGGCTTCAAACATCAATTCGCCACGATAGAAATATTGCTTGTTGATAGCCCACATTAGCGGGGCTTCTACTCGCGGATAGGTATATCCAAGTTTATCAAGTCCGAGCAGATCAAGTTCTTCAAACCAAACAGGACGAGGAGAAATGCCTAAGGTATCTTTGGTTACCTTAGGGGTAAGCAGCACTCCGCCGCTCTCTTTATCCCATTCGATTCGTCGCACGTTTCCGCGTTCAAAGTTTATAGTTTTTAGAACCCATCCTCTTGCTACGTACAATTATTTGGCATACAGGCAATTAAGAAGCTGTACGCCAAAACATAGCTCAGATAGAGCCGATAATAGTTGCAAATATACGGAATTTAGTTGAATTAGCGTATGTTTGTTAAATTATATTAACGTAAAATTACATTAGTGTGTCCGTTCCTGAAATTGGGTGACTCGATTTTGGATATTAACTGAGTTCGGTTTCTCCGTAGCTAAGGTCTGTTTCCGCATATAGTCGTAGGTCTTCATCGCGGATTGATTGCCGTTTTTGTCTTGCCAGACTTTGGAATCTTATCGTCTGCTTACGCATTGGTATCGCTCGTGTTTATCGGGATGCCGAGGTTTATGGCAATTGTCAGAGAAGAGTGGACTCGGATTAAAGCGAAATGAGATGTACGGTCGGAACACCGCCGCGCACGCCGATTATGTGAAAGTGTACAATTTTTAGGCGTACAAATGCCGGGCTTTAACGAAAAATGTGTACATTTGCAGCCCGTTTCGCCTCGGCAAGGCGTGGCGGCGTGCAGACGGCCTCGGCAAGGCCGCATCCCGTACGCCGCAATCATTGTCTCGGCCGGGGCCAAAAACCTATCACAACCACCGTCTCTTCTCGACAGACACAATGAAAGACATCAGTATCACTGTCCCCGTAGTCTGCTACGGCTACGATGAATTGCCTGACGATGCCGTCCGCGCCCTCGTGGAAAAGGCCCGCCAATCCACCTATCATTCGTATGCACCTTACAGCCACTTCTGTGTCGGCGCCGCCATCCTGCTGGACAACGGCGAGACCATCACGGGTGCCAATCAGGAAAATGCAGCCTTCAGTGCCGGCACATGTGCCGAGCGCTCGGCCTGCTTCTATGCACACGCCAATTACCCGGAAGCACGCTTCGAGGCAATAGCAATTGCAGCACGCGCCGAAGACGGTGATTTTGTCGCCGACCCGGTGTCGCCCTGCGGCGTCTGCCGTCAGGCTTTATTAGAATATGAGGTCTTGGCCAAACATCCCGTACCGGTATGGCTGGCCGGACGCAACTGCGTATACCGTCTGCCGTCGGTGGCCTCGCTGCTGCCGCTGGCGTTCTCGGAATTTTAAGGCACGCGGCCGCCGAGTCAATCATATAATAAAACACCGGACATCGGCCGAAGGTTGCATAACGGCCTGCAGCAATGCCCGGCGGCAGTTTCGTTTTTTTTAGGTGGAACGGGGACGTCAATCCTTATCAATAAGGTCGCGCAAGGTCACATCCGGGTTGCGGAACTGACAATATCCGCCCTTGATATGTGCGTGTGTGATAGCGCTTTGAGGACAATTATGATAGCACGCGGTGCAGCGTATGCATCCGCGATTCCATTCCGGATGTCCGTCCCCGTCGCGAGTGATGGCGCCCACCGGACATATACGGGCGCAGATGCCACAACCGTTGCAGCGCCCCGTGTCGCACCGATACTGACGATAAAAGCCCTTGAAGGATGGCATCGCTTTCATACATATTCCCATAAGACGATCTGCGACCGATGGCAGCGCAATATAATGACGTCGAGCGGCAATATCGGCAGCGATGGCAGCCGTGTGGCCGGGTATATCCTTGGCATCGGCTGTCTCGATTTGTCGGCGTACATTGTAGAGCATAAAGTTGTTGTCCACCATCTTGATACTATTGGCATATGCAACCTGCAGGCCGCGACGGCGTGCTTGACGGCAGGCAATGTTCACCCCGAGGCCCGGTGTCACCCCACAAGTATATACCACAAAGAGATAGTCGGTGCGAATATCCGCAGTCTCAAAAAATCGCTCGACCGGTGCCGGCATACGCCCCGTGTGCGTAGGCGTGACAACACCTATGGCATCATCCTCCCATACGGCAGACGGCGTCTCGAGCGCCTCTCTTATGCCTATGATGCGGCTATCAGCCTGAGTTCGAGCGATATGCCGCGCCACAGAAAGAGAATTGCCCGTTGCTGAAAAACAGAAGACTATCATATCGCAAAGGTAAGCATTCGACCGCTTTCAGCAAAAATAAATTTTATAATCCTAAAAACTGCTAAAAGAACAAGCCTCCAACTAAACATTAGGTCGCAACAGCGGTCTATTGGTCAGAAAACGACAAAAAGCAAAAATGAAAACACGCCGCTCAGGACGTCCTGTAATGACGTCCATATTCCTACTGGCCGGCTTATTGTATGCCTTGGCCTACAACATCTCGGGAGTCGTGACCGACACCGACGGCGATGCGCTGGTGGGCGCCTCGCTGCGACTGCTGCGCAGCAAAGACTCGACAGTGATCAAGGCCGCTGCCGCCGACGGCAACGGACGCTATGTGCTGCGCGACATCGCCGACGGGCGCTATGTACTCGAGGCCTCGTACGTAGGCCACAACCGACAGACAGTCAATGTCACCATGGCCGGACGAACACTGCGCGTGGACACTATGCGCCTCTCCGACGAAGCTTACACATTGGACGCCGTTACCATCTCCGGCATACGCACTCCCATCAAGGTGATGGAAGACACCATCGAGTTCAATGCCGACACCTATAAGGTACAGCCCAACGCCGTAGTCGAGGACCTGCTCAAGCGTCTGCCAGGCGTCGAAGTGTCATCCGATGGTAAAATCACCTCCAACGGCAAGGAAGTCACCAAGATACTCGTGGACGGCAAGGAATTCTTCAGCGATGACCCCAAGGTGGCCTCCAAAAACCTACCCGTGAGCATGGTGGACAAACTTCAGGTCGTAGACCGAAAAAGCGATCTGGCTCGTATAACCGGCGTCGATGACGGCGAAGAAGAAACCGTAATCAATCTCACCGTCAAAAAAGGCATGAAAAACGGATGGTTCGGCAATGCCGAAGCCGGTGTCGGCACCGACAGCCGATACATGGGCTCGTTCAACGTCAACCGCTTTTGGAACGACAACCAAATCACGCTCTTAGGCGGCATCAACAACATCAATGAACCCGGATTTACGGACGGAGCCAGCGGCCGCTTCCGCCACTTCGGCGGCGACAACGGCATCACCACATCTCGCGCCCTGGGCCTCAACTTCAACGTAGGCAACAAGGAAATATTCCGCGTAGGCGGCAACGTAATGTACAGCAACACCGACGCCCGCACATACAGCACCACCGACCGCCAGTATCTCTTCGAAGACTCCACATCGTACGTCAATTCGGGCAAGTACGCGCACGACCGAGGACACAACTTCCGCGCCGATTTCCGCATACAATGGAACCCCGACAGCCTCAACACCCTGGAAATACGACCCCGCATGATGTACAATTCCAGTGACGGCCTTAGCGTCGATTCATCGCTGACACGCGCCGGCAATGCCGACCTCACACGCGTCACCCAAAGCCGCAACAACATCACCAGCGATGGCAACAGCTGGGAATTCGGCCTCTCAATGATATACAACCACAAATTTGCCTCGCGCCCGGGACGCTCGTTCAGCGTACACCTCAATGCCAATACCTCCAACGTACGCGAACACGAAGACTCATACTCCTGGAACCGCTTTTTCCTGCTTGACGACAAAACCGATGTGTACGACCAATACGCATCCAACCACACATGGAGCAAAACCTTATCGGCACGCATAAGCTGGACCGAGCCACTGGGCAATGTCAAAAACGGCAACTTCCTGACCTTCGCTTACCGCCTGCGATACCGCTGGAACAACGCCGACCGCCTCACCTACGACCGCCCAGTATCGTGGCCCGGCGGATACGGCCAAGACCCCGTCATCGGCGATGATTTGGTATGGAACAGCGACCTGAGCAACAGCTTCCGCAACAACTATATGAGCCAAGACATACGCGCCGGCTTCAAGCACGTCTCCAAGGTCTGGACCATCGATGCCGGCCTGTCACTGGTACCCCAAATGTCCAGTTCGCACGACCTCATAGACAACGCTCGCGACATACCCACGCGACACACCCTCAACATCGCCCCCTACCTGCGCTACCGCTGGAAACTGTCCAAGCAGCGCACCTTCAACCTCGACTATCGCGGACGCTCATCCCAACCCTCAATGTCGCAACTCCAACCCGTGGCCGACAAGTCCGACCCCCTGCGCATCGTCGTCGGCAACCCCTCGCTGA
Organism: Bacteroidales bacterium H4; assembly: GCA_001701165.1. Taxonomy (GTDB): domain Bacteria; phylum Bacteroidota; class Bacteroidia; order Bacteroidales; family Muribaculaceae; genus CAG-873. The sequence goes on along the minus strand of DAAP01000021.1, from coordinate 6,524 downwards.
ACCCCACATTCACGCACAACATACGCATGCGCTACCAAAACTTCAATTCCGAGGCCCAACGTTCAATCATGGCCATGGCTTTTGCCAACATCACGCAAAACTCCATAGTCTCCAAGACCATCTACGACGCCACCACCGGCGGACAAACCACCACCTACGACAACGTCAACGGCGTATGGTTCGCAATGGCAATGGGTATGTTCTCGCAACCGCTGCGCAACCGCGCATTCGTGTTCAATACCCATATAGGCACGCGCCTGAACCACAACGTCGGATTCAACAACGGCCTGCGCAACACCTCCATAGCCTTTGACGTGATGCTCTCGCCCTCGCTGGCATGGCGCCCCGACAACATCGAACTCGAGATACGCCCTCGCTACAACTTTCAGACATCTCGCAATACCGTCCAGTCAGGCAGCAACCGCGATGTACACGGCTACGGCTTCAGCTTCTACGGCACATATTACACACCTTTCGGGCTGGTGCTCTCCACCGACCTCAACTACGACGCAACCAACGGATACTCGGCCGGATACGACCGCAACGAATGGATGTGGAACGCCTCCATAGCCTACCAATTCCTGCGCGGCCGCAACGCCACCATCACCTTCAAGGCCTACGACTTGCTGCGCCAGAAAAACAACGTCAGCCGCACCGTCACAGCCAACTACATCGACGACAGCCGCTACAACTCGCTCACGCGATACTTCATGATCACCTTCAGCTACAAATTCAACACCTTCGGCAAAGGCAACCAACCCAAAGACCGCAACGCCGATGACAGACGTCGCGGCCCGGGCGGCCCGCCTCCGGGACATCCCGGAAGACGCCCGCCAATGTAATATCCTCCACGCCAACCATACGCCCCACCCTGCGCCTGAAAAGTACGATTTGTCGCACTTTTCAGGCGCAAACACATCTGACGACCTTCGGAAACATCCGCATCGACCGCCAAAAACAACGGCGGAAGACAGCGCAAATAAGGCCATCGTAAGCCGTTAGAGGCACAGCGGTTAAGGGTCGCGTATATGCGTGCGCTACGACTCAGTATTAAAGTATTTTAACGGCGCATCGAAATTGCGAAAAAAATCGTACCTTTGCGCTGGATTATCCACAAGGTACAGTTTCGAAAAAACTGAAATACAACAACATAAACCACCAACAATGAGTAGAGAAAAGAAATTCGTAACATGCGACGGCAATCAAGCCGCTGCCCACGTGAGCTACATGTTCTCGGAAGTCGCTGCCATCTACCCGATCACCCCGTCTTCGACAATGGCCGAATATGTGGACGAATGGTCCGCAGCCGGCCGCCGCAATATCTTTGGCGAGACGGTGCTGGTACAGGAAATGCAAAGCGAAGGCGGCGCCGCCGGCGCCGTGCACGGGTCGCTGCAAGCCGGAGCGCTGACAACGACATACACAGCCTCGCAAGGACTGCTGCTGATGATTCCCAACATGTACAAGATTGCAGGCGAGCTGCTCCCGACAGTGTTCCACGTGTCGGCACGTACTTTGGCCAGCCACGCATTGAGCATATTCGGCGATCATCAGGACGTGATGTCCGTACGCCAGACCGGATTTGCTATGCTTGCCGAAGGTTCGGTACAGGAAGTTATGGACTTGGCCGGTGTGGCACATCTGGCCGCCATCAAGAGCAGCGTACCTTTCGTCAACTTCTTTGACGGCTTCCGCACCTCGCACGAAATCCAGAAAGTGGAAGAAATGCAACAGGAAGACCTCGAACCGCTGTTGGACCGCAAGGCACTCGCCGACTTCCGCGCACGTGCCCTCACACCCGAAGCACCCGTATCACGCGGTATGGCCGAAAACGGCGACGTGTTCTTCCAGCACCGCGAAGCCTGCAACCGACACTATAACGCCGTGCCCGACATCGTCGAAGGATACATGGCCGAAATCGCCAAAATCACCGGTCGCGAATACCACCTGTTCAGCTACTACGGGGCCAAGGATGCCGACCGCGTAATCATTGCAATGGGCAGCGTCACACAGGCCGCCAAAGAAGCCATAGACTACCTCACCGCCAAAGGCGAGAAAGTCGGCCTCGTAAGCGTACACCTGTTCCGTCCATTCTCAGTCAAGCACCTGCTGGCAGCCGTACCCGCCACAGCCAAGCGCATAGCCGTACTCGACCGCACCAAGGAACCCGGAGCCAACGGCGAGCCTCTGCTCCTGGACGTCAAGGAAGCCTTCTACGGCCGCGAAAACGCCCCCATGATCATCGGCGGACGCTTCGGACTGGCCTCCAAAGACACCACACCCGCACAAATCGTCGGATTATACGAAAACCTCGCACTGCCCCAGCCCAAGGACCACTTCACTATGGGCATAGTCGATGACGTAACCTTCACATCGCTGCCTCCCGTCAAGGAAATGGCACTGGGCGACCCCTCGACTTTCGAAGCCAAGTTCTACGGACTGGGCGCCGATGGTACCGTAGGTGCAAACAAGAACTCCGTAAAAATCATCGGCGACAACACCGACAAATACTGCCAAGCATACTTCGCCTACGACTCCAAGAAGTCCGGCGGCTTCACCTGCTCGCACCTGCGCTTCGGCGACAAGCCCATACGCTCGACATACCTGGTGAACACGCCCAACTTCGTAGCATGCCACGTCCAGGCATACCTGCACATGTACGACGTTACACGCGGACTGCGCGACGGCGGCACATTCCTGCTCAACACCATCTGGGAAGGAGAGCAGCTGGCCAAACACCTGCCCAATAAGGTCAAGCGCTACTTCGCACAGCACAATATCACCGTATATTACATCGACGCAACACGCATCGCGCAGGAAATAGGCCTCGGCAACCGAACCAACACCATCCTGCAAAGCGCCTTCTTCCGCATCACCGAAGTGATACCCATAGACCTGGCAGTCGAACAGATGAAGAAATTCATCGTCAAATCCTACAGCAAGAAAGGACAAGATGTCGTCGACAAAAACTATGCAGCCGTAGACCGCGGCAATGAATACCACACTCTGGCCGTAGACCCCGCATGGGCACAGCTCCCCGACGACGAAATAGTCGCAGACAACGCTCCCGCTTTTGTGCACGACATCGTACGACCCATCAACGCACAAGACGGCGACCTGCTCAAAGTGAGCGACTTCGAAGCCATACCCGACGGAACATGGCAAAACTCCACCGCCCGCTACGAAAAACGCGGCGTGGCTGCCTTCGTCCCCGAATGGAATCCCGAAAATTGCATCCAATGCAACAAATGCGCCTTTGTATGCCCCCACGCCGCCATACGTCCCTTCGTGCTCGATGCCGACGAAATGCAAGCCGCACCCTTCGGCGAAGAACGCACACTTGCCACCATCGGCAAGACCATGGCCGGCACACGCTTCATCCAAGCCGTCGATGTCCTCGACTGCCTCGGCTGTGGCAACTGCGTAGACGTATGCCCCGGCAAGAAAGGCGTCAAGGCTCTGGAAATGAAACCACTGGAAAGCCAGCTCGACATTCAGCCCGAATGGGACTACTGCGCCGAAAAGGTCAGCTGCAAAGCCGACCTGGTAGACATCAAAGCCACCGTCAAGAACAGCCAATTTGCACAACCGCTCTTTGAGTTCTCGGGCGCATGCTCGGGCTGCGGCGAAACGCCATACGTAAAACTAATAAGCCAGCTCTTCGGCGACCACGAAATGGTAGCCAACGCCACCGGCTGCTCATCCATATACTCGGGCTCGGTACCCTCGACGCCATACACCGTCAACGCCGCCGGACACGGTCCCGCATGGGCCAACTCTCTCTTCGAAGACTTCGCCGAATTCGGCCTCGGCATGAACATCGCCACCGAAAAAATCCGTCAGCGCGTAGCCGACCTGATGCACAAAGCTCTGGAATGCGCCAAGTGTTCCGATCAAATCAAGGCTCTTGCCCAGCAATGGCTCGATGCACCCCACAACGCCGCTTCCACACGCGAAGTCGCTGACAAAATTGTGCCCTTGTGCCAAGCCTGCGGATGCGACACCTGCCGCGAAATTGTCGAACTCAAAGGCTTCATCGCCGCTCGTTCGCAATGGATTATCGCCGGTGACGGCGCCGCCTACGACATAGGCTTCGGCGGCCTGGACCACGTACTCGCTTCAGGCAAGAATGTCAACGTCCTCGTACTCGACACCGAGGTATACTCCAACACCGGTGGTCAGGCCTCCAAGGCTACACCCTTAGGTGCCATTGCCAAATTTGCCGCCTCCGGCAAACGCATACGCAAGAAAGACCTAGGACTTATCGCCTCGACATACGGCTACGTATACTGCGCACAGATAGCTATGGGCGCAGACCAAGCACAGACCCTCAAGGCACTGCGCGAAGCCGAAGCATACGACGGACCTTCGCTGGTAATCGCCTACTCGCCCTGTATCAACCACGGCATCAAAGCCGGCATGGGACACAGCCAGAACGAGGAACAGCGTGCCGTCGAATGTGGATACTGGCACCTATGGCGCTACAACCCCGCACTCGAAGAGCAAGGTCAGAACCCCTTCAGCCTCGACAGCAAAGAACCCCAATGGGACAATTTCGAAGACTTCCTCAAAGGCGAGGTTCGCTACGCTTCCGTAGTCAAAGCCTACCCCAACGAAGCCGCCGAACTTTTCGCTGCCGCCAAGGCCAACGCCCAATGGCGCTACAACAACTACCGCCGCCTCTCACAGCAACAGTGGGGCGTAGATCCTCTGGTCGAAAAAATCGAAGACAACAACAAATAACCACATAGGTTCCCGAACACAACAACAGCCCTCGCCAACCATCGACGAGGGCTGTTGTTATATCACACGATAAAATTCCGGAAACCTAATCGCATGAAATTGCCTCCCACCACCGTGATGCCATTATCCGGCAATCGATGAAATCACGGTGTCTACTTCCAATAATAATAACCACTAAAAACCTTTAAGTGCCTACTTTTTTGATCAGACATCTACACAAAAAACTCCGAAATATTCTCGAAAAACATGTTCGCACTCACCGAAAATTCGTAAATTTGCGTCTGTGATAACACCCGAAAAGGTACATATTTTTGGTCTCCAAACGTTAACGAAATTAAAAATATTGTTATAACAGTCTCGTTGACAGACACTTCCAAAAGTTGCTCTCCGAGACCATCCTCCACTAAAACAAGGATTAAGACAGTTTATGAGGTGGTAGTTTGACATTTCAGAGAGACCCCGAGACCATCCTCCACTAAAACAAGGATTAAGACGTCTCATCTGTTAATTTATATTTTTTCATGTGCTCCCCGAGACCATCCTCCACTAAAACAAGGATTAAGACACCCCACTATTTTAAATTTGATGCCATTTTTTGTTACCCCGAGACCATCCTCCACTAAAACAAGGATTAAGACTTATAATAGCCTTGACTTCTGCTATGAAATCGTTATCTCCGAAACCATCTTAAAAAAAATTGCCGGGAGCCAAGAATTTGGATCTGTGTACCAAACCTTTAGCTCCAGGCAACATATTCTACTCTCCGTCTGCAGACTCATGTCCGTGCAGAGTGCACAAGTTTTTGTTTCCGAATACGCCCAAAAACATCCGAATGTATCATCCGAATTTTCACGAGATTATCGGACGAGTTACGAATTTTTATGCCCCCACGGGGTATAAAAAAAGGATTACATCCAACGCATAAAGCGTTGTGCTGTAATCCCTTTCAATCAATGTGACCCCGGAGGGGCTCGAACCCTCGACCCGCTGATTAAGAGTCAGCTGCTCTACCAACTGAGCTACGGAGTCATGCATCAAACAGGCATCTCTTTGCCCTCTTTGCGGATGCAAAGATACAATCTTTCGGCGAACCGACCAAATATTTTTTTCAAAAAATTTTTCTCAACGGATTTTTTCGCTCGAACGGCAAAGCGCTGTCGGCAAATCGCCGGCACTGCAGACAATATGTGTCATCCGTTCATATGTCCTTAAAATACTTCTTGCAATCATTGCAATAGTACAGCGTCCTCTTGAATGGAACAAAAGTATTGGCAACAAGCACCGCGCCCGCAATCCAGCAGAACCACGGCAGAACACGTCCCGGGAGGAAAAAACCCGTAGCGCACACGACCAACCCTATGGCCAAAAAGTATACAGGCAGTCTTTTGTGCACCACTTCCTTGGTGATATTCTCACTTCCACATTCGCGACAATATGTCACCCCTTTCGAATTGTCCGGATTACACTTTGTCGCTATGGCCGCAGCTCTCTCTGCATCATCGTCCTCTACGTACAACGAAAACATAACCGCGCTTCCCGTCGAGTTGAACAGGTCTCCGTTGTATTCGACTATCTTGGCATCTATGCCCGATTCCTTCAAGATGGATTCAAGCTCCTGCAGCTCCGTAACATACTGACTCCTTCGTATTTCCTTCATGAGAGATTATTTTGACCATTATTTCGCAAAAATACACTTATTTCCGACCATTCACAAGAACAAACGAGGGAAAGAGTGTAATACACCGAAACAACGCGTTTTTACCAATATTGTCCTAAATAAA
>DAAP01000024.1 GCA_001701165.1 Bacteroidales bacterium H4 | reverse complement strand
TCGTTAATCTTCCTCGTTTTTTTGATGCGGTTGCCCTGTATCGACTCCTCCGATTTGGATATTACGCGCAAATAAACTACGGATTTTCGAATTATGCTCAATTATTATCACTCGTTGAAGATATCGGACCTGTGCAACGATGCCGAAGTCATTACTATGGCCTATCGCAGGGCTATTGCCGAGAAGGCTCACGGCAACGAATCGGACGATGGCTTTCGCGAGCGCATTTGCGGCGTCACCGAGGCATACCTTGTACTGTCGGATATGCTGTTGAAAAATCGCTACGACCACGCGCTTAGCGAAGGCACGCCGCTCGACGATGACCTATCGCAGCACATCGCGGTCAAACGTTCCGAGGCCGAGGCTTTTGTCCTCGCACGCCTCGGGGCGCGCGGCTCGCGCTTACCCGAGTCATATCGCTCGAAGCGTAGACATCACAAGTCGTTAATCGGAATTGCCATCGGGGTTATAGTCTTACTCGTAACAGTTTTCGGCCAATGTCATTCGCCGATCGATGATTTGGGCCGGTTCCAAGCCCCACCCTCGTGGGAAAAAGTTTCCGTCTCGAATGCCGAAATCCAAGTGCCGCCCGAAATGGAGTTGAGCCGCGAAGACGGCAGCTTGGCCGGGGAGGGCCTGATTTTACATGTCGAATACTTTGCTCACGGCGATGTTCCGGCGCACGACCAGTCTCCGCGAATTACCGAACAGGATTGTAAGGAGGCGGAGAGCGCCATGCGCACATATATGCCGGAAATTGGCGTGACAAATTTCTCAAAGCCCGAATTGCGCTGGGTGTCCGTAGATCCGAACAACGCCCTCGAACTCCGAAGCAATGTCACCTTAGAGGACGGAAGTTCGCGTGTACTATATGTTTACACCTTCCCCAACGACACACAGGCGGCGTATCTCACCATTGCAGCGGGCGAAGGCATGTCCTACCCTCTGAGTACCCTCAAAGATATTGTCCGAACTTTCCGATGGAAGTAGTATAGCTCGAAGAATAGAAATTATAAGAACCGGGAATTACGGGAATTATGCGATTTATACATTGCTCCCATTATATCCATAACTCCCGTTGCTCCATAATCCCACACAATATCTCCGCATTATCCGAATTTGCTGATTTTTCGGAGGGCATCTTCGTTGACAATCTTAATGCGGCGTCCGTCCACCACAAGAATATGCTCGCTCACAAAAGCGGCAAGCGTACGTATGGCATTGGATGTGGTCATATTGGATAGATTAGCCAAGTCTTCACGTGAGAGATATATTTTGAGAGTGGCGTTGTCCTCCTCGTACCCGTAATTCTCGCATAGTACGCACAAGGCCTCGGCCAGTCGTCCGCGTATGTGCTTTTGGGTGAGATTGACAATACGGGTGTCACTGCCGCCCAGATTGGTGGACAGTTCTTTGATAAAAAACCACGCCACACGGATATTTCCATCAATAAGGCGTTGTACAATATCGATGGGCAAAGTCCCGAGTATTGACGGCTCGAAGGCACAAGTACTTGACCCATGAACTTCGTCGGCAAAAGCCGCACGATATCCGAAGTATTGCACCGGGCGAAAAAGGCGTAATATCTGCTGCCGCCCGCCGATGCCGTCTTTGTACATCTTCACCTTACCTTTAAGCAAGCACCATAGATGCTCGGCGCGATCGCCTTGGGAATATATTATCTGGTTCTTTTTAAGATGATGTATCTCGAAATTGTCCACAATGAGTCGCCGCTCATCGTTGTCGAGGAGCGTCCATATCGCCGAGAGGTCGTCGTTGATAACCCTTTCGATTGCCGCCTTTATCATCGAATGCCTAAGTATTTTTGTCGTTTGTATTATCACAGGCAATTATATAGCCCATTGTTTTTATGTTGTATAACGATGTTGTACAACATTTTTTTCTAAATGCAAAGTTAATAAGTTTTTCTTTATGACAAAATGCTTTGCTGTAAAAAATATCCACTCGCTGCCCACTTCCCGCCCCCGGATACACCTACATGATATGGGCGGTGTGCCCATCCCGGCACGCCGCCCATATCGCGTTGTAGGGATTTATTGTCTACGTCGTCATTCTTTGGGCATACGCACAACAGCCATCAGTACAATGCTGCCGGTATTGTTATCCCGGATTATCATGACAAATGGTTGGTTAAACATAAGCCCACTTGGAGCTCCGCCCATATCACTCGATGTAACGGAGGCAACCCTTGTCCCTTCTTCGTATAACGATAGGAATGTCGCCTGCTGTATCCCGATAGGATTGCTTCGGCCAAAGCCAAGCAACTTTTTGTTTTTGAGGTCTATTCCATTATTACAGATGTATTTGTCTATTCTCCCGGACGATTCTATCGTCATCCTGGGCAAATATACCTTCACCGACTCATGCTCACCACGATCAAAAGCTTTCGACACAAGCATTTGCTTTAATGACGGCAAAATATCCTTGGTCGTGTTTTTGATGCCATTTCCACTGCGCGGAAGAGCAAAGATTGCCGAATAGTTGCAGTCGGCATACGGAATTCTGATTGCCGAGCAGATGTCCGATTGTACATAATCGACATCAATATTATTTGACATCATGTGCACGCCGCAGCGTCTCTGTCCGTCTTCATCGTAAAAGTCATACACCGCATCACTCTTCGTTTTTGGGAACGGCTGCTTCCAAGCGCAGTCAAAATACAACGTATTGATTACCATGCTCTGGGTTTGATTAGACGGCGCTTCTTTCAAGAATTCGGGGGGGGTGTGTCGTAATTGGCTTTTACGGCACACCCTCATCTTTTTCTATTCATTTCCTTATCCCGAACTCGCGTTATTAGAAATGCATTTTCACGATTATATGACGTTTCCGGAATAATAAAACCGCATTTGTTTCATATCACAACACCGTCCCTACAACCAAGCATATAATCATATTACACTGCTTCCGCGAAAACCACACAACCGATGCCAACCATCTGTGTCTATTTTTTTTATTTTTTTTGTTTTTTTTGTTTTCAAGGCATATAAATAATTACAAAAACGAAGGTACTACCTGCGCCAGCACAATTATACATTTAAGGAGGCCGACAAGCCCATCGTAAAACAACCAAACCGAAGCATACCGAAAATAGATTCAGTCAGTCAAACAAACATATTCCTTCGGCGAAACCATCGGCGAAAAAAAAAGAAAATCAGGTCAAAAGAGCGCGTACCTATTGCACATTAAGGCAGAAACCACTAACTTTGCAAAACGGCATCGCGCGTAGCAGCGACAAGACAACGCATGTGCGGCGAGCCGCCAAAGACAGAGAATAAATCTATAAGTTTCACCTAACATATTACCTATCAACCAATGAAAAGAGTTTATACATTCGGTGACGGTAAAGCCGAAGGCAATGCCGAGATGCGCAATCTCCTCGGCGGCAAAGGCGCCAACCTCGCCGAGATGAACCTCTTGGGCATGCCCGTGCCCCCCGGCTTCACCATAACTACCGAAGTCTGCAACGAGTACACACAACATGGCCGCGACGAAGTAGTCGCACTCATACAGAAAGATGTTGAGAAAGCCATAGCGCACGTCGAAGCCCTCACCGGCAAGAAATTCAATGACCCCACCAACCCCCTACTCGTTTCGGTACGCTCGGGAGCACGCGCCTCCATGCCCGGCATGATGGACACCGTGCTCAACCTCGGCATGAACGACGCCACCGTGGCCTCCTTGGCCGAAAAGAGCGGCAATCCCCGCTTTGCGTGGGACAGCTACCGCCGCTTCGTACAAATGTACGGCGACGTAGTACTTGGCATGAAACCCAAAAGCAAGGCCGACATCGATCCCTTCGAGGAAATCATGGACAAAGTCAAGGCACAGAAAGGCATCAAGCTCGACACCGAACTCGGCGTCGAAGACCTCAAAAGCCTTGTCAAGCTGTTCAAGGCCGCCGTCAAAGACTACACCGGCAAGGACTTCCCCGATGACGCATGGGAACAACTCTGGGGCGGCATCTGCGCCGTATTCGATTCCTGGATGAACGAACGCGCCATAGTATATCGCCGCATGAATCAAATACCCGAAGAATGGGGCACGGCAGTCAACGTACAAGCCATGGTATACGGCAATATGGGCAACAACAGCGCCACCGGCGTAGCCTTCAGCCGCGATGCCGCCACCGGCGAGAACATCTTCAATGGCGAATACCTGATCAACGCTCAGGGCGAAGACGTTGTTGCCGGCATCCGCACGCCGCAGCAAATCACCACCGAAGGCAGCCGTCGCTGGGCAGCTCTTCAAGGCATCAGCGAAGAAGAACGCGCCACAAAATATCCCTCCCTCGAAGAATCCATGCCCGAATGCGCCGCCGAACTCATCGCCATCGCCGACCGTCTCGAAGAATACTACAAAGATATGCAGGACATGGAATTCACCATCCAGGACGGCAAACTTTGGATGCTCCAGACCCGCAACGGCAAACGTACAGGCGCAGCCATGGTCAAGATAGCCATGGACCTGTTGCGTGCCGGCAAAATCGACGAAAAGACAACTCTGCTGCGTATGGAGCCCCAGAAACTTGACGAACTCCTGCACCCGGTATTCGACAAGAGCGCGCTCAAACGCGCCAAGGTCGTAGCCAAGGGCCTGCCCGCATCCCCCGGCGCCGCCGCCGGACAAATCGTATTCTCCGCCGAAGACGCCGAGGCCTGGGCCGAAAAGAAAAAGAAAGTCGTACTGGTACGCATCGAGACCTCGCCCGAAGACCTTCGCGGCATGGCCGTAGCACAAGGCATCCTGACAATGCGCGGCGGTATGACATCGCACGCTGCCGTAGTGGCTCGCGGTATGGGCAAATGCTGCGTCTCCGGCGCAGGCGAAATACACGTAGACTACCACGCTAAGACAGTCGAAATGGGCGGTATCAAGTACAACGAAGGTGACTGGATTTCGCTCAACGGCTCCACCGGCGAAGTATACGACGGCCCCGTGCCCACTGCCGATCCCGAACTGGGCGGCGACTTCGGCGCCATCATGAACCTCGCAGCCAAATACACCAAGACCCTCGTACGCACCAACGCCGACACGCCCCGCGACGCCCGCCAGGCTCGCAGCTTCGGAGCCCAAGGCATCGGCCTGTGCCGCACCGAGCACATGTTCTTCGAAGGCGACCGCATCAAGGCCGTACGCGAAATGATTCTCGCCTCCGACGAAGAAGGCCGTCGCATGGCTCTGGCCAAGCTCCTGCCCATGCAGCGCGGCGACTTCGAAGGCATCTTCGAAGCCATGGACGGCTTTGGCGTAACCATCCGCCTGCTCGACCCCCCGTTGCACGAGTTCGTACCCCACCAGACCGTCACCCAGAAAGAACTGGCCGACGAAATGGGCATCACCCTCGAAGAAGTCAAAGCCAAAGTTGATTCGCTCGAAGAATTCAACCCCATGCTCGGACACCGCGGTTGCCGTCTTGGTATCACCTACCCCGAAATCACCGAGATGCAGACACGCGCCATCATCGAGGCAGCCCTCGCCGTACGCGCTCGCGGCATCGATGTACACCCCGAGATTATGATACCTTTGGTAGGATCGCTCAAAGAAATCCAGAACCAGGCAGACGTCATCAACGCCACCGCCGCCAAGGTCTTCGAAGAGCAAGGCCAAAGCCTGCCCTACCTCGTAGGCACCATGATCGAAGTACCTCGTGCAGCGCTCACCGCCAACGAGATTGCCACCGTAGCCGACTTCTTCTCCTTCGGCACCAACGACCTCACCCAGATGACCTTCGGCTTCTCGCGTGACGATGCTCCCAAGTTCCTCAAATTCTACAAGGAACACGGCATCATCAAGACCGATCCCTTCGAAGTCCTCGACCAAGTCGGCGTAGGCCAACTCGTCGAAATGGGCGTCCGTAAAGGTCGCAGCGTCAAGCCCGAGCTGAAAATCGGCATCTGCGGCGAACACGGCGGCGAACCCTCTTCCGTCAAGTTCTGCGCACATCTGGGCATGAACTACGTCAGCTGCTCGCCCTACCGCGTGCCCATCGCTCGCGTAGCAGCGGCACAGGCAGCCATCGAATAAAAGAGGCTACTCTAACATAATCCGACAATTAGGCTGTAACGCTTTGAGAAATCAGGCGTTACAGCCTAAGTTGTTCTTAGGGGGTTCGTTCATTTGGCATCACTTTGTGAGTACAAATGCGCGGAAAAGTGTACAGAAGTGTACACACTTTTCGAGGGGCGGTGTACATGGGTATACAGCCGGGGTATACAACCGCAACCGTCAGTAATGGCGCGAGATACAAAACCAACGGAAAATTATTCAATCAAAAAATAGGAACACGGAAGAAATGGCAACATTCAAACCAACAGTGCGCGGTGAGCGCAGGGACGGATTCATGCAGGTCTATATCCGGGTCACGCACCGCAAGCGTCACGGATACATCAAGACCGACAAGATGATTACCCGAAAGGAACTGACCAAGACCAAGGAAATCAAAGACCCCTTTGTGCTGAACTACTGCACCGAGCGGATTATGGAGTTCAACGAGCGGCTGAACCGCAAGGACATCAGCCAGTGGACGGTCGCGGAGGTGGTGGACTACCTGCTGAAAGGTAACGAGGACATCTGCTTCAGCGACTATGCGCGTCAGCACATCGACCGCTTGATTGACCGAGGGCAGGAGCGGAACTCCAAGAACTACAAACTTGCCCTGCAACACATGGAGAGATTCTTCGGGACGAACAAAATCATGTTCGGGCAGCTGGCCTCAACGCAGGTGAACCGATGGATTGCCACGCTCGATCAGACGCGCAGGGCAAAGGAGATGTACCCAGTCTGCATGAGGCAGGTGTTTCGGGCGGCTGTCAGCGAGTACAACGACTATGACAACGGCATCATCAGAATCAAGACCAATCCGTGGGGCAAGGTGAAGATACCGCAGGCGGACCGGTCGGAAAAGATTGCCATCAGTCCCGAAGAGTGCAGGCTGTTTTTCGCGGCTCCCCTGCCTGCCACTCGCATGATAGACCCATTGCCCGAACTGGGGCGCGATGTGGCGAAGATGGTGCTGTGTCTTGCAGGCATGAACACGGTGGACATCTATGAGATGCGCAAGGAGAACTACCGAAACGGCTGTATCTGCTACAAGCGTGCCAAAACGCGCAAGGTACGCACCGATGACGCATACATCGAGATGAGGGTCGAGCCGATAATACAGCCATTAGTTGAGAAATATCTTGCCGAGGCTGACGACCCCTACCTGTTCAATTTCCACAATCGGTTCTCGTCCTCGGATTCTTTCTGTGCGAATGTGAACACTGGCATAAAGCAGCTCTGCAAGAGCATGGGGATAGTGCAAAAGGACTGGTACTGCGTATATACGTTCCGTCACACATGGGGAACTGTCGCGCAGAACGACTGCGGGGCGAGTGTCGCGGAGGTGGCGTTTGGCATGAACCACTCGCATGGACACACGGTGACGCGAGGATACATCAAGATTGATTTCACCCCGGCCTGGGAACTGAACGCCAAAGTGATTGACTTTATCTTTTTCTCCACGGCGAAGAGCAAGCAGGGACTGGCGCGAGGTGTCGAAGAGCCTGCCGACAAGTTGTTCAGACTTTCGCCCAAGGCTATGGTCTATGCGAGAGCCTATTTTCGCGGAGAGGTTCTTGCCGAGGTCAGCGACATCGGTTTCGGCAATGTGGAGGCGGTCATCACCAAACTTGCCGTGATGTTGCCCGACACAATCCCGACTGGGTGTGCCGTGCAGTTTCGCATAAAGAACGTGGACGCTGACCGCGAGGTGGTCTATGAGCGCACGAAAGGAAAAGGGTTTTGACATGGCGCAAAGATAGCACGCGGCCCGGCCCCCTTGTTTTTAAGTTTTGCTTCACGCCCGACTTTGTTTCATCGCAGAGCCGGGCATTCTCTTTTTCTTTTTGCGCGGAACTTTTTTCTTTTTCTCTTCCTGCGGAGCAGGCTGCGGAGCGTCAGCCAAAAGAAAAAATCTTCTCAAAAAAATTTTTTAATGTCGGCGTCGGCGTCGTCGGAGCGAAGCGAACTATATTCCGACTCCTACTCCATAGAAAAACTTTGATTTAAGTTTTTCTTCCTTTATCCTATATCCGTAGTATTATATTCGACTTAATATAATACGTCCATATTCCATAGAGGAATTCCATAAAGGATATTCCCACGCGCGCGCGTGAAGGTATGCCTTTGGTTCTATCTCGGTTATTGAAATGGCGGTGTCGGTGGAAACCATAGGTTATATTTTGGTTAGGTTTTGGTTTGTGTTTGGTTACACTTTGGTTTGCTTTTGGTTTTCGTTTGGTTCTATCTCGGTTATTGAAATGGCGGTGTCGGTGGAAAGAAAAAAGCGACATATCCTCACGGACGGGTCGCTTTCGAGTTTATTAATTTTCACGTTATTCACTATGAGCAAAAACCTATGGTTGTGTCTAAAAGTAGATTGGATAGACGGTCGGGCGCGTCAGTCATCGTCCTCGTCAGTTTCTCCGCAGAGGTCACGCAGTCTGTCCTCTATCGTGATGGATGAATGAACGTCCATATCGACCTCAACGGCTTTCATCTTCGGCGTGTGGAACTCAAGCAGGCGCAGTTCCGCGCTGACACGCTCGTTAGCGTCCAGTACCATCATATCCACATCGAAGTCCGACATCTGTATCGGGTTGCCGTCTGCGTCAGCCAGTACCCTTGTACTGAGTATAACACCATCCTTGTCGGTGAAATCAATCTTGCGAGGACTGCCGTCAGCCTCGGTCTGTGGCTTCGGCTCAAAGTATGCGAGGCTATGAGCGCGAAGATACCCTTTGAGAGGGTTTTTCTTGTTGGGCGTACCTTTTTGTCGCCCACCGGTTTTCTTTCCTAATGCCATAACTCAAAACTTAAAAGTTACCTACAAATATACAGCCGTAAATTAGCGCACGAATTATAACTTTTGAAACATAGTCAACATGATTGGAAGTTTAGTAGGCGCAGGCTTGTCGGCTGTCGGGAGCATTTTCGGCGGTATCTCGGCGAGTAAAGCCATGAAGAAAGTCAAAAAAAATTTGCAGGCTCAACAGCAGGCAAACAAGGACTGGTATAACCGCCGATACTATGAGGATGCCACACAGCGTGCCGATGCTCAACGCATACTGACTAAGACGGAGGAATCAATCCGTAATCGTAACCGACAGGCCGCAGGAGCGCAGGCTGTCATGGGCGGTACGGAAGAGAGCGTTGCAGCCGCAAAAATGGCAAACAATGAGGCCCTTGCTGATGCCACCTCGCAGATTGCTGTCAATGCCGAAGCTCGCAAAGACCAGATCGAGCAGACGTATCAACAACGTGACGCGCAGATTAATGACGCGCTCAATAATCTTGAACAACAGAAGGCGCAGGCTATCTCGTCAGCCGTGCAGGGTGTGGCACAGGCAGGTGCAGGCATAGCAGGAGCTTTCTAATTTCCCCTATATATGGCAGAAGAAGATAAAAACCCAGTATGGCCACAGCCGTATGACTTCAGACAGAGTCAGCCCCCGTCCGAGGAAATACCGCCAGCCTCTCCTGCGTCCCCGGCTCCTGAAGAAGAGCCGACAGGACTGGAGGCAGTACAGTACGATAAGGTAACCAATCAAGGCGCACCCGACAACCCCAAGAATGCACGTGAGGTGGTGGAGCGTGGTGTTGTCAATGTTGCTAATCCATCATCTCCTGCGGCCTCCACCGACACTGAACACGAAACTCCTGCACTCTCGCCCGAACAGCGACAGCGTGTGGACGCTACCGCCGGAACTGACCGCCAAATCAAGACCATTCAAGACTGGATGGACTCGGAAGAGAACCGACCCGAAACGCCCGAACAGCGCAAGAAGCGTGAGCGCAGGGAGAAGTCGAAACGCATCATCGCCGCCGTAAGTGACGGCATTTCGGCGTTGAGCAACCTTTTCTTTACGACCCAGTATGCCCCCAATATGTACAACCATGAGAAAGGGAGCATGACCACCTCCGTGGGGAAACGGCTCGATCAACTCAAAGCCGAGCGCGAAAAGAAGCGCGACCAGTATCTTAACTTCTCCCTCAAACTCGGCGACCTTGAGAATCAGCGTGCCGCTACACTGCGTGAACTGGAAGCACAGCAGGAACGGCAGAAACTCGCACGCGAAAAGGCTCAACGAGAGGCAGAGGCACACGGATGGCTTGCAGCTCTGCAACCCGACAAACAGCGTGAGCAGAAAGGAAAAGCCGACCGAGCCGAGCAGGAAGCAATCGTGGCGCAAGCAGAAGCCGAGGCTGCTCCCGAAATGCAGAGAGCCAAACTTGCCACCGAGAAAGCGCGTAGAGGAAGTTATGACGCATCTGCCGCAAATTCCCGTGCATCTGCCGCCGCTCATAACCGCTCCAACGTGTCGGAGTTCTCTGCATGGGACGAAAACGGACGTGAGCATAAGTTCCGCACCAAAGAAGCAGCCGATGCCTACGCTAAACAGCACGGCACATGGCAGGAAGAGGACGTATCGGAAACCACTAACACCGAAACACGGCGCACTCCCGAATCCAAGCCACAACAGCGTACATCGACCAAGACCAAGAAGAGCGGTCATCCTGCACGGCCCGCGCCCGAAGATAACACACCGCCGAGCCGTAGAACAAACAACGACAACACTCCACCAAGCAGACGATAATTCGATATGGCAACAAATAGCGATGATATTAAGTGGCTATACGGCAAATTGAAAGCCAAAGGCTACAATGTTGGCACGGAGCAGGAGTTCACATCCTCTCTTGCCAACGAAGCAGACCGCCAGTGGTACTATGAGAAAGCCAAGGGCATGGGTCTGAACATGGGGAGCATGGCAGATTTCAACAGTATGTATGCTCCGCAGACGGCTCAACCTGCCCCTGCGCCTGCCTCCGCGCCTCGTCAGCAGGCAACCCCGGCGGCTCATGCCCCGGCTTCCACGCCTGCACCTACAGCGCAAGCCCCGACCCGGTCAGCACCTGCGCCCGCTCCTCAACAGCCAAAGCAACCTGCATGGCAACCCACCGAACAGGATAAGATACGGATGTCGTATCAGATTCACACCATGCTCAACGACTTCAATCAGAAGTCAAAGGCGCGTATCGCGCAGGTTCAGCGCATGACCGAGCCGTTCACACCCGAAGGCAGGAAGAAGAGGGCCGCCAAGAAGTTCCAAGCACAACTCGCAGGGACTAAGACAACCGCAGGACCGGGGCTTAACGTTCCATCCAGTCAAATTTATGACGGCGGTTCGCCACAGCCTTATGGTGTGGAGTATGTTGACGGCAAGCCAGTAACCCAGTGGCTCATGCCCGATGGCAGTCTGACAACAAGCCAGTTCGCGGCCGACCGCGCCGAGGATACCGCTCGTAAAAATAGGTTGCGTCACCAGTTTGAGAACCGCATGAAGCAGAACGGACTTGACCCTGCCAAGCCCGAAGATGTGGAGGTGCAGGCGCAGTATGACGCACAGGCCCCTGCCTATGATGCCGTGGCGGAACTTTGGCAGGAAGCCGAGGCCGCGCACAAGGCAGACAAAGAGCGCAATGCCGACCGCGAATGGAGCAATTATGCCGCTATGGGCGGTGGACGTGAAATGCGTATCGTTACAACGTCCATGAACCGCCACGCCGACAATATTTCACACATGACACGCTTTGACCTCCAGAAGATGATGGACAATGCGTGGGCGCGTGCAGGCTCAAAGGTGACTGCCAACTGCTACAACCGCCTGCGTCAGCAATACTCGGACGCTCCCGAAGAGGAATTGCAGGCAACCGCATCGCAGATGGCACGCCAGTTAACCGACAATGCCGTATATCAGTATGCCGTTCAGCAGAACACGCCAAAAAGTACACTGGAATACTTCGGTCGTACTGTCGCCGACATGAACGTGATTAACTCGATCAGCAAAGGTCTTGCCCGAAGCCAAGCAGGAACGAGTGGCGACCTTGCAGCTTACGAGGCCGCTATGGGCGAGTATGGCAAGAATCACCGCGTGGCACAGATTGCAGGCACCGTTATCGGTATGGCGGTTGACCCCGTGACATGGGTGTCGGGCGGTGTCGGCTCACTTGCAGGCAAAGGAGCAATCAACATCGGCGGTCGTATCGTAGCAGGCAGAGCCGCCACGTCAATGAGTACGCAGGTAGGCTCACGCCTCTTCTCGTCCTCGCTCACCGGTCGTATCATCACCGGGGCGGCCGCAGGCGGTGGCAACTTCGCCACATACGAAATGCTGAAAGAGGGTGAGAGCCAGTTCCTGCACGGCGGTCACATCAACCCCGAAACTGGAGAGAACGAGGGCTATTCAGCCGGAGCGGTGTTGAGCGCAGGCGGTCATGGCCTCATACTCGGTAGCGTGACTGGCACATTGTCGCCAGTCATCGGCAATGTCGCTGACAAAACTGTCAAGGCAACCACCTCCACAGCAGGCAAGGCAGGCGTGCGCCTCGGCGAGGTTGCAGTATCGACCCTTGCCGAGGGTACAATATTCTCTGTTCCCGAATGGATAAACGGCGATGCCGATGCAATGGACGTGTGGACTGACAACATGGCGATGATGTTAGGCTTCAAGGCACAGCACGGACTCAAGAGCGCACCGCGAGTTATCGCCAGTCTGCGCCCAGTCAAGCCGGTTGACGGCCGACCGCTCACGCAGGCAGAGCGCAACCACAACCGCATGGACTTCGAGGAACGTCTGCGCAGGAATTTGGATGCAAGCCCGAGCGATTTGTCATTCACCGCCGATGAGCGCGAAGAACTGCGCAGAGCAGGCTATGGCGAACTTGCCGACCTGTTCAGCCGTGACCGAGTGCAGGAAGCATCTCAGCCTAACCCTGCCGAGGGAGCAATCGAGTTGAGAGCCGAGCGTGTTGAGGCTGAAACAATCAGTCGCAATCCCGAATTTGACGGCTATTCCTCAATGGAAGAACTCATGCAGGACGGCAATGTAAGCCAGTCCGCACGCGCAAAAGCCTACTATATTCTTACAGGGCGCAGACTTCCGATGGCTTCCGTTACTGGCTACACCACCAACACGGACGCTGACGGACGTGTAACCGTCAACTCCATAGCCGCCAATGGCGAGGTCGTTACCAGTCGCACATTTAAGAACGAGCAGGAAGCCAAGCAGGAAACCGACAATATCATGCGTCAGGCAGAGCTCAACTCGGTGGACGTTGGTGAACGGTACAAGGAAGCCGTTGCCGATGACATGGTGCTTGATGCCGCTATCAGCGAGGTGTCGCCCGGTGCCGACCCTGCAACCATCAAGAGAATCTACCGCGCTGTCAAGGCAGGCAACAAGGACGTGACCGAATTGCAGAAGCAGTTGGTTGAGTTCCTTGATGACGCTATTGAGCGCAACCGCGACATTGCAGACCGCTATCGCCCCGAAGCAATCCGCGAGGCTCTGAAAGAGGAAACTGGCATTGATGTAGATGCAGTCCTGCGGAAGATGCCGAGCAAGCGCACCAAAGCGGAGCAGGATGCCGTCAAGACGTATCTTGAACGGCTCTTCCCCGAAGAGGCACGTCAGCAGGCCTCCGAGCCTACCGCAGAGCAGGCAGAGGCTCAGAGCCAGTATGAACAGGGTCGTGAGTTGTTCGGACGCTTTGAAGAGGGCGACCCGACCGTGCAGGCTGACGTGGACGCTATCGCCCTGCGTATGCAGGAAGCATACCAAGCGGTTGAGGACGCTTTCGGTTCGGAAGCCGAATACTATATGTTCCATGTCAATGAAAATCCGTGGGTGTTGGTCGATGACCCCGAACTGACCGTTGAGCAGAAAGATGCTGTCCTCTACTACATCAATGCAAAGGCGGCTCTTGACGGCGTTATGGACGCTTCCAACGAGGTAGCCGACCGCAAGCGTGCCGAGGTTGAGGAAAGCGTTGCCAAGCGCACCCACAAGGACAACGGCGTGATTATCCCTGCCACCATGAAAGTGGATGACCGACCAGTCTATATCGTCAAGGGTGATGTAGTCATGTTCCCCGATGGCTCTGCCGTTGACGTTCACAACTCTTCGGAGAGTGTCGTTGTCATGGATGCGCAGACTGGGGAATATCAGTTTACATCCCCCGACCAAATCTTCAAAGTGTCCGAGGCTGTCAATCCGCAGGACGAACTGGACACCGCTTTGTCGGTGATCGAGCAGGAGCAGATGAATATCTTTGGCGACAATGCCCTTGCCCCCGAAGAATCTGCCGAGGGTGAAGAGCCACAGCCGGACGAAGCAGACCCATTCGCCCAGCCTGCCGAAGCGGAAACACCTGCGACCGCCGATACCGAGGCATACGACCGAGGCTATGAAAGCGGACTAAACGATGCAAAGAATTTCGATGATGTCAAACTCAATGCCGAGATTGAAAACCTCCGCAATGATGCAGACCGACTGACAGACTTCGGCCGTGGTATGCTTGAGGCTTACGAATACGAGCAACAGAACAGGACGATGGAAGCGCAGAGCGTTCCCGAAATGCCCGAAACGGTTCCAAGTGCAGAAAATGGACAGCAGACCGCACTCTCGCGCATCCCTCTCAATGAGAAAGGAGAGCCGAGTTTTGAAGCCGTGGATAAGGAAACGGCCTGGGATGGACTGGTTGAGGCTGTCGGCGGTGAGGATGATGCTGTTGAAATCGCTTTGGCGCAGGTTCAGCAGGCGACCGCCGACCTCGAAGCACTCAATAAGAAGCCCCCGACAATGAAGGCTCCCAAACTGAAAGGTTCGCCTATGGCTATGGCAGAAGCCAAGCGCAAGGCGGCCGAGCAGTATCAGAACGACCTCGCCCAGTACAATCAGCAGATTGCCGAGGCGCAGGCACGCATTGACGCATGGAACGGCATTGTCGCCGTCCACAACACGCGCAAAGCAGAGCTGCGCCGTCAGCAGGAAGAGGAACGCCGACAGCGTGATGCAATCGCCCACGATGAGGCTGTCGCCCTATTTGAAGAGGAACAGCGCATCAAGGCAGAGAAGCAGGCCGAGCAGGAGCGCATAGGCGTTCATGCCGTCAATCCCAAGATTAAGGACAAATGGGACGCAGCTCCCAAAGTTGAGGGCAATGCCGATGCAATCACCCTGCCCGACGGCTCAACCCTCACAGGTCGTTATGTGCTGACCGAAGCAAGAGCCGCCTCGCCGAGCCATGACGTGAACAAAGCCTATCAGCCGACCGAGGGCTTCCCGATTGACGAGAACGGCCAAAGCGTCAATGACCGCGACTATATGCGTGACAAGGACGCACAGCAGATTGTAGAGGGTATGGCAAGCAGTTATGACAACCGCGCCCTGCAAGACCCCGTAATCGTCAGCAGGGACGGCGTTGTGCTTTCGGGCAACAACCGCACCATGTCGGGTGACCTCGCCGCAGGCAGAGGCACTGACAAGGCATACGTTGACTATCTCGCCCAGTTCGGTCATAAGAAATTCGGCTTTACCACGGAGCAGGTCGCAGGCATGAAGAATCCTCGCGTGGTGTTCGTGCCAGACGAGGCTCTTCCCTACGATGCCACAACCTTTGCTCGGTTCAACGCGCAGGAGAAGAAATCGCAGGGCAAGCCCGAAGCCGCCGTGAAACTCGGCAAGATTGTCCCCGACAATGTGTTCAACGTTATTGTCAACGACATCAGCCGTTACGACCGCCTTTCGGATTACTATGCAGACGAGAAAGCCGTAGCGCAAGCACTTGGCGCACTCATGCAGGCAGGAGTCATCAACGATATGCAGATGCCCGAACTGCGGACAGGCACGGCGTTGTCGGCCGCAGGAAAGGAACTTATCGAGAACACTCTTATCGGCAAGGTTTTCCAAGCCTCGCCCGATGCCGTGCGTCAGATTATCTCCGTTCCGACCCTGCGCCAGTCTATCGTCATGGGATTAAGCGAGATTGCCAACAACCGCGCACTCGCCCGAAACGGCTACGACATCAGCGATGAACTTTCAAAAGCCGTTGACCTTGTCGCCCGTGCCAAGACTGCGATGCCTGACGTTTACACCAATGGAATGCCAGTGTCGCCTTTCGGACGTATGCAGGGCTTGTTTGATGACGAGTTCGGCGACAGCCGTGTAACAGACGCTACCGCTCTCCTGCTTGCCGACATACTCAACAGTGGACGTCCGAGCGACCTCCGCAAGATTCTGACTACCTACAACAACGAGGCTTCGCAGGCTTCGGGCGGTCAGATGGATATGTTCTCCGGCTCGATCCCGACCAAAGAAGAAATACTCACAACCGTAATCGAACATTTCAGAAATGCAACCCCAAAAGAACAGCAAGCACTCGTGGACGCTGCCATTGCGGAGCGCAAGCGCAGAGCCGAAGCAGACGCAGAACAGCGTGAACGAAGCGAGGCAAGTGAACAAACTTCGCATGATGATGAACGCCGTGCAGAGCCTCAACAGCCAGTCGCAGGCGACACAGAGTTAGAGCCACTCGGCAAAGACCGCAACGACCCCTACGAGGACACCCCCGAAGAAGCCGCACTCCGCGCACGAATCAGCGTTGGCGAAGAATGGGAAGAGGAAGGCCCCGCGCCCGACAAGCCCATCTACAAACGTAAACTCTACGTTGACGGCAAGCATGAGGTCATCCAAACGGACGCTCCCGACAAAAACGGCTCATATACTGGCAGTCAGTTGACCTTTGACGGCCGCGACTTCGGCGACTTCAAGGAGATTGCCGACTACATTGACGGCGGTATGCAGGCACAGCAGGCAGAACCGACCGAGGCGCAGAAAGCCGCAGGCAACTATAAGATGGAACACCGCCGTGTTGACGGCTACAACATCAGCATAGAGAATGCCAAAGGCAGTGTGCGCCGTGGTACTGGAGTGGACGGCAAGCCGTGGGAAACCACCATGCAGAACGACTACGGATATATCCGTGGAACTGAGGGCGTGGACGGCGACCACATTGACGTGTTCCTTTCCGACACTCCCGAAGAGGGCGATGTGTTTGTCGTTGACCAAGTGAACGAGGACGGCTCGTTTGACGAGCATAAGGTTATGTACGGCTTCCCCACGGAGCAGGCCGCGCGTGACGCGTACCTCTCCAACTATGAGCCGGGTTGGACCGGCCTCGGTGCGATTACTCACGTCAGCAAGGACGAGTTCAAGAAGTGGATTCAGTCGAGCAGACGCAAGACCAAGCCCTTTGCCGAGTACAAGAGCGTAAAGCCTATTGAGGGCAATGGCATGATTGGGCGTTCACTCACCGAGCAGGAAGCAACAGAGTTGATTGCACGAATGAAAGCTGCCGCTGAGGTTGCCCCCTCAATTGAACTCACTCCCGAAAACTGGATTGCTCAGTTCGGAGAGGACGGCACTGTTGAAACTCCTATCGGCATTGTCAAGATGGGTGCTAACCAGTTGCTGAAACTCTACTCACTGAAAAGGACAGAGTATTTCAGCATGATACATCCCACACTCAACACTCCCGATGTCATCATTGAGAAAAACGCACCTGCTGAAGGTGCAGAGCGAGACAGCAAATATCTGTTTGTAAAGACGTTCATCAAACCCGATGGAAGCCGTCTTGTGCATTTTGAATCTGTAACCGTTCAGCGTGACGGCATGGAGGTATCAATAAGCAGTCATGAAGCCGAGGGTAAAGCAATAAAGAAAGAGATGCAGAATGGTAAAATTCTACATCTCTCTGAAAGTTTGTCCCCCAGTTCTGAAAGGTACTTAACCGAGGCTCCGAGTGAATCGGAGGGACCGGACCTTGTTCCTACGTCCGACAATATTGTTAAGGGGAAAGAGCGTGAGGACGGGCAATCCCTCATACTGCCCTCCGAATCTTCGGAGGAGGCCGGTGCCCTTTCCGGCCCTACGCTCGACTCGCCTTCTGACCGCAAAGTTAATACTTTGTCAGCAGATAAACAAACGGAGAGTGCGGAAAGTTCTAAACCGTACACCATTACGCCGACAACCTACACCAACAAGAAAGGCAAGACGAGCGATGTTCACCTTGTCAAGTTCAACCGCGAACTGACCGCCGAGGAAAAGGCGGCTCTTGACACATTCGCGCGTGAGCCTCTCACCGAGGGTAAGAAAACCTCTCGCGGTTGGTATGACCGCAAGCAGGGCGGTTACATGATGCGCAGTGAGGAAGCTGCACGCCAACTCGCCGAGATGATTGGCAACGAGGAAGCGGTTGCGGACGCACAGCCCATGACTGCCGATGAACTCCGTGAGGCTGTCGCTCCTGCGGCTTCTGCGGAGAAGAAGCCTGCACGGAAGCCGAAGAAAGCACCTATCAACCGCGTCAGTCTTGAAGATGTGATGACCGACCTGTCGACCAAAGGCGAAACCAAGTTGAGCGACCATGCCGAGCCAGTCAAGGCAGAGCCGGAGCAACAGCACGAAATCAGCGATGACGAAATGAAGTCGTTGGCTGACGAGCTGCGCGACCTGTTGGGCATCGGCGATGACGAGGGCGACACCAACATCAAGTTCCGCGACCCCGGCGAACTGACAGCGCAGGAGCGTCAGCGCATCCAGTCCGCAGGCATCCGTCTTGCTATGGGCCTTATCGAGCGAGGTACTACGGCATTCCCCGACTATGCCACCAAGATGGTGGGATTGTTGGGCGACAAGATACGTCCGTGGCTCAAATCGTTCTATGAGGGCGCACGCTGGACACCCGGCTACGACAAATACACCTTTACCCCGACCGAGCAGGTTGCCACGTTTGACGTGCAGAACTTCGACAAGAAGCAGGCAGACCCAATCGCGCAGGCCGCTATGATTGTGGAAGAGCGCAAATCCGGGGCAGCATCCGCGCAGGCGCAGAAAGAACTTACCGAAACCCGAAACAAAAACCGAAGAGAAAATGACAAGCAGACAGAAGCAGATACAGCTGCTCTTGCAGAAAAAGCAGAGGCTGTTGCAGGCGAAGCAGAAGTTACAGCGCAAAGCGCAGGAACTGGAGAAGCAGGACGCAAGCGCATCCTCCGCGACCTCAAACGAGTAGATGACACCCTTGAAGAGGTCAACGACCAGTTGGCACTTCTCGGCTATTATGAGGCCGAAGAGGTTGACAAGGATTTCAACGAGGCATACGGCTATATGCGCAATGCCGAGAAGAAAGCCGTCAAGGATGCAGTTGATCTCGCCAAACAACTTGTGAACGACCTCGGCCTGGGACTTGATAAGGTTACTGGCTCTACAACCGCCAACCGTGGCAAGAGAAAGAACGCCGTTACCGCGAATATCGCGCCCGCAGGTGGTGACATATCCATACGCCTGCCCCTCAATGAGGGCCGCGAACTCTACATTACTATCGGTCTTGACCCGTCAGTAACGCCGGGCGATGTGACATACAGCGGAGATAACCTGCAAACCACTCGCATCATGTACCGCGTTGAATGGCCCGATGAGAAAGGTCATGTGTCGTTCGACCGCATGGGGCGTAACTGTTGGGCAGATGCCAACGTGACCTATGCCGACCTGCTCAATGGCATTCAGCGCGAGGCGAAGGAATACCTGCCGTCCTCAACTCCTGCCGAAGAGCCTGCAAAGGCAGAACCGCAGAAAGAAGCCTATCACGGCACCGTCACTTTGAAAGACGGACGTGAGGCTGTTGTCATATCGGCTAACCATGTGCAGAACATTGGAGAGCCGTCCCGACTGACAGACTACATCGTTGGTGTGAAAGGTGAGCCGGGTACAATCAAAATCTCTCCCGATGAGATTGCCCATGCAGGCGCACCGACCGCCGAGGACAAACCCTCGACCCCTGCCCAA
The DNA here is from genome assembly GCA_001701165.1 of Bacteroidales bacterium H4. GTDB lineage: Bacteria > Bacteroidota > Bacteroidia > Bacteroidales > Muribaculaceae > CAG-873. The sequence continues at coordinate 76,726 of DAAP01000024.1, read as the reverse complement.
GCAGAGGAAACCCACAATGGCTACAAGATTGGCGATGAAGTCTTGTGGGACCGTTACGGCAACGACAAGTGGGAAAAGCAGACGATTGTAGATTTTGAGAAAGACGGAAGCCCCATATTCGATTCTATGGGAATGGGCATGATGATGGAAATCGGCGACTGGTCACGCATCAAGCCTGCTGACGGCATATTCGGAGAGGCACAGCGTGTCGTCCGTAAGACTGCCGAGGATAAGCAGGCACGCGCAGAACGCGCTAATGCCGTAGCCGATGAGGTCATGCAAGACAAAATGGTTTCGGAAATCTTCGACATCTACATGAAGAAGTTTGGCTCTCGCAAGGAAGAACTTGCCGACACATGGAGTGAGGGCAAGTCCGAGGCTATCAACATCCGTCTGCCTTATGTCCGCAGGCAAATCACACAGCGTCTTGTGGCTGATAAAATCTTCAGCACCGAGAAAGAGGCTGACAGATTCTTCCATGACGAGATTCTTCCGCGCCTTGAAAAGCAATGGATGAGCAAAGCCGCGACCGACAATGCCGTCAGCGTACTGAAAGGCGGTAAGAAGCCTGCCAAGAAACGTACCGAAGTCAAACCCGAACAGCCTGTCGCAGACCTCTTCGGCGGTTTGTTCGATGAACCCATAAGCAATGAAAAGAAAACTGACGTACAACCTCGCCCCGGCACTGCCGAGCGAGAAAGAGGACACGAACCTCAATCGCATGAACCGTTGGGAGAGAGCCAACGGAATGAAGTTAAAGGAACTGACCGACGAGGAATGGGTGGACGTAGTAGCGTCAATCCTATGTCTGACGGAGAGCGAGGCGCAGGCGTACCTCGAAAGCCTAAGAGCCAACCAGTAATTGAGCCGGTCCCCGAATCGGAGCGGAAGAATATCCGTAACAACCATGCCGAGCGCGGTGTTGACTATGCCCCCAAAGGCGAGGACGCACGCATCAAGGCTAACATGGAAGCGATAGAACTTGCCAAGCGACTGCTTGACGCAGGCGAAACCGCCACACCCGAACAGATGGCCGTACTCCGTAAGTTCAGCGGTTGGGGTGGACTGGGTAAGGCTTTCAACGAGCAGGGCTACACTCCGAACCCGATTGCCAAACGTCTGAAAGAACTACTGGGCGAGGACGGCTATCAAGACGCTGTTGACAGTCGCCGTTCCGCATATTACACTCCAGCCGAGGTCATAGACACCATGTGGGATGTTGCACGCGCTATGGGCTTCAAGGGCGGCAATGTGCTTGAGGGGTCAGCAGGTATCGGCAACATCATCGGACTTATGCCTACCGACATGAGTGAGCGCAGCTCAATCCATGCCGTTGAGATTGACCGCACCACTGGCGGAATCCTCTCGTTGCTCTACCCGGATGCCAAAGTGGAGATACAAGGCTTTGAGAAAACGCGAGTGCAGAACGGCACCGTTGACCTCGCCATTACCAACGTGCCTTTCATCACTGGCGCGAAAGTGTTTGACGAGACAGGCGACAAAGACCTCTCCAAGAAATTCCATGACATCCACGATTTCTGCATTGCGAAGAATATCCGCAAACTCCGTGAGGGCGGTATCGGCATATTTATCACGTCAAGCGGTACGATGGACAACTCAAAGGAACTTCGCCTTTGGATTATCGGCGAGGGTAATGCTGACGTTGTAGGTGCTTTCCGTATGCACAACAAGACATTCGGAGGCACCGGGGCAACCTCGGACATCATCGTTGTACGCAAGCGCGTCAATGGCAAACCCTCACCCAATGCCATAGACGTGACGGATGCAATAGGCGTGCGCGTGGCTGACTACGATACTGGCGACACTCGCAAGGTCAAAGGTCAGGAAATTCCCGTCATCAAGCAGTACAGCATGATGTACAACAAGTATTTTGCGGAACACCCGGAGAATATGGCAGGCGAGATGATGTTCAACTTTGAACGTGGGGAAACACGCTTCCCGACCAGTCGCGCCCTCTTCCCAGTCAAGGAAAAGGAGCAGTCGAAGATGTTGGTCGAATGGGCAGGCAGTTTCGCTGACATGGAAGAGGAAGCCACAGCCGCGCCGAAAGTCGAAGATGAGATAACACGAATCAATGAGCAACTCGGAGAGGGTGTCAAGGAGGGAAGCATGGTCCTGAACTCGCAGGGCGAACTTTGCATGGCACGAATGGGCGAGGCTGTTCCTCTCGGACTGAACAAAAACAAGGTCAAAGGTCACACAAAAGCGGAGTGCTTCAAAGCATATTCGGCTATCAAGAAAGCGTTGTCTGATGTGCTTGAATACCAGTCGAGCAATGAGGGTGACGAGGAACTTGCACCTCTTCTGAAAGAGTTGAACCGCGCCTTTGACACATTCACACGCACCTACGGCAACCTGCACAAGAACACCGCAATATCATTCCTGCGCAACGATGTTGACTTCTCAAGCATCCTCGCACTGGAAACATATTCCGAGAAAGGCGATAAGAAAGGCAACAAGGTTGTCAAGGTCGGTAAGACTGACATTTTCAGCCGCCGAGTTATTGACACCGAGAAAGAGCCACAGCCTACTACCATCAAAGACGCTATCCTCGCAAGCCTCTACAAGAGTGGCGGTGTTGATGTTGAGTATATCGGCCAGGCCCTCGGCAAACCGACCGAGGAGGTGAAGCGCGAAATCGTGTCAAGCGGACTCGGCTTTGAGAATCCGTCAACAGGCACTATGGAGGTATCTTACAAATACCTTTCGGGCAATGTGCGCGAAAAGCTGCACATCGCGCAGGAGAACAATGCAGACGGCAGGTATGACGCGAATATCAAGGCTCTTGAGGGAGTAATGCCGATGACCATACCTGCGCACCTCATTGAATTCTCATTGGGTTCATCGTGGATCGAGCCGAAACTATATGAGGACTTCGTGTTTGAAAAGACTGGTCTGCGCGTCACTCTCACCAACGCAGGCGGCACATGGTTCATGAAAACTCCGTGGAGTACATTCAACGAGAAGAACCGCGCTATGGCTGTTGTCAGCAAGATGTGTGACAAGACTATCATGGGTCACGAACTCATTGAAGCCGCCATCACCAACAGACAGATAACCGTCAGCAAGACCGAGAAGCACTATGACGGCTCAACCGAAACGATAACCGACAAGGCGGCCACCGCCGAGTGCGGCACCAAAATTGACGAGATACGAGCAGAGTTCAAGGACTGGGCGCGTGAGCATATGCAGGCTGATCCTGCAATGTCGGCACGCATCGAGCAGACCTACAACGACCAGTTCAACAACTATGTGCCTATGTCTATCCCGGACGAGTTCGTTCCCCAGCACTTCGGCGGTCAAGTCAGCGAGCTGCACGGACATCCCTTTGCCCTGCGTCCTCATCAAGGCAGAGCCGTGGTAAGAGGAACGACCGAACCTATCCTGCTTGCGCATGAGGTAGGTACTGGTAAGACCTATACACTCATTACTACGGCGATGGAAATGCGCAGACTCGGCACGGCACGCAAGCCTATGATTGTCGTTCAGAATGCGACAGTCGGTCAGTTTGTGGAGAGTGCAAAGGAAATCTATCCCAATGCAAAGGTGCTGACAATTGAGGAAGCCGACCGCACAGCCGAGGGCCGCAAGAATTTCTATGCCAAAATCAAGTACAACGACTGGGATATGATTGTCGTTCCCCAGTCCGTATTTGAGCGCATCCCCGACAGCGAGGAACGTGAAATGGCATACGTCAAGGACATCATCGAAGAGAAGATGAAAGTTCTTGAAGCCATGCGCGATGCTGATTCAGACGGACGCAGTATGATTGTTCGCCAAGCCGAAAGGGAACTTGCAGAGCAGGAAGCGCGTCTTGCCGAACTGACCGAAACAATGCAGGTCAAGAAGAAGAAACGCGATGAGAAGCGCGAGGCCACCACTCGTCAGAATGCCGAGGTTCGTGCATTGGAAATGCTTGACCGCGAGGTGGACGATGTAGAGAACTTTGACGATATGGGCATTGACGCAATCCTTGTGGACGAGGCCCACGAATACAAGCACCTCGGTTTCGCCACCGCCATGCAACGCGGAGTAAAGGGCGTTGACTCCTCATACAGCAAGAAGTCGCAGGGCGTGTTCCTTAAGGCACAAGCCGTCATGGAGCGCAACAACGGACGCAATGTAGTGTTCGCCACCGGTACGCCTATCTCCAACACAGCCGCCGAGATATGGACGTTCATGCGCTATCTCATGCCAGTTGACACGATGAAATCCTACGGCATCTACTACTTTGACGATTTTGTCCGCAACTTCGGCAACATCGCGCAGATGGTAGAGTTCTCGACCAATGGCAAGTTCAAAGAGAACAACCGCTTCGCAGGATATGTGAACCTGCCCGAACTCGTGCGTATATGGAGCAGTGTCGCCGATACTGTTCTCACACGCGAGGCAGGCGGTGTAAGCGACAAGATTCCCGACATGGAAGGCGGTAAGCCGCAGGACATCTACCTGCCGCAGACCCGCGCCCTGCGCAGTGTCATGAAGTACGTCAAGGCAGAACTTGACCGCTACGACAAGATGACTGGCAAGGAAAAGAAAGAGAACAGCCATATTCCGCTCACGATGTACGGCATTGCAAAGGCAGCCGCCGTTGACGTGCGCCTTGTCGTTCCCAACGCCGAGGATGACCCCAACAGCAAGACCAATGCGACCGTGCGCGAAACCTTGCGCTCACTCCGCGACAGCGAGAAATACAAAGGCACAGTCGCAATCTTCTCCGACAACTATCAGAATAAGCAGAGCGGATTCAACCTCTATGAGGATATTCGCAAGAAACTCATAGCCGAGGGCGTTCCTGCCGAGCAGATAGTTGTCATCAAGCCGGGCATGACTGTCAAGAGGAAACTGGACATCTTCGAGAAAGTCAACGCAGGTGAAATCCGTGTCATCATGGGTTCAACCTTTACTCTCGGTACTGGCGTGAACATACAGGAACGCCTGCACACCCTCATCCATGTGGACGCGCCCAACCGACCGATGGACTACACACAGCGCAACGGACGCGCCCTGCGACAGGGCAACCTGCACAAGGATATGGGCATACCCGTCCGCATTATCCGCTTCGGTGTTGAGGACAGCCTTGACGTTACCGCATATCAGCGTCTTAAAACCAAAGGCGCGATAGCCGATTCAATCATGAACGGCTCAAAGATGATGCAGAACTCAATGGAGAACCGCGTACTGGAAGAGGAAGAAGATTCTTTCGGCGACATGACCGCGCAGCTTTCGGGCAGTGAGTATGCCATACTGAAGAATCAAGCCGAGCGCGAGGTGCGTAATCTTACTGCCAAGCAGAAAGGTCACGACCTCGATCAGATTTATGTTCACAACCAGTTGCCAAAGGTTGAGGGCTTCATCAAAGGTGCTGAACGCCGTATCGAGATTGAAACCAAGAACCTTGAAATAATCGGCTCACACTTCCCCGACGGCACTATCAAGAAGATAACCATCGGCAAACTCACATTCGATAGCGTAGCCGCTATGGAGGATTTCTTCAAAGAGCAGAACGCCAAGATGAACGAGGCGGCCGAGAATGTCCGTGAGGGTGCTGACAACTACACCAGTAAACTTGTGGTTGATGTTGACGGCTTAAAATTCGAGGTCACAACGACCGTCAGCCGAACCGTTGACAGCAAGGGGCAAGGCACTCTGACGTTTGAGCCGGAGCGCAACGTGACATACTCCTGCGAGGAACTCGGCATCAAAGACCAAGCCATCAAGGGCAACCGCCTAAAGAACATCATGCAGAAAATATCCGAGGACATTGTGACAGGCAGAGAGAGCCGTGAACTCCTTAGCAGGGGTCAACAGCAACTCGCCCATTACACCGAGGAACGCACTCAACTTGAACAGCGCAACGGCCGTGAGTTCCCATATAAGAAGGAACTGGCAGAAGCGAAAGAGCGTCTTGCCAAGTATGAGGAAGCCATGAAGAAAGAATTGGCAAAGAAAGAAGCCAAGTATGCCGAACTTGACAAGTCGGTAGAAACCGCTTCGGACATCACTCTGACCGATGAGGACAGCACGGACACACCGACCACCGGGGACGGCAACAAGTACCGCCTTGTCGCCGAGCGCGAGCTGCTTGACTTCCTTGACGCACAGCCGTTGAAGAAAGGCTACCGCTATTCGCAGTGGGCTAACATGGGCGTATTGCCACCTATGACCGCCAAGCAGAACGGTGAATGGCGTGCGCCGATGATATTCAGCAGTTGGGAGCAGAGCGAAGAGGGTATGCGCAAGGAGAATGGCAAAGCCGACCTTGTGCAGGGCAACGGACGCACCACCGGGGATGTGGCATACAATCCATATTTCCATATCCGTACCTCTCCGCTCAACGACCAGTTCACAGCCGCCTACGACCGCCCCGAACTTCTTGTTGTAGAGGGTTACTACCCCGAAAGCGAGGAAACGAGCGGCTATCAGGCCGAGGGCGCAAAGGATTCCGTAGGTCTTATGGACTGGCACAGCGGAAGCGTCAACGGTCAGTTGAGCGATGACACAAAGGTTCAGACCATGCTGTCGCGCTATTTCAAGCCGGGGCGCATTGTTCCGTGGAGCGAGGTTGCAGACCTCATCATGGAGCGCGTGGGCGACCAAAAGATTACGTTCCCCATAAATGCCGTTCCCCCGATGCTCCGTGCCGAACTCGCCAAGCGTGGCGCAAAGTTCGGTGACATCAGCGGAAGCGTAGCAGAAGCCGACATACCCATGCTCAATGAGCTGCGCGATCGAGTGAATGCAGGCGAATGGGACGCAGGTCTTGAAAAGGTTCGCGCCTACCTTGACGCTTACGAATCATCGACCGAAGCCAAAGAAGCGCGTGTCGCTGACCTATCGGCAAGAGCCAACACCCCAGTCCGCATTGTAAGGACACAGGAAGAGGCCGATGCACTCCCTACTCGCAGAGAGAGGCGTGCCAAAGGCTGGTGGAGCGCAAAGGATGATGAAGTTGTCATCGTCCTGCCCAACAACGTCAATGTAGCCGATGTGGACAATACGTTTGTCCATGAGGTTGCAGGACACAAGGGTCTGCGTGCGCTCGTTGGTGAGGAACGCTTCGATGAATTCCTCGGCGAGATTTACGACCACGCTTCAAACCCCATCCGCAAAGTCATTGACAAGATGACCGACAGAATGGTGAGCGAGGAAGCCGACCGCCTGCGCACTCGCAAGGCACAGTCCCATGAGCGTGCCGGGGAAGATGTGAACGCCAACTACTACACCGACATGGCAGAGGCGCGTGTGGAAGCCGAGAAGAAGCGCGAGGATTTCCGCAAGGAAGCCACCGAGGAATATATGTCTGACCTCGGCGGCCGAATCGGAAGCGAGGGCTTTGAGAAGATGAGCCGTGACGAACTGACGCTTTGGGGCAAAATCAAAGCGAAAGTGCAGGCTTTCCTTGACAAGTTCCTGCAAGGTCTGAAAATCGCCAAGAGCATACGTCTCAACGATAAAGACCTTTCCTACATTCTCTACAAGTCATGGAAGAACCTGCGCAAGAAAGATGTCTTTGCCGATGCAGAGGACGTTGTAATGCGCAGACGGACCGGCTATGACGCTGACGAAGTGACCCGATTCCGTGACCCCGGCCTGGGACTGGAAGAAACCATTACCAAAATGAAAGCCGAGGCAATGCAGGCTAACGCAGGCAACTTGCAGGCGAAGCGCGATGCAATGCGTGCTATCGACGGCAACCTCAACCACCTGCGTCAGGCAATGGCACGTCAGCGCGAGTATGACATTACGACCGTCAAGAGCGTTGCCGACCTCGCCCGTGTCCTCATGGACAATAACCTGCTTGATGATTTGAGCAAGTATGAAACCAAGAGAATACTGGGAGCGATCAACAATGTCGTTGGCAAGCAGGACGTGAGCCAGTATGTTCAAAAGGTCATGGACATCATGGTTGACAATCAGTTGCGCATGGGTGCAAACACGCTGGGCAGGCTATTGAGCATTCGCGGTAGCCGTGTTGATGCACGTGGTATCGAGGTGCAGGGCGAACTTGATCCGGACGGACAGCGCATAGCGCAGGTGGTGAGAAAGTCAACTTCTCTGCCCAAAGATGACATTGACAACCGTATTGCCGAAGCCATCAACCGCATGAGCAGTACCGACCAAGCCATTGCAGACGATGCAACGATTGAGTATGCAGGTCTGCAAATAGCACGCCAGTATGTTGAGGACATCACCGAGAGCAAAGCAGAGGAAAAGGCCCTGCGCGACTCCATAAAGGAAGCAAAGGAAGCCAAGGATGCAGGTCAGATGACCGAGGACGCATACCGCCAGTATGTAGAATCCACCGAGGACGCTATTCGTCAGAATAAGATTGAGCGTGCCGAGGCGTTCCACTCCCTCGTTGAGCAGGTCGGCGGTGTTCTGAGCGAAAGTGTTGAGCGTGCAAAGGCATGGCGTGAAGCCGAGAAACAGCGCGTTGAGGAAATCCACCACAACGCCAACTCCGACATGGAAGGCAGACCGACCGATGAACACCACAAGGATGACCGAATGCAGAAAATGGCGAACAATAGTTTTGCCCGATTCCTGCTTTCGCCTCTCGCTACATTCGACCAGATGTTGCGAATGTTCGGTAAGAAGAACTCAAGGGGCGAGGGCTATCTGTGGAACCGTTATATGCGCGACTGGGTGACCGCCACCGAAAAGGAGTACATCGGGTATCGTGACGCACTAAAAGTCCTTGACGCTAAAGTCAGCGAGATTTATGGCAAGGATATGACGTGGGGCGACCTCTTCACTATTGACCGCAAACTGCCGAAAGCGTCCGTAAGATTCTTTGACGGCGGTGAGATGAAAGACCACGAACTGACGCAGGGCAACCTGCTCTACATCTACATGGCTGACAAGATGAGTGACGGCCGTATGAAACTGCGCCGTATGGGTATCACCGAGGAAGATATTGAGGACATCATGAATTTCCTTGACCCGAAATTCATGCAGCTTGCAGACTGGATGCAGGAAGAGTTCCTTGTTGACAAGCGCAACGAGTACAACGAGGTTCACAAGCGTATGTTCGGCGCGTCAATGGCCGCTATCGAAAACTACTTCCCCCTGAAGATACTTGCCAACGCAAGACTGGAGGATGTGGACGTGGCAGACGATACAACCGACACCGCCCTGCCTGCAACCTCAACTGGCAGTATCATCAAGCGCAAACGCAACAATCTCGCCCTTGACGTGACCGGTGCCAATGCGTTCTCGGTAATTCTCGATCATCTTCAGCAGATGGAGCGTTGGGCCGCTTTTGCTGAGTTCAACCGCGACCTAAACACCCTGCTTTCATACAAGCGTTTCCGCAACCAAGTGATGAACATGAGCAGTGTGTACGGCGCAGGCAAGACGCTGTGGAATAATTTCCGCAATGTATGCAGTATGGCCGCAGGCGCATATCGTCCACCGATTGCAACTCTTGACAAATCAGCAGTCAATATCGCCAAAGGTGTTACAGCCGCAAAGGTAAGTTTCCGAGTATTCACGGCATTAAAGCAGTTCCTTTCGATGCCTGCCTATGCTTCGGACAGCAATCCATTATACCTTGCCGCCAATATCGCCAACCCGATAGGCGCATGGCGTTGGTCAATGGAGAATCTTCCGCTGTTTGAGAAGCGTTGGCGCAGCCGTATGGCAGGCGACCCGCGCCTGCTCAAATCCGAAATGGACTGGAAGATGTGGCGTAGCCGTGTCGTTGAACTCGCCTCGCGTGTCGGTATGGCCCCTAATGCCTTTGTGGACGCTCTGACAGTCGCAATCGGCGCACACGCCATGTATCAGACCAAACTCGCCAAGTACAAGCGTCAGGAATATGACCCCGATGTTGCAGAGGAAAGAGCGAAGCAGGATGCAACAATCCTCTTCAATCAGACCCAGCAGTCAAGCGAGGGCGCGTTCCTCTCCACCATGCAGGTTGACCGCTCATGGTTGAGCGTACTGTTTACCGTGTTCCGCAACTCGTCAATGTCGTACACCCGACAACTCTATGATTCAATACGCAACATCGGCCGCAGACTTACACCCGGCTATAAGGCGATGTCGGAAGAGTTCATGGCAAAGCAGATGAGGCGTGACGGCATAGACCCCGACAAGGCAGACCGCAACGCAAAGCAGGAATACCGCCGGGGTATCATACGCGACCTTGTGCGTGTCGGAATCTTCGGCTACGTCCTGCAACTCGCATGGAACTTGGGCGCATACCTGCCATACCTCATCTTCGGCGATGACGATGACGAGAAAGACAAGATGTGGGATGACGTATTCACGCACACCATGTTCGGAAGCATTGAGGGTCTGACTGGCGGTGATGTGTACAGCAACACGCTCAACGCATGGGCAAAAGGCGAAAAGATAACTCCGTGGGTTGCATCGAAAGATATGCCGTTGTCAAGCGACTTGGAAAACATCTGGTCAAAGTGGAACACTGACGAGGTTTCCGCGATGAACGATGTTATCAACCTGCTTGTGCAGTCGGCAGTCGGTGTCAATCCCCAGTCTTTGACTGACGCTGTCGTTGCCGTCATGGACGTGTGCGGTGATGATGCACAGACCTCACGCGAGTGCGCCCTGCTCATGACAAGGATTATCAACTGTCCGCAGAGCCAACTTGACAAAATCTATTTTGACGAGTTGGGAACGACTGGAGAAGAGGCAAGCCAAATGACCCCTTACGAAATCGCCGAGCGTTATGCCCGATACAAAGTAAGGCGTGGCGCACCTTTGACCGGTTGGGCCTACGGCAACGAACAGCGCGAGAAAATCATGGACAAGTACCGCAAGAAGAGCAACACTCTTGCCAAAGAGAGGCTGACGCGCGAAACCGATACGCAGGCAAGTCCGAACATGACCCAGTGGCTTGAAGAGTTTGAGGCGACCAAAGACCGCGTCAGCGACATCAAGAAAGTAAAGAGCCGTGACGAGGACCGTTACTATGAGTTGCTCGATCAACTGGAAGCAACTCCCGAATTCAGCCGTTACGAAATCATCAGAGCATACAAGCATGATGTTGACGAGTTGACGAATGAGTGGCTCAACGCGAGGACAGCCGCACAGCGCGACTCCTGCGCACAGGCGATACTTACCCTCAAACGCGAAATGGTAAGAGAATTGAGTGACACGCAACAATAGTTAAATGATTGTGGACGATGCGAGGTATTACCTTTGCACCGTCCACAACATACCAACCGACAATGGCAAAAAAGAAATTACATAAAGCAAGCCGCGTGATGCCCAAAAATGAAATGGACAGCGTTGCACACAGCAAGGGCCTGGGACGTAACCGCGCCTATGATGTTCTTTGGCAGGCACAGCAGTATTGGCAGGCGATGGAAACATTCCGTCAAGACCGAGAACGCAACAAGAACTACAGCTACGGCAGGCAGTGGGATGATTTGATATGCGTTGACGGCAAGATGATGAGGGAAGAGGACTACATCAAGTCGCAAGGCAATGTCGCACTGAAGAACAACCTTATCCGGCGACTGGTGCAGGCTGTACTGGGCGTCTACCGTAGTCAGGCCAAAGAGCCGACCTGCACGGCGCGTGACCGCGACGAGCAGAAATATGGTGAAACCATGTCAACCGTCCTGCAATGCAATATGCAGCTCAACCGCATGACCGAGATTAACGCCCGATGCATGGAAGAGTTCTTAATCTCCGGCTTTGTGGTACAGCGCAAGTGGTATGGCTGGCGCAATGATAAACTGGATTGTTGGACGGACTATGTTCAGCCTAACAATTTCTTTATAGATAACAATATGCGCGACTTCCGAGGTTGGGACGTATCCTGCCTCGGTGAGGTGCATGACGTATCGTTTGAAGAATTGTGTGAACGGTTCGCGCATAATCCGGCAGACTACAAACGTCTTGCGGATATATACAAAGATGCCCGTGACAAGAATGTATTGGGCGCGGCATTTGAATCTTTCGGTCATCCGTTGCAGGGATACTATGATTTCCTCGTTCCACGCGACATTACCCGATGCCGTGTGATTGAGGTGTGGCGCAAGGAGAGCAAGCCTCGCTACCGCTGTCACGATGTCAACAACGGCGATGTGTTCAAAATCGAACTGGAGGACTATGAGGAATTTGTCGGCAGTGTAAACCGAGAGCGAAAGCGCGAGGCACAGGAACTTGGCATGGACGAGAGTGATGTTCCGCTGATTCAGTGCGAATGGTTCATGGATTCCTACTGGTATTATTATCTACTCACTCCTTTCGGCGATATACTGGAGGAGGGAGAAACGCCCTACGAACACAAGAGCCACCCCTACGTTTTCAAAGCATATCCGTTTATTGACGGTGAGATTCATTCTTTCGTCAGCAACGTGATCGACCAACAGCGATACACCAACCGCCTCATCACGATGTACGACTGGATTATGCGTGCGAGTGCAAAGGGTGTGCTTCTCTTCCCGGAGGACTGCCTGCCCAAAGGAATGACAATAGAAGATATTGCAGACGAGTGGGCGCGGTTCAATGGCGTGATAATGATAAGACAGCCAAAGGCAGGCACAGCCTTGCCACAGCAGGTTGCCAACAACTGCACGCAGATAGGCATAACCGAGTTGCTTAACATGCAGCTGAAATTCTTTGAGGACATATCGGGCGTGAACGGCGCATTGCAGGGCAAGCCCGGCTATTCGGGAATGTCGGCAAGCCTCTACAATCAGCAGGCGCAGAACGCAACAACCTCGTTGCTTGACCTGCTCGATACGTTCTCTTCGTTCATCAGAGATGGCGCGACAAAGGATGTCAAGAACATTCAGCAATACTACGATACTCCGAGAGTGTTCAACATCGCAGGCAAGAACTCGGCTATCGTTGAATATGACCCACGCAAAATCCGTGACGTTGAGTTTGACCTGTCAATTGTCGAAAGCACGTCAACGCCTGCATACCGCGCAATCGTGAACGATATGCTGATGGAGTTGTGGAAAGCGCAGGCAATCTCCGTAGAGCAGTTGCTTGAACATGGCGACTTCCCATTCGCAGACGGACTATTGCAAAGCATCAAGAGCCAACGCGAACAACTGGAGCAGGGTCAGATACCCGAAGGAATTTCACCCGAACTGGCACAGCAAGCACAGCAAGGAGCGAATATGCAAGCCGCACAGCAGGCACAACGCATGCTTGCGGCATAACGAACCCAGTACCAATCAGAAAACGGCCTCGGAAACGGGGCCTTTTCTTTTTTTAGCCGGTCCATGCTGTTTGGGGATAATCCGAGGCATATCCATTTCATAGAAGCAGATGTGCATACCGATAGCGCGTGTCATAAGCAAGTCATCATGCTTGCCGATGATTGCCCCATACGCGCCGTTCTGCTTACGCTCATAGGTTAGATATTCATCAAGACACCGCTTGTCGCGTTCCGTGTAGAGGTGTTCGCGTATGACCTTGACGAGTGTTGAGATAATCATCGGCTTTGTGGCAATGTTGGTGTGGAAGCCATATTTGCGCGGAACGCCCTGCCTAATCTCGTCCTCGGACTGACGGCGTGCATAAAGGTTGGGATAGATAGTTGAAATCTGATTGAGAATATATTGCGACTGGTCGCCACCCTCAACCTGCCTTTCACGGTCATGCGTTTCCAGTGTGTTGCTCTCAATGACAAGGAGCGATTCATTGTAGTAAGCCGCCACCTGCGCAGCTTTCCACGCGAGGCGGTCAATGTCGCAATGTCCGTACCACTGGGCGACAACAGCCGGGCGACCGCCCTCTATCATGTTCAGACGGTCGATAACAAGAATTACAGACCAGTCGGCTTTTGCAGAGCGACCGCCCACGTCAACGACCGTAAGGTATCGGTCGGTTATCTCCACCTCGTCATCATCTTCGGGTTTGACCCAAATGCAGAACTGCCCCTGCCTGTCCTCATGGAAGCGCAGGTTCTCAAGAGCCTTTTCGCCCTCGTCACTATCCGCATATACATCGCCGATGTAGCGCGGAGGACGGCAGGCGTTTTCAAATTCTTCGACTTGATATTTGTCGAATACCATTGTGCCGGAATGAACGAAAGCCTCAACATCGTCAGAGGGGAACTCGGAAGCCATTATGCCGTGGTCGTTCTTACCGCTACGCTCCTTGATGTACCAGTTGATTGCTTCCAGTGACGCACCCTTTTCCCACAGCCACCAAAGATATTTTCCGCACTCTTCACGCGATGACAAAACATTGTCATTCTCTCGGTTGTCGTAGAGCCATTTTGCAAATTCGCGCAACTCTTCGCCACTCTCAAACGGCATGGAATATTGCTCGATCTGAAACCACGCTATGAACAATGCCTCAAACTGGGATGGTGTGTTAGGGTCAACGGCCGCAGAATATTCGGTGTGGAAGAAATTGCCAGTACCATTAGCTGTAGATTCCATCACAATCATTGTGAGCGGACGCAGGAGAATACCCGAACAGGCAGAGCGCACAATATCTTCGGGAGATTTGCCGTCAGTCTTTTTCCATATCCCGACCTCGGAGAGGTGGACGAGCGAATAAGCACCCCCACGGCAACCGTCAGGGCGTTCGGCAGTACCAATCTTAATCTTGCAGTTGCGCTGTGGAACGCGCCATGTTGAGCCGGACTTACCGACACCGACCATTTTAGGGGCATTGCGGTCGTATGACGCGCCCATGTCGTAGAGCAATTCAATCGGGTACTCCTTAATCATCGTGTCGAACATATCCTTGATTTCATCGGATGCCGTGCCTTGATGTGCGATGATAAGGGAGTTCAGTCCTCGCTTGTGGAAGAACTGCAACCATTCCATATACAACTGGGTCGTAGTGGAGCCGCCCCACTGACGTGCTTTCAGCAGGATAAGACGAATAGGCAACCCTGCCTTGCGCTTCTCTTCAAAGCGCGACACCAGTATGCGTTGCGGATAGCGTAGCCGGAACAGCACGTCAGAGCCTGCATCCTTGTTGTGAATCCACACAAGGGTTGCGGCCCAAAAGGGAAAATCGTGCCGATAGCGCAGGCGTATAAACTTCTCGGAAACCTTGTCATGGTCTGTGTCGTTCGGCTCAACGTGCAGGACATCCGAAAGGAATCTGTCAATAGAGGCTGCCTTAATCAGTTTGCTGACAAAAGGGATAGACATCATTTCCGCAGGCAACCACTGGACAGGCATGACGAAATCGGAGATAGATACCTTGACCCTTTCCCCAATAGAACCCTCTCCGGTAATCGGGTTGAACGAAGCATACATCACCTCATTACGGCGGTCATTCTCCGTCAATATCTTGTCTATATCGGTCAAACTGCTTGTCATACCAACCATTCTTAATGCGGTATATGAATTCTCCTACTGTGCGAGGTGTAAGATAGAATTTCGGCGCAGGCTGATGGACAACCTTAGACACCAGTTCAAAGAGCGATTTATCGGGGTGCAAATCGCGGAGAGCCAAGTACCTGCGAAATATCTCTTCAAACATCTCGCGTTTGTTCTGACGCATACGCGAAAAGGGCTTTCCAACCAACATACGCGCCACCTCCACGGCGGCCCGCTCTTCGGAAACCCAAAAGCGTCTTGCAGGTGATTCAGCCACCTTCTCAAAAATTTCGGGCATAATAATGTAATTCGCCAAGGCGAGTTGCTCACGATACGCACGCATGAGGTCATCATTACGCTGGCTTGTGAAATCCATTATAGAGCCGAAATGTTTAGCCATCTATTCCATTGCGATGTTGATTGGTAGTTCCTATGCAAAGTTAACCAATTCACGTCACAAAACTTAAAAGTCGCGCCCGAATTTATAGACTTATTTTTGCGCATAGATAATGACCCAACCATAAGATTTTCAAAATAATGGCTGATACTAACGAAGTTAAGAGCAGGCGCGACCAACACCTTGAACGGCTGCGCAAGAAATACCCCGAAAAGAAATTCGAGGATGATGAGGAAATCTACGGACAGATTTCCGATGATTACGACAATTACGAGGCAGAGTTGGAGGGGTATCGCGGCAGGGAGAAATCTCTGTCGGATATGTTCGCGGCCGACCCTCGCAGTGCGCAGTTCCTCACCGATATGCACAACGGCACTGACCCGGTTCTCGGTCTTGTGCGCAACTTCGGCGTGGAAATCAAGGACGTGCTTGACGACCCCGAAATGCAGGACAAGATTGCCGAAGCCAACAAGGATTATGTCGAGCGCGTAGCCAACTCCAAGAAACTGGACGAAGAGTATGAGAAGAACATGGACACCACTCTTGAAACTCTCCGTCAGTTCCAGTCCGAGCGAGGCATGAGCGATGAGCAGATTGACAAGGCCGTAGAACTCCTACTCGGCATAGTCCGTGACGGCGTTATGGGCAAGTTCAGCACCGAAACTCTTGACATGGCCTGCAAGGCTCTCAACTACGATGCCGATGTAGCGGCCGCAGGTGAAGAGGGAGAGATAGCAGGACGCAACGCAAAAGTTGTGGAGAAACTGCGCAAGAGCAAGAAAGGTGACGGCACAGCCCCAATCGGCGGCAAGAACGGACAGGGCGCAGCTCCGACACGCAAAGAGCAGTCTATGTTTGACCTCGCCAGCGAAGCCATGTAGTCATGGACGGCGTTGTGGTACACTGCCCCGATGAGGGCTATAAGGTCACACCGACAAAAGGGTCGGCAGGAATCCGCAGTCATGTTGCAGGCGCGACCGCTTCCGTCAGCAATCTTGCATCCGCGACTGATGGAATAGGCAAAGGCAATTTCATTGAAAACGACAATAAATAAATCTTTAATCTCAAAATTTTTCCAACCATGGACGGAGAAACAGTAAATGTTGGTGGTACAAATCCCACCCCGACCCCCGGCTCAGCCGGAGTCAGTTCGCAGGTAAGCGGAGCAGCCGCTACTGTGAGCAATCTCGCAGGGGCAACCGGCGGCATTGACGGTGGCAACCTCGTGCAGCCCGACCTTGACGAAGAACTCTACAAGTTTAAGGGCGATGACACACCCCTCATGCAGATTGCGCTGAAAGCAAAGCGTGTCAAGGTTACATCGCCCGAAGTTGACCACTACATGATTGACGAGCCTCGCACCTGCGTGACCACAACCGCCGCCGTTGCCAAAGGCACAAGCAATCAATTCGTAGTTTCCCTTGACGGCGACGACCAGCAGATTCCGCGTCCCTACGGCACGTTGCTTGCCGTTGGTGTTGACGGCTATACCGAGGACGGAAGCAAGGCAACGCCCAGCAAAGACCTCATGCTGTTTGTTGTCGGTCACGACCCCACAACAGGCAACCCCATCTGTCGCGCCGTTAATGGTCCCAAGTCAACCACCGATGCCGAGTATTGCACCACGCCTGCAATTCCCGCCGGAACGAAACTCATACTGCTCGGCAACGCGCTCTATGAAACGCAGAAGAAGGTTGACCCCGACCTATTCGTTCCGCAGCCCACTCGCGTGTTCTTGCAGAAGCGTGGCATGAACCGCATCGTGTCGGACTACTTCGATGCCGTCAAGAAGCGCATCCCGTTCACCAAGGCAATCATCGCCGAGGCCGCACTTACCAAGTTCAAGTGCGACACCAACCGCTCCCTGCTTGCCGGACGTAAGGGCAAGATTAAGGTGAACACACCCGAAGTCGGCGTGCAGGACATCTACTTCTCCGAGGGCGTGCGCTATCAGGTGAAGAAAGAGATTCAGCACATCGGCAAGTGGACTTACGAAGAGTTCATCGCCCTTGCCAAGATGTTCTTCACCGGCGAGGACGTTCCGAGCAGTGGCCTGGCCCTCTGCGGCAAGAACTTCCTTGAGAACATCCAGTGCATCGACTTCTCGAAGCACCCGGAGGTCAAGATTGACGTCAAGACCAACAAGTTCGGATGGACCGTTACCGCCATTCACACCGTGTTCGGCGACATTGAGTTCAAGCGTGAGCCGACCTTTGACCGCCTCGGCTGGAGCAATTCGGCATTCCTGCTTTCGCCCGACCGCCTTGTGCGTTACGTTCTCGCCGCCGAACACTCATCGTCTGACCGCGTGGAGGGCGAAGAGGCAACACGCGAGAGCATTCTCACATGGGATGCAATCGCCCTCAAAGGCTCTTGCCACTTATGGATCAACGGCGAGGACACCACCGCCAACGACAACGTCAACGAGGACGCAGCCCACTATCTGTTCTACGAAGGCTCTACTGCCCCCGAATCCCCGGTTGACGGCGGTATCTACTACCTGCTTAGCGACTGCCCCGGTATCGCAGCCACCGCTGTCAAGGGTACGCTTTGGCGTGCCAAGAACACCACCACTACCACTGGTGAGGGTGCTTCCGCGACGATCAAGACCACAACAACGTGGAGCGAGTATGAGGTTGGCGATGTAATCAGCGTCTAAGGCCCATCAAGACTAAGTAAACAACAGAGAGGCGGACTGGTAGAAATGCCGTCCGCCTCTTTTAATAAATGCCACAACAATGAAAAAAAAGAGAATAACTTACGGCGTGTCGGGCATGATGGAATATCAGAGCATCATCCGCTTCGGTAAGAATACCCTCAAGGTTACATTTACCGGAGGCAGTATGAATGCCATCGGCGTGACACCTGCCACATACACCACCAGTAGTTTCCTCATTCAGCAGGCAATAGAGAACAGCAACGAGTTCAAGCGCGGACGCATCCGCATTGTCCGAACCATAGAACTGGATGAAGAAATCCACATCGAGCGACCCAAGCCTGCTACTGCAATCGCAGAGCGGCGCAATCCTACGCCCACGCCCACACCCACGCCCACGGCAGAAGCCGAGAAAGTCCCCGAAACTACCGAGGAAGCCGAAGCCGCCGAGGTCAACGCCGAGGACAGCGCGACATCAGAGGAACAGCCCGAAGAAGCCGCGCCGACTGAACCGCTCACGCAGGTGGAGTTTTCCTGCAACGATGACGCAAAGGACTACCTTGAGCAGACTTTCGGCTACGTCCGTAGCAAGCTGCGCAACCGCGAGGACATCATCAACGCAGGCAAGGCCCACAACGTAGAGATAATCTTCGTGTAAACGTCCGGCGATATGGTGTACAAAATCCTGCAAATTGCGCGTGATGTTCGCATAGCCATAGACCAAAATATGACAAGCGAACAGCTTATAGCGACGGATGATATTGAAACGCTGTCGCTTGAAGAAATCATACGCTCCAAAATCGTTGAAGCCGTGCGGAGAGTTGAGACCGCCGCTCCTGTTCAATTTTTGGAAGAGGGCCACGACTTTTCGAGCGATATATATTGGAATGGAGACGGAAGTGGCTGGGTATTGCTGCCCGACGACTTCATGCGTCTTATAGCCTTTCGTATGAGTGACTGGGAGCGCACCGTGTATGAGGCCATTTCGGTTGATGATCCGCTGTATGCAAAACAGTCGTCGCGATATAAAGGCATACGCGGAAACGTGCAGAAGCCCGTATGTGCCATTGTCAACAGGGCGGAGGGTAAGGCTCTTGAGTTCTATGCCTGTAAAGACAATACAGCCATGATAGTGCGAGCCGGATATGTGCCATATCCGCACATAGACAAGGATGACGGCATCGACATCAGCGAGAAATGCTACACGGCAGTTGTATACACCGTGGCTGCATTAGTATTAACCACCTACGGCGAAGCTGACAAAGCGTCGGCCATGACCGATTTAGCAAAATCAATCATTCAATAATGAGTTCAATTCCAACAAAACAGATAGACGGTGATGTTGCGGTAGGGCGCAATGTGTCAGCCGGGGGCAACGCCGTAGTGCGTGGATGTGCCACCATAGGGCACAACCTGAAAGTTGAAGGATGGCTGCATGCGCCCAACATCAAGGGTGCGTGCAAGGGCTATTTTTTGAGCTTAACAGATTTGAACGATGCATATCCTGCGCCGGCAGACGGTGACTATGCATTTGTGAGCGAATCCGGGCTACCCGGACCGATATACATAGCCAAAAACGGCGTATGGACAGATAGCGGTAAGACAGGCGGTCCCACATTAGACATCAACGACATAGATGACTTAAGGAAGGAAGTGGCGGAATATTCCGGCAGCATAGACGCCATCGACAAAGCTCAGGAGACACTAAGGGCGGACTTTGACACACACGTGCAAAATGCATCAAAGGAGATTGCAGCCGTCAAAGCCACTGCGGATACTGCAGCTGCAGAAGTCGCTATAGCCAAAGAGCAGGCAGCGGCAGCCGTTTCGACTGCTAACGAAGCCAATACGACTGCTAACGAAGCCAAGAACGCGGCGCAGAGCGCCAACGACAAGGCCAATGCCGCCAAGAGTGAGGCAGAGACCGCCAATACAACGGCGTCGGCGGCGGCCAAGAGTGCCGCGGCGGCGGCCGAGACAGCAGCCGGAGCGGTGACAGCCATAAACACGCTGAAGACAGAAAATACCACAGACCATGCGGCGATACGCAAGGAGGCTATGGATGCGCTGGCGGCGCATGCAGCGGCTAATGACAAGGCTTTTGCAGACGAGGCATCGGCACGCAAGGCTGTGTCGGATGCGCTGGCGGCACATGAGACGGCTGATGCAGCCGACCATGCGGCGATACGCAAAACTCTCAGTGATAGTCTGGCGAGTGCTAAGCAAGAGCAGCACAATACACTTGGCATCAGCGGTATCGTGGCCTTTGATGGATTTGTCGGGGACGTGACGGACGATACTTCGACGGCTGCGCCGATAGTGCGCGACCCCAAGGGCAAAGTGCAGCAGGGAGCGGCGACCGTGCATTTTTCGACCGCTGACGGCAACTTTTTAATCAAGCAGGACGGCTCGTATTATCCAATATGGGATGATGACTATCTATGGCAAGACCGAAATCAGGAGCCGTGGGCAGATAAGGCGTATTACAACATCGCGGATGGCAAGTTGTACAAGTTTGGCTCAGACAATCAGCTGCACGAGATAGCACTGACCAAGCTGCGCGACGACACAGGCATATTGCCGTGTCGCGTGCGCATGGCCGCGCCGCTGGCTGAGCCGACAACCGGGTATCCGACCGCGCATAATTACACGATATGGTGGTCGCAGACAGCCAAGGCGTTTTTTGCGGCACTCGGCTATGACGAAGCAGCGCAAGACGATGCGATAGAAAACTACAATTATTATCCTCTCAGCGTCTGCGACGAGTACACCGATTACTGTACGCTGAGCGGAAGCACACAGACCGCCACGCCGCGCACCGACCGCATCTTCCGCAGCGGCAACGACCTGTGGCAGTATGACAAGGCTGCCGGAAAAATGGTCAAGCTCGGCGATGTTACAGGCAAGGACTTGGCGATAAGAAATTTGGAGTGTTACGATGCGACTTTACAAGGCGATGTCGAGGTTACCGGCTATTTGGAGGTTGGCAACAGCCTGACAGTGCAGAACGGACTGACTGTTGACAAAGGTAATATTACCTGCCCCACCGGCGATATACAAGGCTATGGTGTGCGTGGCAATCTTGCCAAGTTCGGTGAAGCTGACGAAGTCCAGATTGACGTTGACGGCAATATCAGCACCACCGGAAAGGTCTCCGGGATTGTCGTCCACGGCGACAGCGCCACGTTCTGCCAGGCTGACGAGGTTAAGATTGACATCAACGGCAATATCAGCACCGAGGGGTCGCTTACGGTGAGCAAAGGCATAGAGGCGGATGGCATCGTGAGCCAAGGAGGGCTTACGGCTGGCACGTCCTTGACGGCAGCTTCGGGTGAAATAAGTGGTGACCTGCTGGTCGGCACGCTAAACGTCGACAATGGCATTACCGCTAATGGCAACATCAATGCAGGCGACCTCACGGTCAATCACACGGCCACTCTCTCCGATACAACGCTGAGCGGAGACACTACATTCGACGGTGGCAGTGTGTCCGTGGATAGCGGGTCTCTCGTGGTCGCAAGCGGTGTGGGCTTCTACGCCGACAATATCAACAACGTGCGCATAGACGGTCGTATAGATTTTGTATTCCACGGCATCCGCCAAAGTCTGCCTACGGATTACACTGCCGTAGCGCAGGCTGTTTCGCCAAAGACACGCTCGGATGGCAGCTCGTATGATATATTCTACATCCGCGACAAAAAGCATTTTGTGGCTGTTGACGATGCGGCCAAGACTTACGCCGAGCGTTTTTATGACGATGAGGAGTACAACATCACCACCAACAACAAGCCGACCACCGCGAGGACTGACCGCACATGGCGATGGGGTGCAGACACCTACAAATACGACACCGAGGCATATATCAGTGCTTACTATGGCAAGGGCAACGACAAATACGGCGCAGACCTCGTATGCGTAACGGATGCAGGCAAGGCGCTGTTTGTTAAGATGTGGCGCGATGCGATATATCGGCCGATGCGTGGTGGTGGTAAAGCTGGATTTTTCAATATAGACAGCCTCGGCAATTGCTACGATAAGAACAACCCCCAATATCAACTGGACTACGGTGGCTATTATCCAGAATGGCATGAAACACCGGGCTTCTTTATCAACGGCATTACAGGCATAAGTTACGCCGAAGCGCGTCAGATATATGACGTGCGAACTTACGGACCTTATCCGCGCAAAATTTCTGATGGTGATATCATTCGCACTAATATGTTATGTTGTTATAACTACGCAGCAGGCGGTGGTCAAGATGGGCAAGGTATCAACACTCCCTTTGTCTTCCAATCGAATGATGTACAGGTAATCCGCGTTGCAGCAGGTCTGCGCGGACAACGACCTACTAGTTCGGCGGCCGTTTACGGAATGTTAAGTTTCTACAATGCCGATAACCTACAGGAAGTTATTGGAGCTGTTCAGCCGCAGAGTCTGGGCGACGTAGCTTTCAATAGTTTGTATTCTCCATTCGGCAGCAAGTTGCAGTATTTATGGATAGACGGTCTGTCCGTATCGTTGACTAAGACATTCGCTAAGGCTTCATCAATAAATGTAGATTGCCTGCGCTACCTCGTGGAGAAGAGCCGAGCCACAGCCGCCAAACCTATAAGCGTGACGCTGCATGCAGACGTGTTTGCGGCATTGCCCGACGATATACTGACATTAGCCGAGACGAAATATGTAACATTTGTAAGCGCATAATAAATTATGATAGAATACAACAACCATAGAATAACGAGCGACAGCGGCAAGTATGTACGCCGCCGTTCGGACGACCTCACCGCCAAGGCCATAGCCGCGATGACATACGCCCCCGAAGAATACGAGGAAGTAGACGAATTGCCCGTGACCATGGACGAAGCTGCTTACAAGGCTGCGGTCGAGCGCCTTATCCGAGAACGTTACTCCGTTGCGGACGAATTGGGCATACTGCGTCAGCGCGACACCAAGCCCGAAGAATATGCCGAGTATTACGCCTTTGCGGAGCAATGCAAGGCGCAAGCACGCGCCGAAATCGCCGCCGAAGCTGACGGAAACTAAAATAACGCAAGCCTTATTTTAGTTTTTGGCGCTTAACTTAAATAGACTGCAAGCAAACTGCAAGTAAACCGCAAGTAAACCGCAAGTAAACTACAAGTAAACTACAAGTAAAACAACAATAAAAATAGAAATTATGAGCAAGGTAAAATTAGGAGAGACATTGCGCCGCAGCGTGCGCATAGACAACAGTGAGGACACGACAGCCGTATATGCCATCAGTGCGGTGGCCAATATCGAGGGTGCGAGCATCATGACATTGGCCGAGGGCGAAGTGCGAAACGGTAACGCAACGTTGGCGCGTTGGTCACGTTATCGTCCGGAGACACTGACCATACGTTATGATGTAGCTGAGGGGCGCGATGTTATCTTGAAGGCGATAGAGGCGTTCTGCGTAAATGCGCAGGCCGCCGTAAGTGCGTAAGAAAGGAGGCTGCAATGACTATTACACAAATCCTCCGTTGGGCATTTGCCGGGATAGGCGCGGCACTCGCCATCCTCGAACCAACGCTGCCATACCTGCTGATATGCACATTGGTAATTTTTGCCGATTGTTACACGGCGTGGAGCCTAAGTCGCAGAGTCGCCAAAGCGCATCCGGATAAGGTGACCAAGGACGGTCACAAGTTTCAGTCGCACCACTTCGGGCATGTACTGCTGACGCTCATCAAGAGCTACGCGCTTATTATCATGGCGTATCTGATCAGCCGTCATATCACCGACGGCATACCTATCGACCTGACCAAGGTGGCCGCCGGCGCAATATGCTTTTGGCAGATTTGGAGCATCCTCGAAAACGAGAGCAGCTGCAACGGCGCCCGTTGGGCAAAAGTGGCGCAAAAGATACTCGTAGACAAAACCGCGCGACACTTCGACATCGACTTGTCGGGAATAGGAGCGAGCAAGACACACCGACCAAATGCAGACGACAATGATAGTACTGATTGACAATGGGCATGGAAGGGAGACGCCAGGCAAGCGTAGCCCCGACGGACGACTGCGCGAGTACGCGTGGACAAGGGAGGTGGCTCAGCGAATTGTCGGAGAATTAAGTCGCAGAGGCATTGATGCGCACTTGCTCACGCCCGAACAGGAGGACATCCCTTTGCGTGAGCGCGTGAAGCGTGTTAATGACATATGCCATAAAGTCGGCAAGCAAAACGTGCTGCTTGTAAGCATTCACAACAACGCAGCAGGAGCGGATGGGCGCTGGCATGACGCACGAGGATTTGCCGTATACACAAGCAATAACGCAGGGCATGGGAGCCGCCGCCTTGCCGCCGAGTTTTACGCCGGAGCAAAGGCGCGCGGGTTGATGGGCAACCGCGCCACGCCACCGCAGGTTTTTTGGCAGACGCGCACGGACAGCCACGCCGTAATTTCGGCTTGATCAGAGTATTCCCTATTTTGCATATTTGAAAATGTGAAAAATTGATTGTCAGGCGTGTCGATGTGAATCGATGCGCTTTCCTTTTTATATTACATCAACGATAATGATTGTACCTCGCAGAAAAACTTGAGAAAATGTTTTGTTATTAGTACTATATTTAGTATCTTTGCATCATCAAATAACAAGCATTACCAATGAGTAAGAAAGAGAAACTGATAGCACGATTGCTTGGTAAACCGAAAGACTTCCATTATGACGAAGCCAAGGTGTTACTTGAATACTTCGGTTTTGAAGAAAGAAACAAAGGCAAGATTTCAGGCTCACGAGTTGAGTTCGTAAATGGAAACAACACGATATTGCTTCACAAACCACACCCGAATGGAGAATTGAAGTTATACCAAGTTAAGCAGCTGATTGATACGTTGAAAGAATTAAAACTTATATAATTATGGGACAGTTAAGATATAAAGGATATACCGGTTCTGTTGAATACAGCGATGCAGACAAATGCTTGTTTGGCAAAGTTCAAGGCTTGCATGGAACGCTTATTTCTTATGAGGGTACAACGATTGATGAAATCACAGATGATTTTCATTGCGCAGTAGATACCTATCTTGCAAGTTGCAATGCGCGTGGTGTTGCTCCTGCAAAGCCATATAGCGGTAAGTTGGTGCTCAGAATGTCTTCGGAACTACACAGCCAAGTTGCAGCAGCAGCATTTGCCGTTGGTACAACTATAAATGATTTCATCAATCAGGCTGTTAGTAATGAGGTTGCACACGTTGCAAGATAGTAGATAGTAGATTGACTGTTAGATTAAAAGATAAGCGAGGTTGATAGCCCCGCTTATTTTGTATCTTATGCTATTTTGAATACGGTGAATTTCCGTGGCAGTTCTTGTATTGCTTCCCACTTCCACACCCGCATTTATCAGGCATCCTTTTTCTCTCGTTAATTTGATGAATTTTCAAGCATCTATTGTGTTCTGCAATTTCCTGCACATAATCTGTACGTTCCAAAGATGGCACACGAAATGTCATCACTGTCTGACCGTTGTAGTTTGAAATATGAAAATCCCCTAAATCGATGATATTCATACCTATTAGCATAGCAGTATCATTCTTTGATGACAACTCCTCACATTCGGTTACTTGCGTAGTAATTGATATATTCTCGTTATTAAGTGTAATCTTCACTAAATACACATTAACCGTCTTCTTCCCGTGAACACCACAAACTTATGTCATAGACAAAGGTACTAGTCCTAAAGCCAAAGCTGCACTTTTTGTAATAACAGAGTGTGTAGCTCCTGTATCCCATATAGCAAGAGAATTAATCTCTTTATTAGTGAACGTATTTGTAACCTTAATTGGTGTCTTTATGACATTCTCAATTGCAACTGCTGAATGAGTAAGTGCATTTATCTCCATTATGCAAAGATTACACGTGAATGAAATGTTTGAGTATATGCGCTATCCCCCTCAGTACATTCTTGTATGATAAATGTACCGACCTCTAAGCCTTTAGATACAGCAGACTCCAATGCTTTTTCAATTGATATTTCAGCAAGTATAATTTGTTTATTCTGTATGACTACAAATTTGTTAGGATACTGGCTGAATATTTCATCGTGGTGTTCAATGAAATACTTAAAATCATCTTGTAAGTTTATATTAGATTCCATAATACGTTTCAATTGGTAAATTGATAACGCAAATTTAGTAACGCAAATTTAGTCCAAATATTTCTATGTTGATTGTTAAAAACATTTAATAGTAATATGCCGTATTCCTTTAGTAGTGTTCTAATGTTTTTGATAAATAGTACTTAACTATTTGACATTTAACGAAATATCGCACTGTCAATCCAAATAAAATTGTTATCTTTATATAGAAATAAAGAACATCATAGGTGTTTAGATATGGTTACGAAAACAGAAAAAGCGATAATGTTATTTAAGCAAGGCGACTACGTGTCTGCATTTAAGATATTTTCAAGATTTCGTGGATTTAGTAAAGATGAGTTACGGATAATCCAGATTGCACACGAGTGTTACTCCGGCAACTCATCATTCTATGCGTCTCTTGGAATAGATGTTGAAGAATGTAAAAGTAGAGCAATTGAATGTATATCTAAAAAGTACTTATCGGATACATCATCTATTCCATACCTGACCTCATAAAAAAGTTTAAGCGATGTGTAAATGTAGTTATGTTTGTTATTTAGTCAATACAGCCCTCTGCAGATAACACTTTCCGTCTTGATTTTCTACAATCTTTGAAACATTTATCATATCAATTAGTATCATATAGCAATGGTGCAGGCTCAATACATTCTCTTGCAAATCTTGGTCATTTTCTAAATCAGTAATATTCAATCCGGCCTTTCTACAATCATCTTTTGATATGTGACGTGAGTGAGAATAACTGTTATTATGGTCAAGAAACGTATCTTTGATATCCGCTATATTAACTGATTGATTAACTTCTTGAATCCATTTTGTTGCCAATGTTTCAGACCATTTCAAAGCATCTTCACATGCTGTTAAGAACGTGGGATTTAGTTTGCCAATTATTGTTTGCCATAAACCTAATGAAGCAGGATTTATACTAACTTCAGTTACTGCTCTTCTAAATTCATCTATTACAGCCTGACAAGCTACGCCTCCCATTTGAGGATCAATAGGACCTAATGAAGATTGATGTCCCATAATTATTTCTTTACAAGACATAGCTATCATCGTTCCTGCGGACATCGAAATCTGAGGTACGATTGCTCTAATGTCATTATTGAACATTTTCTTCAAATAAGTAACGATACTTTCTGTAGCAGCAATATCACCTCCAGGAGTGTGCAGAATTAAGTCAAGCCCTTTTTTGCGATCCATTTTGTGAATCGCATTCATGATGGCATTTTTGTCATTATCATTGATTTCAACATTTGGTGCTCCAGGGTATTTAAGCCATCCTGAATAATATGTTATTAGATTCCTACCCGTTATCGAAGAAATACATTTTAAATAATTCCGACGTAATTCTGTCAATTTGACCAGCGGTTCTTGGTTATTGTTCACTTGATCAAAAATATCACTCCAACTCGGCATTATTGTACTAATGAAATTTGTTGAACATTTGAATATGTATGGGTCTCATATTTAGAATGGTCATACAGAGAAAAAATCTCAAAAGGTCTCAAAGAGATTGGACACGATGTCTCCACCTTATCACTTTCTCCCATAAATTGTGCGAATTGCTCACTCAATGGTAATTCAGTTTCGTTTACGATTGGGTCAACAGTATTATCATTTTTTAATTTTGTTGCCATAGTAGTTTTTTTGAATAAACGGATAATTCCATAAATTATTATATCATAAACGGTATCAAGTATGCAAAGGTAATAATATTTTATGTATTCTAAATAATAAACTGCTTAATTTTTTCAGAAAACGCATCTAAATTCAACGAAATTCAACGAAATTCAATGTGTTGCAATGTAGTTCAATTCTGTAATTGTGATGTAGAGGTAGTAAAACTTACTGAATAATTCACAGTATCAATGGTCCACTTTTTCAATCATCAATAAATTGCATAAAAGATAACGAAAAAATCTGCATAAATGACTGAGAATAAATTGATTAACACTTTGTAAATCAAATAATTATCGCTAACTTTGAATATCCAAAATAACAACTTAAATAAACGAAGAAGATATGAAAGAAGTAATATTGAAACTCAAAGACATTGCGGATGCTCTGGTGGTTTCGTATGAGTTCAACTCTGAAACAGAACATCGCCAAACTATTGCTGCCTATCAAATGGTCCTTAACGAAGGCGTTTGACAATGGGAAGGTAGACTCCGGCGTGGCTCAAAAGATAAAGAGGGACAAAGGAGAGTACAGATTACCTTTGCATCAAATAATCAAATTCACAACATTATGAAGATACCAACTGACAAAGTGCTTCACTTTATTTTGGCCCTCATTTTAGCAATTCTCGTATCGATCGTCATTGCTAACGCGATTTATAACCTAATGCCCAACAACCCCGGCGCACGCACGGCCACCGCCTATGGGGCCGCCGTCAGCAAGGCCGAGTGGACAGCAATCAACGAGCTTGGCGACATGGCCGCTTTCAAGACAGTAAAATAACCGCCAAATCATTATCACATCATGTTACCAGAACTAATCGCAGTCTCCGTGTCGTGCATAGTCATGACACTCTACCTAACGGCCTACATCAACGCCATCGGTATTCCGGCTTCAATCAGTGCCATCTACTACAAGACAGAAAGAAAGTGGCTGTTTCCGGCCTGCACGGCGACCGCCGGAACACTCGCCCTTGTGCCTCTGCTCAATGTCACACCCGACAATTATCAGTTCGTGGCATTCTTCATTGTCGCCTCAATCTTGTTTGTAGCATCGGCACCGGCATTCCGTGAAGGAATGACTAACCACGTCCACAGCGGAGCCGCCATAATACTGGGGCTGTCGGCTCTGGCATGGCTCATACTGACAAGCGGAGTGCCATACATAGCAATCACGGCAACGCTCATCGGACTGGCGATAGACCGCAGGCACTTTGTCTTTTGGCTTGAAGCCGGACTACTATACAACCTATACGCATCACTGATTCTGATACTCTCATATCGTTAAAAGCAGGCACGGCGCAGGAGCAATCTTGCGCCGTTCTTGTCGCGTCACAAAAGTTAAAGCGTGGCAGGAATAGTATATGGGTAACTTTGCGCCGAACCAAAAATAGATTCATCATGAAAAAAGTACCAACCGACAAAGTGCTTCACTTCATTGTGAGCCTCATTTTGGCAATACTCGCATCGACCTTTATTGCCAACGCGATTTACAACCTCATGCCCGACAACCCCGGCGCACGCGCCGCCACCGCCTACGGAGCCGCCCTCTTCGTGACACTCGCCATCGGCGTATGGAAAGAGGCACGCGACCGCAAGCAGGCAGGCAATCACTTCTGCTGGAAAGACCTCGCGGCCGACACGGCAGGCGCAGTCATCGGAAGCGCAGGCGCATTCGTTTCGTATCTTCTCTAACCAATCCCGACAATGGAATCAATCTTATCACTTGACAAAATATTCCTCTTCCTCGGCGTGTTCCTCGCCGTGAGCCTACTGGTAATCATCGCCATTATGCTCGACTTATGGGACGGAGTTTACACGGCGAAGAAAACCAATCAGCGCGTCCACTCCCATAAGCTGCGCGTAACGATAGCGAAGATGAGCGAGTATTGGCGATTCCTGCTGATAGGCTTCCTTGTAGATTGTCTGGGCGTGCTGTTCACATTCTACTTTCTCCCATTCGCGGCCCTGCTGTTCGGCGTAGGTCTGATTGTGATTGAGATCAAGTCAATGTTTGAACACGCCAAACGGCGCAAGAGCCACATGAAGGAGTTGCCCGAAATCATCAACGACATCATAGAAGCGGTCGATAAGAAAGACGCGATGAGAATAATCTCCCAGTTCTCGGACTTACCAACAACCACACACAACTGACTGAAGCATGATAGTTCTTATTGACAACGGACACGGGAGCGACACCCCCGGCAAGTGTAGCCCCGACAGAAAACTCAAAGAGTATCTCAAGAGCCGCGAGATAGCACGCCGATTGGTAAAGACATTGAACAGTCGCATGGTCAATGCCAAAACACCGATAGAGGCGCACCTGCTCGTTGAGGAGGATAAAGACATCAGCCTGCCCGAAAGGTGCCGCAGAGCCAACGCCTACTGCGACAAATACGGCAAGGAGAATGTTCTGCTCGTTTCCATCCACTGCAACGCCGCAGGAGCGGACGGCAAGTGGAAGAGTGCAGGCGGTTGGTGTGTCTATACCTCGCCCGGCAAAACTAAGGCTGACGACCTCGCCACCGAGATTTGGAAAGCCGCTGACGAGGGTCTGAAAGACTACAAAGACCGCTTCCCATTCTTGCAGGTGCAGGGCGCATACGACAGCAGGCAGAAGCCCATGAGGGCAGACTGGAGTGACGGCGACCCCGACTATGAGGCGCGGTTCTACATCCTCGTCCACACCAAATGCCCGGCTGTGCTGACCGAGTCGCTCTTCCAAGACAACAAGGCAGACTGCGACTTCCTGCTCTCGGAAGAGGGAACAAAGGCAATCGTGGAACTCCACGCCAACGGAATCATCAACTACATCAAAAAAATAAAGAAAGCATGAAGAATTTTCTGAAGATACTCTTGGTTGTAGTCGCCAGTCTTGTGGCAGGCGCGTATCTCCACAAGTGCCAGTCACCGCCCGGCGACAATATCCCAGGCCGAGAAGCAATCGAAACCGACACCATCACG
Source organism: Bacteroidales bacterium H4 (assembly GCA_001701165.1). GTDB lineage: Bacteria > Bacteroidota > Bacteroidia > Bacteroidales > Muribaculaceae > CAG-873. The sequence goes on along the minus strand of DAAP01000024.1, from coordinate 45,614 downwards.
GTATATGACACCATTCCCTACATCGGGCCTGCGCCTGTCCACTCACAGCAGGTAGGCTCTAAAAAGGTTACAATCCCCACTTCATACATCGACCGAGGGATTCTTTCTCCGCAATGCTCCGAAAGCGCAAGGCGGTTAGAGAACCTGCCCGACATCAGAGCGGACACCGCCGAACTGACAAGCGCAGACGTTGAGGCGACAGCACCCGACAGCTTGACATTACAGCTGCCAATCACGCAGAACGTCTATGAGGGAGAGGACTACAAGGCATACGTCAGCGGTGTTTATCCGAGCCTTGACAGCCTGTTCGTATATCCCCGGCGCGAGATAGTGACTATAAAGAAGCCTCCCAAGCGGTGGCACATAGGGCCGACAGTCGGCTTCGGCTATACGCCCCACGGCTTTGAGCCGTTCCTCGGAATCAGTCTGACCTATTCAATCATTGATTTATAATGGAAACAATCACCATACAAATATTTCAAGACGATGTGTACGAAGAGGTAGCCAAGGCGACCGACTACACAGGGTCTAAACTGATAGACGGCGATGAGGGCGCACGCGACCGCATCCTTGCGGCCGATGATGACCTCGCGGAATTGAGCAGGTTTTGGGAAGAGTCCGTATCCGCCACCAACGAGAACCTAAAGGAAATGCTGGTGTCGGGCAGGACAAAACTCATCAGCGCTGCCATTGTTGACCCACTCCCGGAGCCGGGCATATCCACGCAGTCCGAGAACGCCAACGCATTGCCCCCAGTTCAGCCCCCAGTAACATTAGGCAGGACCGGTTACGAAGCCGTCATTGAGGTCAGCAAGTCGTTTGACAAGGTGTTGACCGCAAGCGTCCAGTCAACCCTGCGCAGTTTCTTCATTGCCTCGATCATCGGGCAATGGTTCAAATTTGCAAACAAAGGCGAGGCAAAGGACTACTTTGTGCAGGCGGCCGACATGATGGAAACCGCCGAGAGGTTACTCTACAGCCGCCGAAAGCCGACACGCCCCACCGACTAATCAACATTTAATAACTACGAACTATGCCAAACCCCACTTTAGGCACAAAGAAGAATGTCACAGCCACAATCAAAATCTCGTGGCTGCTCTATGACATCATGAATGAAACGTTCCTGCGCGGACGTACCATTCAGAACAAGGACAACCACAAAGAGGTTGCAAGTATGTTCGCCTCGGAGGACGAGGAAAACCGCGAGAAGATTCTGCGCTCAATCAAGAGAGCCTTTGCGGAGGTTCAGACCGAACTGGGCGAGTATCTCAACGAGAATGGCACAACGACCGACAACAGCCACTATGACGGCAGTAAAGACCTTGTGCTGAACCTCACCATGCCGAGCAACTTCAACGAAGCCGCGACCACCGGCGTAGGCGAAGCCGTCCATGCATACCTCGCCAACACAGCCATCGCCGACTGGTACATGGTAACCAACAAGGCTGACGCGGAGCAATACTACGCCCTTGCCAACAAGAACATGGAGTTAATCCGTCAGACCGTGAGCAAGCGTAGCCGCCCGGCACGTCCCACCGACTAATCCCAGTATCCCATGAGTTGCTTTTTGGAAGAAAAGGACGGCAGGCTCAACGCCGTGTTAGGGTTCAAGCGCGACCAACTGCTGTATGACATAAAGAACTATGCCTTTATAGAGGGTAGCGTCATGGACACGGAAAGCAACCACAACCGCCACATGGTGCAGGATGTAGGCGAGGACGGAAACGTGGACCGTGTGACGCGAGTGCTGAATCTGACCGTGTGCAAGTGCAGGGAACTCCTATACCCCTACACCAAGAACGAGCTGCACCGCACGGAACTCAACGACAACCTGCGTGAGCCGCCAGTCTATGGGATAGTGTTGAGCGTACCGCTCGACTTCTCGCAGACCACGCTCTACCTGCTTGAGAACCTCATCCACGAATACCTTGTCTGCAAGGCTGTGGCTGACTGGCTGACTATCACCAACACCGCAAAGGCGCAGGTATGGGAAGCCAAAGCCGAGGACGCAGAGAGCGAGATACGGATAAACCTGCACAACAGGATAGCAAAGGCACGCAGACGTATGCACCCTTTTTAATGTTGCCATATCAAAGCGAAAGACCGCTGTGCATCACGCATGGCGGCCTTTCTCGTCTTACAATAGATATTAAATTAGTACATGAGTTATCTCGGTTGATTGGTCTGACGCGGATTGAATTGCAGGGATGCTCCGAATATACTCTCATCATCGGCGAGCGAAGTCACGCAAGCAATTCGGAAATACTTGTAAGGGGTGCCACGGAAGCCACGGAGGTAGTGGTCTTTGCTCGACCATACCCTCTGCCAATTAAAGAGGTCGCGCGAGCCGTAGAGAACGGACTGCACATGCCCCTTCCGGAAGTGGCCACGCTGAATAACCGTGTCCATAGTCTTTAGGACATCCGGCGTTTCCAGTTTGAGCGGACGTGTGACAAGGAGGCCGCTTATCTCTTCCTTGCCGTCTTTTGTGAAATCAACAAGGTTACAATCCTTGTCAATAGCAAGAGCCTCCGGGTAGGAGTTGACAACACTTTCTATCTTTGAGAAGAGCATACCCCACTGCTGTGATTTGAGAGAGTACACATAAGCATAAGTGTGTTTGGGAGAAAACACGATGATATGCTGATGAACGTAGTCGTATATCATTCCACACGTTTTCAGGAACGAAGAGAACGGAGCAATCGGGAAGCAGGTTTTATCATCGTGACCGAGCATTGAGTGTAGTTTCTCCATGCCGGGCAAGGTCAGCACGTCAAAGGGGTAGTCAGTATTTATGACATCGGAAATACATTGCGTCTGCGAACCCGATATTAGCATAATGCCTCTATCCGTGGCGAACAGCACGGCTGAATCAATCTGTGTAATGCTTGCCGCATTGATACACACATCGCGCGTGATAGGCTGTTTAGCGGAGTATGTGCCGGTCGGTGTTGTTTCCAACGCCCATACGCCCTCAGACGTGAAAGCATATAGAGGGAACTGACCGAACTGACCTTGTGAGAGTGCTTTCGCAGCAGAACAAATACCTAACACTTCTCCTGACCCGACAGTATTAATGCCAAGCACGGGGAATGTAAACGGATTGTTGATTTCCGAAGTGTATATTTTAGAGCCAACACTTACCGAGGTAGCACACTCGGCTGTTTCCGGCTCTGCGTTGGTCGGTGTAGTCACTTTGCTCATTCCCGACTTGCCCATATAGTAGTATGCCCCATTTAGAAAATCATGAGGGGTCAGATTTATAATATACTTTTGGCTTTCAGACACAAATATTTCCATTTTATAGGCTGACGCATCGGGGTAAAATAGATAGCGTGGGAAGTTGGAGGCAGGGTTGTGCCAAATATCGGCCTCAGCCTCTCCGGTATGGGCGGAATAACATCTTACGCCGTTGAGACGAGTCCAAACCGTAATGCGAGCTCTCGTTGTTGTCTGTCCTTTGGGGTTACCGAACTGCATACATGAGCGTATCGGAAACGGCTCGGCAGGTGCAATCTTAACCCCGGCAAGATTAAGGCGAGAGTTAAACGTATAGAGCGATGAGGCTACAAGATTGCAGTGAGACTGATAATCATCGTCAAGTGTTTGGCGAGTAACCAATGATGACAAATCCGATTCGGTTATTTTCAGATGTGCCATTGCCGACATTACCGTTATATTCTTGATATCAATCTCCGCAAGTTTGTAGAAATCATGCGCACTCCGAATGTTACGGTGCATATTCTCATGCGGTTTGATGTTAAGAATGCTATGGGAGTCGCCGGTTTTCATTGTGTGGTCAACATAAGAGCCGGTAAGGCTATCCGCATAATGGCCGACAAACACCTCAGCGGCGACAACCTCGGTGGGTCTGCCCGATGTTGACATTTCCTTGTCCGGGCTAACCTCTGAAAGGATAGTTCGTGTTGTGACTACCGGTCGCCACGGCAAATCTTTAGATTGGTCGTACGTATAGATCGGCGCGGAAACAAATATATCAATGCCAGCCACAAGGTCAGACCAATTGGATAATTCATCTTCGCCGTCATTCAATATGCGATAGGCTAACCCGAAATATGGCACATCCAATGTGAATGTCGCATTGAGCGTGCCACCTGCCGCAGGCTGCGTGCCGTCATCACTATACTTTATGAATGGAGGTAAAATCGTAGGCAACATGAGTATCGGCACGGAGTGCCAACTATACGTTCCATCGTACATCCTATATGCATATCTGACGAAGAAAGGCTGATAGAAATAACCCTGAGAGGTTATCTTTTCAACGATAGCCTGATTGAGTAAGCCATAAGCCATTTGTGTCATTTCGGCCAACTCCGCTTTCTCAGCCTGCCCACGTTGACTGCTCCACGTTGCGCCGCAACGTGCCGGTATGGTAAACTCCTCGCTGTTGTCAAGAGTGCCAACCTTATACAGCCCAAAATCAATTGAGATAAACGGCGGTCGATTTTTAAGCTGCATATAATTATCATCTTTCCATAGCAGATATTTCAGGCCCTCTTCCAACGCAAACACAAGAGTATTGCCTACGGCAGTAATATCCAATATGCAGTCGAATGTGGTAATGTATTGCGCCGTTGTCGTATCTGTTATGGTGGGGTCTTTCTTTAGCCAATAGACCCCAAAAGATGAACCCGAACCGGCTCGTGCCAAAATGTAATTCTTCTGATTAGGCACACTATGGACAAACAACACACGCTCCCCCTCTTGCAAAGTGAGAATAATGTCAGGCTGACCAAGTGTTTTAATTTGGTTGTCTTCGGCAATGAGATTTAGTGACAACGACATCTCTCCGTCCTGACATTCGTAGTCAGACGGAGAGGCAGTGTAGCCATTGTATTTTACATCTTTGTTCATAATAGCGGATGCAGAGTTATGATTGGAACATAAGTAATGCTGTCGCGCTCGAATGCCTGGCCGACCATGTAGGCGGCTTTGTCAGCCTTGACACCTACCGAATCAAGCAGGGAACGGCATAGGCGCACGCAACTGGCGCAGTAGTTACCGCTCCCTTTCTTGGTGGGCCAGCACTGCGCCTCAAACCGTCCGATGCCGTTTGTAATATGAACGGCGTGCAGGTAATACTCGCCGTTACTGACGGCTATGTTGATTGCATCACCGGGACGCAGGCCGAGGACACGTGCCACCCTTGCCGTAATGCGGATAGTTCCTCTCTTACGGCTGAAAGAGATGTCGGGTCGGCGATTATGTTCCAACAGTTTAATCATGGAGCAAAGATATTGGTATTTAGTCGTTATGGTGTTTTAAGTTTAGAAAAGCGACAACTGCGCCGGGGTTTCACGGCTATGGGAAATCGGGGAGCAACTTTCCCTCGCTGTTTCGCAGAACATCTTTCGGAAGATGTGGAAGAGGCAGGCGACCACGATAGAATTGCCTGCAAGTTTATAGAGCTGCGAATTGGATATACCTGCGGACAGCAGTCGGTCGATATAGTGTTCGGGTACGTCCATCAAACGGAAGCACTCGCGCGGAGTAAGTTTGCGTATCCAGTATTCAATGAGGGCAAAGTGATTGTCCTGCCACTTTGAGGTTGTGAGAGCCGGGCAAATATCGAATACACCGCCTTTGGCATAGCCGTGACCGCGCTGAATAATCTTGACTTCACGCTGACCTCCCTCGTTGCAGTTGAGGCAGGGCGCGATGCCCTCAACGGAATAGACGCGCCCACGATGTGGGTTCTTGTAAGCGGAATCTTCTATGAGGTTGCCGACCTGTATGACACGCGCCTCGGCTACCATGCTATCCTTTTGGACGGACGTAAGAGCGTTGGCAACATCCGAACCAAGTTCGATCTGCTGAGAATTTCGCCCCGATGCATCGGGGCGGCCGCGCATAGCGCAGCCGCGAGGGTCTGATACGAGGTAATGCCCGGTAGCATTTACTCGAGCCAGTATCGTGCCTGCGATGTCGGGGTCAACACGTTGGTTGTAGCAGTCAATCCACAACGTCTGCTCCGGGTCAATCTTGCCATCGGCAATCATGGCGTTGAGGCGGCTGTTGCCGTAGGTCGGCACTTTAATGTAGGTATCATATTCGCGGCTCCCTTCTTTGGTCTTGATAGCACCGCTTATGCCCTCGCCAGTCTGAAAGTTCGTCTTGAATCCGCAACCCTCGGACTGCTTGCGCTCGTTGTGTTTAATCAAGGCTCGAATCTGCTCCTGCTGTAACCAGTATTTCTCGTCAACCTCATCTTCAAGGACGTGCTTCAGTCGGTGCGTCAGTTCAAAGGGAGCCGGGAAATAGTACGGAGTATGCTCACCGAGAAACGACACCATGAACACGCGCTCACGGTTCTGCGGTACGCCGTAGTCCTTTGCATTGAGGACGGCATAGTAATTGGTGTAGCCGTGTTTGATTAGCCATTCGCGCCACCTACGGAAGTCATCGCTGAATTTCTTTTGCGTGGCGAGTGCCTTGACATTCTCCATAAGCAGGAATCGTGGATGCTTCGTTTCAATAGCATCGGCGCAGGCCCACAAGCAGGAAGAGCGTGTACCGCTACCCTCGGTGAAACCACGTTGTTTGCCTGCCGAAGGAATGTCTTGGCAAGGGAACGAATATGTAAGCAGGTCAAAATCGGCGGTCTGCGTCCAGTCTATCTTGGTTATGTCACCGTGGTTGGGAATGGCTTTCCCATGAAGTGTACGATATGCCTTGATAGCGTTCTTGTCAATCTCCGATATTCCGACAGTGTCAAACTGGAAATCGGGGAACGCTTGGGCAAGCAGCTCAAGGGCGATTGATTGAGAGCCGTAGCCAGCAAAGGCTTCAAAGACGCGGATTTTCATTTTAGATAGATTTGGCATTTGAAACCTTTGTGCGGAGAAAACTCAGCAAAGGTGCATGATTTGAATATCATCGGTTTGTTGACATACTGGGCGAGGTCTTTTTCATACTGCGATGGAATGCGCTTGTTTTCAAAGTCGCGGTACGGCATGACGTATGGTTTGATACCAAAGGAGCGGAGCGTTTCAATCCGAAACATATCCTGCTCTATGGTGGAGTTGAAGCCGACAAGAATATAGCACATCAGCTTATAAGGCTTGATATAGCGAGTAACCTCTCGCAGTTTGTCTGTAAGGTCGAGTTGAGGCATATCCCATGCGATATGAATACTGCGTCGAAGCCGCAATCTGTTGAGCCAATACGCCTGTTCCTCATTCATGATACGCACGTCGACTCCATGGAGATTAACCGGCTGTTTTGCATCAATAAGATATTGCACCGCTGCCAGCCACTCGGGATTGGCGAAGAAATTATTATCAAGCACCTCAATCCATCCTCCGTTGGGGTTTAGTTGGACCGGTTCAATAGGGCGAATCATTCCCTCTTTGTCATGGACGAGGCAGAACGGACAATGCCGTATGCAACCGCGAGAAAAGAATTGGATCGAGAAAGGATACTGGGGATAGATTGAATAGTCCATTGCCGTAGATTTCTCAATCTCTTCGGGCAATCGGCTGTGAATGTCATAGCCAGTACCGCCTTTGACAACTTCACATTGCCAGTCCGTTTGTTCATCGGGAGTGAACGTGAATATCTTGGACTGATATACGCGGTCATAGTTGCCGAACATGGGCAACGCAATCTCCACATTGTCGCCTTGCGACTTGTGCCACGCTGATATTTTCATGAGTGCGAAGTTGGGGAAGTTATGCCCATCAACGTCAACTATACCTACATTCATATCAATGGATTGTATTTTGGTTCGACTGGGCCTGCGGCATCCCATGTCGGATGGCTATGCCCATGGATTAACTTACACATATTCCGGGCATAGAATCCTGCCCGATGACATTCGGAATTGAAATCCTCCTCGTCAAGCGTTCCTTCCATCGCATAAAGAGTTTCGAGATATTCTCTTATCTCGTCCGCCTCTTTTATTGTTAGCGATATTCGATTGCCATCTTTCTTCATGTGATAATGAATTGAATACTGAAATAAAACTCACGGCAGAGCCGGACGGCCTGCACGTATTGTCGAGGCTCTTCGCCGTAAGGAATGAAGATGACACGTTGTTTGGTGTCAGCCTCAATCCCTTTACGGCGCAGTTTATAGAGCAGGTTTGCTCTGCGTTTCGGGTATCTCATAAGCGATGTAGCGATTAACGGATGCCTCACGCTGAACGAGAGAGCCGTCAGCCACCAGTGAATCGAGTGCCTGGCCGACCAATAAGTTGACCTCATTGCGCAGAGCGTAGTCCGGCGCGATATGGCTGTTCCTCTTGTTGGCGATTATCTCCTTGACGAGGACGAGGGCGAGTTGTTTTGCGATTGTCATTGTGGTTCTCCTTTCATGAAGCATATCCAGTGAGTATTGGCTCGTTTTCCCGATATATGACCGAAGATTGGTTTTTCGGGAGTTAGAGCAAGAATTTCAGAAACTTTGATGTCAGTTTCATTCCATTTGAATATTAGGAAACCGCCCGGCACAAGTACTCTGAAACATTCTGCGAACCCCTTGGCCAAGGTTGATTTCCATCCGGGCAATAGCGCACCATACTTTACCATCTGCCAACCGTCCAATTCTTTTTTACTTCCCGAATACTTGAGATGTGGAGGGTCAAAAACGACCATTCGGAAAGTATTGTCGGGATAAGACATACTGGTGAAGTCTCCGATTATATCCGGCTCTACTTTGAAAGAGCGACCATCACAAAGTGTTGTGTCAATCTTACGAATATCCTGAAACAGCACTCTTGTGTCATGCTTATCAAAGTAGAACATCTTGCCACCGCAGCAAGCGTCCAGTATCGTTTTTTCCATAGCCTTATGAGGTATGTAGGGTTTCACGTTTGAGGATGAGGTAAGCCGCGAAACTATCTTCGCCTGCGCAGGTTGCAATCTCCCAACCGTCAGCACCCAGTTTGCAGAGTTCGGCTATACACTGGTCCATTTTGTTGTAAGAGTAGCGGTAGCGCATATACTCGCAAGTGATGTGGTATTTCTCGGTTCTCTTCCGTTCATAGCGGTTGAGCAGATGAACGAGGATGATTATCACCACGGCTGTTATTACCACCGATACGATGTGGGCAAGGAACTCAATCATCGCTACCTCCTTTCTCATTGTCAACCTCGGCAAGCAGAGCGTCAGCGAACTTGAGAGAAGTAACCGCCAATGCCTTTGCGTGATTTCCTTTGTCCAGCAGAGCATAGTAGAACCTATCGTTGGCAATCATCCCCTGCATGGCGAATGAGGCGATTAGAATACGCTCCTTGCGTCTATCTTCGGGCGAGGACAGAGCGTAGCCGGTTCTCTCCAGTTGCTGTTTGAGATGTTCAGCACGCTGTTTGGCTGCTTGTCTGTCTATGCGAGTGAGCCGGGCGACACACTCCTTACAGCGGTGCTTGTAGGACTTCGACATTTCCTGCGGAGTTTTCATCTGACCGCAGATTTCACATTGTTGTTTGCTCATATTCGTTCTCCTAACTTGATGATGAATACTTCTTCTTTGGGTGCGCCCCAGTCGGGATTGCCTTTGCCGATTGTTATGCCCTCGCATTTGAAGAGCATCGTGGTATTGGTGTAGCCTCGGCGGAAGCGGACGTGAGTGTAGCCGCCACTAATTGCCGTGAAGTCAGCTATGTTTCCGCAACAAGCACCACCATTCTGTTGGGAATAACACAATCTTTTACCGGTCACAAGATTATCATAGCAATAATATCCGAGTTTGCATTCTGCTTGCAAAAGCCCTTTACTACACCATGCTACGCATTTCATTATGCGTTTTATCCAATACGGCTTTATCTCGCGGTATTCCTCGCGCTTCTCGCCACTTGCTATCATGTCGTACCACTTACCTTTGAGTGGCAGGTCAAGAACTTTCATTTCTCGTTGAGTTTATCGAGTAGTTCCTCGGCTTCGTTTTTGGCAAACTCCTTGTCATCGTAGAAAGGGAAAGCCTTGATAAGGCAGGGATGAATGGCATCAATGGCATAGCAACAGCCTTTCCACTGATGAATAGTCACTGACATAACTACATTATAAACCTTTGCCTCTTCATCTTCCTCCACCTTGTAGTTTCGGTTACATTTGGCAGAGTCGGCGATGTAGTCAAGACGGCGATTGAGGGTCTTTATCTCGGTTTTGAGGGTCTTGTTTTTATTGTCGCGCAGGGTGCTGATGACTACCGAGCGACCGAGCAGGAAAGCACATACGACCGCGAGGCAGATTGATAGGGTTGATACGATTGTCATATTGATTTTTGTTTAATTGTTATTTGAATGTCTATTGTGATGTTGTCAACCTTTTGCAGGAGCGAGAGAACCGACTGAACCATGTCGGCCACGCCGAGGCGTTGAGCCTCTTCGCGGTCAATACCTTTCATCCACCAGTAGGCGCGTTCAGCATTGTGGTTGGCTTCTTGAGCGTGGGTCAGTATCACTTCTTCAGTTGGTTTCATTGTTTATTGATGAATTTCTTAAACATTCGTTCTGCGGCATCGACCGAAGCCATCATGCTTTCACATACTATAGCCATACGAACTCTCATCGCTTCAAAATCACAAGGATGATGAGTGTTTAAGACTTGTGCTATACAGCCTGCAAGCAAAGCATACTGCTGTTGCTCTGGCAGGTTGGCATCTGCTACGGCTTTATTGATTTTCTTTTGCAGAGCCTTAAATTCGGGAGTCATTTTTTCCATCTGTATTGTTCTTATCTGCGGCTTGTGCCAGTTATTGGAATTACATTGTAAGTCTTAAATCTGTCAACCACGCGACCGTACTTATCAATCTGCGTGAACCGCTTGATGAGTGCTTTGTCGTCAAGGTTGGTTGTGATGTGAGCGAACTTGTCCCAGCCTGCCCAAATGTCGTTACGGGCAAGCAGGAATTCATCTGTCAGAACTGCGGTGTTAGTGCCGTAGAAAAGTCTGTCATCGTTGAGGCCTACATCGTTGAGGCAGATATTCTCCGGGGTTGGTCTGAAACCAACACTACCTTCTTCATTGAAAGTGTAGCGGTCAAGGTTGTTATGAATCGTGTAATAATTCACCATCTGCGACACTGACAAATTATGGAAGAACCGAGGTGAGTTTATGCGTTTCAGATATTCAGAGAAGCACTGCATTATCATGGTCTTGCCAACGCCGGGGCCACCTTGTAGCATGATGTTCTTATGCAGCTTATAGCCACGCTCCGGGAAAACACCCTCTGCCAACTTGCAATTGTTGAAGTAGTAGAGTAAAAATCGGAGAATCTTCTCGTTATGCTCGTCAACAATGAAAGCACGGTCTTGCGGTTCAATGACAATGATATTGGCGATATGCAGGAATAGTTTGGAATGCAGCTCGTAAACGGCAGGGTCGGAAAGATTAGGAAACGTCTTACGCTCATTCTCCTTATCTTCATTTGCCTTCTTGATGACCTTGCCGATTTCCATAGCCGCGTAAATCGCAGAGTCACTGGCTTTGCGCTTCATGCAGTCAAGCACACACTTATCCCAGTCCAAGTCACCAGTAGGCTTTTGACCATATTTGGCGAGTTCGTCAATGAGACAACGTGGGTATTTTGAAAGCGGAGTAACCATTGTGATTTTGTTTTATACATCCATGCCACCGAATCCACCATTGAAAGTGTAGTCGGATGTCGGGAACGGCGGGTCATCGTCATCAGATTTTTTCTCGGTATTTGTCTGAGCTGCCGGGTACGCTTTAGTCATCCAGTAACGCAGGTGGCTCTGACAGTCCACGAAACTATCATGATGTTCCTTGCCCTTGCGTGTCTTATCTTCGTTACAGCGATCGAGGAAACGAGAGAGGCGTTTTTCATACTCTTCCGCAGTGATGTTGAAATCCTCGCAGATAGTTTTGCGCCATTTCTCATCAGACCTCATCTGCTCCACCTCCTGCTCATAGGTAAGGGTGTAGGCAGGTTCGGCTGTGGCGGTCTGCTTTTTGGCACGGCTCTTACGACCGCCTTTCTTGCCATTCTCAAACCGAGCGGTATTCACGTCAATGTTAGGCTTAATCAACGTGAACATACCTTTGGCAACCTCGGAAAGATTCTTCGGCAGTTTCCCGAACAAAGCATACTCGCAGATGGCAGGATATATTTCAGCCTGCACGTCAGTGGGCATACATTTGATAGCCTCATAGAAGCTGCGGTAGAATATGAAACTCTCACGGTCCATAGTTCAGACTTCCTTTATGCGGATGCCATGCAGGTAGAGCATTAGTTTCCGCTTGATTATATATTCCTTTGTGCGTACACCTTTCGTGTCCTCGACAATGGTCTGCCCGGTTTCGTTGTCGGTATAGACAAAGTCGGCAATGTACTTGCAGGCTTTCTCAATGCAGACGCGGACAGGTTTCCCTTTGAGGTCGGTGCCACATTCGCCGTACTGGGCAGGGATAAGTTCAAAGGACACCTGCTCACGGAGATTGGAGATGACACCTGCGCGTTGCCACAACTTGAGTTGGTTGGAGCGGTCATGCTCCTTTTGAGAGGCATGACCGCCGACACGTTGTGCGCCGTACTTGTTCTTTTTGGCAGGGGCAGAGAGCGCAGAGAGTGCATCTTTCTTAACCTCATATCCGAGTCTGGCAAGCAAAGCCACTCTGTTAGCACGCTTACCCATTGTCGTTTGGTTTAGGCTTGTTGCCCTTTTGGGAAATCTCGATCTTGGCAGACTTGACGCTCTTGCCATCGCAGGCAGTCATGGTGACACTCTCAACACCGCCCTCGGCGCAGGCATCTACGAACTTCTTGACGTGACGCTGAACTTTGGGGTCACGCAACATATTGTCTGCTTCCCTTTCGGCTTCCGAGGCAAGGTTGGCGCGGTACACATCGACCAGTTTTGTTTCGTTGATAGCCTCAATCTCATAGTCGGCCATCGTACCTTTCATGCCGTCAATGAAATTGTCGTATGCCTCTTTGAAACTGGAAGCCTGCACGAGGATGTAGGTTGCTGTCCGCTTTTCGGTAGCGGTCTTTTCGTCAAGGGTGATGAAATTAACCTTGACCTTGTAGAAGCGGTCGCCGGACGCATCCCAAAAGATTTCCGATATTTTGGTGGTGACTACCGATGAAATGCGGAAGTCGCCGCTGATAAAGGGCGTGAGTTCCTCAGTTACCCTTGCCTCTGCTTCGGTGCAGGACAGCGCGTCAGCGAGATAGGGTTCGGTTACTTTCTTGACCGAGCCGTTCTCCATCATCTTGTCGTAACGCGCTCTGACTTCAATCCACTGTGCCATTATCTGCCCTCCTTTGTTGTGGCTGCATTGCAGCCGCAAGGTTCTGAACTTACAGCAACACGAGGCTCAACCGCACAGCGTATGCGGTCATAGAGAACCTCGGCATAGTCACTCATTGCATTCAACTGTTTTTTGAGATACCAACGCTCTTCTTCCGAAATTGCTCCGAATGTGTTGATTGCCCTTGTTGCCTTGCAGATGCGCTCGTTGAGGTCTGCGAGTTCTATTTTCATTCGGTCAACATGAGTCTCTGAAACGCGATAGGCATCTTCAAATGCCTTTTTCGGCGACCATGAACGGTAGCCATCGGGATATTCCACAAGATAGCCGTCCGTTCCCGGAGTGGCAGGAGTTATTGACTTGCCAAGCAGTTTTTCTGCTTCGGCTTTTTCCATAGGCACAGCCTTGATTGTCTTGGTGCCAGTGTAGGTTTTAAAGTTCATTTCCATTGTTGAGTTGTTCTTTGAGTTCTTTACTGATTCTGATTCTCACGGTGCGATGTGCAGGAACGACAATCGGCTCTTTTGTCTTGAAGTGAACCGCGTTGCGCTCCTCGCGCTGAACCACGGAGAGAGTTCCGAAGCCGCGCAGGGTTACTTCCTCGCCCTTGGCGAGTGCTTCCTTGATGACACGGATTATTCCGTCCACCGCCTTTACTGCTGTCGAAAGGTGCAGTTTCTCTGATACCGACACCTCTCTTGCCAAATCATTTTTTGTCATTGAGTTTGGATTTTAATTTGGTTGTTAACTGGTTTATCATGTACGCCCGGCACTTGCATTTCTGCATGGGGAGCGCGTCATATAGTTTCGCCGCCTCATCGAGGTAGGAAATGACCTTCTGCAGGTCGGTCTTGCAGACATCAGCCATCGGGGTCGGGATTTAGGAAGAGGTCTGCCAGTTGGTCGAAATACATCTCATCGGTCGGAATATCATCGTCAGTCCCCATTATCTGATTGGCGATTGATTTCTTCTTGTGGATGATGTCGTAGAGGGTTCGGTCGATAGTGTGACGGCCGATTAGGTAGTAGCAGGTGACATTGTCCTTTTGCCCTATGCGATGCGCACGGTCTTCGCACTGGCAACAGTCGGCATACGTCCACGGAAATTCCACGAATGCCACGTTGGAGGATGCCGTGAGGGTAAGACCGACACCTGCGGCCTTGATGGAGCAGATTATCAGTTGCGCCTTTCCCGACTGGAAAGCGTCAACAGCCGCCTGCTTCATGTTCATGGAATCGCGCCCGGTGACGCTGACCGCTTTCGGGAAAGCCTTTTTCAACTCGTCCACAATCTCATGTAGGGAGCAGAACAGTATGAGGGGCTTGCCATTGGCAAGGAACGTCTTGACGAAGTCAACCGCCTGCCTGACCTTTCCCTTTGACGAGAGGGCGCGTAGGGTCATGAACTTAACCAACGCTTCCATGCGCATCTTACGGCGTATCTCGTAGTCCTCGCATTTGGCATAGGTACGCAGGTACTCTGCCAAGTCCTCGGCCGCCAGTTCGTACTCGTCACGATTGGAGATGTCAACATAGAGGTCTGTCCGTGTCTTGTCGGGGAGTTGCGTCAGCACCTTTGCTTTCTCTCGGCGAATCATGCACCGCGAATAGAGTTCAGCCGAAAGGCGGTCAAGGTTGCGAGGCTCGTCATCCTCATCTTTGCCACGGCGTTCTTTGGAGATTTCACCACCGCCGTAGTCGGCGAGGAATTTAAATCTACCACCGAACTCCGCCAGTCGGCCCATGATTGAGAGCTGCGCAATGAGGTCGGCAGGTCGATTGACAACAGGCGTACCCGAAAGGAGTATGCGCCATTGCTTACCCTCGACTATGCCACGCGCAAAGATTGTCTGCTGTGCCGAGGGGTCTTTGACCCTATGGCTCTCGTCAATGATTACCGACTTGAATATCTGTATGTCCGGGCAGAACACCACGTCCTTTAATCGGAACGATTGCCCCTTGCGCTTGCGTGCGTGAATATCCCAAACAAAGAACTTGCGCAGGCTTTCGTAATTGACGATGGCGACCTGTTGCATACCCATCCGCAGGAGATAGGGCCATGTGGTAGCCACGGAGTTGTCAAGCACCAGTGCTTTCTTGTCGGTGAATTTCTCAAACTCGCGTTGCCAGTTGATTTTGAGCGAGGACGGACAGATAACCAAGCAGGGGTAGGCGTTGGCTGTGTCAACCACACCTATGCTTTGGAGCGTCTTGCCCAGTCCCGGCTCATCGCCGATGAGGAAGCGTTGCCACCGCAGACCTGCCTCTATACCCTCTTTTTGGTAAGGGTACGGCTCAACCTTGAGTTTATGCTGAAGATTGCTCATAAGGTGAAAGCCCAGTATTTGAAAGCGAGGTCTTCATACTTTTCGCGTCCGCGATTGTAGATGGCATCGCCTCGGTTGATGAATAACTTGAAGATGTTGCAGTTCTTCTTGCTGATGGCATAGATGAAATCCTTGTTAGACTTGGCTATATCCATGTACCATGCGCGGCTCCTGTCCCAGTCGAAGAAGTCAACGGCATCCTCAAACTCCCTTTGGGTCGATGCCGCGCAGGTCTTGAGGTCACCGCCGAAGTGTGCGGCATCCAACCACCAGTCCCACTTACAGCGAGTGTCGAGCGTGAAGTGGAAACCGCCGTTTTCAAACTCCTGCGCCTTGTTGACCATGAAGCGCTGTGTGTCGGCAAGTTCAAGGACTTTGGCGAGGAATGGGTCACGGCGTGCCTCGGCGCGGAGGGCGCGTTGCATTTCGCGTGCATGGAGAAACTCGTCCTCGTCAACCGGTTCGCCATCAATCGTCATGCGCAGGAAGTCCACGCGCGAGGGTTCGGTGATGATAGCGTCCACGATAGACCCGAAGCGGAAAGCCGCCTCGCGGTCACCGAACATAGGGCGAGGGTGCAGGAGTTCTTTCAAGGCAGTGAGGTCGGAGTTGCTGACCTCACTGCGCTGATAGTATGCATCGGGATTGTTCATGCTCACTTTGCTTTAACCTCGTCCTCGTAGCGCACGAAAAGCGAACTGATGAGTTCGGGGTTGTCCTTGTCGTTGGCAAGTTTTTCACAGAATGTAATCTGCTTCTTGAAAATCTTGCTGAGTTCTTCCATTGAGAGGAAGCGGCCCTCTTTCGACCACCACATTGATACCACGGCGAGGATGCCGTCGGGGTTGTCGGTGACAACACGCTTGCGGACGGCGGTCTTAGGCTGATAGCCTACCGGGGTAGCCACGGCGGCCTGGCCGAAAAGTCCGTCCATTTCGGTAGCGGTCTGCTGTGCTTTCTTGGCGGCCTGCGCTTCCTCTTCCTTGCGCTTGCGCTCTTCGTCAAGACGGCGGGTTTCCGCAGCTTCGCGGGCCTCCAGTTCGGCTTTCATGCGTGCCTGTTCCTCGGCACTGGCTTTTGCCATGCGCTCCAGTTCGCGCTTCTTTGAGGGCAGAGCGTCCGTTATGGTGTCGCGGTAGTCCCCGATTTCGCTTGCGAACTGCGCCTTGAACTGCGTGGAGAGTCGGTTGAGGATAGACTGGCGAATCTTGATAGCCTGGTCATCGCTGATTTCGTAGGGCTTGTGGGCGTGGGACTGGCAGTACTGAAACCACTCGTTACCGAGGGTGGTCTTGAAGTTCTTGAGTTTCTCGCTGACCTCGTCAAAGTTCTCGATCGTGAGCGACTGGTTGAGGCTGGTGAGTTCGTTGATGGTGGAGGTGACGGTGTTGTCGAACTGACGGCGGTAGTCGTCCTCAGCTTCCTGCGTGTATCGGGCAATAGCCTGTTCGCGTTGCTGACGGCGCATTTCCTCTTGGCGTGCGCGTTCAGCCTCTTCACGCTTCTTGGCGGCATAGGCGTTGCGCTTCTGCTGAATCAGATAAGGCACGGTGTCCTTTTTGGTCGGGTCGATGGTGTTCTCCATGCCAGTGAACTCGGAGCGTATCTGGTCGAAGAGTTTGGTGAACGGCGCACGGCGTTCATTCATCGCCTTGAGAGTGCGTTTAGCCTTGTCTATGTAGTCGGCACAGCGTTTGTCCAGTTCATCGGACATGCCGGAACGCTCTATCTCGTCAAGAAGATTCTTGCCGAAGTCGGCGCAACGCATGGATGAGAGCGAGTTGGTGTTGTAGGCGTTGGGTGCGCTTTGCACTATCATCTGCACGTTCTCTTCGCGCAGGATAGGCAGGTTGTTATTAGTTTCACTCATTGTACTTTGGTATTGTAAGGGTTATTAGAATACGTCATCGTTACCCCCTGCGTTGTCGGCAGAGGCTTCGGGGTCGATTGTCACGCCGTTGGATGTGTCGGGGGCAGGAGCAAAGCCAGTGTCCTGCTTGGGCATGATTTCCCCTGTTGAGGTATTGACGGAAGAGCCGTCCTCCAGTCCGTAGATGTCATCGTTGATTTCCATTTCATCTACCTGCTGTGATTCAAGTTGGGTAGCCCGGCCGACACGCGCCTTGGGGTAGGACTTGAAAGCGTGCTTGATACACTTGGCGATGAGGAAGCCTGTATCAATCTTGAGAGTGCCGTCCTGTCCGCGCTGTCCGTAGAGGGCGTTGGGCGCACCATCAACATATCGGCGGTTGGTGTTATCCCACTTGCGGTTCTGACGTGCGGAATAACCTGCGAGGCGATTCCAGTCCTCGGGCAGCATGACAGCGTAGTCAACCGAGCCGTCAGCGCGAGTAATCTTCATGAAGCAGGCTACGATGTTGCCCGATGTGTGAGGCAGACGGCAGGTGTAGTTCACGAACTTGTTGCCGTTGCGCTCTCCGAACTCGAACTCGTCCTCGGCATACACGATGACTGGGTTGTCGGCGTGGCGTATCTGGCCGACACGGGCGCGGTGCAGGAGTTCTCCATAGCCGGAGATTGTGAGGACGCACTGGGTTTCGTATCTGTTCTTCTTGTTGTTATGCTCATCGAGGTAGGAATCAACAGCGATGGAGCGAGAGAGCAGGTATGCCTGCGCACGAGTGCCTGCGTCAAGGGAGAGGCCCGATATAGCCACGTCAAGGAACGCGGTGAAGAGCGAGAATCGGGTGCAGCTCTTACGGATGTCCTCTTTCTCGGCGAGGATGCGGTTGAAGTTGCGGCTTTCGCGCTCATAGGCGGCTTCGCCGGACACGCCAGTAGAGGGTGTCCACATGGCTTCGTAGATTTGGATGAACTTGTCGCGCACAAATTCATTCGTGGCGATGTCCTGCGGTTGCAGGTCGTTGATTTGCTCAACGGTAAGATTTATTTTACTCATAATATTGAGGGTTAAAATGTTTGTTATCTCGTTAGTGGGAGAAGCAGGAGTCGAACCTGCGATGGTGTTTTACCGCACCAGTGCTTTCACCTACTGGTCACCTCGGCCGCTTGGTTGTATTCTCCCATGAGGACTACTTCGATGGGTCTAAGTAGTCTTGTTGTGTGCGTTGTAGCAGACGCAGGTCGGCGGTTCTGTACTCCACTTTGCCCGGACGCTTGCAGGGGTTGACCTTTCCCTGCTTGCGCCAACGCTCTACGTTCCTGCGCCCGAACATTTCAAAGGCTTTCCGTTGGCTGACGTAGTCGGGGTCGGCATCGTCCTTTTTGAGCAGGTGGACTACCTCGGCCGCCACGTCTTTCACGAATACGCCATAGGGGACGCTCTTGTCTGCAAACTGGAGAAATGTCATCGGGTCAGTCCTCCTTGTCGTTGTCAAGGCACATGGGGTTAGGTTTCTCCATAACCTCGTCACACTTTTTCTCGTAGGCTATCAGCCAAGGGTCAACCTTGCTCCAACGCTTGTAGAGGCGACCGATGTAGAAGCACAGGCCGATGCCGAGGCCCTTATCCACAATGACGTGGAAGAAGAAGGCTGACAGATTTTCATCCTGTTCCTCGCCGAAGATGAAGATGAAGGCGAGGCTGCTGAGGATAAAGAGTATGCAGATACGGATGATTGAGATTGTCTTATTCATGGCTGTATGATTTAGTAGGGTTCAACTCCTGCCTTGATGAAGGCGGCTTCTTCGTCCACGGAGCCGCACCAAGTATCGAGGTATTCATTGGTCGCTTGATAGGTGTTGTCGTTGCGGTCGTAGCCGTGGGCATCGCAAAAGGCGTTCCACGAGATTTCGGCGCGGAGGTTGTCAAGGGCAACCTTGTTGGTGGTGCAACCAGTCAGCAGGGCGGTTGCGAGTGCGAGGGTAAGGATGTACTTTTTCATATCTATTGTGGTTTTGACATTACTTGTTGATTAATAAATCGGGGTGGTGTTTGAGCAGGAACTGGGTGAAGCGGTAGAGGCGGTTGACCCAGTCGCCGCGAGTGTCAATCAGATTGACTATGCGTTGTGCCTGCGCACGCTTCTGTTCAGTCGTTTTCATCTTCCTTTGCCTGCTTGAAGTTTTCGACATATAGTTCGATTGTCTTGTTGTCAGGGTCGTATAACCCGGAGCAGACGTTGAACTCGGGGAGCGCGTGACGCGCGGCTGTCATAACCTGCTTTGCGTCATTCGTGCTGACCACCGCCTCGCCCTCGTTGAAGAGGTCGCAGAGAGCGTAGAAAATTCCGTGCTTTGCCATAATTCAATTGTTTATTTCAATCGCGTGATGATTTGTACTCCGGCGCGTTGCGAAGTCTGAAAAAGGTAACCTTTGTCCTTTAACTCAGAGCAGGTCTTGATGACCGTTGCAGGTGCATATCCATCGGGGGCTATGCACGTTTCTCCGACATTCATTTCCTTGAGTGCATCGGCGAGTGAAGCGGTTTTGAGTTTTTTTAGTTCCATTTTTGGTGTTTTAATTACTTTTTCGTAACTTTAAGTGCAAAGGTAATGCAATTGAATTGATTTACCAAAGCAATTTCCCAACATTGATAAACAATTAAGAGTTTTTAACATATTGGCTTATGGCTGAAACTATCAATGACCGAATTGAAATGCTTGTCAATGAGCGTTTTGATGGTAACAAGGCTGCTTTTGCTAAATCAATAGGCTTACCACCTACTGGGATGTCGAGTTATTTGAGCAAGCAACGCCGTAGTAAACCGAGTGTGGACATGGTTACAAAAATCGTTGTCACACTCGATGTTGATGCACGTTGGTTACTTACTGGAGAAGAATCGCCCAAAACAGAGGTTCACACCGAGGGCGATTACTCGCCTGCATCTGATAGCGGAGATGTCTCAGTGGTTGTCGGCGATGCCGTCCTTGCTGAAAGAGTTAAGGCTCTTGAAACTCTACTTGCAGAAAAGAACGAAAGAATTGCGGAACTCAAAGAACGGATCGAGGAACTGAAAGGAAAATGAAAAGTGTTGTCGGGTTTATCGCATTCTTTGCTGTTCTCGCAGTCAGCATGGGTATTGCCCTGTGGATTGTGAGAATGTGTGCCAGTATATTTGCGACACCCGATTCAAGCACATGGGAGTTTGCCTATGTTTCGGAAAGTCCTAACGCCCATCGTTACCACTATTCGGAACAATGCAATGCTCTTCGCCGTACAACTTACGATATTGAAACCTTATCAGTGGATGAGGCAGAAGATTACGATTATGAGCCTTGTAGTTTATGTCTAAAAGAATCCGTCCGAGAGAAATGGGACGATGCCGCAGGGTTGGTTTTCATTCCAGTAAGTTGTTTGTTATTTGGACTGATAAACAAGATTGAACAGTTCAGCAAGAAGTATAAACTCCGTAACCCGATAGTAAAACGATGACTGACGAACAGCGAGAACTTGACAAACCTATAGCGATATGGAACTGAAAGAATTTATAAAAACAGCAATCACTGATATAACAGATGCCGTTAGTGAACTGCAAGCCGGATTGGGTAATGGAGCGATTGTCAATCCGACTTTGCCCAATCCGATTGCATTAAAAACGCTGGCTGTAAATGATGAGATTAAACCGATTGAGCAATTGTCATTTGATGTCGCAGTAACTGCGAGTGAAGAAGTGGGCATAGACGGGCAAGCCAAAGCAGGAATTTCCATCTTCGGCGCAAAAATAGGCTCAGCCACTTCTGCAAAGACTGAGAATGCATCAAGAATCTCTTTTGTAATTCCAGTTGTTTTTCCGACCACGCATATAAAAACCCACAAGAAATCATGAGAGAGAAGCGGCCACAACGGCCAAAGGATTAACGCCAGTCATCCCAATCGCAACCTGTTAGCCATGTAAATGCATTGGATGCTTGGCATACTGCATCATTGGCAGTGGTCGTTTTTGAAAGGTAAAGCCAAAACAGGCGGCGGTAGAGACGATGGTAACGCCAGCGGAGTATAAAGTATTTAATCTTTTTCATGCCACAAAGTTAGGACATTCAGCAATATTCCAACTTTTAAGTTTTGAAACATGAACGATAGCAAATACAACGTATCAGACGAAGAAATGGCTTCCCTTGTTGAGGCTCTTGACAATATGCTTGATGAGGAAGAGCCGGATTTCTACGGCGAACTCAAGACGGCGGCATGGAATGTCCTGCATGAGAATCCCGGCTACGGCTTTGACGAATGGGTGCAGACCCTCATGGACGAATACCCGACCGAGATTGTGGACGCGATAGGCTCACACCCTGCCGAAACGTATGCCTCGCTTGCCGATATGTGGGATTCCGAGGACTACGAGGACACGGAAACTGGAGAGTGCCACACGTTCAAGGACTGGGCGGAATACTTCGCCACCAACCGGTCCATAGAATTGTACGACCTGCTTGCCGAGGCTCGACGCGATATAAGACGTTTAGAGGCGCATCAGTCACAAAAACAATAAAGCCCTCTACCGAGCGCACAAAGTCCGGCAGAGGGGCAAATCTGAAAGAAATAGAGGGTGTTTAACCCTTACATCATAAAACCGAGAAACAAATAACGAAATATGACATGAAATCAAACGACATATTACCCAAGACGCACACGTCACAGATAGCGTACAACGTCCCTGCAACTCACGGATTAGGTTATGTTTCAACAGCGGCACAGGCTGCAATCGAATAAAAGGACTCTAATAAGTGCAACTTAGGCTGTAATTTCCCTGCAAATTCAGGAAATTACAGCCTAAGTTATTCTTAGTAAGTACGAACCACATTATATGTGGCCCACTTCGGCAAAGCGCGGCATAGAACTACCGTTGCGAACTACCCGTTCGAAGAACATTTGCTCGGGACGTACCCAGTATCCTCGGTTGCCATAAAGTGCCTGATATGTAACCTGACGGTCAAGGGTTTCGCTGTCTTTGGCATGGCAAACGAGGCGATATGAATTGCCCTTGAAATGTCGAAATAGCCTTTGGGATGAGCGCGGGAATTGCGCCAAAGTCGCCCTCGCCACAGGAGCCAACGTTGACTTCACATTATCGGGGGTCATCGTATGCGGACCATCATACTCGATGACGGTGCTATAGTATTTACGGAACTCTTCCTTAGTTTTGGCGAGCGTGTCTTGCAACCCATAAAATCCAACGACCTTATCCCGATACCATTCATCATAGCAGTCAAATTGATGATTTTCCATTTCTTGAAAGACGTCAATCAATTCCAGCGTTATCTCATAGCTTTGAATGCCGTCGGCTCTGCGTGATTTGAAATTATGAGTCCCTATACGCAATCTTAGGAAGTTCGTCATCCGAAACATCGAACTGCAGAGCAGCGCCGGCGCTCCGACAATCTTAATCAACTGTTGCCCAAGGAAAGCGCCATAACTGCTACCTATAATCAAATCCGGCTGTAATGTATCGCATATATCGAGAAGCATTTTTAGGGCATCTTCAGGGTTCACCGGCAGGTCGGGAGCCGTAATTTCAGCAACATCTTCCAGCTCCTTGCGCAGAGTCAGTGCCGGCGGACATTCGCCGCTCCAGTTTAAGCCGTGTAGAAACAGTATCTTCTTCATTTCTTTATACTTGTCAAAAATTACTTGTCAAAAAATCCGCAGTCAATTTCACTGCCTTCCCAAAAGCGGTAGACTGCCCTTTTACCGTAATAAACAGGTGCACGGCACCCGGAAATTCCACCCGTGTCACATTGGGATATTTTTGAGCAAATTCTTTCCCTTGGTCGCAGAGAATATCTCTTTGTGCATTGATTATCAGCATTGGAGGCAATTGCGTCAAAGCCGTATCGTTGGCGTGTGCCGGAGATATAAGGGGCTCGGTAGGATCTAAATCGCCTATATACGCCTTATTGAATACCTCCATAATACGGCCATTCAGGCCATAGCCGCGAGCATATTTATGCCAAGACGCAGAATCGTCGTTATAGGCCCTCAATACCGGATAAAACAAGACGAGCGATTGAAGTCTGAGCGGAATCGGTTGCTCCATTAGCGAAAGAGCCGCCGCCAATGCGAGGTTGCCGCCGCTGCTGTCGCCACCGACACTAACAAGACTACCACAAGAGCCCCATTCTGCGGCTTTGGCATACGCCATCTTGATTGCTTCTATACAATCTTCAAGCCCTTTAGGATAAGGCTTTTCGGGCGCAAGCGAATAATCCACAGCCAGAACTATTGCCTTACCTGTAGCAGCGACAGCATCACAGAACGCCGCACAGCTATTGATACTTCCGAAAGTCCAACCACCTCCGTGCAGATAAACCAATAGCGGCAATGGCTTTGGCTGCGGCTTCTCGGGCTTGAACAGACTCATTGCTATGCCTCTTGCATTGCCTTCGCCCTCGATTTGCACGAATTCGACATCCGGCGACGACTCATGAACAGTATTACGAGACTGTCTGACATTCCGTAACTCCTCCGGGTATCCGGCCATAGCCTCTATGATTGCATCAGCCTGACTGTCTTGCAGCCCCTGAGGCATTGACGACAGAAATGTTTCTGCCTCGGCACGCATAGTCATTGCCTCCTTATCTGTAACAATTGTCGGCACTTTCGCTTGCGATGTACACACTAAAGCGGCACCAATAAAAAATGTGCATAACGCTCCAATATATGTTTTCACAGACTCAATAATCTAAAGAAACTCAATCAGGGAATATTGCAACTTTTATTACGCCATCTTTTTTACCCTCGAAGATGCGATAACCTTCCGCTATCTTGCTCAGCGGAAGGCGATGAGTAATCAGTTTAGTTGTGTCAATCCTGCCTTCGGCAATCAGACGCATAATTTCGTCACAATCACTTGCATCTACACCCCCGAATTTGAAAGTCAAGTTTTTGCCGTACATACGTGGCAACGGAAGCATCTGCGGCTTATCATATAGGGCTACGACAGTGATGACGGCGTTCGGTCGGGCGCATTTCCACGCCATTTCAAAAGTCTTGTCTGTGCCGGCAACTTCTATCACTCGATCGGCACCGCGACTGTCAGTCAATTTGTCAAGTACCATCCGAGCTTCTTCCGGTCCGATCACGATAACATCAGGAAAATTGGCCTTGACAAACTTGCGCCTGCTTTCGTCAATTTCACATACCACAATGCGTCCTGGATTGTATAGCTCTACACACTGAAGGGTGCAAAGGCCTGTCGGGCCGCCACCAATGATAAGCACGATATCATCCTCGGAGATTTCGGCAATTTTGGCAGCCCAATATCCGGTAGCGAGTATATCTCCGACAAAAAGAGCCTGCTCGTCAGACACCTCGTCCGGGATATGCGTCAAACCATTGTCTGCATAAGGCACCCTGACATATTCAGCCTGAGCTCCATCAATACGGCATCCGAGCTCCCAGCCTCCTTTCTCGCAATTATTTACCCAACCGCGCTTGCAATAGAAACATTCGCCGCAGAAAGTCTCCACATTGACTGCTACGCGATCACCGGGCTTGACTTTCATGACATCAGAGCCTGTCGCTTCAACGACACCAACCATTTCGTGGCCGACTGTAATTCCCTTACATGCCCTCGGAACGCTGCCGTGTTTGATGTGTAAATCGCTTGTACAGATACTGCTCAAAGTGACACGTACAACTGCGTCTTTAGGGCTTTGAAGCTCCGGTTTTGCCTTGTCTGTGAAGTCAAATTTGCCATCGTCTATATATGTATATCCCTTCATATTTCTTACAGATTATTTCTTGAAAAGTATAGGGAATGAGCGCCTGATAAGACGCAACATTATCCTTTCTATATTTGATAGTTGTTTAGCGCCCAACCAATCAAAGAATGAATATGTGGCATCAGGCTTTTACCCTTATCCGTGAGCGAGTACTCTACTTTGGGTGGAACTTCGGCATAAATCTCACGGTGCACAAGCTCGCCTGCTTCCAGATTTTTAAGCGTTTCGGTCAGCACCTTGGGTGAAATGTCGGGGAGAGCACGCCCGATTGAATTAAATCGCGTTGCTTCGTTCTCGTAAAGCACACACAGCACCAGCATTGACCATTTTCCCGTAAATCGCGAAATAATGTTTCGGATGGGGCACGTCTGCGTTGCCGTATATTTTTTCAGATTTTCTTTGAGAGGTAAAGCCTTCATTTTCAATTTTAGTTACCTGAAAGTAAGCATTTTACTTATTTGTAAGTTCTTGTATATCAAGAATCATAATTGTAATTTTGCGCTATCAAACAGAAAGCGGATTACGTCCGCAAAGTTAATAAACAATATAAACCAAACCAAATGAGCGAGATTAAAATACTTGACAAAGGCGAAAAATTCGCCCATGCCTCGGTGGGTAACCTTACCGCTTTCGAGGGCAAGCAATTCATGAAAGATGCTATCGGCGCCACATCCTGCGAGGTTTCTTTCGGCACACTTTCCACCGGAACTGCCATTCCTTTCTTCCACAGCCACAAGTCAAACGAGGAAATATACATTGTCCTTTCGGGCAGCGGAAAGTTTCAGGTTGACGACAACGTTTTCGACATCACCGGGGGCTCGGTAGTCCGCGTGTCCACAAACTGTGACCGGAACCTCAAATGTACTTCCGCCACTCCTCTCTGCTACATCTGTATTCAGGCCAAAGAAGGCAGTCTCGGCGGCTACACAGCTACAGATGCCGTAGTGACCGAAAGAGAGAATCTTCTTTAAAAGCCTCACCGCATTACTAAAATCAAGCACTTCCCGGATTTTTATCTTGGAGGCGCTTGATTTTTAATCGTCGTTTCGGGGCACATTGGCGACTTGCGACCCTGTACACGTATGTTTTCGCACCACCACTTCGATAAAACAATGCCACGATGATACGACAATGAATACTTATGTTTAACTTTGCGCAGATATCAAAGAGTTTATTGGCCGAACCAAACGCTAATACTCCATAGCACAAGATAATAACACCCGAACATCAGCACCTATCCATCTATCAATGTACAACAGCCATATAGTCGTCGGGATTGGTGAAGTCCTATGGGACATTCTCCCCGAAGGCCGGAAAATAGGCGGCGCACCCGCCAACTTTGCATACCACGTCTCACAATTCAGAATGCAAAGCCTCGTAATCAGTGCCGTTGGCGACGATGTCCTCGGTACGCAGATTTTGACCGATTTTCACGCTAAGGGCTTGCGCAACATCATCGCCACCGTGCCCTACCCTACAGGGACGGTACAAGTGGACGTCAACAGCGAGGGCGTGCCGCAGTATTCCATTGCCGAAAACGTAGCCTGGGACAATATCCCGTTTACACCCGAGTTGGCAGACCTTGCACGAAGCACACGCGCCATATGCTTCGGAACATTGGCGCAACGAAGTGCAACGACGCGTGCCACTATACATCGCTTCATTGATGCAATGCCGCATGACAGCGAGACACTGATAGTCTTCGATGCCAACCTCCGACAAAACTATTACGACAAATACGTCCTGGAAAGCTCGATGCGCCGCTGCAATATTCTAAAAATCAACGATGATGAACTATGCGCCATCATCAAAATGATGGACGACACAAGCATTGAGATACAATCATTGCAGCCCGAAACTATCAGACGATATGCAGCCAAGTTCATCAGCCGTTACAATCTGAAGATGATCATCCTAACCTGCGGCATCAACGGCAGCTATATCTTCACGCCCGAGATCACATCATTCTTGCCCACGCCGAAAGTAGATGTCATTGACACTGTCGGCGCCGGCGACTCGTTCACCGCCACCTTCGTTGCGAGCATCCTAATTGACAAGTCCGTAGTCGAGGCACACCGCAAAGCCGTCGATGTCGCCGCCTACGTCTGCACCCAAAGCGGAGCCATGCCCGCAATCCCGAAGCGACTCTTGCACTGATACACACCCTTTCAGGCCACGCCATTTTCTTTTGAGCCAAACTGCCGAACATGCTTGATGTATCACTCGGCCTTGATGTACATCAATTGCCGTTTCAACCGAATCGCCGCCCTTCGCACAGCCTCCTGCCCCAACCTCGCCATGATTGCCGGCGGTCGAAACTACTAATCACAATCCCATGTCAAACACCGGCTACCCGTGTGCTCTCACGAGCCTGACAGACAGTCTGTCAGACCGCGTGGGCGAGCACACATTTTTTTGCGATTCCCACTTGGTCATATCGGCGAAAAGTCGTAAATTTGCACTATAAAGCGTGATAGCTTCTGATGACAGCCGCAAGGCAAGCTCGGCGAAACAGACGCATGGCATTCCTATGGCACGGCATCCGGAAGCGACGCGCTTTTCACCGTTTTTTCCCAAACACACTTACATGGAAGAAAATCAAAAAGAATACAGTGCGTCAAACATCCAAGTGCTCGAAGGCCTGGAGGCCGTACGCAAGCGCCCTGCAATGTACATCGGCGACATCTCCTCCAAGGGACTCCACCACCTCGTGTACGAGGTCGTGGACAACTCCATAGACGAAGCTCTCGCCGGCTATGCCACGCACATCGAGGTCACCATCAACGAAGACAACTCTATCACCGTTGTCGACAACGGCCGCGGCATCCCCGTGGACATGCACAAAAAAGAGCATAAGAGCGCCCTTGAAGTGGTGCTGACAGTACTACACGCCGGCGGCAAATTTGACAAGGGCACCTACAAAGTATCGGGAGGCCTGCACGGCGTGGGAGTATCCTGCGTCAACGCTCTATCCTCTCATCTGCGTGCCGAAGTACGCCGCGGCGGCAAAATCTATATGCAGGAATACAGTTGCGGACATCCGCTGGAAAGTGTCAAAGTCATCGGTGAGACAGACACCACCGGCACGACCATAACCTTCAAGCCCGATGACTCGATATTCACTGTCACCACATACGATTTCGACACGCTGTCCAATCGTCTGCGCGATTTGGCATACCTCAACGCCGGCATCACGCTCAAGCTCACCGACATGCGCGAGCTTGGCGCTGATGACAAACCTCGCTGCGAAACATACTACAGCGCAAAGGGTCTGCGCGAATTTGTGGAATACATTGACCACAACAAGGAGTCACTCATAGGCGATGTCATCGATCTCAACGTCGAACGCCAAGGTGTACCCATCGAAGTGGCCCTGACTTACAACACCAATTACTCGGAGACAATCTATTCGTTTGTCAACAATATCAACACCATAGAAGGCGGCACCCACCTCACCGGGTTTCGCCGCGGCCTTACATCCACGCTCAAGAAGTACGCCGAAGACAACAACCTGCTGAAGAATGCCAAAGTTGAAATCAACGGCGATGACTTCCGCGAAGGCCTTACGGCCGTAATCTCCGTCAAGGTCATGGAACCGCAATTCGAAGGCCAGACAAAGACCAAATTGGGCAACAGCGAAGTTATCGGCGCCGTACAGACCGCCGTATCCGATGCCTTGGGCACATATCTTGAGGAGCATCCGCGCGAGGCCCGGCTCATCGTAAACAAGGTCGTTCTGGCGGCACAGGCACGCCAAGCCGCATACAACGCCCGTCAGCGTATCCAGCGCAAATCGCCGCTCTGCGGCGGCGGACTTCCCGGCAAACTCAGCGACTGCTCGTCACGCACGGCCGAAGACTGCGAAATCTTCATAGTCGAAGGTGATTCGGCAGGCGGTACGGCTCAAGATGCTCGCGACCGTCGCTATCAGGCCATACTTCCGCTGCGCGGCAAGATTCTCAACGTCGAGAAGGCCATGGAGCACAAAGTCTTCGAGAACGAAGAAATTGCCAACCTGTTCCGAGCGCTGCGCGTCACCATAGGCACCGAAGAAGACCCGCACGAGCCCAACGTCTCCAAGCTGGCATACCACAAGATTATCATCATGACCGATGCCGATGTCGATGGTGCGCACATCGCCACACTTCTTATGACATTCTTCTTCCGCCGTATGCGTCCCGTCATCGAAAACGGGTATCTCTACCTTGCCACGCCGCCGCTGTACAAATGCAAGCTGGGCAAACTCGAAGAATACTGCTGGACCGACCAACAGCTTCAGCAATTCATCGACGAACATGGTACCAAGACAACGGTACAGCGTTATAAAGGCCTCGGCGAAATGTCCGCCAAGGAATTACGCGAAACCACAATGGCGCCAGGTCATCGAATGCTCAAGCAAGTGCACATCAGCGACGCCGTCGAGGCCGACCGCATATTCTCCATGCTTATGGGCGAAGATGTCGAACCGCGCCGCGAATTTATCGAACAGAACGCCAATTACGCAAATATCGACGCCTAAGCGCTGCCGCTCCCTTCCGGGTGCGCCACCTGCCAGGCTGTCATAACACCAACGCACGACGCCCCGGAAGCCTGTATGCCCGGCCTCTTCGGGGCGTTAGCTTTAACCGGAAACCGACACAGTCACCAGACTACCGGGCTGCAAATCACCAAGCGACTAAGACAACATTCACACTCACCTCACACACAAGCACATGTCCAAAGACACATCCAAGGCAGGGCAGCCACGCAAAGCCTCCAAACTGCGCAAAGCCGTAGACACATACATCGCACAGCCTTCAGTCACGACATTCAACTACAAACAGGTGGCCGCCGCCCTTGGCATCACGGCCGAGACACAACAACGGGCCGTGGCCTTGCGCCTTGCCGAGCTGGCCTTTGACGGCGAACTTGTCGAAATAGCCCCCGGCAAATACAAGCGCCCCAGCCGCAGCGTCGATGCCATGGGCACCTTTGTACGCCGCTCCAACGGCAAGAACTCCGTAATCACCGACGATGACGGCGAGAGCATTTTCGTGGCCGAACGCAATTCTATGCACGCACTCAATGGCGACCGCGTGCGCGTAACCGTCGCAGCGCGTCGTCGCGGCATCGAACCCGAAGCCATAGTCACAGAAATAGTCGAGAAAAAAGACCAAACATTCATAGGAACCATCAAAGTAGAGAACAGCTTTGCCATACTCAACACCGACAGCAAGTTCCTAGCCACAGATATATACATTCCCAAGCGTCGCCTCAAAGGCGCCGTCACAGGAGACAAGGCTGTGGTACGCATCACCGACTGGCCCGATGACGAAAAAAATCCGCGCGGCGAAATAGTAGACATCCTCGGCAAGAGTGGCGACAACAACACCGAGATACACGCCATACTTGCCGAATTCGGGCTGCCGTACTCCTATCCCAAAACAGTGGAGGACGCAGCGGCACGCATAGACGCAGGCATCACCGACGAAGTAGTGGCACAACGTACCGATATGCGCAATGTTACCACCTTCACCATCGACCCCAAAGACGCCAAAGACTTCGATGATGCCCTATCCATACGCAAGCTACCCAACGGCAACTATGAAGTGGGCGTTCATATCGCCGATGTGACGCATTACGTCAAACCGGACTCCATCATTGACCGCGAAGCACGCGACCGCGCCACCAGCGTATACCTGGTAGACCGCGTGGTACCCATGCTTCCCGAACACCTGTGCAACGATATCTGCTCGCTTCGTCCGGACGAAGACAAACTGACCTACTCGACCGTGTTCGAAATGACCCCGGATGCCCGCGTCGTCAACCATAAGATTATGCACACCGTCATCCGCAGCAATCGACGCTTCACCTACGAAGAGGCCCAGGAAATCATCGAGACGGGCAAAGGCGACTATGCAGACGAAATACTAACGCTTGATTCAATGGCCAAGACCCTCCGCAGAATACGTTTCGAAAACGGCTCGGTGGACTTCGCTCGCGTAGAAGTGCGATTCGACATCGACGAAAACGGACATCCGATAGGCGTATACTTCAAGGAATCTAAAGACGCAAACAAACTCATCGAAGAATTCATGCTCTTGGCCAATAAGACCGTGGCCGCCGCCATAGGCATACCTGTAGGGCGCAAAAAACCCAAAGCATTCGTATTCCGCGTACACGATCAGCCCGATCCGGGCAAGCTATCGGACCTTGCCTCACTATCACGCAACTTCGGATACAAGGTCAAGAGCCAGGGGAACAGCAAGGAAATCAACCGCAGCATCAACCGCATGATACACGATATCAAAGGCAAAGGCGAAGAAAACCTGCTGTCAACCTTGGCGATACGTTCGATGGCCAAAGCCATATACACCACACACAACATCGGACACTACGGATTGGGCTTTGACTACTACACACACTTCACTTCGCCCATACGCCGTTATCCGGACATGATGGTGCATCGCCTTCTGGACCGGTATCAGGCCGGACAACGTTCGGTAAACTTGGACCACCTCGAGGAATTATGCAAACACTGTTCCGAGATGGAACAGCTGGCAGCCAATGCCGAGCGTGCCTCCATCAAGTACAAACAAGTGGAATACATGCACGACCACCTCGGCCAGACATACTCCGGCGTCATCTCCGGCGTCACCGAATGGGGCTTGTATGTCGAATTGGATGACAACAAATGCGAAGGACTAGTGCCCGTGCGCGACCTCGTGGACGACTATTACGAGCTGGACGAGCGCAATTACTGCCTCGTAGGACGCCGCCACAACAACCGCTATCGTCTCGGCGATAAAGTCAGCGTACAAGTGGCACAAGCCAATCTCGAGCGCAAGCAGTTAGACTTCGTACTAATAGATCCGCACACAGGCAAGCCCATAAGCAAGCCGTTGCCCAACTCCGCACGGCCAAATGGCAAGGACAAAAGCAAAAACGTAAAAAAAGGCAAACGACGCAAATAGCCACTCATGCAGGATACCATAGCGACAATAACCATAGACAGATTACGACTGCACTGCAACCACGGAGTGCTCGAACAAGAACGCCTTGTCGGCAACGAATTTGACGTGACCGTAGTCTTTGACTACGATGCCTCTAAGGCAGTGCTAAGCGACAATATTTTCAGTGCCATCAGCTACACCGAAGTGATTGACGTCATCCGCCGAACCATGCAAACGCCATCGTCACTGCTCGAACATGTGGCCGGACGCGTCATCGATGCCCTTGCCACGGCTTTCCCGTCCATACTGTCAATAACAGTAAGCATCACCAAAATCGCGCCACCCATACCGGTGCAGATGCAAGGCGTCACCGTCTCTATATCTCGCAAATTGCACGAGTGAAACATCGCAACTAAGAAACACAAAGCGGCGGGAGCATCCATGGGGAAGCCTCCGCCGCCTTATTTGTATGCTGCTACTTTCAGTGACGCCAAGTATAGTACTCGGAATGATGGCGCATAGTGTGTATTGCGACCTTAGCATTGGCCAACAGACGTGTAAGAGACAGTCGCGGAAGCGTCCACAACATCGCACGCCCATGCAAAGCCTTGATTGCACGCCGCCATACGATGGCGACACTCAGCCATTGGGCTATCATCAAGGCAAGAGCAACAGCTCCCACATAGACATTGAAGTCACTGAGTACCACCGCTGCAACCGCCAAAGCCAAAGATGCAATACGCATCCATGCGCCCGCAGCCATCAGACGGCGTGAACATTTTGGCAACCTTGTGCCGGTAAATTGGTGGCATCGACGCTGCCGATTGTAAAAGCGGCACGGGGCAATGTCGACTATCGACGGCATCGAGTCATGCGTCAGCACCACGGCTACTTTCCCGGGATTTTGCGAAACCAATTCGTAGACGAGCAAATCATCGTCCCCGGTGTGCAAATTCAGCGAATGCGAGAATCCTTTATTATCGAAAAAAGCCTGTCGCGTATACGCCAGATTGTATTCAGTACCGCGATAGGACTTCCCGGCAACGGCGGCAGTCAGCCAAGTGACGGCATCCGCCTTGGCATTGAACATTCGGCGGCGACGTCCGGCCTTGCCATCTTTATCCGAAGGCACATACGCATACCCTATTGCGACAACAGCACCCGAACCGAAAGGCCGAGCCATTTCGTAGAGCCATCGATCACTATCTATGGATACGGCGGCAGTAGTGTGAACCACCACGTCATATCGCGCGGCCTTCATACCAAGCGTCAATGCCAGCTTCTTGCGGCTGACATTGCGAGCATCGTCCGGAGTGTAAGTCATGTAGATATTAGGACATGCGCGACGGAACTCGCCAACCACAGCGCTGCACTCGGATGACTGGCCATCCGTAACCACAATTACCTCAAATGGCGATGGGTAGTCCTGAGTCGTCACTTGCCGTAATACGCGGCGCAAACTATTCTCTCCGGCCGAGCAGTATATTACCACCGAGACCGCCGGCAGGGATTCTTCGCGCGTGGCTTCTTCAGAAACATTCTCGGCATTTGCCACATTTACGGCATGAGTCACCCGACGAATGCGCCACAAGTACACCGGCCACAACAGCACATAAAGCACTGCAACAGCAGCAATTAATAATATTACAGAGAGAGATATGTCAAGACTCAGATTCATATCCGCGCGACAATTTTTAGGGATATTGTTTTGATATAAGAACGCGGCCCGGTAGTGCCGCAGAACATAAGTACAAAGATAGCAAATTATCCGCAATCGGCCATCTCGCACCGCCAAAATCAACATAAAAAAAGCGAGAGGACACAGCCGACGGCTGCATCCTCTTACCATAAGAGTTTGGTGCGGACTCCGAGCCTTATGCTTCGGGCAGGGGTTCCACGTTGATGTAACGACGGCCTTCCTTACCGGTGGAGAATACCACTGTGCCGTCAATGAGTGCGTAGATTGTGTGGTCGCGACCCAGGCCGACATTTTTGCCGGGATGGTGCACGGTACCGCGCTGGCGCTTGATGATGTTACCGGCCTTGCATACCTGACCGCCAAATATTTTCACGCCGAGACGCTTGCTTTCTGATTCACGGCCGTTCTTCGAACTGCCGACACCTTTTTTATGTGCCATGTGTCTGTGAAATTTTAAGTTTGATTAAGCGACTACGTCTTTGATGACTACCTTGGTGAAGTACTGGCGATGGCCGTTCTTTACGCGATAGCCTTTGCGACGTTTTTTCTTGAACACGATGACCTTTTCACCCTTTACGAGGGGCTCGGCCACTTCGCATACTACTTTTGCTCCTTCAACTGTGGGAGCACCGACTTTCACGTCACCGTCGGCGTCGATAAGCAGCACCTTGTCAAAATCGATGCTGTCACCTCCTTTGACATCTGTGCCGAGGAAGTGAACGTAGAGGAACTTGCCGGCTTCTGCCTTGAACTGCTGTCCCTGAATTTCTACGATAGCGTACATTTAGTTTTGATCTGTATATTAAATTAACCGCGGGGGCGTGCCGACGCTGCGACATCTTGCTCTGCCCTTGAGCGAAATTGCCCACAAAGGTACGACTTTTTATCCACCCGACCAAAATTTTTACAATCTATTTTTTTATGTAGAGTCAAGAAATTTAACTCAATCGCCGATTAGACATTGCGAATATGGAAATAGTTTTATACCTTTGCGCTCCCCCTTTCCCCAGATTTAAGCATATCCTATGACAGGCTTAACGCCCGACTTCACAACAATGAATAATAGCTACAACTTTGATAATGTGGTGGATCGACACGACACTTGTGCCACCAAGATAGAAGAAATGGACCGCAAATTCGGCCGCCACGACCTATTGCCTTTTTGGATCGCCGACATGGATTTTGAGGCTTGTCCATGCATCATTGATGCATTGCGCCGACGTCTCGACCATGCCGTACTGGGATACACATCCGCTCCCGCCGATTTTTGGAATAGTATCATTTCGTGGCTCGATAGACGTCACGGATGGCATGTTCAGGCCGATGAAATAACATTCATGCCCGGACTGAAGAAAGCTCTGAGCCTGTGCATCAATTATTTCAGCCGTCCCGGAGACGGCATCTTGATTCAGCCGCCTGTGTACCACTCGTTCCGCAGCGTCATAGAGGGCAACGGCCGACGCGTGGTTGCCAATCCCCTGAAGCTTGACAGCCGAGGCAACTATATCATGGACTTCGACAACCTCGAGGACGTCATAGCAAGCCAACGACCGGCTATGATGATTATCTGCAATCCGCACAATCCCATAGGTTTGCAATGGGACAAGGCATCCTTGTCCCGCGTGGCATCGATATGCCGCGCCCAAGGCATCATACTCGTGTCCGATGAGATATACGGAGACATGATGCTCCATGGAACCAAGCACATACCCACAGCCGACGTCTCAGACTATGCCCGAGATATTACAGTGACGCTTGGCGCGCCTTCCAAGACCTTCAATATTCCCGGCATCGTAAGCGCCTGGGCCGTGGTCAAATCCCCGAAACTGCGTGAGCCGTTTTTCGACTGGCTGTCTGCAAGCGAATTCAACACGCCGCCCATAGCAGCGATGGTTGCAACACAGGCCGCCTACGACCTCGGCGAAGCGTGGCTTGACCAAGTCTTGGAGTACCTACAAGACAACATCGACTTTGCCGAACAATTCCTATCCGAAAGAGTTCCAAACGTGTCCATGCATCGACCGGATGCATCGTTCACCATTTGGCTTGATTTTCGCAAATTGGGCATGACCCAAGAAGACTTGGTCAAAATGCTGATATGCAACGGGCATTTGGCACTCAGCGATGGCATATCTTTTGGCGTGGAAGGCCATGGTTTTATGCGCATGAATGTGGGCGTACCGCGTCTGGTCCTTACCGAGGGGCTGAAACGTTTGGAGCAGTCTGTCAAGACGTGCGGACAAAACTCCAGCTACTCCGCAGACGTCCACTCATCGATACCTTTTGTCACAATGCAAGGTTTAGGCAACAAATTCGTGGTTATCAACTGCTTTGACCGACAAATCAGCAATCTGTCATCACTCGCCGTCGAGATGAGCCACCGACATACAGGCCTCGACACCGATGGCATCATCGCCATACTGCCAAGTCACAAAGCCGACTGCCGCATGCGAATTTTCAACGCCGACGGTACAGAAGCCCAGATGTGTGGCAACGGCATCCGCTGCGTAGCCAAATATGTGTCCGACAATCATATCACGAAAGCCGACCATCTTACAATCGAAACACTCAGCGGCATCAAGTCGCTGCAACTGCATACGGCTCCTGACGGACTTGTCGAATCCGTGACCGTAGACATGGGGCTGCCCATGACCACGCCATCCGACATACCGGTGAATTTCGATGCAGACGCTATGCTTGACACCCCTATCGACGTCGCCGGAAAGCGAGTGAAAGTCACCGCCGTATCCATGGGCAATCCACACGGCGTAGTCTTTGTCGACAGCTTCACGGACGAGATGGTGCACACACTCGGCCCGGAATTGGAGAAGCACGAGATTTGGCCCGAACGTGCCAATATCGAATTTGCCCGAACAGATGACAAAAACACTCTTTCGGTCCGCGCATGGGAACGCGGCGTAGGCGAGACAATGGCTTGCGGTACAGGAGCATGTGCCGCCGCGACGGCTGCCGTACTGACAGGGCGTGCCGACTGGCCGATAACAGTGCGACTTCTCGGCGGTAACATGCTAATCGACCGAGACAAAGCCACGGGACACATCTTAATGACCGGACCGGCAGCCACCCTTCATTCGGGAACGTATTACGCCAACCATAAATGCTGAATCAAAAACACGGGTACGCACATGCAAGCCGGCGTCCACATCAAGCCGCCGACCGACACATCCTATCGGTCCGACATATAGCTCTTATCACAAAAAATTAGTACCTTTGCATACTTTACTTAAGTACGCGCGCGACCCGGCGTGGCCGCGATGACGACATCCAAATCCGTCACGACTCAACACAACGGCCGTAACGGCTTGATTATTGTGTATATAAATTCATCAGACAATATATGTTTGGACTATTTTCCAAGAAAAAAAAGGAAACCCTCGACAAGGGTCTCGAAAAGACAAAAACCGGGCTCTTAGACAAAATCAAACGAGCAATAGCCGGACGCAGCACCATTGACGAAGACTTTCTCGACGAACTCGAGTACATCTTTATCAGCAGCGATATCGGTCCGGAAACTTCGCTGAAAATCATCGACCGGCTCAAAGACCGCGTTGCACGCGACAGGTACATGGGTCTGGACGAACTCTACAAGATTCTTTACGAAGAGGTTTCAGCCTTACTAACCAAGGACGAAACCAAGTCCTCAAACCTTGGCGACTTTGAAGTCCCGGCGGACAAGCGCCCATATGTCATCATGGTTGTCGGCGTAAACGGCGTAGGCAAAACCACGACCATCGGGAAATTGGCTCACCTGTACAAACGCGCAGGGAACAAGGTGATGCTCGGTGCCGCCGACACCTTCCGTGCCGCAGCCATCGAACAGCTCGAGGTATGGGCACAGCGAGCCGATGTCCCCATCATAAAACAGCACATCAATGCAGATCCGGCGGCCGTGGCCTTTGACACACTTTCTTCTGCCGTGGCACAGCAAGCGGACGTAGTGCTTATTGACACAGCCGGACGACTGCACAACAAGAGCGCGTTAATGGAGGAATTATCCAAAATAAAACGCGTGATGCAACGCGTAATACCCGATGCGCCCCACGAAGTATTGCTTGTATTGGACGGCAGTACAGGGCAGAACGCCTTCGAACAAGCACGGCAATTTGCCGCAGCCACGCAAGTCACCGAACTTGCCGTAACAAAACTGGACGGCACAGCCAAGGGCGGCGTCATCATCGGCATAAGCGATGAGTTGCAAGTTCCTGTAAAATACATCGGCCTGGGCGAAGGCATAGACGATTTACAGGTGTTTGACCGCCAAGAATTTGTACGTTCATTGTTCGATAACGGGCCGGTCAAGGACTGACCTTCTTGGAATACGATATAGACATGGAGCAAAAGAGAGTGTCCATCATCACTATGGGTTGTTCCAAAAATCTTGTGGACAGCGAGAGGGTAATGCGTATGCTTAGCGATGCCGGATTTTCGGTGGACCACGACAGCGATGACATCAACGGAGCCGATGAAGTCATAATCAATACATGCGGATTTATAGGCGATGCCAAGGAAGAATCCATAAATATGATTTTGGAGTGTGCCAAGGCACGTACCTCGGGACGTATAGGCGGGCTTACCGTCATGGGATGTCTGTCGCAGCGCTACCGCGACGAATTGGCAGCCGAAATTCCGGAAGTAGATCGCTGGTATGGCAAATTCGACTGGGTAGACGTCGCTCGCGACTTGGCACACGCGCATCCGTCGTCCGCACTTTGGGAGAGAATACTCACTACCCCGCCCCACCATGCCTACATAAAAATCAGCGAAGGGTGCAATCGCTTTTGCGCCTTTTGCGCCATTCCTCTGATTACAGGTCGGCATCACTCTCGTCCGGCCGATGAAATTGTTTCTGAAGTACAGACATTGGCACGCAACGGCGTGCGCGAGTTCAATATCATAGCACAGGACCTGAGCAGTTACGGCCAAGATCTGGGGCTGAAAGGAGCATTAGCTTCACTATTAGAGCGACTGGCTGCCATTGAAGGCGTACATTGGTTACGTCTACATTATGCCTACCCCGCCGATTTCCCCTACGAGATTTTACCGGTTATGGCGACACACGACAACATCTGCAAGTATCTCGACATAGCACTACAACACAGCAGCGATAAGGTTCTCGCAAACATGAGACGACACATCACTCGTGCCGAGACAGTGGAGCTGCTTGCACGCATACGCCGTGAAGTTCCGGGCATACACATCCGCACCACTCTTATGGTCGGTTTTCCCGGCGAAGGCGAGGCCGAATTCGAAGATTTGCTGGATTTTGTGCGCGAGCAACGCTTCGAACGCATGGGCGCCTTCGCCTACTGCGAAGAGGAAGGCACTTATGGTGCCACTCATTACCGGGACAACATTCCCGAACAGGAGAAACAACGACGCCTTGACATCTTGATGGAAGAACAACAGGAGATTTCGGCCGAAACAAACCTCGCCAAAGTCGGGCAAACATTCGAGGTTGTGGTTGATAGCATCGGGGACGAATATGTCACCTGCCGCAGCCAATGGGATTCGCCTGAAGTAGACCCGGAAATTCTGATTCCACGCACAGCCGTACCGGCAGATATACATCCGGGGATGTTTGTCAATGTAACTATTACCGAGGCCCTACCCTACGACCTAATAGGTGTTTTAGCATGACTTTTTCAATGGCAGAAAACCAACCGCACAATTTGCATGGCCGTGCATACAAAAACATAGTCCCTGCTATGCGCCATGCATTAAGCTCAGGATTACGAGCAGCCATATACAGTATCCCGAGGTCTAAAAGTCTGCGTTGGATCTGCGGAGACGAGCCGCGACTTAGTATACGTCGCCTTGTCGCCGTAGATTTTGCCCGTCCTTATTCGTCAGGCATTGCAATATACGACGGGCTCACCCCTGATGAGGCGCTACGAGCCACAGGCACAGCAAAGACGACCGCGACTATATGCACCGACAGCACCGATGAAGCACTCTACATGGCCGACATTGAGAGCTTAAAGTGCATAGTAGCCCGGAGCAATGGTAAAGCCGTATTATCCCGTATCATTTGCGGACAGTCACAAGCACTTGCCAAGGACACCGTGGCCGTGGCGCTGGATTACTTCAAGAACACACCCAACAACTTCAACATACTGCTGCACACACCCGAGACCGGGACATGGATAGTCTCAACACCCGAACGTTTGCTGGACATGAAATTAGATTCCGGCAGAATATCGACGATGGCCTTAGCCGGCACAATGCCGACCCCGGCTGATGGGTTGTGTCAATGGGACATCAAAAACATCCGCGAACAGGCTATAGTCTCAGACGAAATCATCCGCCAGCTCAATAAGGCACACGTACAGAACATCCGGAATTACACCTGCAATGTAGCCAGCGGCGCCGTAACTCATATATGCACACACATATACGGCACAACCGCTTCACCCAATGCCTATCGCGAGCTATTGGACATTCTAAGCCCGACTCCGGCACTCGGCGGATGGCCGCGCCACACCGCCCTGCGACTCATCCGTAAGTTTGAAAAACATCCGCGACAACTATACGGCGGATATATCTCCATAGAGGACGACAAGACGGCACAAGCATTTGTGACTTTACGGTGCGCCCATACCGACAACCAAGGCCGGTACTGCATATATACCGGCAGCGGAATTCTATCGAATTCGGACGCAGAATCCGAACGAAACGAAACGGCATTGAAGGCCTCGGGCCTTCTGCGCTCTATCCTCAACAGCATTTGACCAAATGGATAACGAAAAAGACACACAACAAAACCAAGACAGGCCAAACAAGCCCGCGCCGTCGCGTGCATTGGCCATACTTGCACTGGCCGTCGCCATCATAGCGGCATTATCGATATGTCCATGGGGCAAGTGGACCGACAATTGCATCAAGGACTTCAACCTTCTTGCAGACATCACCGACGGCGGCGAAACCAAGGCAACGGCAGAAGAACCCATAGACCCAGAATTGGAAAACGCACTTACCGAGACAGAGTACGAAAAGGTCACGAGCGATACAATCACAACACCCAAGGGGTCAAACAGTTCGGCCGTTGCATTGACCATACCCGACTCGGCACACGTCCGGGCAGCCATGCCTATCCCGCGCAATGCGGCCGGTGATGTACTCATCGAAGATTACACAAAAGCCAATACGGGAATGCAGAGATTGCGCTTTGCTTTAGCAACCGGCAGACAGGCACGCATAGCCGTCATCGGCGACAGCTACATAGAAGGAGATATCCTAACTGGAGACCTGCGCCGCGACTTACGCAAAGTATACGGCGGCGCCGGCGTCGGATATATGTACCTGCAAAGCGAGATACCCGGATTTCGCCGCACGGTGCGACAGACTTGCTCAGGATGGAAACAAATGGACATACGCAAAAACGCTAAAGACGCCTACCGCTCGCTATCGGGCGAATACTTTGTCAGCACATCCAAGTCGCAAACAACTTTCAAAGCCGCCAAAGGCGAAGCGGGATGGTCGCGCACCCGCCTATTGTGCATAGCACCGGAAGGAGGCAGCATCACAATATCCACCGACTCCGAAACAAGCACCCACACATTGGCAGCATCGCCCAACGTACAATGCATTCAGGTGGAAGGAACTACCAAGAAGGCTTCCATCTCGACTACTACACCTGGCATCGTGGTATTGGGAGCATATCTCGACGGCGCCAACGGCATAGCTGTCGACTGCATGTCCCTGCGAGGCAATTCGGGCGTGGCCAACCGCAAAACCAACATCGAACTTGCAGCGCAAATGCGACAATACGTTGACTATGATTTAATAATCATCGAATACGGCATCAACGCATTGACTTCCAAGCAGAAGTCTTATGGTGGGTACTCCAAACTGATGGTTTCGCTGATACAACGCCTGCGTGCCTGCTACCCCAATGCAGACATCATGATCATGGGCATCGGCGACCGAGGACAAAAATTAGGCACACAAGTCAAGTCCATGCCTACGGCACAAGCCATGGTGGACGCCCAACGCGATGCCGCACGCTTTGGATGCGCATTGTTCTGGGACACTCGCGCAGCTATGGGCGGCGATAATGCCGTCATCGAATGGCGCGATGCCGGCGAAATAAACCCGGACTACATACACCTCAACGCCAAGGGAGGCAGCCGACTGGCAATACTACTATACAACGCTATCATTGCCGCTCTCAAATGATTGTGCGTGTCCTCATATTAGCATTGTCATTGACAGCCCTTGCAACCGGGGCTACGACCATGTACGCAGTCTCAACCGAGGAACTTGCGACATCGCCTGATACAACGGACGCGGACGTCCGCGCCAATCCGGTATTCGGCGAGGATCGTGAAGACGGCTCGAAATCTCGCCGATACGCATTTATCCATTACAATGCCAACAGAATACATCTCAACGGCGCCGACTGGTCGGGGCTGCAGCAGATTTTGAAAGAAGCGGCAGCCGGACACGCTACCCTTGACATCGTACATATCGGAGACTCACACATACAAGCCGAAGGCAACACATCGCGCGTACGGCGCCATCTCCAACATCGATATGGCAGCGCCGGTCGCGGACTAATCATTCCATTCCGTCTCGCAGGTACAAACCAACCCACCGACTATCGCATCACATCATCAGCGTCTTTCACTTCGGCCAAACTCATGCGCATGCCGTGGCCCACGACAATGGGATTTACGGGAATATCACTGGCCATGCCCGCTTCCACGGTATCCTTTGATATTTCAAATGCACAGCCTTTTGACGCAATCGCTGTATATGGACGCGGCGAAATTTCCATCTCGGAAGTCACTGTGGGCTCGGCGAAAGTCGCATTTGACGAAATAGATGGCAACAACGCCACACTTGCCGTGCTCGACCACGCAGTATCGGCATGCACAATCACGATAGACGCCCCAGGCGGCAACATCTACGGCTTTGAATTGAGACGCGATGACCACGGCATCCGATACCACGCAATAGGCAATAATGGAGCGACATTCTCACAATACAACAGCATAGGCGGATTTGGAGCCTCGCTGCGACAACTTGCCCCGGATTTGGTTATAGTCAGCCTTGGCACAAACGAAGCGTTCGGGAAAATATCAGACGAAGCATTCACAAGGCAAATCGATGCACTTGTATCAGACATAAACACGCACAACCCCGGCGTGCACATATTGCTGACAACTCCATCCGAATGCCAGCGCACCGTCTACACTAC
Organism: Bacteroidales bacterium H4; assembly: GCA_001701165.1. Lineage (GTDB taxonomy): Bacteria > Bacteroidota > Bacteroidia > Bacteroidales > Muribaculaceae > CAG-873. The sequence continues at coordinate 2,558 of DAAP01000024.1, read as the reverse complement.
CGTACGCACACGGCGTAAGCGCCGCAAACGCGCCAAGATAAGGCGAGTGCGGTCATTCGCCGTCAACAGCAACATCGCACGCCTGCGCTCGGCTATACTCCGATACGGCGAACAACACCATATCGCTACCTGGGACTGGTATGATGTCGCCGGAGGCAACGGCTCCTCGACACTTTGGCTATCAGCGCACCTGCTCGGAGGCGACCGCATCCACCGCACATGGGCCGGATACCACCTTGAAGGCGATTTGCTCGCCGAAGCTTTGGACGCGGCTCTTACAGGCAAAGCCGTTGCCAAAATCCCGGCATCTGCCATCACCGCCGAACCGCACAACAGCGAAGGGCAGTCAACAGCCCCAAAATCAGAGGTTTCGACATCGGAGACAAAACGCACCCCTAAAGTCAAGAAATCACGCTCCCCGAAGAAAAAATACAAAAGCACCAAGTCTTCCAAAAAACGAAACAAAGGAAGGCGCAGACGACGTCGCTGACACCTCACGGCTCGTAGCGCATCCACAATTTAGACAATGGAAAATATAGCCCAATTGATAGACACTGAAGCACTGACAAGCGCACTGCTGTACGACAGCCACAATCCGCTGTTGTTCAACACTTGCGCCTTCATGCTCATCTTCTTGCTGTTCCTTGCCATATACCGTATGATGCGCCGACACCATACAGTCAAGATGGTATTTGTCATCATCTTCTCTCTATACTTCTATTACAAGAACAGCGCCGAATGCTGCTTCATCCTCATGGGCGTATGCGTAAGCGACTACCTCCTCGGGCGATGGATGGGCTGCGCCGGTCAAAGATGGGTCAAACGCTCCATTGTAGCCATAAACGTGATTGTAAATGTGGGTATGCTCGTGTACTTCAAGTACTTCAATCTACTCTACGAAACAATTGCAAATATCACTGGAACACATTTTGACGCGCTCGACATCATACTACCTGCCGGCATATCATTCTTCACATTCAGGTCAATATCCTACATTGTAGACATCTACCGCGGCAAGATGACCCCGGTACACGACTTCCTCGATTACGCGTTCTTCCTCACATTTTTCCCGCCGCTTCTTGCCGGTCCCGTAGTACGCGCACGCGACCTTATACCCCAAATACAGGCCCGTGCAGAAGCCACACGTGTTATGGTCGGCGAAGGCTTTTTCCTCATCATGACAGGCCTCGTCAAAAAAGTCATCATTGCAGACTATATCAGCGGAAATTTTGTAGACAGAATATTCGAAAATCCGTCCCTGTACTCAGGCATAGAGAACATATTCGGGACCATCGGATTTACAATACAATTATATTGCGACTTCTCGGGATACAGCGACATGGCAATAGGCATTGCCCTCCTTCTGGGATACCGTTTCAAAGACAACTTCAACTCACCATTCAAATCACAAAGCCCCACCGAATTTTGGCGCAGATGGCACATCTCACTCTCCACATGGCTGCGCGACTACATATACATACCTTTGGGCGGTAACAGATGCAGCCAAATACGTATGTATACCAACCTAATGCTCACTATGGTTATCGGAGGTTTATGGCACGGTGCATCGTGGATGTATATCATATGGGGAGCCTACCACGGCGCACTATTGGCCATACACAAGCTACTGCACAAAATATGGCACACCCCACAATGGATCAAAAACTCAATGCCTGCCATAGCCTTCAACATCACACTCACATTTATGCTTGTCGTAATAGGTTTTGCCGTTTTCCGCGCACCATCCATGGAAACCCTTGGCGACATGCTTAATCAAATAACCGAAAGCCCCCATTGGGACATGCTACCACAAATCGTAAACGCATACCCATTAGTATTTATTGCCATCATTACAGGCCTACTGCTTCACATGAGTCCTCACGCATGGACAATACACCTACAGCAAACATACGCTGCATGTCCGGCCGTACTGCAAGCCATAATCCTCGCAGCCGTCATCTTTGCCGTCATACAAACACGTTCTGCCGATCTTGTACCCTTCGTATACCTCCAATACTGACACAACCGACTACACATTCCCTGCCGCCAATTCCCATTCCATACACTCATTCCTGCCTTTATTATACTATCTCTGTACGTCTACTCAAAGATATCCGCACTCAGAGCCCTCAGAGTGTCCAAGTTCTCGTATCTCGCCCGGCCATGCCATAATTCCCATCGTTTCCACATCGCTCGCATCTCATCCATCACCGGCACTTCCACATCGCGCACGGCGCCCCCATCATTTCCTTAGCTCCCATAGCTCCAACATCACCATATACGCCCCCATAGAACACCTCAACCACTCGCGCCGGTCCCCACCCGTCACTAAAGTCCTTAAAGGCCCTAAGGTCCTTAAAGTCCTTATCCGCGCCTATCGTCTCCGGGCGCAGCGCAGATTTCAGATTCCGCATTCCACCCATAGCTCCAACATCACTCCCATCATTCCCATAGTTCCCATAGCTCCCACATCACTCCGACCATCCGCCGGCAATGCCCGGGCGCAGCCCAATTCGACATTCGACATTATAATGACATTCCGGATTCGACAGTATAAA
>DAAP01000065.1 GCA_001701165.1 Bacteroidales bacterium H4 | reverse complement strand
TTTATTTAGGACAATATTGGGTCGAGGTGGAATTGTAGGTGGAAAGAATGCAATATTTGCGCGGGCGAAGAATTTTGTTTACTTTTGCGAGTACAAAGAAAGCATAAAGACACTGCACACCTAACAACACCATACGGATATGCAATCCAAATACCACAGGATACTTTTGAAACTTAGCGGCGAAAGTCTCGCCGGACCGGCCGGCACTGGTATCGACACCAGTGTACTCCAGAGTTATGTTCACCAGATTAAGTCCGTGGTTGACAGCGGCGTACAGGTGGCTATAGTCATCGGTGGCGGCAACATATTCCGCGGATTGTCCGGCGCCACACGTGGCTTCGATCGTGTTACCGGTGACCAGATGGGAATGTTGGCTACGGTCATCAATTCGCTGGCATTGCGCAGCGCTCTCGAGAGCATAGGGTGCCCGGCACGCGTATTTACGGCCACCAATATGTACCCCGTGGGAGCATATTACAGCAGCCGCGCCGCCGTCGAGGCGCTCAACCGCGGCAAGGTCGCTATACTTGCCGGCGGCACCGGTAATCCCTTCTTTACCACCGACACGGGCGCGGCTCTGCGTGCTGTCGAAATTGCCGCCGATGTGATGCTCAAGGGCACGCGCGTGGACGGCGTATATACCGCCGACCCGGAAAAAGATCCCACGGCCACACGCTTCGACCGCATTACTTATGATGAGGTTTATACCCGAGGCCTGCGTGTGATGGACCTTACGGCGACTGCAATGTGCAAGGAAAACCGTATGCCGATTATTGTATTCAATATGGACGTCCCGGGCAACTTAGCTCTCGCCGTGGAAGGTGACACCGCCGTGGGCACGCTTGTATACTGAGTGGGACAACATCTACCTGACAATACAAACCACCAAAAACATACAACAATGACAGACCCTAAGACATACCTCACCCCGGCTTCCGAGAAGATGGAACTGTCGGTGGCTTATCTCGAAGAAACCCTGGCACGCATCCGCGCCGGACGTGCCAACCCCAAGATTCTCGAAGGCATTCGCGTAGACTACTACGGTAGCGCCGTACCCTTGAGCAATGTCTCCAATATCACAACTCCGGATGCACGTACCATCGCCATCACTCCTTGGGAGAAAAATATGTTCAAGGAAATCGAACGTGCAATAATCAACAGCGACCTCGGCATCATGCCCGAAAACAATGGCGAGGTGATACGCATCTGCATCCCGCCGCTGACCGAAGAGCGCCGTAAACAGCTTGTCAAGCAGTGCAAAGGCGAAGTTGAGCAAGCCAAGGTAAGCGTACGTAACGCCCGCCGCGATGCTATCGAAAGCCTCAAAAAGGCCGTCAAACAAGGCATGCCCGAGGATGTCGAGAAAGACGCCGAGACAGAGGCTCAGAAAATCCACGACCGCTTTATGAAAAAGATTGACGAAATCTTTGCGGCCAAAGAAAAAGAAATTCTCACCGTCTGACGCACGTGTGAACACTCTTAAAGGGTTGGAATAATTCAAAAGCGACAACCCTTGCGGGGCAGAGGGCACCGAAGCCCCTGCCCCGCTTTTTTTCAAGGGCAAGTATGATGGGAATAATGGGAGCAATGCCATAGCTCTCATTTTCCCATAGCTCCCATGTCACTCTCACCCACCCTCGCCTCCGGTTTCCCCACCACCGACGTATGCAACAGCAAGCAATATACAGTTTTGGAGGATTACGCTTCGTATTCGTGGCGTTGGTCTTTATGTCGCACTTCGAATGGAGCGGTATCGGCGCCTTTGACTTTGGCGGCGACTGTGGCGTCGCATTCTTTTTTGCGCTCAGCGGTTACGGGCTTATGAGCGGCTATGGGGAGCGTGCGGCGTCCGGCTCGCTGAACCTTGCACGATTTATGCGGCGCCGCTTGTGGCGCATCTATCCCATGCATTTGGTGGCGCTTGCCGTGGCTTTTGTGACTATGCCGTGGGCCTTTGCCGACACAACGGCTGATATCCTATCGGCGTTGCTGCTCCAAAGCTGGACTTCGGAGGCCTATTTTGAGACCAACGGGCCGGCGTGGTTTCTGTCGACTCTTGTGTTTCTGTACTTCTTGTTCCCGTGGTTGGCACGCCGCGTGGCGACCATGCGTTTGCATACTCTTGCGGCCACGGTCGCGGTCGGCTTTGCGCTTATGATTGCGGCATACGTTGTGACCGATGCTGCCGGGGCGGACAAGGATATCGCCACGCGGTGGCTGTATATCTTCCCTCCGGCGCGCGTGTGGGACTTTTTCTTGGGGATGGTTATATTTCGCCTCTGCGGCGTCTTGCGGGCGAGGATGGGGAATTTGTCATCCGGTGCCATCTTTGCGCTACAGGCGGCTTCTATGGCGCTTGTGGCGGCATTGGTGCCTGTGTATGCCTGCGTCGGTTTGCCTTGGCAGCTTGGTGCCATCTTTTGGTTGCCGATCGCTGTCGTTATTTGTGTCTTTGCGCTCACCGATGGCAAGGCTTTGGCCGGGGTGCGCGCGATGGCTTCGCGACCCCTATCCTATTTGGGGAGCATTTCCATGGAAATTTTTCTGCTGCATGTCCCGGTTATCGCCGGTATGCATCGTCTTGCGCCGCACCTGTCTTTCGAATTGTCCTATGGCGCTGCACTTGTGGCTGCGGCGGCAATCACGCTGGCAATAAGCGCGGCGGTGCACCGCATGCGTCAATGGTTCTGAGAGCGCTTGGAACTTCGATTTCCGGTAGCCCTCACAAAATAAGCCAGAAACAGTACACCGGCCGAAAAAAGGCTGATTGAGAAGCTGAGGACGATGCCCCACAATCCAAGTCCGGCGGTGAAGGCCAGAAGGTACGTTGAGGGCAGTCCGAGGACGAGGTAGCAGAAAAAGGCTATCCATAGCATGGGCAGGACGTGGCCGGTGCCGCGCAGGGCGTTTGCAAAGGTAATCTGTGTGGCGTCTCCGAGCTGGTACAGCAGCAGTGGAACAATAAGCATGCCTGCGGCGGCGACCACAGTCGGGTCGTTGCTGAATGCGCCCATAATGTCTTTACCCCAAAGGGCAAAAACTATGGATGACAATGTCATGAGCGCAAGCATGATGCGGTATCCCGCCGAGGCGATGCGCCGCATATGCGCGTTGGCTTCGGCGCCGATGCCTGAGGCTACGGCGACCTTGGCCGCTATGGCCGCTCCGAGAGAGTAATAGATGCAGAAGCCGAGTGTGCCCACAATTACAATGATTTGGAATGCAGCGAGGTCTATGGCGCCAAGCCATCCGGCCATCACTGCCGCGCCGGAGAAGGCGCTTGTCTCGAGAGACATTTGTATGGATACCGGGAAGGATGTGCGCCATACCATTGAACTCCGAGGTTCTTCATGTGGACCATCGCTGCGGCGAAATCCGCGTGCGTATGCTCCGTTGCATCGTCGCATGAAGAATATTGCCAGAATGGCCACCGGTGCTGCCACGCGCGCCGCAAGGGTGCTCAGACCGGCGCCTACAAGCCCGAGCTCGGGCATTCCCCAGTTGCCGTATATCAGGGCATAATTGCCCAGGACATTCATGCCGTTGGTTGCCAGGATTATCCACATGGGCATCTTTGAATTGCCCACGGCGTAGCTCCATTGCGCAAAGACGTTGAACACCGTGATGGGAAGCAGTCCGGCAAGGCTTATCAGAAAGTACGGGCGTATGAGTGGCAGCAGTTCTTCGGGCTGTCCCAACAGGCCGAGATTGAAGTATAGCATCGTCATCACGGCCATGATTATAAAACAGTACAAGATGTTGATGCGCAGGCCTACGCGTACGCTTGCGCCGATGTCTCCGGTGCGCCCGGCGCCGAAGAGACGGCCTACTATGGGCGTGATGCCGTATGTAAAGCCGATGCAGGCCAGTATGGCAACGTTGAACACATTATTGACAAACGATGCTGAGGCCAAGGCGGCCGTCGAGTAGTGGCCGACCATGATATTGTCGGCAAAGCCGACGGCAATCATGCCCAACTGTCCCACGAGTATGGGGCCGCCGAGTCGCAGCAGTTCTTTGTAGATGTTTTTCTGTGTCATTGGACGTTGTTCCCATAAAACGGCGCCATTAGGGGCCGTTTTCCCCTAATGGCGCCATATTGTGGCCTGATGGTGTCAGTTGCGGTTTCCGAAGATGCGCAACAGGTACAAGAACATATTGATAAAGTCAAGATAGAGGCTCAGGGCGCCGAGGGTGGCCAGACGGCCTACGGAGCTCGATGGAGCTTCCTGTGCCATGCGCTTGATTTGCTGGGTGTCCCATGCGGTGAGGCCTACGAAGATGAGTACGCCGCCGAAGGTGATGGCCCATTCAAGGCCGGAACTCTTCAAAAAGATGTTGACGATGCTGGCGATGATGAGGCCGATGAGAGCCATGAACAGGAACGAGCCTATGCGGCTGAGGTCTCTGCTGGTGAAGTAGCCGTAGACGCTCATGGCGCCAAAGGTGCCGGCGGTGATGAAGAATGTCTTGGCGATGGACACGCCGGTGTATACGATGAATATGGGTGCAAGCATCATGCCGTTGACCACGGCAAAGAGGAAGAACAGAATGGTGGCCGTGGTGGAGCTGAGCTTATTGATGCCGGCGCTGATGCCGATGACCAAGCCGAGCTCGACGAGAACCAGGCCCCACATGGCCCATGAGTTCTGGGCAATGAAGAGCATGTATCCGAGTGAGTTGGCGCAGAACAGGGATACGAATGCCGTGACTACGAGTGCCAGAGTCATGCGCACATAGACTTGTTTCATCACCGAGGATACGGAGGAGGTGTACACCGTGCTTTGGGTGGTGGTACCATAGGTGTTACCGTTGAATTGGGGAGGGTAGTTGTTCATTGTTTTTTTCTGTTTTATGTTAGGAGATTGGTTTTGTGGAAATGATGGGAATAATAAGAATTATGTGGGCAATGGCCTACGGTGGCTATAACGGCTATTGTGCTATTATGGTCGCAATGGGCTTACATGCGTTCGGGCACCTTGATACCCAGCAGCGCGGTGGCTGTGCGTATTACGCGTGCGCTTTGGCGCGACAGCTCGAGGCGCAGCGAGCGTACGGCGGGGTCTTCTTCGCCCAGGATGGTGTGGTCGTGGTAGAATTGATTGTACATCTTGACTACTTCGTAGATGTAATTGGCTATGAGTGCGGGAGAATACGATCGTCCGGCTTCGGCCACTACATCGGGGAAGTCAGCAAGGCGCTGTATCAGTGATACTTCCTTCTCGGTGGGCACTACGGCGCTGTAGTCGCCTATGGAGAGACCTTTATCGGCAGCCTTGCGCAGCACCGAGCAGATGCGAGCGTAGGCGTATTGGATGAATGGTCCGGTATTGCCGTTGAAATCGATAGACTCTTTGGGGTTGAAGGTGATGTTGCGGCGCGGGTCTACCTTGAGCAGGTAGTATTTGAGGGCGCCCATCCCGACGGTTTCGGCTATGGCATCGATGTCGGCTTCGCTGAGGCCGTCGAGTTTGCCGGCCTGTTGTGCCACTTCGCGTGCGGTATTCACCATATCGGCCATCAGGTCGTCGGCATCGACAACGGTGCCTTCGCGGGACTTCATCTTGCCATCGGGCAGCTCGACCATTCCGTAGCTGAAGTGTACGAGGTCTTTGCCCCAGGCAAATCCGAGGCGGTCAAGCAGCAGCGACAGTACTTGGAAGTGGTAGTTTTGTTCGTTGCCGACGACGTATATCATTTTGTCTATGGGGAAGTCCTGATAGCGGAGTTTGGCGGTACCTATGTCTTGGGTCATATATACCGAGGTGCCGTCGCTGCGCAGCAGCAGTTTGTGGTCCAGCCCGGCATCGGTGAGGTCGGCCCAGACGCTGCCGTCTTCACGGCGATACATTATGCCTTTTTCGAGACCTTCGAGGACTTTTTCTTTGCCTTCGAGGTAGGTGTCGCTTTCGTAATATATCTTGTCGAAATCGACGCCGAGGCGGCGATATGTCTCGTCAAAGCCGGCATATACCCAGTCGTTCATCATCTTCCACAAGCGGCGTACTTCGGGGTCTTTGGCTTCCCAACGGCGGAGCATTTCGCGTGCTTCGAGCATCAGCGGAGCTTGGTTTTTAGCCTCGTCTTCGCTCATACCTTTTTCTATCAGGGCCTTGACTTCTTCCTTGTAGTGTTTGTCAAAGAGGACATAGAAGTCGCCGATAAGATGGTCGCCTTTTTTGCCGGTGCTTTCGGGGGTGGCACCATTGCCCCATTTCTGCCAAGCCAGCATGGACTTGCAGATGTGTATGCCGCGGTCGTTGACGATATTGGTCTTGACCACGCGATTGCCGCAAGCCTTGAGTATTTGGGCCAGCGAGTAGCCCAGCAGGTTGTTGCGTACGTGTCCCAGGTGCAGCGGCTTATTGGTGTTGGGCGACGAATATTCGATCATCACCAGAGGTGAGTCTGCGGTCGCGGCCTTGATGCCGAAGTCCGGGGTGGCTTCGATGGATGCCAGAACTTTGTCCCAGAATGTGGGGGCTATGACGATATTGAGGAAGCCCTTGACGGCATTGTATCCTGCCACGGCCTCGGAGTGCTCGGCAAGGTAGGCGCCGATTTCGTTGGCTACGGCTTCGGGCGCCTTGCGTGCTGCTTTGACATATGGGAATACCACAACAGTGATATTACCTTCGAATTCGCGGCGTGTGGCTTGGGTCTGTACTTGGTCGGCAGTGGTGTCGATGTCGTATAGTGCCTTGACGGCTGCCACAACTTCCCGGGCTATGATTGTATCTAATTGCATATTCGTGTGGTGGTGTGGGGTGTCGTTACCGACTCCCGGTGTGTATATTGGTGCATTTGAAATGCAAATTTACGAAATTTTCGCGATGTCAGCTTCTTGTACAGGCAAAAACGCCGCCAAACTATGCCAATAAATCTAAAAGATGGGATTGTTCGCTCCCGAAGAGCTGCTTCGGAGGGGCTAAGAAGTTGGTATTACAACTCGTGCAGGCATCCTGTATGGGGTGTCTGCACGGGTGGGTGTGCCTTCCGAAATGTCTGCTTGTTCGCTTATCTCGGATTGGCAATGTCTCTCGTTTTGATTGGCTTATTTGCCGTCGATGGCGGTTGTCATCTCGTGTTTTTTGATGTATTGTAAGGCTGTATCGAGGGCGTCTTCGGCTTTGACGGCGATGTCGGGTATGGCGCCGTGTATGTTGTCTTCTTCGGCGTTCATCTGCCAAAAACGTTTGTAGGAGATGCCGCAGACTATTTTGGAGACGGGGAGGGCGTATGTCAGTATCTCGCCGTAGCAGACGTTCATGCCTCCGGTTTCTTCGCCTATAACCATCCCGGCGCCACATTCCTTGAAGGTCCAGACAAAGGACGCACCGGCCGAGAATGTGGCGTTGGAGGACAGCACTATGACACGCCCGTCATAGTGTCCCTGTTCGCGTGTATAGGGGGTGTCGTACCAGGTCGAGTCGGCCTCGCCGTATGTCAGCGTGGTGGAGCTCATAGAAGATCCAAGCAACCTTAGTGTGGTTGGTGTAACTTTTACCAATCCTTTGGATATCTGGGTGAAGGGTTTGGGGCTGATGTATTTCAGCAGTACGTCGCCTACGTAATTACTACCGCCGCCATTGGCTCGCGCATCAATGATGAGATTGCCGATATGTCGATGGCGCAGGGTGCTGAACATCGAGTCGGCAAAGGCCTCGATATTGTCTACGTCCTTGCAGGCCGGGAAGTCCATGACGGCCACATTGTTTGCTTCGTCGATGGTGAAGGAGTAGTCTTTTTTGTAAACATTCTTTCTTGTGGGGCAGCGGCGTTTGGCCTCGGTGAAGTCTACCGGCTCGAATGTGTGGCGCATTGGCCGCTTGGCTCCTTGCGGCAGGTACTCGACATCGTAGCTATCAGCTTTGTATAGCGTGTAATACAGGCCTGAGAAGGAGTTGTTGATGCGTGCCAGACGAAAGGGCCGCCGCTCGCCGCTGACGTAGGGCAGCATCGATTCGATGATTTCGGAGGACGGAATGCCGTTGACGGATAGAATCTTGGCACCGCGCGGTATTATGGAGTCAAGGCTTGATTGGCAGGTGATTGTGCCGTCGGAAGCGACATCCATGTACACCGGCATATGCAGCGCCTTGGCGTTGACAAATACTTGCTGACCCGGGAAGAAAAGATTGGTGTGTCCGTCGCCGATCATAGCTACTAACGGAGCCATAACTTTGTATGCCTCGGTGATGGTCAACGAGTCGGGTAGGGATTTCCTTGCGGCATTGACGGTGCGCATCAAGTCGGCTTGGCGACATGTCGAGAAGATGTCGGGATGCACCTGATCTATGGTGTATATGAGCGCGTCGATGTCAAATTGGACTTGCTGCCGCGACAGCAGCCCGGAGGGCGCGATTTTCAGCAACTCGGGGTTGGGATTGGTATAGGGGTCGGCGGCAGAGCGCTTGACAAGCACATGTGCCGTGTCGCCTGCGGCGGTCAGGATGTTCAGCGGTGCCGATTGCCATTCTTTTACCTCCAAGGTTACGGTGTCGATGTCGGATGCAAAAGATATTGTGCCTGCCGAGGTGTCAAAGATGTCCGGGTCTGTTTCGGGTGACACGTGCCACGATATTCCTTCGCGGTTTGAGCCGTTGAGCAGGATTCCTACGATTTCCTGTGTGGTACGTAGTACGGGGGTGGAATTTTGTCGGTTGCTTCGACCGGGTGTTTCTGCCGCTATGACTGCCAAGGAAGCCAGCCCAAGCCCTATGATGAGTGTGAGTGTTCGGTTGTTCATTTGTCCATTTGTTTTGTGTCGTTGTCCATATATATGACGGATAGGGTAGCGGTTTGTGACACGTGTCTCCAAAATTATCTCGGCACTTGTGCCGCAGAATTCTTGCCCGTGTGTTTTGTGCCGAATTCTACAGCCCCGGGAGGGTGGGGTCGGGGAGCAGACGGAAGGTCATACGGTGTAATGGCGAAGGTCCGAATCGGGCGATGGCATCGCGGTGGTCGGCGGTGGGATATCCTTTGTTCGAGTCCCAATGATACATGGGGTAGCGCTGTGCGGCTTCGTCCATAAAGGCGTCACGGCCGGTCTTGGCCAGCACGGAGGCGGCGGCGATATTTCCGAAGCGTCCGTCGCCTTTGACTAAAGTTTGCCACGGGACATCGCGCCAGGGCGTGAAGCGGTTGCCATCGACGATAACGGCGCCGGGAGCTATGGACAGGGCGTCCAGAGCGCGATGCATTGCCAGAATGGAGGCACGCAGGATGTTGATGCTGTCGATTTCGGTGTTGTCCACCACGCCTATGCCGTAGGCTATGGCTTCGGACAAGATGACATCGCGCAGGACCATACGGCGTGCGGCGCTCATCTGTTTTGAGTCGTTGAGCCATGGGTGTGTGAAGCCGTCGGGCAGGATTACGGCTGCCGCGTATACGGGTCCGGCGAGGCATCCTCGGCCGGCTTCATCGCATCCGGCTTCGTGTATGCCCGCGCAGTAGCAGGACGGCAGATGTAGAGGCTCGTTTCGCTTGGTCATTGTCTTTTGTGGTGCTTTGTGGCGTGCCTATCCATCAGGACAGGCATGGCGGCGTGTGCGTATTAGTGGAGCGTACATATGAAAAGAATGAGTAGCCGGAAACTGACCGAAGTCAATTAGACGATTACTCATTCTCCTCTCTCCTCTGGCGGTATGGACGGGACTCGAACCCGCGACCCCCTGCGTGACAGGCAGGTATTCTAACCAGCTGAACTACCACACCGTGGAAAAAATCCTTTCTTGCGATTTCAAAATTTGGCGTCGACCTCTGCCGACTTCGGTCTCTCGCAAGGCAGACCGTTTTGCTTTTGCGATGCAAAGTTACGGCTCTTTTCGTTCCCCACCAAATTTTTTGCTAAAAAAAACGATAAAATTTTTTCGCCGGCTCGACAGCGCTTGGTTACTTCCCTGAGTATATGGCAGTTGGCTGTAATGTGGCGGCCATGCTTATTGCCACTGTTGCAAGTATGGCTACGGCAATAAGTATCCATGCGGTCTCTTTTCGCTGTTCCCAGCATATCCATGCGCATACGGCGGTAGCGGCTGTATATGCGGGGAAGGCCCACATAAGCGGGCGCAAAGGGCTGTCTGTCGCGGAGGCAAGTGTCAGCACGGGTCCGGCGATGCCGGACAGGGCCACGAATAGGCACAACAGTGTCAGCCACCACGGTCGCGGTTGTCGTGGCGTATCATTCATTTCTTGTGCTTTTTGGATTGTTTTTTCGCTTCGAGGTATGCGGCTACAGTGGCTTCGATGCCACGGTCCAGCGAGAATTGCGGCTTAAATCCGAAGTCTCGTTGTGCCGGTGTGATGTCGCAGGTCCAATTGCGTTGGCGCATAATCTTGAATTTGTCGCGGTTGAGCGTGGAGGCCTTGCCGCGAGCCACACCTATTTTCTCGGCAACAACACTGGCGGCATACACTGCCCACATGGGCAGGCATATGGGGATGATGGCACGACGGTGCAGATGTCGTGCCACAATTTGGCGGAATTCTTTCTGCGAGTATGAGCGATCTTCGCTGATGATATATTTGTGGTGCAGCACCTTTTGGGCGGGGGCAGCTATGGCGTCGAACATGGCCTGTACCAAATCGTCCACGTATATGAAGGTGAGCATCTGGCGCTTGTATCCTACGGCAAAGTCCCAATGGGCGTCTATGCTTTTGATCATCATCAGATAGTCTTTTTCGTGCGGCCCGTAGACGCCGGTGGGGCGGAAGACTATCCACGGCACATCGGGGTGGGTGTCCAGGTAGGTCTCGCTCTTAATTTTGGAGACACCATAGCGGGTATTGGGCTGTGGAATGGTTGTGTCGTCCAAGGGGCGGCCGGAGTCTTCTTCGGCGGGACCGAGGGCGCTGAGCGAGCTCATATACAGAAGTTTGTCCGGCAGTCGGCCATCGCGGCGCAGCACCTCCGCAAAATCGGTGAAGTATTGGTAGTTGATGCGGTTGAAGTCCATGAAGTTGGCGCATTTGGTGGCGCCGAGGTTCCAGATGATATATTGCCATCGTCCGCCGGGGGCTTGAGCGGCCAGGGTAGCGGCCACGGATTCTTGGCTGTCGTAGTCGAGGACGACGAAGTGCAGGCGTGGGTCATTGAGGTAGCGTCGCGAGGTGGAAGCGCGTACGCCCACCCAGGTGTTATAGCCCAATTCGAGGGCGCGTCGGGCTATAAATCCGCCGATAAATCCGCCGGCTCCGACTATAAGCAGTGTCTTCTCTTGTGTTGCGTTGTCTTGTTGCGTCATTGTCATGTGTGCGTAAGTGGTTTATGGTAGCCTATAGATGGCGTACAGCGTCAAGGGCTTTGAGATATGAGTCCATGGTCTGCCGGGCAAATGTCTCGGCGTTGAAGCGCCGCACGTATCGCAGTCCGCTGTCGGCCAGGGATTGACGCCAACGGCTGTCGCCGCATATCCGAGCCAATGCGTCTGCCATGGTCTCGGGGTCTTCGGGGTCGACGTACATTGCTCCGGGACCGCCGGCTTCTTCGAGGCAACTGCCGGTGGCGGCAACCACCGGAGTTCCGCAGCTCAGGGCCTCGACCACGGGCAGTCCGAAGCCCTCGTAGCGCGAGGGGTAGGCGGCACATATGGCGGCGCTGTATAGCGCCGGAAGGTCGGCAAATGGTATACCTTCGAGGATGTGCAGACGGCCTTGCAGGCCATGCGCGGCGGCGTATCGGTCGATGTTGCGAGTATATGGAGTGCGGCGGCCGACAAGTACCAGATGGATGTCGCTGTCCAATGCGGCCAGGGCTTGCATGGTCAGCAGCTGATTTTTGCGAGCTTGAATGGTGCCTACGCCTATGATGTAGCGCTCGGGCAGGTTGTAGCGGCGGCGAATGTCTATGCGGTCGTATTCGCCGGCAGGGACAAAGGTCGCATCGACGCCTTGGTATACGATGTCTATTTTGGCCGGGTCGATGCCGTAGTCGTTTACCAAGTCATCGCGTGTGCAGCGGCTGATGGCGATGATGCGCGTGGCGTTGATGGCGCTGTGGCGATATTTGTAGTCGTAGATGGCGCGGTCCATGGCTTTGTAGTCCTTGGGACAGCGCCGCCATATCAGGTCGTGTATAGTCACCACAGAGGCCAGCGACGGGATGCGGCGAATGTTAAGAGGCAGTTCGTTGGATAGTCCGTGGTAGATGTCTACGCCCATGTCGGCCAGTTGGCCGGTGATATCAAAGGTGCGCCAAAGGGCACCGAAACGTCGATCGATGGCTTTGAACGGCTCGACAAGGCTGACGTTCGGACGCTCGAGGACGGAGGCAAGGCGCGAGGCGTTGCCTCCGGGAGACATCACGGCGTAATCGTGGCCGGGATAGGTCGCGGATAGCGCTTCGATTGCGTAGCGGCTGTAGTTGCCCAGCCCGGTGGAATTGCGTACGGCGCGTTTGCCGTCAAAAGCTATCTGTAGTTTTTCCATACCCAAAGGTACGTTTTTTTTTGGACATTGCGTTTGTCCGGCAGGGTCTTTGCCTTCGTGGGCGGGCGTCGCCGGATTGGGTGTGCCCGGACTGTGGTCGGCATTGTGCGGCCGGGTATGCCGCCTCGCGGCTCAATAGTGGAAGGATGACCCGCCGAGGAACTCGCGCAGCAGCGATGTAGGCGGCAGTGTGCGGTTGTCGATCTGTGGGAAGTAGCTCAGGAATTTGCGCAGACGGTATGCTTGTGCGTACTCCGGTTGGTCGCAGGATACTTCGCCGAGTATCTCGCAGGCGTATTGGCGTATGACGCCGAGTTCGAAGAGCAGTGAGGAGTTGAAGGTCGCATCGGCGTTTTCCTGGTATGGGAATATCCATTTTTCCTCGCCACGGCGCACGCTGGGCCACCTGCGTATAGTTTCGGCGGCGCCGATGTTGCGATATTTGTAATCGCGTACTATGCGGCGCAGCAGACGATTGTCGGTGGTGGGCACCCAGTTGTGGTCATCGATGGTGAGGGTTGTCAGTGCCGAGACATATATGCGGAATTTGTCGCTTTCGGCTATGGAGGGCGTCAGCTCGGGATTGAGCCCGTGTATGCCTTCGATGAGTATGACGCTGTCGGCGCCCAGAGATATTTTGTTGCCTTTGTATTTGCGTGTTCCGGTGGCGAAGTCGTAGGTTGGGAGGCCGACTTCTTTGCCGTCAAGCAGGTCCTGGAGGTCGCTGTTGAAGGTGTCCAGATCCAGGGCGTATAGCGACTCGTAGTCGTACTCGCCGTCGGCATCGCGCGGTGTGTGTGCGCGGTCTACAAAGTAGTTGTCGAGCGAAATCATCACCGGACGCAGCAGATTGGTCATCAGTTGTATGGCCAGACGTTTGGTGGTCGTGGTCTTGCCTGAGGACGAAGGCCCGGCTATGAGTATGATGCGTGCGCCTCCTTGGCGGTGGCGGCGTGTGATTTCATCGGCTATGGCGCTGATATATTTTTGGTGGAGGGCTTCGGCGACGTTGATTAGGTCGCGTGTGCGTCCGTCGGCGGCTACGCGGTTCAGCTCGCCCACGTTGCTCACGCCGAGTATGCGGTTGAAGTCAAGATAGTCGGTGAAGGCCTTGAACATCTTGTCCTGTACTATGGGCTCGGGCGTCTGCGTGGGGTTGGACGGGTCGAGGGAGCGCAGCAGCATCCCGTCTTTGTAGGTGGTGAGCGCAAATACGCCTATATGTCCGGTCGAAGGGGCCAGACATCCGTAGTAGCTGTCGGCGATATCGCCGAGGGTGTAGTACTTGGTATAGAGGTCATGGATGGTGGTCAGCAGTCGGACTTTGTCGTCAAGCCCTTGTGCCTTGAATAACTCGATGACCTGTGCGGTGGGCGCTTCGTGCAGCACGAAGGGGATGTCGGCTTGGTGTAGCCTGCGCATTTCGGCTTCGATGGCGCGGACTGTATCTTCGGTGATTTCGAGGCCGATGACGCGGCAGAAGTATCCGTGCGAGATGCTGTGCATCATCTTGAGCTTAGCCCCGGGATATAGCCGGCGTATGGCACAGTACAGCATCATGCACAGCGAACGCACGTAGGCGCGATTGCCCGAATCGTGCGTGGGAGGCAGCATCTCGACGGTCTTGGGGTTGTATACGCGGTAGGAGAGTGGTTCGGTCTTGTTGTTGACGCGTACGCATATCGGGTCAAAGCCCAGATTGTCCCGCAATTCCGTGGACAGTTGGTATAGGGATGAGCCTTGGGCTACGGAGATGTCCGTGCCGGTATTGTTGCAGTGCAGAGTGACTGTCGGTGTTGTCATGTGTCTTATTTTGAGGGTTTGAAGAGCCTTTTGAGCATGTGGTGCCGGCGCTTGCCGCGCAGGTAGCCTTGCAGCCGCGCCAATGCCTGTGCTGCTGTCGCTTCGGGATTTATGCCGGCGGCAAGTGCGTAGCGCCGGGCAAGGTCGGCGGTGGCCTCGGCGCTTTCGATGTCTATGCGGCTGAAATTGTCCATAAGACGCTTGCGGCTATGGACGCCGAAGGTCATTCGATTGATGTCTATGAGGTAGAAGCGGTAGACGCCATTTTCGTTGCGGTACAGGATGTTGCCGGGCGAAAAATCTTTGTGGTATACTCCGGCGCGGTGCAGTCGCACCATGTATTGTGCCAGGCCGTCCAGTATGGGGGACATGGACGCGGCATCGCGCAGGTGCCAAAGTCGCAAATCTTCTGCCTCATCGATTTGGCGGCAGATGTAGTAGCTGCGTGTGAGAAGTGGCCCGTTGTGGATTTCGATGTATGCCACCGGGTCGGGGGTATCGAAGCCCATGGATATGAGACGCCGGGCGTTTTCGTAGGAGCGCCGAGCCTTGCTGCGTCGCAGGTGTGTGTACACCAGCGAATTAATGATGGATGGCGTGTGAAAATCCTTGACACTTAGGCGTATGCCGGTGTCTGTGTCCAGCGAGTATACGGTGTTGCGTGCATGGTATGTTTCTGTTGCGCCGACGGGGACGCCGTCGGCGGCGATGGCGTCTATCAGCGGTGTCAGGTGGCTGTATTGTGGCGATATGATTATCTTGGCTTTCATCATGCAGTGTCTTTGCCGGTTGCTATTGTTTGAAATAGTTTGAGCTGATTATCAGGTCGCTGATGGTGTACATTCGGCGCTGGTGGTCGAGCGTGGTGCGGTCGATGCCCGAGGTGTCGTCCACAAATTTGCCTTGGGCGTTGATGGTAAAGGGCAGTTTGTCGGGGTCGAGGATGCTTTGTCCGAGACCGCGCCATCCATAGTCATCGAGGCCGAGTAGATCGAGAAGGGTGGGGTACAGGTCTATTTGACCCATAGTGGCATCGTAGCGCTTTGACACCGGGCTGTTGAGTACGACCAGTGGCACGTATTGCTCGGGCGAGAGCCAGGCGGCCACGGCCGGGTCTTTGATGAAAGTGGCGCGGTCGACGCCTATACCTTCGTGATCGCCGGTGATGATGATGATGGTGTTGTCATATTGTCCTGAAGCCTTGAGTAGACGAACAAAGTCGCCTATGGCGCGGTCGGTGTAATTGGCCACTTCCATGTAATGGCGCAGACGTTCGGGTATGGCGTTGCTGAAATGAACTTTCTTGAGTTCGTCGGGGATGACGAAGGGTGTATGTCCCGAGTAGGTGACACATTGCAGCATCGTGTGCCCGTGCGGCGGCCACATTGACGGGTCGGCAATTTTTTGGGCACTCTGACGCAGGAACGAAGTGTCACCCAGGCGTCCGCGCGGCCCGGTTTTGACGTCGAGTACAAAGTAGGGCTTGTCGTAAATTTCATATCCAAAGTCTTGTGCCACAATGGCCACGTTCCATACGGTCTTTTTGTCCACGGTGAAGGACATTACACGTGCATCGTTGCCGTATTTTTGTTTCCAGGCCTTGTCGAGGCTGTGGTAGGTGTTATGCGGGAAGCGGTAGGAGTAAGCCCCGTATTCGACGGGCAGTAGCCCGGTGTGTAGTATTAGTTGTGCATCTATGCTGCGTGCGCCTTTGACCTGAGACAAGACGTGTGGCGCGTATAATGTGGTGCTGTCACGCAGCAGGGCGTTGATGTTGGGCGTCAATTCTTGGCCTTCGACACTGGTCTCGAACACCCAGCTTTCGAGGCTCTCGCATAGGATGATTATGACGTTGTCCTTGGGCTTTAGCCGTGCAGGTGTGTGCTTGGCGCCCGGCCGCGTGGCTATCCAATGATTGATTTCGGCACGCAGCTGCGGTGTCAGCTCTACGGTGCCGCGCATCCATTCGTAGGCCATGGCTCCGGGTATGGTGTATACGGCGGCGCCGCAGGTGCTGTAATCGTACATCAGCTTGTCGTAGGCTTTTTTGTATCCGCCCAGACATGCAACGTATATCAGTACTATGGCCATAGGGACTGCCAGCATCCACAGTGTCATACGTCGAAAGAGGTGTTTTGCACTGTCGCTCAGCGTTTTGCGCAGGTTTGTGCGGCATAGTATTACTATGGCGGCGAGTGTCGTCAGTGGGAATACGATGTCGGATCGGCGCAGCGATTCCCAGACGCTGTCGGTGAAATCGGCAAGATTGCCAACAAGAAGGTAGCTTCCGGCGGGAATGATGGTGAAGTAGGTGCGGAAGTACATCAGGTTGGCGATGAGCAGCAGGTCTACAATGATGTAGACGGTCACTATATACCATCGTCTGCGTATTCGGAGTAATGGCAGCGCCAGTAGCGTCGCCAATGCCAGTTTAGTGAGGTATCCTATGGGAAACTGGAAGCCGGAGAAGGTGCTGTCTAAGGCCCAAATAAGGTCGAAAAACAGAAATTTGAAATATAATGTAGCTACGGCCAATGTCATTACGCCGCGGCCGCTCAAGGGATGGGGCGTCAAGGCTTTGGCCAAAGTTTTGGCGAAGGTGCGTATGCTTGTGGACATGTGTCGTTGGGTTGTCTGTATTTGCAGATTTGTTTGGATTTACGGCTTAATTGTTCTTCCCGATGCGTTTGGACGTGGCTGTCATCGTCCGGATTGTCCGGCAATTTTCCGGAATAGGTTGTCGAAATATTCCACGTAGTCGGCCATGGCGTAGTTGTCGTCGATATTGCGCAATGCTGCGGCGGACATGCGTGCACGTACTTCCGGATCGAGGGCTATGTCTTTGATGGCTTGAGCCATAGCTTGTGCATCGCCGGGAGGCACGAGTATGCCGCCGGGGTCGTTGCCTGTTGTGATGAGGTCGCGTGCGCCGGGGATATCGCTTACCACACAAGGCACGCCGCAGGCTTGTGCTTCGCGTATTACTCGAGGCGAGGCATCGCGCAGCGATGGCAGAGCAAAGACGTCAGCGCCGGGCAGGTAGTGCATTGCATCGGGTCGGTTGCCGGTGAATGTTACTATGTCTTGGCGTGCTGATTGGATGTCGTGCGGCTCGGCATCGCCGACGACTGTCAACGAGATTTTAAGCCCTTCATCGGCCAGAATTTCGGCGGCTTTAAGCAGTATGGGCAGCCCTTTATGAGGACGACCCTTGGTGATGCCGATGTATATTATCTTGATTTGGTCGCCTTCTTTGCCTATGGCAACGGGGTGTGCCATGGCGTTTTGCACCCATTGGCGCATAAATGGCTTGGGCCGTCCCGAGAGTTTTTCGGCCGGGATGTATCCGGATAGGTATTGACAAATGTCGGGTGTCTCGCACACGATATGTGCCACTCGCTTGTTGAGCAGAGCCATGCGGTATGTCGGGTCGAATGGATGTACACGTGCCTGTGTGCCGCGGTATCCGACTATGGCGGGGGCGTGGCGCATGCATCGCGTGGCCTGTATGGCTGTGGACAGGGCGGAGGTGCTTACGGCAAAGATGATGTCGGGACGTAGAGCCTTGATAACATGACGCAGTTTGCATATTGCCTTGAGCGTGAATTTGGATTTGATGGCGGGCATAGCCACGCGTTTCATCGAGTCCACGGGAAGCACGGCTTCATCGGGCGCGGCTATGGTTATCTCGGCTTTTCCATTGTCGTTCAAAGCTTTGAAGGTCTGGTATAATACAAGGTCGCAGTCGTGCGACAGCAGGAGAACTTTGGGTATACGAGCTTTTGTCATTTTGTTGTCTCGGCGATTAATTCGACAAGATGTTTCACGTGAAACAATGGGTTGTAAGTGTCTTGATAGGCTTGGCGGGCGGCTTCCCCGGCGGCGTGTAGTGCCTCCGGATTGGCCACAATCAAGGTGAGACTGTCGCGGAGTTCGGATGTGTCAATAGCTTCATATACAGGAATTCCACTGCGCATGCTGTCTATCTGCACGGCGGATACGTATGGCCTTTCGGCGATGATGACATGGGCGTGCGCGAGCTCTTGCTCGGCATCGTACTCGTTGCCTTTCCAAATGTATGTATGGTGATTGTCGGCACGCGCATTGCGCACTATGGGCATGATATGCCGCGCTTTGCCTGTGCCGCAAACACTGAAGCGTATTGTCGCTTCGGGCAGTTGGCGTATGGCATCAACGGCATTACGTAGCAGTGTGTAGTCGGTTATTTCGCCAAGCCAAAGCAGGTTAAGCGGAGTGTTCCCATCGTATTCGGCCGGAGTGATGGTCGATGGCGTCTGTCCGGTATCGAAGGACGTGGGTGGGAGTATTGCGCTTTTTTGTGGTTGCACGCCAAGGCGTGTGTATTGTTGTTGCATGGCCGCGTCTTCAAAGATCCAAAGCGCGGTTTTGTCTATCACTTCGGAAGGAATGTTGCGAGGGGTGTTTTCGCAACGCATTGGCTGGTAGATGATTGCGTATCCTGAATTGGATTTCTCAGCAATGATTTTAGCTGAGATTGCGGCTATGGCTTGTCGGTTGGTGTGTACGATGACTGCGTCATAACGGTTTCTTTTGAGCGCCCCGGCCAGTTGCATGGATATGGCAAAACTTGGCGCAGACGTCTCGATGGCTGTGATTGTATTGCCTGTGGCGTTGACGGCGGCGTGTAGGTCTTTTCGAGCTTTGTCGTTATGTGTGGGCGCCAGAATGTCGGCTATTAGCATAATCCGTTTTCGCGCAGAGTTTTACGTGCAATTTTCCAGGCCATATAAGTGCCATAGGCGCGTCCTTGGGCTATCATTGCGCCTGTGCGGCCGTCCATCCATCCGCCTTTTTCGATGTAGTATTTAAAGTAGGTGGCGATGGCTGTTATATGGGGACGCAGCGGGCTGATCCTGTTGTAGCGTGCTGCCAGTGCGGCGGCACGCAAACGAGCCTGCGACAGCTCTTTAAGCAGCATTTGCGAGTAGTTGACGGCTCGGAAATGTAACAGGGTTCCTTCGAGTTTTTGGGGACGTAGCGACTCGGGGAAGGTGACCTGTTCGCGCACATCGCGGAGGTTCCATTGGGCATAGCGTTTGTTGAAAAGACGAATCATGCCGCTTCGTTTCAGACCGGTATGGCGCACTTTATGCCCGAAATAGTATTCCATAATGTTGAAGGCGTACACGCGATGGGTCATTCCTTCTTTTTTGAGCTTAATGATGGTCTGACGCAATTCATCGTCCAACACCTCGTCGGCATCTATGGCCAGAATGTAGGTGTGTTTGCACAAGGAGGCGGCATACTGGCGTTGTATTCCGTAGCCGGTGAATCGACGTTGGT
Source organism: Bacteroidales bacterium H4 (assembly GCA_001701165.1). Classification (GTDB taxonomy): domain Bacteria; phylum Bacteroidota; class Bacteroidia; order Bacteroidales; family Muribaculaceae; genus CAG-873. The sequence continues at coordinate 80,221 of DAAP01000065.1, read as the reverse complement.
ATACTTGGCATCCGGCTTTGCGGCAAATGTCCGGAGTCCCGTCGGTACTGCCGGAGTCCACGACTATGATTTCATCGGCTATGCCTTCAAGGGATTTCAAGCAACGCTTGATTATGGAGGCCTCGTTGTTTGTTATGATGGTCGCCGAAATATGGGTGCCGGGTATTTGCTCGGCTTCGTCTTTGGGGATGGTGGTTCGCTCGTCCATAGGTCTTGTTTTTTATATTTACAAAGATAACACTATCGGCTTGGTTGTACACTTTTGTTTAACATTGTTTAACCTCAAAAATCGTTTTTTCTGTCCATCCGTACACGAAAGAAATTTTTATGCGCCAAATTTTCGGCTAAAAATCCGTTTATTTGCTATGTGATAGGTTTTTAGACCGAATTTGACGCATGTCGTCGTTTAGACCGTTTGGAGTGCTATTTGTTCACTTTTAGTCCAATTGTTGGCCTTTTGTGCTTATTTGCGCTTTCACCAGAATTTTTACCTTAGCTTTCGGTGATTATTCGTAACTTTGTAGGTTAATTGCAAAAATGTTTGCCAATATGACTGCTACTTTTCAATGGATGACACAGAACGTCTCAATGCCGGACTTCGATCGAGCCAAGGTCGAGGCCTGGCTTGTCGAGGTGGCCGGGACGCACGGACGTGTCGCCCACGAGCTGTCTTATGTCTTTTGTGATGATGCTCGAATTATCGAAGTCAATAGGGAGTTTCTCAAGCATGACTATTATACGGATATCATCACTTTTGACTATAGTCACGGACGGGTGATCTCGGGCGATATGTTTATTTCGTTGGATACCGTGGCTTCTAACGCTGCCGAAATAGGCGCCGAGTTTTCGCAGGAACTGCTGCGTGTCATCGTGCACGGAGTGCTGCACTTGTGCGGCATTAATGACAAAGGCCCCGGCGAACGTGAGATTATGGAACGACACGAAAATAATGCGCTGGCGCTCTACGCTTCGATGCCTGACATTATAGTGGCGAAAAATTCAGTTGAGTAATTCATTTTTGTTTTTAGGTTTTTCTGATAAATTTGATATTTCTGATAATACCGGTTATCGCAGATACAGTTTAACAATTACGGCTCGGACGATATGAAATTCGAATATGATGTCATCGTTGTTGGCGCAGGACACGCCGGGTGCGAGGCCGCTATGGCTGCTTCGCGTTTGGGGTGTAGCACGTTGCTTGTAACCATGGATATGGACAAGATTGCGCAGATGAGCTGCAACCCTGCCGTCGGAGGCATAGCAAAAGGCCAGATTGTAAGAGAAATAGATGCTTTGGGCGGTATGATGGGTATCATCACGGACCGCTCTGCTATACAGTTCAGAATGTTGAATTTGAGCAAAGGACCGGCCGTGTGGAGTCCGCGCTCACAGAGCGACCGCATGCGCTTCAGTGCCCTGTGGCGCAAGACGTTAGAGAACGCGCCCAATCTGGATATGTGGCAGGATGCCGTGGACCGTCTTGTTTTGCGTGACGGTCGGGCTGCCGGTGTACATACGCTCAATGGCGCCACGTTCACGGCTCGTGCCGTGGTGCTTACCAATGGCACATTTCTCAACGGTCTGATGCATATAGGTCGTACAATGGTCCCTGGCGGTCGTGCCGGCGAGCCGGCCAGTTGCGGCATAACCGAACAGTTGCGCGATATCGGATTTGTCTGTGGACGCATGAAGACGGGAACTCCGGTACGCATAGACGGCCGCAGCGTACATTTCGAATTGGCCACGCCGCAATACGGCGATGAGGATTTCCATAAATTTTCGTTTATGCCGAATGTCCATAGGGAGCTGCGCCAGTGTCCGTGTTTTACCGTCAATACCAATGCGCGTACACACGAAATCCTGCGCGAGGGCCTGCCTGACTCGCCGCTGTTCAATGGACAGATCCAAAGCATTGGACCGCGCTATTGTCCGAGTATCGAGACTAAGATTGTCACCTTTGCCGACAAGGATTCGCACCAGCTTTTCCTCGAGCCGGAGGGGGAGGATACACAGGAATACTACCTCAACGGGTTCAGCTCTTCGTTGCCCATAGATATACAAATACGCGCCATGCAGACCATCCCGGCGCTGCGCGACGTGCAAATCTATCGTCCGGGATATGCCATAGAGTATGACTATTTTGACCCGACGCAGTTGCACCACACTCTCGAAACCCGGCCGGTGGGCGGCCTGTATTTTGCAGGCCAAATCAATGGCACCACCGGATATGAGGAGGCGGCGGGGCAGGGCCTCGTAGCGGGCGCCAACGCGGCTCTTGCCGTGCTGGGCCGTGAGCCTCTGGTGCTTTCGCGCGACCGCGCATATATCGGGGTGCTCATTGACGACCTTATTACTAAGGGTGTGGACGAGCCTTACCGAATGTTCACTTCGCGTGCCGAACATCGCATACTCTTGCGCCAAGATGACGCCGATATGCGACTGACACCCCTTGCCTTCCGCCTCGGCCTTGCCGATGAGGTTCGCATGCGCGTACTCGAGCAGAAACGTGAGGCACGTGACGGACTTGTCGAATTGGCGCGTACCCTTACCGTCAAGGCAGGGGAGGTGGAGGCTTTGCTGGCTTCTGTCGGCTCGGCTCCTTTGCGCCAAAGTGTCCGGCTTGTGGACTTGGTGCTGAGACCTCAACTCTCCATACCTATGCTTGCGCAGTATATTCCGCAGCTGAACGAATATATTACCGCGCTCCCGAAGGATAGGCGCGACGAAATTGTCGAGGCGGCCGAAGTGCTGCTCAAGTACGAAGGATATGTCAAGCGCGAGCAACTCAATGTTGACAAACTTCGCCGTCTTGAGGATATACGCATCGCCGAGGATTATGATTATTCCGGCATCAACGCCCTGTCCACCGAGGCACGCCAAAAGCTGCAGAAGCATCGTCCATCAACCATAGGTCAGGCGTCTCGCATTCCGGGTGTCAGCCCGAGCGACGTCAATGTCTTGCTGCTCTTGTTGGGACGATAACCCGTCACGTAGGTCGTGTGTAACACGGCTCTAAAATATACATCTACAAATAATTAAGCGCAAATTGTTTCACGTGGAACAATTTGCGGGAATAACAAAAAAAACATAACGATTCCGCTATCGTGCGGACGATATACAAGCAAATAAAACTTAGACCGAATTGATCAAAGCGTTCTGATGATAGTAGGGCTCTGATGACAATCGGAAAGTTTTTGATAATAGTAAATATGAAAAAGTTTGTCTTTATACTCGCGATACTCGCGATGCTTGCATCTTGCGGAAGAGGAGAGAAAATAAGCGCACCATCCGATACTATAGTAGTGGCTGATACTGTGGCTATAGATTCGATTCTCTAAAAACTTAGTTTGAGTTAAACACATATTCTATATATTCACTCCATAATTCGTAAAAATGGAATATATCAAATCAAAAATTCGTGACGTCAAAGATTTCCCCACAAAGGGAGTACTCTTCAAGGACCTCACCACCGTGTTCAAGGACCCCCGCGCCCTCCATGTCATCGGATGGGATCTTTCCCAGCTGTATCGCGATAAGGGCATCACCAAGGTTGTAGGCATAGAGAGCCGCGGATTTATCGGTGGCAGTATTCTGGCCTTTGAACTTGGCGCCGGATTTGTACCGGCACGTAAGCCGGGCAAGCTCCCCGCCGACACGATACGTGCCGAATACAAAAAGGAGTATGGTACGGACGTTATCGAGATGCATCGCGATGCCATCGGCCCGGACGATGTAGTCGTATTGCATGATGACGTGCTTGCCACCGGCGGCACAATGGCTGCTGCTTATGAGCTGGTGAAAAGCATGAATCCTAAAAAGGTTTACATCAATTTCATTATTGAGCTGAGCGCTCTCAATGGCCGTGCGGCTTTGCCTGCCGATGCCGAGGTGACCTCGCTGATCGTATATTGATTTGCCTGCGATGCCGATATGGCGATTATATTTCGTCCTGTCGGTGTCGCATGTGCCCTCGGTGGCGCGAATGTCACCTCGCTTTTGATTGGTAGACTCCCTGCTGTATTTTCGCGGGGAGCCTCCAAACTTATAATACTATTTAGAACCGAGTGAATTTGTCCCGGGTTTGTCTCGGGAGCGTTTGGATTTCGGGTTTGTATGGATACGCAGCATTACTGACTTATGGCTATGCACGAAAAATCTCCCGAATTAAAGGAGAAAATTTCTTTTTTGCCGGACACCCCCGGCGTGTATACATACTATGACGCTAAGGGGAAGGTGATATACGTCGGTAAGGCCAAGAACCTGAAACGGCGTGTGTCATCGTATTTCAACCGCACGCACGAGTCGTTACGCACCAATATACTTGTAGATGCCATAGCTGACATGTCGTATATCGTGGTGCCTACGGAGCAGGATGCTCTCAATCTCGAAAATTCGATGATTAAGGAGTACAAACCCAAGTACAATGTCTTGCTCAAGGACGACAAGTCTTACCCGTGGATAGTCGTGACCAACGAGTTGTATCCGCGCGTGTTTTTGACACGTCAGTATATGCGCAACGGCAGTAAATATTTTGGCCCGTACACCAATGGTGCTATGGCCAAAGCTGTGCTCGGCTTATTGGGTGAGATGTTTCCCATACGCACATGCCGTATTCCCATAACTGAAGCATCTGTCAAGCGAGGACGTGCACGTGTATGTCTAAAGTATCATATACACAAATGTCGCGGGTGCTGTGTCGGCAAGATTTCGCCGGAGGAATACAATACATATATCGAGCATATTAAGCAGATTTTGCGAGGGGAGACACACGAATTGATGGTGCATCTGCGAGACGAAATGCAGCGTCTTGCCTCCGAGTTACGCTTCGAGGAGGCACAGGAGCTCAAGACTCAATACGACCTCATTGCCCAATATCGCAGTCGCAGCGTTATTATCTCGCAGGTAATCACCGAAATAGATGTTTTTGGTGTCGATGATGAGGATAACGATGTGTATATCAATTATATGCATGTCAGTCGCGGTGCTGTAGTGCGTTCGGTTACACTCCGTTACCGTCGCAATATGGACGAAGGGGTGGGGCAGTTGCTGGCGTATGCCTTGGACGAGATTGCCTCGGCCTTCGGAGTGGTGTATGACGAGGTTGTGGTGCCCGAGGTGCCGGACGTGGAGATGCCGTCTGTGACTTTTACCGTGCCCCAACGCGGTGATCGCGCCAAACTCCTGGATGTGTCGCGCCGCAATGCCCGCCAGGCACGTGTAGACGACCTCAATCACTTGGCCAAGCATAATCCCGAAGAGCGTGTCATGCGCACGCTCGAACAAATTAAGTCGGATTTCCGCCTGAGCGTGCTGCCGCACCATATCGAATGTTTCGACAATTCGAATATCCAAGGTACCAACCCGGTGGCATCCTGTGTCGTGTTCCGCGATGCGCGTCCGTGCAAACGCGACTACCGACATTTTAAGATTAAAACCGTCGTCGGCGCCAATGACTTTGCCTCGATGAAAGAGGTCCTCACACGTCGCTACACGCGGCTCATGGAGGAGGGTAAAGACCTGCCGCAACTTATTGTCGTTGATGGCGGCAAGGGCCAGCTCAGCTCGGCTGTGGAGGCTCTGGACGAAATGGGGCTGCGCGGACGCATAGCCGTGGTGGGTATTGCCAAGCGTCTGGAAGAGATATACTTCCCCGGCGACAGTATTCCGTTGTATATCGACAAGTCCAGCGAGTCGTTGCGCGTCGTCCAACATCTGCGCGACGAAGCACACCGATTTGGCATCACATTTCACCGAGATTTGCGTAGTAAATGGCAGACAATCAGCAAATTAGATGAGATACGCGGCATAGGTCCGGCAACGCGTGATGCTTTGCTGAGGCATTTTCGCAGTGTAGCGGCCATACGCCGTGCTGCACCCGAGGACCTCGCCGCTGTCATCGGGCCGGCTAAGGCGGCATTGGTACACAATGCATTATGCGCCGAAGTGCATCCTGATACCGCTGTCGGTAAGGCCGCAGCTTCGCCTTCCGAGCCGTCGTAAGTCGCTTTTATTATTATAGAATACAATACTATAGAATACAATTGCTACGGCGTACTCTCTGTTATCATCGGAGTTTACATGTCTCAAGCCGGGCGGTTAATTAGTGCCTGCTCGTTTAATCTACGGCCTTGGGCGTAATCTACTTCGTGGGCGGTTATGCAACTACGACGGACGTTGCGAAAAATTTGCTAACTTTGCAAGCCGTACGCGGCGTCAGTCCGACATTTCGCGCACGTCGCGGCACGATACAATTCGCCGTTGACGACCCTCCGGCCTCGTGATTACGGCCAAGTAACTTAGATAATACAACAACCACGATGATACGAAACATTCTCTTTGATCTCGGCGGAGTCATAATGGACATTGATAAAAACCGTTGCGTCAAGGCTTTCCAAGACATGGGCTTTGCCGCGATAGGGGAGTTTCTGGGTGATTATGCCCAAAAAGGCGCCTTCGCCGACCTTGAGTCGGGACGTATAGACGCCGCCGAATTCCGCCGCATCATCCGGCCGCATTTACCCCAAGGCACTACCGATTTGGCCATAGATAGGGCCTTTTGCGAGTTTCTTGTCGGGATACCCGTGCGGCGCCTGGTGGCTTTGCGCGATTTGCGACGTCAGGGACTGGGGGTGTATATGCTCTCCAATACCAACCCGATAATGTGGAATAGCAAAATAGGCGAGGAATTCGGGCGAGAAGGTCTGCGCCGCGAAGACTATTTCGACGGCATGGTGACATCCTTCGAGGCTCGAGTGATGAAGCCCGCCCCCGAGATTTTCAATTACGCGGGCGAGCAACTTGGTATTGCCCCGGATGAGACATTGTTCCTTGACGATGGCGAGGCCAATGTCCGTGCTGCCGAGGCCTTGGGCTGGCATGCCGCACTTGTGCGTCCCGGCGTCGAATTCGACGCACTGTTGCGCGATATGGGAGTCTGCAAATAAGACGTCCGAATCAGCAAATATACCCCTGCATGCCGCGTACTAAATCGCCAAGACCCACAAAATAAACGAAAAAACATAAGAACCGAAACAAGACCTGCGACACCCGGTCACGCCAATGCCGATGACAGCAACCAAGGACATACAACGTATAGCCACCATAGGGATGTTTGACGGCGTCCATCGTGGTCATGCTCTGCTTTTGGACGAATTATGTCGCCGTGCCGCCGCAGCGTCGCTGGTGCCTACGGTATTTACCTTTGCCGACCACCCTTTGCGGCAGATAGCGCCTGACAAATGTCCTCCGCTGTTGACAGACATTGTCGCCAAGGAGGCGCTGCTACACTCGTTGCTGCCGGTAGGGGCGGAGGTTTACATCCTCCATTTTGATGCAAAGATGCGCGCCATGAGCGCCGCCGACTTCATAGATATGCTCCGCGAAGACTACGGCGTCCGTGCCATTGTGCGTGGCCACGACCACACCTTCGGGCACGATAGACCTTCGGCGGACATGCTCGGACGTTTTGCCGCCGCAGCGGGCTTGCAGATGTCCACGGCCCCGGTGTTGCTCGACGAAACCACCGGACAGGCCGTGTGCTCGTCCGCCATACGCCGCGCCATCGTCATCGATGGCGATATGGACGCGGCAGCACGTATGCTCGGCCGTGCCTATGCACTTGTCGGCAAGGTTGTGCCCGGACGACGCATAGGCCGCACCATAGGCTTCCCCACGGCCAACATCCGCACCGATGCACGTATGGCCGTCCCGAGTTGCGGCGTGTATGCCGCCACTGTGGACTTCGCCGGACGCCGTTATGGCGCCATGCTCAACATCGGGACGGCGCCCACGGTCAATGCCGCTGATACGGAAGTGCGCCTCGAAGTGCACATCTTCGACTTTGACGGGGACATTTACGGCGCCACGCTGTCCGTCGAGCCGCGTCGCTATTTGCGAGCCGAGTGCCGCTTTGCAGACGTTTCGTCCCTGTCGGCCCGGTTGCACGATGATGCCGCTGCCGCCAAGGCCATCCTCGCCGAGATACCGTAAAAGGCTCTGAAGACCTCAAGACTTTAAGGCCCTTAAAGACCCTTAATCCTTCCTAATGTCTCTCCGTTGTCGTATTGTGGCATTGGAAGAAAATGCGTAATTTTGCAAAGTTATGCGCATAGACATCATCACCGTGCTTCCCGAGATGCTGGAGTCGCCCCTGGGTTGCTCCATAATCCGCCGTGCCTGCGACAAGGGTTTGGCGGAAATACACGTCCACAACCTCCGCGATTATACCACCAATCGCTACCGCAAAGTCGACGACTATCCCTTTGGCGGCGAGGCCGGTATGGTAATACAGATTGAACCGGTGGACCGAGCCGTCAGCGCCTTGCGCGCCGAGCGTGATTATGACGAAGTGATTTTCACCGCTCCCGATGGCGAGGTTTTCAACCAAAAGACCGCCAACGAGTTGTCCATGCTTAATAACATTATCATCCTGTGCGGCCACTACAAAGGTATAGACTACCGCATACGCGAGCATTTGATTACGCGAGAGATTTCGGTGGGCGACTACGTGCTTACAGGAGGCGAGATGCCTGCCGCCATCATCACCGATGCCATAGTGCGTCTCATCCCCGGTGCCATGGGCGACGAGCAGAGTGCGCTCTCCGATTCGTTTCAGGACAACCTCCTCGAAGGCCCGATATACACTCGCCCGGCCGAGTACAAGGGCTGGCGCGTCCCCGATGTGCTTCTCAGCGGCCATGCCGCGCGAATAGACGAATGGCGCCATCAGCAGGCCGTAGAGCGTACACGTCGCCTCCGCCCCGACTTGCTCAAGTGACGGCGTTAGCCCATAGAGTAACCGAAAATATATACAACAAACACATATACAATGGATAAGGAAAACAAACAAGAGAAGCCGCTTGACCGCATCAGTTACGCTTTGGGACTGAGCATGGGCAACAATTTCCGTGCCTCCGGCATACAGAAAATCGATGTCGAGGACTTTGCCGACGGCGTTGCTGCCGTCTTCGAGGGACGTAAGCCCCGCATGACTTATGATGAGGCCAAGGCCGAGATACAGGCCTTCTTCACCGAAATGGAAAAGAAGCAGCAGGAACAGGCTGCCGCTATGGCTGCCGTCAACGCCGAAGCCGGCACCAAATTCCTGGACGAGAACGGAAAGCGTGCCGAGGTTCGTACCACCGCTTCCGGGTTGCAATACGAAGTGCTTACCGAGGGCACCGGCGCTATGCCTACGGCCGAGGATCAAGTCGAAGTCCACTATACGGGCAAACTTATAGACGGTACCGTGTTTGACTCGAGTGTCGACCGTGGTCAGCCTGCCACCTTCGGCGTCACACAGGTTATCCCCGGATGGGTCGAGGCTTTGCAGATGATGAAAGCCGGGTCTAAGTGGCGTCTGTTCATACCTTCGCAACTGGCCTACGGACCTCAGGGCGCCGGCGGCGTCATCGGCCCCAACCAGACACTGATTTTTGACGTGGAACTGCTCCGCGTCATGGGCAAGTAACCGCAGTTATTCTCCGCTACATCTCTCGAGCGCGGATGCCTAACCTTTGAGATACGCAGTTGTCAGGCTGCGTGAATACTTGATTACCGGACTATTGTGATACCGTATTACTCTAACGCCGGATCATTTTCGAATACCGGATCATTTGATTACTTGACACACAATTCCATACAGGCGTAATGGCAACCATCGAAACATACTGCACCGCCATCGCGGATGTAATCATCATCGAGCCCAAGCCCATAGGTGATGCTCGCGGCTACTTCGCCGAGACATATCGCGACGACATCTTCGAAGCCGCCGTGGGCAAGCACATCCGTTTCGTACAGGATAATCAAAGCAAATCGCATCGCGGCGTTGTCCGCGGCCTGCATTTCCAGCGCGGAGCGGCGGCACAGGGAAAGTTGGTGCGTGTTGTCAGTGGCAGCGTCCTCGATGTGGCCGTGGACATAAGGCGCGGCAGCCCCACCTTCGGACACTACGTAGCCGTGGAGCTCTCCGAAGACAATATGTGCCAATTGTGGGTACCGCGCGGCTTTGCACACGGTTTTGCCGTGCTGTCCGAGCAGGCCGTATTCCAGTACAAGTGCGACCGTTATTACCACCCCGAGGCTGAGGCGGCCATAGCTTGGGACGACCCCGACATAGGCATTGACTGGCGCATAGACGCTGCCGAAGTCCTTCTGAGCGACAAGGATAGGCATCATCCGCGCTTGTGCCAAATTCCCGAAGAAGTTTTATTCGATTATCACCAAGACCTTTACGCATTATGACCAAAACGATAATGGTTACGGGTGGCGCCGGATTTATAGGCAGCCACGTTGTGCGGTTGCTGGTGAACAAATATCCCGGCACGCGCATACTCAATGTTGACGCTCTCACCTATGCCGGCAATCCGGCCAACGTTTCCGATGTCTCCGACCGGCCTAATTATGCCTTCGAGCACGCCGACATCTGCGACTTTGCCCGGATGTGTGCTATCATGGAGCAATATGCTGTAGACGGTGTCATACACCTTGCTGCCGAGAGCCACGTAGATCGCTCCATAGCCGATCCCTTTGTGTTTGCGCGTACCAATGTCATGGGAACGCTGTCGCTGCTCGAGGCTGCACACCGTCATTGGGCATCCCTCCCCGGAGGACTGGCCGGACACCGCTTCTATCATATAAGCACCGACGAAGTATATGGAGCATTGGAAGTTACACGTCCGAACGGCCCAGCACCTTTTGGTGACGGCTTTTTCACCGAGGCGACGCCGTACAATCCCCATTCGCCATACTCGGCCTCCAAGGCTTCTTCCGACCATTTTGTACGGGCCTATCACGACACCTATGGCATGGACACCGTAATCACCAATTGCTCCAACAACTATGGTCCGAACCAGTATCCCGAGAAACTAATTCCGCTATTTGTCAAGAATATAGTTGAGCAGCGGCCGCTGCCGGTATACGGCAAAGGTCTCAACGTGCGCGACTGGCTGTATGTCGGCGATCACGCTCGCGCCATTGATCTTATATTCCACTGCGGCGCTCCCGGCGCCACCTACAATATCGGCGGCAACAACGAGTGGCGCAACATCGACCTGGTGCACCTTATCGTCCGCCTTACCGACAGCCTCTTGGGTCGTCCCGAAGGAACATCCGAAGCACTGATAACCTACGTCACCGACCGCTTGGGACACGACAGCCGCTATGCCATAGATGCCACACGCCTGCGCGATGAGTTGGGATGGCAGCCGCAAATGCCTTTTGACGAGGGACTTCGCCTCACCATACGCTCCTACCTCGACAAAATGAAGTAACCGCGCCCGAGGCATAGCGTAACGACAATAGCGCCGACATCTTTCGCTACGAGCATACAACAGACAAGTCTCGCCGCCAATCAAGCACTTGCGCATTGTCGCGTTCGCATACTCGTTTGTGCATATCGGCGAAAAATAATACCTTTGCACATTTGGTACACATAGACATAGTAAGAAGGATTTACATAGACATCGTTAGAAATTGACATGGGAAATAATATAGATACCCCGGAGAATGTACGTCCGGAAGCAGAGAACAATCACGCCGGACAGCCGCAAAATAAGGGCTCTGAGACACAGCCGTGTGGTTTCAAAGAAGATTTTGTGCGGCGTTGCCGCGACAACAAGACCACGCGGTGGGTGCGCTTCGGCATCGTCACTGTCATCTACATTCTTTGGACAATTTGGATGTCCAATGCGTGGCTGCTGTTGGCGCTGCCGTTGCTATTCGACATATATATCACCGGATACATACCCTTTACATGGTGGAAGCGCTCCAAAAACAAGGCCGTGCGCAACGTGATGTCGTGGGTGGACGCCATCGTCTATGCACTTATCCTGGTGTACTTTATCTTCAATTTTGTCGGTCAGAACTATCAAATACCGTCCTCGTCGCTCGAACGCACTCTGCTCACCGGCGACTACCTGTGGGTCAATAAAGTTGTCTACGGACCGCGAGTTCCAATGACTCCGGTACACTTCCCGTTGGTACACAGCAGCTTCCCGGCGTTCCTTGGCGGCGGCAAGAGCTATATGGATTCGCCCTCGCTGTCCTATCATCGCCTACCCGGTCTGCGCAACATCGAACAGGGCGACATTGTGGTTTTCAACTATCCCGCCGGCGACACCGTTACCACGCTCACCGAGGAGAGCGGCGAAAGCTACTACTCGCTTGTCGAGCGCTTCGGCCGTGATGAAATCTACAACAATCCCCAAAAATACGGAAAAGTGATATATCGACCCGTTGACCGCCGCACCAATTATGTCAAGCGCTGCGTGGGCCTTCCCGGCCAACGACTGCGCATCGTTGACGATGTGATATACACCGATGGAAAAGCTATGGCGATGCCCGAAAACGCCCAATTCCGTTACTTGGTGGCTGCCACCGCACCCATCACACAAGACGAGGCCAACGATATGGATATCAGCTATGCCGACATCCAATATGTGGGACCTGATGCCGAGATGTACTTCCCCTTGCTGTCAATGGTGCCCGGCGCTACCGATAGGGACGTGCTTCAAATTGTTCCGCTGACTAAGGCGGCACGCAAAGCTTTGGCTGTCAAGCAGGGCGTCCACGGCATGGTTAAGTTCAATGACTTGGGTCTGGACATGGATATGAACCTATTCCCTGCCGAGGTGTCGCGCGGCTGGACCCTCTCCAATTACGGCGGCAGCCTGGGCGTGCTCATACCCAAGAAAGGCATGACTATAAAGCTGACGGCCGATATTTGGCCCATATATGAGCGCGTTATACGCAATTACGAGGGACACCTCGACAGCTATGTCCGCGATGGCAAGGTGTACGTAGACGGCCGCCCGGCCACGACATACACTTTTGCTATGGATTATTACTTTATGATGGGCGACAACCGTGATCTCTCGCTTGACAGCCGCTTCTGGGGCTTTGTGCCCGAGGATCACATTGTCGGTACTCCGATGTTTGTCATCGTCTCTATCGATCCCGAGCGGAGTATCTTCCGCGGCGGTATCCGTTGGAACCGCCTGTTCAAGGATGCCAATCCCGACAAGTAAAGGTCGGACTATCATCCGTCTAACGAACAATAACCGAGACATCATTCAATACAACATCACATTGTCTGTATCCCCATGGATGTAAATACAATGCGTCACAACCGCCGCGGTCGGGTGGCGTTGTTGCCCCCGGTGTTTCTTCCGCCGGCTTCCTACTACGCGCTGATGAGCCTTTACGAGGCTGCCGTTATAGACGTCGGGATGTCTTACGACAAGCGCATGAAAAGTGTGCATCGTACCACCATCTGCGACACGCACGGGCCGCTTCTGCTGACCGTGCCCGTCAAGCGTCCGCACAACGTCCCTGATGTGCGTTGGTGCAACATTGGGGTCAGTGCGCACGGCAAATGGTGGGATGTCCATCGTGTAGCCCTCGAAAGCGCTTACGGACGCACCCCGTACTTCGAACATCTTTATCCGCGTTTTGCTCAATTCTTTGCGCCGCGCCATTCCGATGAGACTACTATCGAGCCTGTTACGAACCTTGATACGGGCATCGGCACCGTAGTGCGCGGTATTCTGGGCATCGACACCGCCGTGAGTATACCCTTTGACGACGGGTCGCCGCTCAATCCCCCGGCCGACATTGTCGACGACTGGCGCGCCTTCGACTTCTCCGACCCGGATATAGACGTGGGCCCGTATCCACAGATACGCCAAGCACAGTTCGGATACATCCCGGCGCTCAGTGTCATCGACCTTATATTCAATTGCGGCCCCGAAGCCGGCGCAGCAGTCATTGCCTCGGGCTCGCGTCATTTTATCGAAACTTACGGACTATGAATAAGACCATTACCATAAAATCTACGGACGACCTGGATCGCGCCGCCCGCGAATTTGTCTCCCTGATGGGCGACAATACCGTCTTTGCGTTTTACGGCGCTATGGGTGCCGGCAAGACCACCTTTATCACGGCGCTGTGCCGCGCCCTCGGCGTAAGCGATGATGCCATGGGGTCGCCATCCTTTGCCATCGTCAACGAATATCGCAGTGACACCACTGCCGAGCTGATATACCACTTTGATATGTACCGTCTCAAGAACCTTGACGAGGCCTTCGATATAGGCATTGAGGACTATCTCTTCTGCGGAGCCGTATGCTTCATTGAGTGGCCCGAGCGCATCGAGGACATTCTGCCCGATGACACGGTGACGGTGCGCATAACCGTCAATGACGACGACAGCCGCACGCTTACCATCGACAGCCGCGACTGAGGCACTGCTGATTTCGGACGCACCCTGTTACAAGGTCAACGATTATGACACCCCGTCTCATAATACGATAAAGCACTTTCTATGAATGATATGCCCGAAATGCTGTGGCTTGATACCGTCGACTCGACCAGTGCCCGGCTGCATCGGTTAGAGTCGGAGTGCGACCTGCCACACGGGTACGCCGTGGCTGCATACGAGCAGACCGCCGGCCGCGGCCAGCGCGGCAATCATTGGCATGTTGAGCCCGGAGCCAATGCTACGGTGTCTGTGTATCTACGACCTACGGCCATCAGCGCCGCATTGCAATTTGATCTGTTGCGTATGGTTGCACTTGCCGTCTGCGAAGTCCTTGACGGCTATCTGTCCGAGGATATGCGTGGTCGTCTGCGGCTCAAATGGCCCAACGACATATACTTCGACAACGACAAAATGGGAGGGATACTCATAGAAAACAGTTTGTATGGCACTCGTTTGGGCGCTTCCGTCGTCGGCATAGGCGTCAATGTGCGCCAACGTCGGTGGGCGGGTGGGGCACCCAATGCCACGTCATTGGCTCTTGTCCGCGGCTGTGCAGATCGGGACTTGCCCGAGCCGCGCGAAGTTTGTCGCGCCATTGCTGCTGCATGTGCCGCCGCCTCGGCCGGCGAATATAACGCCGACAGCCTCCGCACTCGTTACATGGCACGCCTATGGCGTGGCGACGGGAAAGTGTATCGATGGTTGCCCGGTCCGTTGCCTTCTACCTATTGCGGACAGCCGGCCGGCGCCTTGCCTTTCGAGGCTGCCATTGCCGGTGTGACCGATGACGGCCGACTGCAGCTGCGTACCGCCGAGGGGACGTTGCTGCCGCCTTTTGCTTTCAAGGAAGTTACGCCGTTGTTGTAATCTTGGAAGTAATGAGAGCGATGTGAATGATAGCACTGCCGCTTACATGCTGCGTATAACGTCCAGCGAATGCAGCGAGTCCATGGATGCGATGTGCTCGCTGTAATATTCGAGAATGACATCAAGGATATGGTTTCGCTGCTGGCGATTGAGGCGCATGCGGCCGAGATTGGAGGCACTTATGCGCCCCAGAATATACACCATGCGAGCTTCTGCCGCCTCCACGTAATGACTGTGGCCGGGGGCGCTGTCGCGGAAAACGGCGCTTCGCAAGTCGAATATGCGTCCGCGCCTCCATTCGGACAGATCGGGACCGACGCCCATTGTTGCAGCCACGTTGTATAAAAACCACAGATGGAAATTGGCCGTTACCGTCGCATTGCCGCCCTCGAGTACGGGGAGTGCACGTTCAAACAGGTGCCACAGAGCTTTGTCCGGCCCGGCTTCTCGTAATGCGATGTACAGCACCTCGGCAAGAAACATTGCGACGGCAGCCTTGACCGGATTGGTGGCTACGGCAATCATTTGCCGGCCTGTGGGAGCGATGTCGCGCATGCGCACCGGCATGTCCGACATGGTCTGCTGCCGGCGGACGGAGCCCGTAAACAGCGACAGTGGCATCGTGGCGGCGCGGCGCTGCCGTGCGGCGGCCGAGGCGCCAGTACCCATGAGGATGGCAATGCGTCCGGCCTCCGCGCTCCAAGCTGTCAGTATAGAGGTGCTATCGCTGTGGCGCACGGTGCGCAGCGCTATGGCATGAATGGTTTGGTACATTGTGTTTTTAGAGTGGCCTTAACGTCTCTAAAAAACGTTCGGGCTGTTATTTGAACGTGAAATTACTAAAAAATGCTTAAAAAACGGCTGTCCATGCTAAAAAATTTTGCGCAGTACGTTTGAAAGCACTAACTTTGCAGTCGCAATTGCGCAAAGCGCAGTACCCGGCCCATTCGTCTATCGGTTAGGACGCAAGATTTTCATTCTTGAAAGAGCAGTTCGATTCTGCTATGGGCTACCAAAATCAAAGCAAAAATATCCGACAAAACTAAGATTAGAACAATGGCAAACCATAAATCTTCGAAAAAGAGAATACGCCAGACTCTGAGCCGTCGCGCCCACAACCGCTACTATGCCAAGACCGCACGCAACGCCGTGCGCGACCTGCGTAATATGAAAGACAAGGCAGCTGCCGAAGCACGCCTTAATGAGGTTGTGGCAATGCTTGACCGTCTTGCGTCGAAGCGTCACATCTCCAAGAACAAAGCCTCCAACCTCAAGAGCAAGCTAAGCCGCTACGTCAACAGTTTGGCCGCTTAAGGACGGGACTGCAAGACTGTTGTCTCCGGGCAGCGGTCATATACATACAGCGGCCCATTCGTCTATCGGTTAGGACGCAAGATTTTCATTCTTGAAAGAGCAGTTCGATTCTGCTATGGGCTACCTCGGCATACGGGATGTCTTCATGGACATCCCGTGTGCCTTTGCTGTTTCGGGGGGGTATGCGACAGTATTTGTCGTACGCTTGCGGTATACGGCTGTCGACTTGCCGCAAAGGGGATGACCACGATTGCGAGTATGTTTCGTTGCTTGTTCGAGTATGCAGAGACAGTTGTTGAAGTGTAGCCGAAAAGCTTTGGGATACAGATATTTGTCCGTGTCCCAAAACTTGACGAAAAATTTTGGCGGAGGCATGGTGCGATTTGCCTGAAAAATGCTTAATTTTACACTCCCGAATTTCGGCTCAAAAGCCGGAGGGATATTTTATGTGCCAAGACCAAACGAACGACCAGCCTGACAACAATATAGACACGCCGGCATACCATATTCCGGCGTTGCTGCGGCAGAGTGTGGACGCCCTTGATGTGCGCCCCGACGGGGTATATGTCGATGTGACGCTCGGCGGGGCCGGACATACGCGCGAAATTTTGCGTCGTCTCGGGCCCGAGGGGAGGCTTTACTCCTTCGATCGCGACATTGATGCCATGGCCACAGCGCCTATGGACGACAGCCGCTTTACGATGATTCTCGGTAATTTTCGCTATCTTTTGTGCCATCTCCAGTACCAAGGTCTGGCCATAGATACACCCGAGGGTAGTGTAGACGGCATTCTTGCCGACCTCGGCGTCAGCTTCCACCATTTCGACGATGCGGAGCGCGGATTTACCTTTCGCGATGACGATGCGCCTCTGGACATGCGCATGACTCGGACGGCGCCTGTCACGGCTGCGGACATTCTCAACACCTATGAGCATGGCGCCTTGGCCGATATCCTTCGTCTTTACGGCGAGGTCAGTCGGCCCGGAGCCGTGGCCTCGGCCATCATACGAGCTCGGGAAGCCGCGCCGCTGCGTACCAGCGGCGACCTGATGCGAGCCGTCACCCCGTTGCTCAATCCGGCACGGGTACGCAAAGAGCTGGCTCGGGTATATCAGGCTCTGCGCATCGTGGTCAATGACGAGATGTCGGCTTTGCGACATCTGCTCCGGGATTCTTTGCGTGTGCTGCGCCCCGGCGGACGTCTTGCCGTTATCACCTACCACAGCCTCGAAGACCGATTGGTCAAGAACTTTATGCGTACCGGCAATTTAGAGGGCAAAGTTGACAAGGATGTTTATGGCAACGTCCAAGCGCCCTTGTGCCCGGTGACGTCCAAAGCCATAGCTCCCGATGCCGAGGAAGTTGCACGCAATCCGCGCAGCCGCAGCGCCCATCTGCGTGCCGCCTCATTCACCCCCATGGAGACTAAGAAGATATGAGTGCGCGCCCCAAGAAATCCAAGGCAGACAAGCCCAAGGTCAAGATTTTTCGTCGCTTTATTTGGGGGTCACTGGTGTCCAGCGACTTCCTCAATCGTAATAAGGTGAAGATTTTTGTCGGGCTGATTCTGATACTGATGTTCATTGCCACCAAGTATGAGTGTCAGGTAGGCATGGAGAACATACGCAAGCTGTCCAATAAGCTCGAGGTGGCCAAAACCGAGAGCATTCGCCAGCACATGATATACATGAGTCGCACGCGCGAAAGTGCCATGACCTCCCTGGCCGACAGCGTCCGTCCCGGATTGGGCATACGAGAGAGGCCGCCTTATACGTTGCCGGCCTCCGACCTCAAAGAGCAGTGAAGGCACGCGCGATAGCAAAACAAGAAACAAGCCAAAAACATCCACATAAAACCTCGAACCTCAAAAAAATTTTTTTATCGAATGGTTAAGAAGAAAACGCCGGAAGAGAGCAAATTTTCGCGTCGCGCCAGAATTATGGCGCGGTATGGATGCGTATTGGCTGTCATAGTGCTGTTTGCCCTTTGGACGGGATGGTCGTTGGCGCGTACCACAATCATCGATGCGGACAAATGGAATGACAAGGCCAATAGAGAATTAGAGCGCATAGATACCATACAACCCATACGCGGCGACATCTTGGCGTGCGATGGCAGCATCTTAGCCACCAACGTCATCACTTACGATGCGGCTATAGATTTCAAGGCCTCGCGGTTTATGACCAAACGTATGCGTCAAGACATGGCTGCTTTGTGCGACACCATGGCCATGTTCTATCCCCGATACAGCGCACAGCAGTGGCGCGACAAATTTGAGAGCCAGCTGGACCGCGAGAGCAAAAAACGCAGCTCCTACTTCGTGTTCCTGCGAGACATCACATACGAGCAGAGCGAACAATTGCGCAAATTCCCGTTCTTCCGCCACAGCACCAATCCGAGTTACAACGGACTGGTAATTACCGGTCGCAGCAAGCGCGAGTATCCTTACGGCGATATGGCCAAGCGCAGCATAGGACGTGTCAATCAACGTCCCAACGGCCAGATACGCGGTTATTCGGGCCTCGAGTATGCCCTTGATAGCCTACTGTACGGCACCCCCGGCGTGTGTAAAAAAGTGCCGTTGACGCATAAGATTACCAATTGGGTAGACGTCAACGCCGTGAGCGGTCGTACGCTTATCACCACAATAGACATCACCTTGCAGGACATCGTTGAGACGGCCCTGAGCGATATGATAGAAAAGACGCGCGCAAGTTGGGGAACGGTGGTCCTCATGGAGGCCGCCACCGGCGACATCAAAGCCATTTCCAATCTGGACCGTGACAGTGTCTCAGGCCGTATTATAGAATCTATGAATCGCGCTATGCGTGGCATCGAGCCCGGGTCGGTGCTCAAGTCTATATCCATGATTGTGGCACTTGAAGACGGATATGTCGGCAATTTGGACACGCCGTATAAGACAAACAACTGGCGTTTCGGTAATTATGTATTCCACGGACATCCCAACGAATGTAGCGCTCGCGATGTACTGCGATACAGCTCCAATATCGGTATCGCTAAGCTGGTGGCGCCGCATTTTGCCGACAATCCCAACGGCTTTCGTGAGCGCCTGCGCCGCTTGGGTTTCTTAGATACTCTTTATACCGGCATCGCAGGTGAGACCCCGCCGCATTACCCCCCCTTAGATCCCAAGGCGGGAGGTTTGGTCACCTTGGTGCAGCAGACCTACGGCTACGGAGCCATAGTGCCGCCGATTTACATCTGCGCCATGTACAACGCTATAGCCAACGCCGGCCGCTTTGTGCGTCCGCGCATTATTCGCGGATACCGCACCGCTTCGGGCGACAGCATTCTTGCACCCACCTATGTGCGCGACAGCATTTGCAGCCGCCACAATGCTCATATTCTTCTGGAGATGCTGCGGCGCGTGGTTTCGGAGAAGCGCGGCACCGCATACACCTTCCTGCACGACAGCGAGGTTCCCATAGCCGGCAAGACCGGCACGGCCTACGTGGCCAAAGAGAAACGCCCCGGACAGACCAATTTCAAGCCCGGTTATAAAGACCATCGGTGGCGCAATTTCTCGTTCTGCGGCATCTTTCCGGCAGACAAGCCGCGCTACACTTGTATGGTCGTGATCGGCGAACCTGCCGCCGCCGTCTCGGCCGCGTCCTCCAGCGGAATGATAGTGCGCGACATCGCAGCCAAGATGAACGCTCGCGGATTGTTGGGCGACACGCCCGATTACCGTGCCGATGCCCCGGTCGAGGGCAAAGTCGCCACTCCCACTATATATACGGTTGAGCAGAAGAGTATGCCGATGTTGAAACAGACTCTCGGAACAAATCGGGTGAAAACCTACAAAGCCGCCAAGTCGGCGCCGCGCGGGTCAGTCCCCGATGTGCGAGGCATGGGCATACGCCAGGCTGTGCATACCATCGAGGCTGCCGGATACCGTGCCGGTGTCCGCGGCAATGGCCTTGTGGTGGCGCAGTCGCCCGCCGCCGGCACGCGTATACGTGCCGGAGCGACGGTCTTGCTGACCATGCAGTGACGTCCGGGCGTCAAGACGTGTCACTGCGGAACAATGACACACCACCACCGATTCGCCTGATAGTTATCGTACAATCAATTACCACACAACAGACTAACAGAACATACAACGCCATATAAATATTGCAGATGAAAAAACTTGGAAGGCTGCTCACAGCCATCATCACTGAAGAAATACTGGAAGCCGACGGGGTCTCCGGCGACGTCGTCATCGAGGGGCTCACGGCCGATTCGCGCACGGTCGTGCCGGGTGGAATGTTTGTTGCCGTGCGCGGCACCGCCGTCGACGGACACGACTATATACCCAAGGCCTTGGCCGCCGGCGCCGTGGCCGTTGTGTGCGAGACCATTCCGGCCAATCATCCCGGCGATGTGGTATGGATACGTGTGGCCGACTCTTCGGTAGCCCTCGGACTGCTGGCTTCGGCATGGTTTGACAATCCTTCGCGCCACCTCACACTTGTAGGTGTCACCGGCACCAACGGCAAGACGACCATAGCCACGTTGCTGTGGGAGGCTGCCCATGCGCTCGGCCATCGCGCCGGGCTGCTGTCCACGGTGTGCAACTACGTAGACAATGAGCGCATACCGTCGACGCACACCACGCCCGACCCTATGGAAACCAACGAGTTGCTGCGGCGTATGGTGGATGCCGGCTGCACCTTTGCCGCTATGGAGGTGTCAAGCCACGGCATGGCACAAAATCGTACCGCCGGACTGCATTTTGCCGGCGGCATTTTTACCAACATCACTCGTGACCACCTTGACTACCACAAGACATTCCGTGAATATCTGCGTGCCAAGCAGCGTTTCTTTGATTTGCTGCCCAAGACGGCATGGGCACTCACCAATATAGACGATCCCAACGGTACCGTGATGACTCAGAACACCATGGCTGCGGTGAAGACATACTCGCTGACGCGCACGGCGGCCGATTTCACCGCCCGCATCATCGAGTGCCACCTCGGAAGCACCGAGATGGCCATAGCTCCCGGCGTGACGGCAGATATCACCACACGTTTCACGGGGCGTTTCAACGCCTATAATCTGCTGGCGGTATACGCCGCGTTGGCCCTGCTGGGCACACCCTACGGCGAGGCGGCGCGCGTCATATCTGCGCTGGTGCCGGTGGCCGGACGTTTCGAGACCTTCCATGACGCCTCCGGCAAGGTGTCTGTCATAGTCGATTACGCGCATACGCCCGATGCCATCACCAATGTCCTTGAGGCCGTGCGTGCCGTCGAACCGCGGGCACACGTCACCACCGTATTCGGTGCCGGCGGCAACCGCGACCACGGCAAGCGACCACTAATGGGCGCCTCGGCCGCCGCCGCTTCCGACCGCATCATCATCACCTCGGACAATCCGCGCGATGAAGACCCCAAGGCCATAGCCGATGCAGTGGCCGCCGGTGTCCCGGTTGACTCTCCGTGCGAGGTCGCAATTATTTTGGACCGCATCGAGGCCATAAACAAGGCCGTGGCCGAAGCCATACCCGGCGATGTCGTCGTGGTAGCCGGTAAGGGACACGAAGATTATCAGGTGCTTGCCGGCGGTCGACGTATACACTTGGACGACCGCGAGATTGTTCGGGGCGCCCTTGCCGCCAAGGGATGACATCGAACGGCCGCGCCCGACTGTGCCTGTGTACTTTCGGGACGTCGGCGAGCGACACTTTGGCCAATGCCACCATTCCCGATTGCGGACATCCTCTGCCCGGGCTGAGGAATTCAATGATTATTCACATTCTAACATAAAGATTATCGGTGTTTTACTACCTTTTCAACTGTCTTGAACAATACAATGTCCCCGGCGCGCGCCTATTCGACTATGTGACTTTTCGCACAGGCGTAGCTTTTGTGCTGGCGATGCTCATCGCCATCATCATCGGTCGCCGCATCATCGATCGTTTGCAGAAAATGCAGGTCGGCGAAATTATCCGTAACCTTGGTCTCGAAGGCCAGATGAAAAAAACCGGCACTCCGACTATGGGCGGTGTTATCATCATCATTTCCATTGTCATCCCGTGCCTATTGGTGAGCAAGCTCTCCAACACATACATGTTGCTGATGATAGGGGCTACGCTGTGGCTGGGCACCATCGGCTTTTTGGACGATTACAAGAAGCTGCGCAAGCACAACAAGGAAGGCATGAAAGGCAAGTATAAAATAGTGGGACAGGTTGTTATCGGACTTATCGTGGCCGCTGTGATGTACACCAATCCTTCGATGACAGCTGTTCCCGAACGCACCCCAGCCGAGACGGTGTCCGCTATAGCCACGGACGACAGCCGTCGTGATGTTCAGGAGCGTGAATTGCGCCAAAGCATGCAGGCTGCCACGGAGCAGGCCGGGCACAAGGCACCGGTAACCACGATACCTTTTGTCAAAGACCACAACTTTGACTATGCGTGGGTTACATCGTGGATGGGCGATGGGGCACAGGCCGGCGGCTGGGTGCTTTTTGTTCTGGTTACGATATTTTTTGTGGCAGCCACCAGCAACGGAGCCAACCTTACGGACGGTCTTGACGGCCTGGCCACCGGGACTTCGGCCATCATAGGCGTGGCTCTCGCCATCATGGCATATCTCGGCGCCAGTATCGTCTATGCGCCTTATCTGGACATCATGTACATCCCCGCCAGTGAGGAACTTGTCGTATACATGGGCGCGTTCATAGGTGCCCTCGTGGGCTTCCTGTGGTACAACGCCTACCCGGCGCAGGTGTTCATGGGCGATACGGGCAGCCTCACCATAGGCGGTATTATCGCCATATTCGCGATTTTGATTCACAAGGAGTTGCTATTGCCTCTATTGTGCGCCATATTCTATGTGGAGGACCTCTCGGTAATCTTGCAGGTGGCGTATTTCAAGGTTTCGCGCGGTCGCCGCATCTTCAAGATGACGCCCCTGCACCACCACTTCCAGAAGCCCGGAAACAGCGGTATAGATGCCCTCATACAACGTCCGCTTGCCGCTATCCCGGAGAGTAAGATTGTGGCACGTTTCTGGATTATAGGCATCATTCTGGCCGTATGCACCTTCGTGACGTTAAAAATCCGATAGGAAAATGTGTCTAATATCGTAAAATGCTATATATCATAATACAAGAACTATCATGACAGAAACCATATATCAAGGACGGACCTTGCGCCGTGTCAGCATCCTCGGCGCCGGCGAGAGCGGCATCGGGACCGCCATGCTTTGCAAGAAGCATGGAATAGAGGCTTTTTTGAGCGACCATGGCACCATTGCCGACAAACATGTGGTCGAATTAGAGGGCGCAGGCATCCCCTATGAGCAGGGACAACACAGTGTCGAACGTATATTTGCTGCGGATATTGTCGTCAAAAGTCCCGGCATACCCAATGACGCACCGATAATTAAAGACGCTGTCGCCAAGGGTATTCCCGTGGTTAGCGAAATTGAATTTGCATACCTTTTTCTGCCCGCCGGTACACGCCTTGTCGCAATAACCGGCAGCAACGGCAAGACCACCACCACGATGCTGACCACGCATCTTCTGCGCTGCTGCGGACACGATGCTGCTGCCTGCGGCAATATAGGCGTGAGTCTGGCCCGTCTTGTAGCCGATGAGCCGCATGCTGTATACGTCATCGAGCTGTCCTCGTTTCAGTTGGACAATATGTACACCTTTCACCCCGATGTGGCCATGCTGCTCAATATCACGCCCGACCATTTGGATCGTTATGACCACAAAATGGAGAACTATATCGCGGCCAAGTTGCGCGTGTTCCAAAACCTCGGGCCTTCGGATCTGGCAGTCTATTGGGCGGACGACCCCGTAGTTGCTCCTCGCATCACCGGCATGGGCATCCGCGCGCGCTTGTGCACCTTTGCCGATGGTCATGCCGCCTCCGTTGAGGCCTGCGACGGGGTGATACACGATGGTATCGGCGGTATGGACATTCCCGTGGCAGGCATCGCTACACGCGGCACTCACAACCTGCTCAATGCAATGGCCGCCATAGCCGCTTGCGCCCAAATCGGGGCACGAGCCGAGGCTGTGGCCGAAGGTTTGAATACCTTTGCCCCGGTTGAACACCGCCTGGAAGATGTCGCCACCATAGACGGTGTGCATTACATCAACGATTCCAAGGCCACAAACGTCAATTCGACATACTATGCGCTGATAGCTATGACCACCCCCACGGTGCTTATACTCGGAGGCAAGGACAAAGGCAATGATTACAGTGAAATACTGCCGCTGGTCAAGGAAAAAGTCCATGACATCGTGGCAATGGGCTTGTACAACGAGAAAATCATCGAATACTTCACCGCCAACGGTATTCCCGTCGCCGACACGCACAACCTCGATGATGCCCTCGCCGCTTGTCGCGCCGTTGCGCGTCCCGGTGATACTGTGCTGCTGTCGCCTTGCTGCGCCAGCTTTGACCTGTTCACATCATACGAAGATCGCGGCCGCCGCTTCAAGGCCGCCGTGCGCGCTCTTGCCCCGGCAAACTGATAAGAATAATACAATCATATGGCTTTCAGAAAGTTTTATGTGGTCTTCGAAGGCCGCGCGCCGGGTATTTATGATTCCTGGGAAGAGTGTAAGGAGCAAATCGACGGCTTTCCGGGCGCCAACTACCGCGCTTTTCAGGATCAGGATGAAGCCACCGAGGCACTCCGTCGTTATGACAGCGGCGAGGATATGGCCATATACAAAGCTATGCGCCGACGCAACACGGCGGTGGTCAATTACGCAGCTTTTCCCGAGATAGACCTCAATGGTATAGCCGTGGATGCTTCGTGCCCCGGAAATCCCGGTCCGGTAGAATATCGCGGAGTGCGCGTCGGCACAGGCGAGCAGCTGTTTTGCATAGGTCCGCTTCAAGGCGGAACCAACAATATAGGCGAATATCTGGCATTGGTGCACGTGGCGGCACTGCTCAAGAAAGTCGGAGACGCCACTACGACTATATACAGCGACTCGCGAACGGCCATAGGATGGTTTATGCGCGGCGCATCCAATACCAAAATCAGGCCTGCGACGACCAACGAGGCGCTGCTCCAAATCTTGGCACGTGCTGATGCGTGGCGCCGAGCTAATCGCCTTATCCCCAATCCGATAATTAAATGGGATACTGACCGTTGGGGCGAAATACCGGCCGATTTCGGTCGTAAATAACCATGAGTCGGACATCGGTTCCGGACTTAACTTAATCATTGATACGGACAATACACTTAGAATAATGTCTCCTAAGATCAAAGGATACATTTGCGGCGTTGCCGCTGCAATATGCTATGGCATGAATCCTCTTGGAGCACTGCCTCTCAAGAGTATGGGCGTGGATGTCAGCACCACCATCTTTTGGCGCTTCACGCTGGCGGCGTTGCTGCTTCTGCCCGTGCTGCTGTGGCGCCATGTGCCGCTGCGTGTAACGCGCCGCCAATTGGCTGTGGTTGCGCCCCTGGGCGTCATATTCGGCCTGTCCTCGTTGACGCTTTACGAGTCGTTCCATTATATGGACGCCGGCATTGCCTGCACCATACTCTTTGTCTATCCGATTATGGTGGCTGTAATCATGGGCGGCTTGTTCCACGAGCACATAGGTACGCCGACGATACTGTCCATCTGCTTGGCTCTCTGCGGTATATTTCTGCTCAATGACCCCTTTGGCAGCGGTGCATCGCTTTCGGGTACGGGCGTGACGCTGGTGTTGGTGTCCTCGCTGACTTATGCCGTGTACATGGTGGCCGTCAACCGCGCACACCTCAAAATGGGAGCCTTGCAACTGACATTCTATGTTTTGTGCATTTGTGCGCTTACGGCGGCAGCCGGCGCCTTTGCCGGCGGACATCTGCCGCGTATCGACCTTACGCTCGAAATGTGGTGCTGGGAACTGATGCTTGCCGTGGCTCCCACCTTCCTCAGTATACTGCTCATCAATGTAGCCCTTGTGCTCATAGGCTCCACGCCCACGGCCATCCTCGGCGCTCTTGAGCCGCTGACCGCCGTGATTATCGGCATCGCCGTCTTTGACGAGGCGCTAACCTTCAGTCTTGCCTTGGGCATCATCCTTGTCCTCTCGGCCGTTATCCTCGTCATTCTTGCCAAAAGCCGTCCCAGACGCTGACCGAACAAACCGCTTCGAGATATCTATCGTGTCGAATGAAGGATACCGACGTATTCTCTGACTTGTATGGCGGAGCTGAATAACCGGATAATGGTAGATAAAATCAGTAATATACAGGTAGCCGGGTAGGCTGCTTGTGCGCTTTGCGATAATGTACCGAAGCGTTGCACAAGACACGAGACCACCGGCCGTGTATTGCGTTTGCGATGGTGAATAATTTGTTGGTTAAAAGCCAATGATGCCCGAAAGTCCCTTGAAAAAGTGTGATTCTCTCAGAAAACTCCCTTGAAAAAATGTCAAATTCGGCGAAAAGTTCCTTGAAAAAGTGTTGCGAGCTCTGTACTGTATGAGTAAGAGTCTGACAAGTAGTCTTATAGAATTTGCATGAAAAATCTTGCCTATGGGGCTGGTTGGACTTTTCGCTGAGACATTAAAAAAATACAATAGAAGAGTATAAGCAACAACGAGCCAAATGCAGCCTCGGCCTATATGGCATGTGTCGCGAGGGGCGTCGGGGAGGAAAACACATTTTTAACGGCGATTAGTGTGCTTGTGCCAAAAATTTGCCGTACCTTTATAGCGAAAAACAGAGACGGGACCGCGTATCTCCGGGCTTTTCGGACAATGCGAGGTATCCGTATATACGTGTATTACCTTATGGATAAGAGAATTAAGGCAAAGATATTGATGATGAGTATGGCTCTGGTGCCGGCGCTGTCTTACGCCCAATGTCCGCACTGCACGGCCAATGATACGGCCGCGGCTGCCGTGGTCAGCACCGCCGAGACACCTTGCTGCACTGCCGAGACGCAATGCCCGGCCGGAAGCCACGTTGTGGTGGGGGCAGCTCGTACCGAAGTGTATCTGCCACTATTGCGCGGCAAGCGCGTAGCGCTATTCTCCAACCATACGGGAATGGTTGGCAATCGCCACACCCTGGATATTATGCTCGAAGGCGGCGTAAACGTTACCACGATATTTTCGCCCGAACACGGTTTTCGCGGCAATGCCGATGCCGGCGAGCATGTCAGCAGCAGCGTCGACCCGGTGACGGGGATACCTATAGCATCGCTGTACGATGGCAAGCGCCGCGGCATAGCCCCCGAAGTCCTGGCCAAATTTGATGTGATAGTCTGTGATATACAGGACGTAGGACTGCGCTATTACACGTATTATGTCACGATGATACGATTGATGGAGCAGGCCGCCGCCAACGACAAAGACTTCGTAGTGCTCGACCGACCCAATCCCAACGGCATGTACGTGGACGGCCCCGTACTGGATATGAAATACGCCAGCGGGGTGGGGCGTCTGCCCATACCCGTAGTGCATGGCATGACCCTCGGCGAATTGGCGCAGATGGCCAATGGCGAAGGATGGCTTGCAGATGGTGCTCGTTGCCGCCTCACGGTGGTGCCCTGTGCCGGATACACTCACGCTACGCGCTATCGCCTGCCCGTAGCTCCGTCGCCCAATCTGCGTACCATGACCGCTGTGTATCTCTATCCGGCTATGTGCTATTTCGAGGCCACTCCGGTGTCGCTGGGACGAGGGACGGATAAGCCCTTTATGGTCTACGGGCATCCCGATATGAAGGGTCGCGACTACGAATTTACGCCGCGTAGTGTCCCCGGCGCAAAAAATCCGCCGATGTTGGACCGCCTGTGCCACGGCGTGGATCTCAGCGGCATCAGCGATGACGAAGCTATAGCCGGCGGCGTCAATTTGGCCTATCTCATAGACGCTTACCGAGACCTCGGTATCGGCGACAAATTCTTTACCGCCTTTTTCGAGAAACTCATAGGCCGCGGCGATATCCGTACCATGATCGAGCATGGTATGGACGCCCGTGCCATAGCCGCCACGTGGGCCGATGACGTGCGTGTCTTCAAGGACCGCCGCCGTCCCTATCTGCTGTATGCCGAATAGCATCTTCGCGACAATACACCTAACGATAATATAATCAAAAATATAACACTACAGTGACACCTACCATAGTCATTATCACCATCGCGGCATACTTTGCCCTATTGATGGTCATCAGTTGGTTTGCCTCGCGCGGCAGCAACAACTCGACATTTTTCAACGGCAACCGCCAAGCGCCGTGGGGCTTGGTGGCCTTTGCTATGATAGGCGCTGCCATCAGCGGCGTCACCTTCATCAGCGTCCCCGGCATGGTGGCCGCCAAGGGCTACTCCTACTTGCAAATGGTACTCGGATTTATTGTCGGGTACTTTGCCATAGCCTTTGTGTTGGTACCCATATTCTATCGGCGCAATCTCATCAGCATCTACGGCTACCTTGAAGACCGTTTCGGCAAGTCTACCTACCATACCGGGGCATGGTTCTTCTTTGTCAGCAAGATGTTGGGTGCGGCCGTGCGCTTCTATGTCGTATGCGTCGTGCTTCAGTCCATGGTCTTCGGCCCGTTGGGCATACCCTTTGCCATCACGGTGGTAGTCAGCATATTACTGATATGGATATACACCGTGCAGGGCGGCGTCAAGACTTTGATTTGGACCGACACGCTCAAGAGCTTCTGCCTGGTGGCGTCGGTGGGGCTGTGCATATACTTTATAGCCGGAAACCTTGGGTTGAATTTCGGCGAAGCTTTCAGCGCCGTCACCTCGCATTCGTCGTTCAAGATGTTCTATTTTGACGACCCCTTGGCCGGCACCTACTTTTGGAAACAATTTCTGGCCGGCATATTTATGGCCATAGCACTCAACGGCCTCGACCAGGATATGATGCAGCGCAATTTGGCCTGCCGCGACAGCCGCCAAAGCCAAAAGAATATGATTGTGAGCGGCATCACGCAATTCTTCGTCATTGCGTTGTTCCTCATTTTGGGCACGATGCTGCTGATATATATGGACAGCAAGGGCATGGCTCATCCCGCCAAGCCGGACGACACTTTTGCCGCCGTGGTTGACAGTCCCGGAATGCCGATAATTGTTGGTATACTCTTCATCGTCGGGCTGGTGTCCGCCGCCTATTCGGCTGCCGGTTCGGCTTTGACCTCGCTGACCACGTCCTTCACAGTGGACATTATGGGCGCCAACCGTCGCATGGACGATCGACGGCTGGCCATCACGCGTCGTTTGGTACACCTGGGTATGTCCGTGGCTATGGGCTTGGTCATTATTGCCTTCTACTATCTGAGCAATCAGGACGCTATCAGCGCCGTGTACACCCTGGCCTCGTATACCTACGGGCCCATACTCGGCCTCTTCGTATTCGGCCTGGCCTGCAAGCGCCCGGTGCGCGACTGCCTTGTGCCGGCGGTGTGCATCCTTGCGCCCGTGCTGTCGTGGGTGACCCAGTGGGCGCTTAAGGAATATTGTAACTATACCACCAGCTTCGAGTTGCTGCTGATGAACGCCGCCTTCACCATCCTGGGACTTTTGCTGCTGCTCAAGCCGCGCAAACAAGTCTGATATAAGTCCGCGTCGGATAATAAATACGCAAGGTAATGGCACGCAATCTATTAAGCAAATATTTTTGGATTATAGATACCATACGTCGTCGACGACGCATCTCGCGCCGCGAGCTGACGGAGCTGTGGCTGAAGAGTGATGTCTCGGAAGGTCGTGCCCTTACGCGGCGCACCTTCTACAACTATCGTGAGGCCATACTTGACATCTTCGGACTCAGCATCGAGTGCGACAACTCGACTTTCGAGTATTATATCACCGAAGAAGACGCCCACAACCGCGAAGTGACAGACTGGATGCTCAACAGCGCTGCAGTCAACGACATTATCGCTGCGGGGCGCAGCGTGGCGTCACGCATTTGTCTCGAGGATGTCCCCAGCGCCCGCACCTATCTGGGCGTTATCATTGACGCCTTGCGCCAAAACCGTGTCATAGTTTTCGATTACAACAACTTCACGCGCAGCCGCCCCGATCGCGATGTAACGCTCGAGCCGTATTTTGTGCGCATATTTCATCAGCGGTGGTACGTCATAGGCCGCAACGTGCGCGAGAACCGTGTCAAGACCTACGCCCTGGATCGTATGGACCGGGTGCACTTGTCCCATAAGACCTTCGAACTGCCTCCGGATGTCAATGCCGATGACTACTTCCGCGACAGTTTCGGCCTGGTGGTGACGCGTGCCGCTGCCAAGACCATCACGTTGCGTGTCGATCATGTACAAGCCAAGTACCTGCGGGCGTTGCCGTTGCACGCCTCGCAAGAGGAGTTTGTGCATGACGGATTCTCACTGTTCCGCTACCGTATGCGCATCACCGATGACCTTGTCGAGGAGCTGATGTCCAAGGCGGATCGCATCACAGTGGTTTCGCCGCCCGAATTGCGCGTGATGCTCATCGACCGCCTGCGTCGCGCCCTTGCCCCCTATGACGAAAACAAATAAGAAATCCCCAACTTTATTATTAACTTAAAAAAACAATTATTTATGGAACAAAACGAACAAGCTCGCCTTTCGGCGCTTTCAAACGCCTCGATGCTCAGCGCTATCGGCGTAACACTAATGTACGGTCTCAGCTTACTGCTTGCTCTTCTCGCACCCGCATCTGTTGCTGTGGGTGTCGTGTCGCTCATCGGCCTTATCCTTTGGCTGGTAGGTATATATAATACATCGAGTGCATTCAAGGGTTTCAATGCCGCCGTTGCCGCATCTTTCGAACGCCTGTTCAAGGCTCAACTGGTTATAGTGATAGCTGTCGTGGCATACTGGGTACTGATAATTCTGATACCTCAGATTCTCGGATACAAGGGAGCTAAAGCATCTATAGTCATAGTCAAGCTGCTGACTATCGCACTGTTCGTTTGCTCGATTATGTACATGGCTAAGAGCAATAAAGAATGCCGTACACTCAAGGGCCTCGGGCTCAAATCTATGGGGATCGCGTCCATCGCGTTCACAATTCAGCTTGTCATCCTTGCTGTGAGCGCCCTTATAGCAGTCATTGCACTCTTCCGCACCGGTGACTTCTTATCCTTCCTGATTGGCGACGGGCTTGGCGGAGCAGTAGTGCTTACCATTTTGATGGGTCTTGCAGCTCTTGTAGCAGCCGTATTTATGATTATCGGTTGGTGGAGCGTCCGCAACGAGCTACCCCTGCTATCTGCTGACGAAAAATAATACAAACATCTGAGTGCCTGCTATATCGCAGACATATACACCCATGGCGCCGTCGATGCGTGACAGCATCGACGGCCGCTATGTGCGTCTTGACGTAGTGCGCGCGTTCGCCATAATTATGGTAGTGGCGCTACACTCCGTGCACGAATATATGGACGAGAGCGTTTACCAAGCAGTGCACCCGTATATTTGCACGCCGGTGCTGTTTTTCATGACCTCCGGCGCGCTGATATTTCCGGTACGCAGCGGACGGGCTTTTGTGCGCCGGCGCATGTGGGCGCTTCTACCCGCTTTTGCCTTCTGGACAGTGGTATATCTGCTGATGGACTACTATCTGACGCCGCATCAGGACGTCAGCATCGGCCACAGGCTACTATACTGCCTATACACTCCGACATGGGGCACCGGGTGGTTTGTGTTGGCCATGGTCGGACTTTACCTTTTCGCGCCCTTTCTGTCGCCGTGGCTTGCCACGGCCCGACGCCGCAGCATCGAGTATTTTCTGCTGCTGTGGCTTGCAGCCGGGACGCTACCATGGGTCTCGGCCCAAACCGCCATACTGGACGATGGAGGCGGTGTATTCACCGGTTTTTACGGTTGCATGGGCTATATGGTGGCCGGATACTACCTTACACGATGGCCCGTATTCACTCGTTCGTGCCGTTGGCAATTGTGCTTTTGGTCGTTGGTATTTGCTGCAGCCGTTCCGTTGACGCTCAAGATGGGAATCGTGGCCACGCGCTGGGGCTATTATGACGCCGTGACGTCCCTCTCCGGGGTCAATGTCATCGTCATCCAAACCGCCCTGTTTGCTCTGTTGACGTCCCTGCCGACGCCGCGCGGCGTCTTTGCGCGGCTATGCATCAGCCTGAGCCGCTGTTCCTACGGCATATACCTGGTACATATCGCCATACTACATTACCTGCTGCGCCTGGCCGACATAGACCTTGGTGTGGCGACCAACGGTCTGCTGTCCTTCATCGCATCCTATCTGCTGACTTTGGCTTGGCGAAAAATCATTCGAAATGTTAGATTTCGAATGAGATGCGCCGAAAAATAGCATCTAATTTCTACTGTTGAATGTCTAATTATGGCCAAAGGCCTTCTCCGGACATTCATCCGCTCAATCATATTCAGCTTTTTGAGCACTAATCCGCGTACACCGACTACACCGCACCACTCCGCGTACTTCGTTGTCCGCTATGCCTCTGCGCAGCCCATTCCGTATTCGACATTCCACATTCGACATTCGACATTATCTTGGTTGTCCCGTTTCTTTTCCATAAAGGGATAAAATTGGTAAAAAACGGAGAAAGGAGGGTGCGCGAGCCGAAAAAATGTGTAATTTTACAATCCGAAACACAGCGCCCGAGACCGAGGCCACGGATGCCGACATCCGCTGCCTCGCTGACGGCGCGTGTGGCGCGACCGCAACTTGTCGGGAGTCCGCCGTGCGGGCGACCGGCATATGTGTGTCCCCGGAACATGATGAGGCTCAAAACACAGGAAAACATATACTTATACCAATGGCAACCAAAGATGCAGATACTCCGGCACGCGCCATGCACTATGACGATGACGGCATACCCGAACCCGTGCGTAAGCCCAAGGGCGACAGTGCTGCCGCCGACATAGAGGCGGTACGGCCACGACCGCGCAGCGACCGGTATATCTGGGGTATATATATTATGCTGTGTCTGATCTCAGTGGTTGAGCTTTTCAGCGCATCTTCGCGCGAAATTGTCAACGGCAATGTGCTACATCCGCTGCTACGCCACGTCGGGCTGCTCTCCGTAGGATTTCTGATAATGCTGCTGTTGCAGCGCATGCATTACAACCGGGTCTACAAATGGACAACTGTGATAGTCATCTTGGCTGTCGGAGCTGCGATTTATACGATGTTCTTCGGCAATGTCATCAACGGTGCGCGTCGCTCGTTTTCGCTTTTGATTGTCACGGTCCAACCGTCCGAGATACTCAAAATGACGGCGGCGCTGCTGATAGCGCGAGTACTGGCCGTATCGCAGATCAACGGCGGGCGCGACATCTCCAATAGAGGTATTATATTAGTCTCCGGTACGGTGCTGTTCTTCGGAATGTTGCTGATTAACCAGGGTCTCACCAATACCGCCCTACTTATGATAATAAGCCTGTCCATGATGCTTATAGGAGGTGTCAGCTGGCGCAAATGGCTGATAGTTTGCGGGATATACGCCGTACTCGGCATAGGGTACGAAGGCATAAAGATGTTTTCAACGTCGAAGGCCGACGAGGCGCAACGTATCGAGAATGTTGCCGGTGGCATCGAGACCGACCGCTCGGACGTGCGCAAGAGCCGTATACTCAACTTTATGCGCTCCGACAAATATAACGAACCCATCACCAGCGAAAACAGACAAGAGCAGTACTCCTACATTGCGCAGGCCAATGGTGGCATCTTCGGTGTTGGACCGGGACGCTCCCGCGAGGCTGCGCGTCTGCCATTGGCTTTTTCGGACTACATATACGCCATCATCGTCGAGGATACCGGGCTGGTGGGCGGATTGGTGGTGATGCTGCTATATTTATTCCTACTGTTACGCGCCGGACATTTGGCTACGAAATGCACCAAGGCGTATCCGGCACTATTGGTGATAGGCATGTCCGTGTTTATTACCTGTCAGGCGCTTGTGCACATAGGCATAGTCGTGGGAACGCTGCCGGTGAGCGGCCAGCCTTTGCCGCTCATATCCAAGGGAGGATCGTCTGTCATCATCACCTCGGTGGCACTGGGTATCATGCTCAGTGTCAGTCGTCATGCCACCCGCCGTGGCGCACGCGAGGAAATGCGTGACCGTATCAGCACAATAGACGACAAAGTGCTTGCCGATAATCCTACCGTACTGTAGAGACTATATACACATACACATACACATACAAGCAAACCATGCAACCCGATATCGAAACATCCAAAACCACCGCCAATGCCGGCAATAAAAGTCGGGAACTGCTGCATCGCGTCATCATCAGCGGCGGCGGCACCGGCGGGCACATCTTCCCGGCGCTATCCATAGCCGATGAGATACGGCGGCGCAACCCCGAAGCCGAGATACGCTTCGTGGGTGCCAACGGACGTATGGAAATGGAGCGGGTACCCGCAGCCGGCTATTCCATCGATGGGCTGACCATTGCCGGGCTTGACCGTCGTCGTCTGTGGCGCAATTTCCGCGTGCTATGGCTGGCTTGGAAGGCCACTCGCCGCTGTCGTGCTTTGGTGCGCGACTTCCGTCCCGATGTGGCCATAGGTGTTGGCGGATACGCCAGCGGGCCGCTGCTTAAGGCAGCACAGCGTGCCGGCGTGCCCACGGTGCTTCAAGAGCAGAATTCGTATGCCGGAGTTACAAACAAGTTGTTGGGGCGCCGCGCCCGTGCCATTTGCGTTGCATACGAGGGCATGGACCGCTTTTTCCCCGGCGACCGCGTCATCCTTACGGGCAACCCGGTGCGTGCTGCTTTGCGCGACTGCACCCTCACGCCCTCGCAGGCACGTCAGGCTCTCGGCTTCGACCCCGGGCGTCCGTTGGTGCTAGTCGTTGGTGGAAGTCTCGGCGCCCGCACCATCAATTGTGCCTTGGCCGACGGTGCAGCGTGTGCCATAGCCGCTACCGGCGCCCAAGTGCTTTGGCAGACCGGCAAAACTTATGCCCCCGATGCCCGGGTAACCATACCCGAAGGCGT
Organism: Bacteroidales bacterium H4; assembly: GCA_001701165.1. GTDB lineage: Bacteria > Bacteroidota > Bacteroidia > Bacteroidales > Muribaculaceae > CAG-873. The sequence continues at coordinate 44,842 of DAAP01000065.1, read as the reverse complement.
GCAGGCCACGACTTTCATCGCCGATATGGCCACGGCATACCGCGCTGCCGATGTGGTGGTGTCGCGTGCCGGCGCATCCACCATCAGCGAATTACAACTATTAGGCAAGGCCTCCGTACTTGTGCCCTCGCCCAATGTCGCCGAAAACCACCAGTACCACAACGCCATGGCTCTGGTGAAGCGCGATGCGGCCATACTTGTGACCGATGCGGATGCCATGCGCGACCTTGCCGGCGCAGTCCTCGGCCTCTTGGCCGACCCGACACGCCGCGAAACCCTGGCTGCAAATGCTGCCGCCATGGGTCGTCCCGAAGCTACGGAGACCATTGTTAATATTATTGAAGATACTGTACAACAATCACATACGCTATGACACAAACTCGCACAATCAAGGATTATGACAACATATACTTTGTAGGTGCCGGCGGCATAGGCATGGCCGCTTTGGTGCGCTACTGTCTTCATGCAAACAAGAATGTGGCGGGCTACGACCGTACGCCAACTGTCTTGACGCACAATCTTATAGACGAAGGTGCCGACATCACCTTCGAGGATAGTGCCGATGTCATCGGCGAGGCCTTCCGCAATCCCGCAGATACACTGGTGGTGTATACACCTGCCGTTCCCGAGACCAATTCGATACTCTCGTACTTCCGAAAAGGAGGCTTCGAGGTGGTGAAACGTGCCGTATTGCTGGGAAAAATCACCCACGGAATGCGAGATTTGTGCTTTGCCGGCACGCACGGCAAGACCACAACATCCTCCATGGCCGCATACATCCTTGACCGTGCGCCCGTCGGATGCAACGCCTTCCTCGGCGGTATCCTGCGTAATGTGGGCAGCAACCTCATACTCAACGGTTCCAGTGACCTTTGCGTTGTCGAGGCCGACGAATACGACCGCAGCTTCCACCAGCTGAGGCCTTATGTCGCCGTCATCACGGCCACTGACCCCGACCATCTGGACATCTACGGCACCGAGGAGGCATATCTCGAGAGTTTCGCGCACTTCACCGAGCTTATACGCGAGGATGGCGCTCTGCTGTTGCACACCGGGCTCAAGGTGGTGCCGCGTCCCGTGGCCGGAGTGCGTCGCTACACCTATAGCCGCGATGAAGGCGACTTCCATGCCGCCAATATACGTCGTGGTGGAGGCGAAATAGTCTTTGATATTGTTCATCCCTTCGGCGACCCCATATGCGACATATCGCTCGGTGTTCCTGTCGAAATCAACATCGAAAACGCTGTGGCCGCTGTCGGCGCGTGTCTCATAGCCCTTGGTGATAACCAATCGCAGCTGCCGCACGAAGCCATACGCAGTGCCCTGGCACGCTTCCAAGGCGCTGAACGCCGCTTCCAATTCCATCTCAAGGAGCCAATGCCCGGCGGACACGTCATCATCGACGACTACGCGCATCATCCCGACGAGCTGCGTCAGAGCATCGCATCCGTCAAGGCGCTGTATCCCGGGAGCAAGCTTACCGTAGCCTTCCAGCCGCACCTGTACTCTCGTACACGCGACTTCGCCGACGAATTTGCATCGGCGCTCGACCTCGCCGACGGCGGCGTCATACTCCTCGATATCTACCCCGCACGCGAACAGCCCATACCCGGAGTGACCTCGAAATTGATTTTCGACAAACTTCGCACCGACAAAAAAGTGCTTATTCCCAAAGAAAAGTTGGTAGATACCATAAAACATTGTAACTTTGAAATCTTATTGACGGCCGGTGCCGGCGATATCACCGATTATGTGGACGATATCGTCAAAGAAACCGCCGCCTCCGACCACAAACAAGGCTGACAACCAAGCAACGATGAAGAAGATACACGCCGAACGACGCACGATTGTGCGCTGCCTGCTATCCGTGGCAATGGCAGCGTACCTATGTGTGGTTGTGCCCATGGCCCGGTCGGCGCTCTCTCATCGGCCCATAGGGATGCCGCTTGTGGAGCTTGAGGACACCCTCGGCGTGCGCTTCGTCACCATCTCGGACGTCAGGGACATCCTTACGACGGTATATCCGGGACTGGACACCATGCAGCGTGGACATGTCAACACCTATAGGCTGTTTGAAGCCCTGTCCACCAATAACCGCATCGAGGACGCCTCGGTCAATCTACTGGCTGACGGCAGTTTGCGAATACGGGTTGTGCCCATGGTGCCGGTGGCTCGTGTCTTTCCGGACGAGAACGCACCATCGTATTACGTCAACGCCGTAGGCAAGCGTTTGCCCGCCGACCCGCAGCATTATGTGGACGTCCCCGTGCTGTGCGGCAATTTTGCCGATCCGGCAAGTGTACGTCGGCTGTTGCCGATGCTGGCGGCGATACATTCCGATGCAGGAGCCGATGCCCTCGTGGCCAGTGTCAGTCTCGACCATGGCACAGGCGACATTATAGTCCATCCCAATGTTGTAGGACACGTCATAAATATGGGAGACACCACCGCCGTAGCCAATAAATTGGCACGCGTGCGATCGTTTTACCATAACGTCATGCCCGTTAAGGGCTGGAACTATTATGACACCGTCAGCGTCAAGTGGAACGGCCGTGTTGTAGCCACCCGCCGCACCAAGCGACTGCCGCAGAGCGTCTTGAATATGTATATAGACAGCTTGGCGGCAGACGATGCCCGGGATTATGTGGACGAAAGTGTCACAATGCCTCCGGAGACAGGCGGCCGTACCGGTAAGACGCACAGCGTCAGCGAACCTAAGGACTCTTCTCATACTACACCAAACAAACACCAATGACCGACAAAAACATCATCATCGTACTCGAAATAGGCTCCTCGGCCCTGCGTGCCGCCGCAGCCGAAGTCAAAGACAACTCGGTAAGCGTCATCGACGCCGTGACCGAGCCGTTGGATCAGTGTGTGCGCATAGGTCGCATACTAAACGTGGAAGACGTTACCAATGCCGCACGCCGGAGCCTTGATGCGCTCGAAGCGTGCAGCGCGTTGGAGAAACGCAAAATACAAGCCGCGTATATCGCTGTAGGCGGACGCTCGCTGGAAGCATCCTACGCCGAAGCTTCACTTGCTTTCCAGGACGAAAACGAAATCTCTCAGAAAGTTCTTGATAGTCTCACGGACGAAGCCTGCAAAAGCATTCCTGACAATCGCGAGATTTTGGATATACTTCCGCGCAAATTTATGGTCAACGGCATGGACACCAAGCGTCCGCGCGGAAATCTGGCCAAGAACGTTACGGCTCAGTATTCCATTATCCATTGCAACTTGCGCAACTTGCGCAATATCGAGACCGTCATCAACGAGCGTCTCTGCTTGGACTCGAAATACATCACCCGTCCCTTGGCTGAAGCCGAGATGGCGCTGAGCGAGCGCGAAATCAAGGGCGGATGTATGCTTGTCGACTTCGGAGCCGAGACCACCACAGTGTCCATATACAAGGACGGAGTGCTGCAATACTTGGCTACGGTACCGCTGGGCAGCGAGGCCATCACTTGCGACCTTGCATCCGTCTTATCCGTCACCGATGAGCAGGCACGCGACATCAAGGAGCGTATGGCCGATGTCACTGCCGAGAATCAGGAGAATGCACGTATCAACATCATCAACGAAACGGTGCGCGGGCGTGCAATGCAAATCATTGCCAATATCCTGAAGCAAATCGAATTTGCCGGATTTGAGAACAAAGATCTGGCCGGAGGCATCGTTGTCACCGGCGGCGGCAGCCTGCTGCGCCACTTTGTCCAATGCCTCGAAAAGTATGCCAGGATGCCGGTGCGTCCGGCCGAGGTATCGGGCGTTCAGGCCAGTGACAACACTCTGGTAAGCAGTGCCTATTTCCCATTGATGGCTTCGATAGCGGAAGCGGCACGCTGTGCTCGCCTCCTTGACCCATTGGAGTGCCTCCAAGAGCCTGTCGTAACATCGACAACAGATACAGACGTTAATACGGGCTTTGCGGTAGATGACAATGGCCGTGGATTTAATAACGGCGGTAGAGGAGTCGAGGCTCCGGCCGGGCACAACCACGTGGATGACGACATCGAAGATGACCCGGAATCGACAGGGCCCCATAACGGGCCTCATGAGCCGATACCGAAAAGGCATTCAAAATTTGCCGCGTTTAAGTCAAAGGTTTCCGATTTGTTCAATAAGGCTATGTCCGGTCCAGACGACGCTGACGACAATATGGTATAACCCGATAGGACCTCGAACACGCATTTACTAAATCATAGATATACAGACAATACACTCCTCGCAAACAAAAAACACTACTCCTCATAAGATATGGGCGACAATACAGACGTAACAGATTTGGGTGACTTCAAGACAACGGACAAGCCCATACAGAGCATAAAGGTCGTCGGCGTCGGCGGTGGCGGCAACAATGCCGTCGAAAAGATGTTCGCCGCCGGCATCAACGGTGTTTCCTTTGTGCAGATAAACACGGATAAGCAGGTGCTTCAAGACTCCAAAGTGCCCACGGTGGTACTTCTTGGCGCAGGCCTCGGAGCCGGCGGCAAGCCCGAAGTAGCGCGCAAACTTGCCGAAGAAGACGCCGACAAGATAGCCGAAATCTTTGAAGACGGCACGGATATGGTTTTCGTGACTGCCGGAATGGGCGGCGGTACGGGTACGGGTGCAGCTCCCGTGGTGGCTCGCATCGCACGCGAAAAAGGAATACTCACCATCGGCATCGTCACCATACCCTTCAGCTTCGAAGGCCCCGGACGTAACAAAAAGGCCTTGGCCGGCGCCAACGAAATGGCCAAATACGTAGATGCCCTGCTGGTGCTTGACAATGACCGACTTGTCGAGATATATCCCAACTTTTCAATTTTGAACGCCTTCCGTCGGGCCGATGATACCTTGCGAAATGCAGCCGAAGGCATCACCGAAATCATCACGCGCGTAGGCATTGTCAACCGAGACTTCAACGACGTCGATGCTACCTTGCGTGATGGCAAGACGGCTATAATATCAAGCGGTTACGGCGAAGGCCCGGATCGTATCAATGATGCCATACAGGAGGCCTTGCGGTCGCCGCTGCTCAAGGACTGTAATGTTGTGGACAGCAAGCGAATGCTGTTTGTCCTATATGCCTCGTGCGGCAATGATGACGAAGCCGAAGGCAAGGATTCAGGCGAAAACTCGCTGCGTGCCGGCGAGACCAAGGCCATTACCAATTTTGTGGCCTCGATGACCGCCAAGGATATCGAGGTGAAGTGGGGCCTTTACAACGTCCCTGACCTGGGCGACCGTATCAAAGTTACCATCCTTGCTTCCGGATTCGAAATTACATCCGCTCCGAAACGTGAAGAACGCTCTCAAAACGGCGGAATGGACAGCAATAACACTAATAACGCCACTAATAGCACAATTGGAACGCTCGGAGAGGATAAGGCGATAGCATTGGCTCTTGCCGGCTATAACATCCTGTCGCCGGACGAGTATGATAAAGACGAGTCTATAAGCCGATTTATATCCGAGTCGCCGCGTGCCGGGTACGCCGGCATAATAGGCAAGGGCAATAGTGCCAAGACCGGAACCGGAGCAACCGCGCGTCGCGACAATACGCCGCCGACAAAGACTAACGTCATATCTTTTGACGATATGTAACCCATCGAAGCCGAACTTTCGGACGTAAGTTTCAAAGATTAAAAGCTTCCATCATAAAGCAAATCATCTCGGCCGCCTATGGCGGCAAAAGATAACACCGCCAACGACGCATTACCAAGTATCAACCAGCAATATAGCGCCATGTCAGCCAATCCTGTCAAACCCGAGAACCGTATACCCGACACGCCTGATGGCAAATGGACCGAAATAGAACATCTGCCCGAATGGGACGAAGAATTCTACAATGTCTATACGGCCAAGAAACACGGCAAATGGGTGATGCTGAAAGCTCTGCGTCCTGAAATTAAGGACGAACCCGAATACCGGGCCATGCTCGAGAAGGAATTCGAGGTGCGATACAACCTCTCGCATCCGAATATCGTGATGATCAACGACTTCGAGGATATTGCCGGCATAGGCCGGTGCATCATCACCGATGATGTATACGGAGACAGCCTGCGCCGCCTCATCGACGAGGGACGGCTTACCGACCACCAGTACGAACAGCTGCTTACACGGCTGCCGGCTGCTATGGAGTACATACAACAAAACCATTTGGCACACCATCCCATACGTCCGGAGACCATCCTATTTACGGAGAATGTAGGCAATCTCAAGTTGATAGACGTCGGCTTTGACCAACGCTCGTCGTTGTCGCACGCCGACACGGACGATGACATCTACAACTATGGTGCCGTCATCCGCGAAACGCTCGAACGTACCGGGCGTCGCGACCCGGAGATGTCCCGCGTGGCCGCGCGTTGCACCGACCCCAATCCACGTCGTCGCTATCGCGATGTCCAGACCCTGCGTCTTGCCATTGCCGGCGGCAGCACCAAACGAATATATGTTTTGGCCATAGCCTTCCTTGCCGTAATGGTGGCGGCCTTGGCCCTCATACTGCTGCTGCAACCCGAGCCGACCACGGCCATGTAGCATTGAATACCACTATACAAATATTTCAGACATGTCTGTAATCATCAAACCTATAGCACCGGTCAAGAAAAGCCTCAAGCAATATGTCCACTTCGGCATAGACCTGTACAAGGGCAACAAGTATTTTGTTCCGCCGCTGGTGCTTGACGAAATTAATACGCTACGGCCCGAAAAGAACCCGGCTTTCGACTTCTGCCAGGCACAATCATATATGGCTTACCGCGACGGGAAGCCCGTGGGACGTATCACCGGTATCATAAACCGCCGTGCCAACGAGAAATTCTCGGAGAAGACCCTGCGTTTTGGCTTCGTCGATTTCATCGATGATGACGAGGTGGTGGACGCCCTGTTCCGCGCAGTACAGTTGTGGGGACAAAATCATGGGATGACCAAGATTGCCGGACCTATGGGGTTCTCCGATATGGACCGCGAGGGTATGCTCGTGGACGGCTTCGAAGAATTGGGCACGCAAGCCACAATATACAACTACCCATATTATGCGCGGCATATGGAGCGCCTCGGATTTGCCAAGGAAGCCGATTGGATTGAATACCGCATTAACATTCCGGAGCAAATCCCGGAACGCTATGCCCGCATCGCCGACATTGTGGCACGTAAGTTCGGCCTGCGGCCTTTGCAGATGACCTCGCGCAAGCTTATAGCCCGGCGTTACGGTCAGGCCATCTTCGACCTTATCAACAGAGCCTATGGCGAGTTGTACGGCTTTGTGTCCTTGACACAAAAGCAGATAGACCATTATATAGACATGTATCTCGGGCTATTGCGCCTCGAGGATGTATGTCTGGTGGTGGACGCCGAGGATACTCTCGTAGGTGTGGGTATATCTATGCCGTCGTTGTCCAAGGCTTTGCAACGCAGCGGCGGACGGCTGTTCCCCACCGGATGGTATCACCTGTTGCGTGCCATACACGGCCATGCCGATACGGTGGACCTGATGCTGATAGCTATCGCTCCCGAGTATCAGGGTAAGGGCGTCAATGCGCTGCTATTCAGTACATTGATACCGCAGTATGTGGCCAACGGCTACAAATATGCCGAGTCAAATGTCGAACTTGAAACCAATTCGAACGTCCAGAAGCAATGGGAATACTTTGAGCGTCGCCAACATCGTCGTCGTCGCTCGTGGTCCAAATCCTTGGACAATGACATTCGATAACATTCGGTCTGTCAGATGTTTTTGCTGATGATATACATCGACAGCCGACAGCATCGATCGACAGCTGACAAACATTATAACAAAGACATATAGCAACATCCAATTATCCTCTTGATATATAGCATTTTTATATTAACATGAAAATTCAGATTAAGTTTTTGGCCTTGGTTGTGGTAGGCCTGATGACGACCTCTGCTCTGGCAGAGGCCCCGGCGGGTTATTACAACGGCCTCAGTGGTCTCAAGGACGCCGAGCTCAAGACAGCAGTCAGCAAATTGGCGCGCAACTTTACCCGTTCGGGAAGCTATGGTACGATATATAGTAATCTTAAGTACACCTTCCAAAAAACCGATCTCTATCCCAATAGCGAGCGTTGGTGGGATATGTATTCGGATCAGACGTTCTATGCGCCGTCTTTCAGAGGCCTCAATCGCGAGCACTCTTTCCCCAAATCGTGGTGGGGAGGCGCTACCGACATTCCGCCGTATGTAGACCTCAACCATTTGTATCCCAGCGAAATAAAAGCTAATAGCGCCAAGCTCCACTATCCCCTCGGCGAGGTAGGCCCCAACCCGGATTTTGATAACGGCGTAAGCAAAGTGGGCTACCCCGTGGCCGGACAGGGCGGCGGAGCCAAATATGTCTTCGAGCCGGCTGATGAGTACAAGGGAGACTTTGCCCGTACGTACTTTTACATGGCCACCATATACCAAGACCTGACCTGGAAGCACACCTACATGGTATCGTCTAATACATATCCGACACTTAACACGTGGTCCATCAATCTGTTGCTTCGCTGGCACCGTCAAGATCCCGTGTCCGAAAAAGAAACACGGCGCAACGACGCTGTCTACAGCGTGCAGAACAACCGCAACCCCTTCATAGACCATCCCGAATTGGCCGAGTATATTTGGGGTAACAAAAAAGGGCTGCCCTACACCCCGGGTTCGACAGAACCTGCCGGCGACCCCGTGCTCACCACCCCGGTACAGGATATGACGCTTGACTTCGGACGCGTAGCCTTAGGCAAGAGCGCAACGGCGCGACTGCTCTTTAAGGGCGAAAACCTGACTTCGGCCGTCAAGGTACAGAAGTATACCGGCAATGCAGAGATGTTCACCCTGGCCGCCACGCAAATTCCGGCCGCACTCATCGTTACCGAGGAGGGCTATTGGCTCAACGTTACCTATACGCCCACCGAGATAGGCAAGCACACTACGCGACTGCTTATCAGCGGCGGCGGCGTCAGCGGCTCGCGCGGCGTAGCTCTCACGGCCGAATGTTGCCCTGTGCCCACGCTGAGTCAGATACATGCTACCGAGGCTACCGATGTCACCCAAGACCAATACGTGGCCAACTGGGAAGCCCCGGCCGGCGAAGAAGTGGACTACTATATCGTAACGCGCACGATATACCGCAACGGGACGGCCAAGACCGAAGAACTGGTGGCCGAGGAAAATTCGCTGGTTATCACCGGATTTTCGGAGAGCGACAGCGAGACATACAGTGTCCGCTCGTCCTATCTGGGCTACGAAAGTACGCCGTCCAATGTCATTGTTGTCAAGCACGACGGCATATCGGACGCCACAGTGGATGCTCCCTTGGCCGTGGCCGAGACCCCGGGTGGAATACGCCTGATATGCGACCGTGACATCGTCGGGCTGCGCATATACAATGTCTCCGGCAAGTTGGCCGTGGCCGGCGAACGCGCCGTCAACAACACCGAAATCATGCTCCCCTCGGGTGTGTACTTCGTGATTGCCGGCAACGGCGGACGCCCCATCAAAGTGGTGGTGCGCTGACGTCTATCGAGCGCTTCCAAGCCGTGTTCTAATGCGGAATGTCGAATTAAAACAAGAACCTAAACTTCCATATATGGGACGCAGAAAACTGAAAAATCCCGACGAACTGGTCAAGCCCGGGCCTTCGGCTACCATAGCCGAACGTTTGCGCTACCTCGTAGATCTTACACGTAAGACCCAGGTGGAGTTCGGCAAGCTTATCAATGTCGATCCCAGCAACATGTCCAAGATCCTGTCGGGCAATTACCCGATTACGGATGCTATGGTCAATCGCGTGGTGGTCAACCTTGGAGTCTCCAAGGACTGGCTCACCAATGGCACGGATGTGCCATATCCCAAGTCGGCTACAGCCGGGGCACCGCTGGTGCCCGAGGTTGACACCGGCCCCGTGGCGGTGCACGACCGAAACGCCGTCGGTGCTCCGGTGTACGACATCGATGCCACTGCCGGATGCGTGCCCCTGTCCCGGATGTTCACCGACGAGCACATCATCGGACGTCTCGACCTCCCGGGGCTCGACCGCACACAGCCCATCGTGCGCGTCAGCGGCGACAGTATGGAACCTAAGATACGCGATGGCGGATACATCGCCATACGCCAGCTTTCGCGGGACGGTTTTATCTACTGGGGCAAGGTCTACCTGGTGATTACCGAAGACTACCGAATGGTCAAGATTGTGCGCAAGCATACTAATCCCGGCATGGTCATCCTGCACAGCATCAACCCCGAGTACGATGACATGGAAATCGAGCGCAACCAGATACAGGCGCTGTTCCTTGTCAACGGAGTGTTCAATTACGAAATCCTATGATTCGGTGTCGGCATAGCTTCTAACGTTATGCCGATACCCTATCGTTGGACATAACACAGCATTATATGAAAAAATTGGTCGTATCCACAGGCGCCGGGATGAGCGCCGAAAGCGGCATCGCCACCTTCCGTGACGCCGGAGGTCTGTGGGAAAATTATCCCGTGATGGACGTGGCCAGTGCCGATGGCTTTGCCCGCAATCCGGCACTGATACACAAGTTCTACAACGAACGCCGCAAGGAATTGTTTGCCGCCGAACCAAATGCCGGCCACCGCGGGTTGGTAGACTTGGAAAAGGACTTCGATGTGCGTATCATCACGCAAAATGTAGACAATCTGCACGAGCGTGCCGGGTCGTCCAATGTTTTGCACCTGCATGGGCAACTGGACTATGTGCGTGCACTCGATAACGAAAAACTGCGGTGGCGTTTGACCCCCGAAGACCCGGAGACCACCGTGGACACTGTTATCGAAGGCCACCATGTGCGCCCTGACATCGTGTTTTTCCAGGAAGCCGTGCCCAATTTCGACCCCGCCACCCGAATCGTGGCCGAGGCCGACATCTTTGTCATCATCGGCACCTCTTTGGTGGTATATCCAGCCGCCGCACTTATCAACTATGTGCGCCGTGGTGTCCCTGTGTTCTATATCGACCCCCGACCCTCGGACGTTCCCGAGGGTGTGCATATCATCCGCACCGGAGCCGGCGAAGGTGTTGCCCGACTGGCCGAAATCTTGCGAAAATCCTATCTCTAAACTGTAGTATATCATCAGTTACAGCTCTTTCTTCACTTTTTACAAGCCATTTTGGAAGACCCGAATTTATCCCTGTCTGTAGCGCAGTACATCGCCTTAGGCATTGCTTTGGTGGCGTTGTGCGTCTCCGGATTTGTCTCCGGAAGCGAAATTGCCTTTTTCTCGCTCAATGCCAAGCAGCGCGAGAAGCTTGAAGAATATGCCTGGGGCCGCCAGGCACTCCAATTGTTGGCCAAGCCCGAAAGGCTGCTGGCCACGATACTCATTGCCAACAACTTGGTGAATGTCACCATTGTCATATTGGTCAATTACGCCCTCGGCCCGGTGTTTGAACATATGGATGCGGTGTTGAGCTTCATCCTTCAGACAATCATTATCACTTTTGTGATACTACTTTTCGGCGAAATCGCGCCCAAGCTGGTGGGCAATTCGCAACCGCTGCGATGGGTGCGCTTTGCCGTGCCGGGACTCAGGCTGATTACTGTGTTGCTGGCCGCCCCGGCCAAGTTGCTTATGAAGTCATCGCACATCGTGCACCGCGTTGTCACCAAGCAGGCACAGAACGTCACCACCGACGATCTGGCCAATGCTCTCGAAGTGACCGATGTCAAAGCCGACAAGGACAAGGAAATGCTCGAAGGCATTCTCCGATTTGGACAGACCACTGCGGCCGAGATTATGACGCCGCGTATCGACATTACTGACATCGATGTTTCCGAAGACTATTGCGAGGTGCTGAAGACAGTCATCTCCAGCGGATATTCGCGCCTGCCGGTTACCGATGGCAGCCAGGATAATATACGCGGCATCCTCTATGCACGCGACCTGCTGCCTTACGTCACTGTGGACGACCCGGACTTTGACTGGCAGCGGCTGTTACGCCAGCCTTATTTCGTACCCGAGTCGCGCCCTATCGACGACCTTTTGGAGGACTTCCGTCGCCGCCACCAGCATGTGGCCATAGTCGTGGACGAATTCGGCGGCACGCAGGGACTGGTGACCATGGAAGATGTCCTCGAGGAAATAGTGGGCGACATTGATGACGAGTACGACGATACAGCACCCACTTATCGCCGTGTGCGCGAGGATACTTTCGATTTTGAGGGACGCACACTGCTCACCGACTTTTTCCGCGTGACCGACATCGACGAATCCGAGTTCTCGGCCGTCACCGAAGACGCCGAGACCATTGGAGGAATGCTTCTGACCATCAAGGGAGACTTTCCCAAAGAGCGCGAAAGCATCATCTATGGCGGCGTCCGCTTCACCATACTCACCATCGAAGGCCACCGTATCGGCGATATACGTGTCACCGTGCTGCCCAAGCCGCAGGCCGATGTCGATAGTAAAGACAAAGAGTCCTGACCGATGCGGCGTCCGGCACAATTGTCCGTATTAGCAGTCATGGTCGTGGGACTTGTCGCCACGGCCGTATCGCTCGTCGCTTGCTCCGGGAGCGACACGGCCGTGCCGCGTGAGCACGCCTATCCGCGCATAGCGCTGTGCGACACTGTGTATCGTGTTGTACGTGTGTCGTCTGTGTCTTTCGAAGTCAATGCCGATGCCGAGCTTGATACACGCTCCACGGCATGTGATATACACTATCCGCGATACAATGCCACGATATATGTGGGCGTTGCAGCAATCAAACCCGATTCCATTGCCGCCCACCGGGCCAATCGCTTGCAGCGTATGGCTCTCAACCTTGACGGTGTACCGGCGCACTATGTCGATGTTGAAGCATCGGAAGGAAGCCTCGCGCGTCTGGTTATTGCCGACGGACTTTCGGCCACCCCCGTGCAGGCACTGTATGCCGATACCGTGAACGGTATTGTAGTTAGTGCCGCCGCTTTTATGCACGACGGCACATTAATGCAGCGCGGACCCGCCGCCGTGGACAGCCTTCGTCCCGTTACCGAGGCCCTTACCGCCGACATGATACGTCTGTTGCGGACTATACGCCCCTTTCGCCGCTGACGCCGACATTGGCGGAGGCCGAGAATATCCGTCGTGCCGAAAGCCTTGGGGCACACCTAATTATACATCGTTTCGAATTTCTCTTGTGCGCCGGTTTTTTTTCTGAAGACGGACGCACGGCATCAACGTGTAAATACTTCAGCCATATAGAACTATCATCGGCGGTATATCGGTAGGGGTGCAACACATTGCGCCCGCAACGACACAATTCATCAACCTGATAATCACCATGTTACCGCTCGTACTGCGCGGCGCAATGTATTGTGCCCGCGCAGTAATTCGCGATTATGCCCCCCTCCTTAAAGTGATTCGACATCATGATGCTACCCCGAAAAGTGGAATTAATGAAAATTAACAAATTTAATTTGTGTTAATTCGGGGCGAGTTCATACCTTTGCAAAAACGGCAAGAGAGCCGGAGCGCGCGACACGCTAAAGCTATAAAAAACATTGACACAGGCTGTTGGTTGCCACTGCCAAATAAGCCTTTAGGAACTGACACACAAGCTGAAATGCTTCCCATTATATCTACGGTACAGACTATACAGTTGTATCTTAGAATAGAGTTTATCACGTTAGTTAATCACAACAATCAAAACAAATTGAATTATGAGAAATGCCAAGTTCCTACTTACTGCCGTGATGCTTGTTTTGGCATCGACGGTCATGGCAGAGCGTGGCATGGTGTTGTTGATGAAGGACAACACCAAGCACAGCTTTGCTTTTGCCGAGACCCCGGTGGTCAAGGTCGACAAGGAGTTGACCATTACCACGACCAACTCAGAGGTGAAAGTGCAATATGCGGACGTCCAACGCATATACTTTGACGAGGTCGGGGGTGTCGAAGACGTTGTGGCGGACAATGCCGCATACCCTACGTACAGCATCAACGCCGATGGCGTGACTATCAAATCGCTGCGTCCCGGCGATGCCGTATCCGTGTACACACTCGATGGCCGTTTGGTGCAGGGCGTCCGTGCTGATGCCGCCGGCGAAGCCTCAGTGAAACTTGCTCCCGGCGTACCCTACGCAATCCGTCTTGCAAGCGGATTTGCCTTCAAAGTTATTCTAAAGTAACTATCCAAGCAAAGTAACTATCCAAGCAAAGCAACTATCCAAGTAACCTATCCAAGTAAAAAACAAAACCCACCATTACAGTTATGAAAACACTACTATTGTCAGCGCTCGCGCTGTTTGTCGGCGTTTCATCATATGCCCAAACAACCGACAAAAAAGAGATAATCAGCGTTTGGAGCGAAGGTCACCGCATCGCTATCCTACAGCCCGACAGCATCACTTTCGGCAGCAAAATAGAAGTGCCGGAAGCCGTAGACCTGGGCCTGAGTGTCAAATGGGCAAGCTTCAACCTCGGGGCCGTCACACCCGAGGCTTCCGGAGACTTCTATGCATGGGCCGAGATAGCCCCCAAGTCATACTATGACTGGTCTACGTACTATCATGGCGTACGTGACTTCTTAACCAAATACAACGCCACGGACAAACTCACGCAGATTGAGCCCTCCGACGATGCCGCTACGCGCATCTTCGGTGAGGGGTGGCAGATACCCACCGAAGAGCAGTTCAAGGAATTGCTGACCAAGTGCACATGGACGACCGTGACCATCAACGACATTCCCGGCTTCGAGGTCAAGGGCGAAAACGGCAACAGCATCTTCATCCCCTATACAGGGACGCTGTACTATGGCTCGGTGCTGTTCCCGACTTCATTGGGCAGCTACTGGACATCCACGCTCGACACCGAGTATAACGATCAGGGAGAGTATTTCAAGGTCCGCGACCTTACCCTGAGTTCCGAGCCGCGCATCGGCACTGCCGATAGATGCTGGGGACGTCCCATACGCGCCGTATACACCAAGTAAGCACATCCGGCTTCCATCGGGAATGTCAGCATCCGCATCGTCAGTCTTAGGATGCCGACATCCCGATGTCAGCCGAAGACACATCAACAACTTAGAATTGTGTCAAACGGCAGGATGCGATAAAAATTGACTTATACACCTAAAATTTACTAATAAAGGTACGAAGATATTGTCTGGATGAGGAAGCAGCGGCGCAAATGTGTGCCGCAGCATAAAAAGACAAAGACGGTTTGTGCGGTTGTGGAGAAAGCGGTTGCCGATAAAAAAAACACAACATTCGAAACAGTGCCCGAAATCCCAACCCCGACATCTGTAATATGAAAAAACCAAAGTACTAACCAAAAACAAAAAACCATGATAAAAAAAAGACTATTCAAAGCCGCCCTGATGGCGGCATCGCTGGCCCTTTCCGGGATGACGGCTATGGCGGCATCGTCCGGCAAATGCGGCGAGAACCTCACGTGGACGCTTGACGATGAGGGCGCGCTTGTCGTCACCGGTACAGGTGCAATGTACAACTATGATGATGAGATGAACGAGAAATGGGATAAGACCCTCATCAAGACCGTTCAGATAGGACCGGCTGTTACGACAATAGGCACTTACGCCTTTTCCGGATGTGAAAGCCTGACGAAAGTAACGCTATTCAACAATGCGCTAACCACTATCGGAGACTTCGCATTTATGTGGTGTATCAACATGAAATCAATTACCGTTTCAAACTCGGTGAAGACAATAAAGCAGTACGCATTCGCTCAGTGTAAGGCATTGGAAGATGTCGTAATCGGCAAGTCAGTGTCGGATATAGGAATGGGCGTTTTCTCGCAATGCGGCGCGCTGAAAAGCATAAAGGTTAAAGATGGTAATATGACCTACGACTCGCGTGACGACTGCAACGCCATAATACATAAGGAGACAACCGAACTGGTGCGCGGTTGCCAAAACACCGTCATTCCAAACACTGTGACGAGTATCGGTGTCGGGGCGTTCAGCGATGGCTACGGACTCGAATCTATATATATACCGAATTCGGTGACAAGCATTAAGAATAGTGCGTTCTTTAAATGCAAAGATCTTAAGCACGTCACGATAGGAGCTTCGGTGGTTTCCATAGGCAAATACGCATTTCAGGAGTGCTTTTCACTGAGGAGCGTTGCTATGGGAGCCTCGGTGGCTTCCATAGAAGATGCCGCGTTTGCACATTGCCGCAGCTTGGCCAAACTAACCGTAGTTGCAGCAGACCCCCCGATATGCGGCACGAAAGGCGTTTTCACCGGAGTCAACAAAGATGTCTGCAAGCTGATAGTGCCGAGTGCCTCCGAAAACCTGTATAAGGCCGCCTTCGAGTGGAAGGATTTCGTCAACGTGGAAACCTTGGCCGGAATTGGCAAGTGCGGCGACAATCTCTACTGGGCGCTTTACAATAACGGCGAACTTGAAATCACCGGATACGGGGCGATGTATGACTATGAATACTATGACACGAGACCCAAATGGGATAAGGATCTTGTCAAGACCGTGCATATAGAAGGAGCGGCGACCAATATCGGAAATCGCGCATTTGAAAGGAGTCCTAATTTGACGGACATCAAGATGCCCAATACGATAACTAAGATTGGATCTTCTGCGTTTAGCAGCTGCTACGCATTGACAGACATGGCCTTGCCGAATACTGTTACAGAACTTGGCAGTTGGGCTTACAGCCATTGCCGTTCCTTGACAAAGGTGCACTTTCCGAAGGCGCTGATAGGCATAGGGCTTAATGCTCTTGTCGGCTGCGAAAACGTGACAAGTATGGAAGTCGAACAAGGAAACCCTGTGTTCGATTCGCGCGACAATTGCAACGCCATAATTAGGAGCGCGACCAATACGCTGGTTGCCGGATGCCAAACCACGGTCATTCCCAATACGGTGACGTCTATCGGGCGTAGCGCTTTCTATGATTGTGCAAACTTAACAAACATAACAATTCCGACTTCGGTGACCACTATCGAGGAGGCTGCGTTCTACCGTTGCAGCAAGTTGAGGGAAGTGGAGATACCCGATATGGTGACAACCATAGGGGAGGCCGCGTTTACTTTATGCCATAGACTTGTGAGTGTGAAAATACCGGACAAGGTCGTCTCTCTCGGGAAGGAAGCCTTTAAATATTGCCACGACATCAAGACACTTGTTCTCGGCAGTTCGTTGGCCGACATCGGAGACAACGCCTTCCACGATTGTTACAATCTGGAAGAGATAACGGTGAAGGCGACAACACCGCCGACGTGCGGCACGAAAGGCGTTTTCACCGGAGTCAACAAAAACGTCTGCAAGCTGATAGTGCCGAGTGCCTCCGTGGACCTGTATAAGGCAGCCTTCGAGTGGAAGGACTTCAAGAATACCATTCTTGGTACCGACGATTTAGTGGCGGACGGGGGCATTAGCGTCCTCGTTTCCGGGCACACAATCAGTGTGCTCGGTGCTGACACCGATGCCGAGGTCGAAGTGTACGGCATATCCGGCATGGCTGTATACCGCGGAACAGACAAGACCGTCACTGTGCCGACGTCCGGCGTCTACGTCGTGCGCGTAGCCGGAAAGGCGTTCAAGACAGTTGTGAAATAGGCTGTTTTCCATAGATAGACAATGAGTCCCGGTGTCCGAAGATACCGGGACTTGTTGTCGAGGGCTGTGTCGAAACGGCGACAGGTAATAATGTATGTTAAAATGGTGTGTGAGACAGCGGTTTTTCACTAATTTTGTACGTTTAATGCGGAAACAACGCGCACGATGCCGCAGCAAGGACGCCCACGGCAGCCGGGATATGCTATGCGCGCGCATCCGCACATGCCGAATATACACTTCAGCAACACTATATGAAGCGCTACAATTTAGTCAACAACACCTTGGGATGGCTGTGTTTTGCCATCGCCGCCGTCACCTATCTGCTTACGATAGAGCCTACGGCAAGTTTCTGGGACTGCCCGGAATTCATCTCGCAGGGCTTTAAGCTCGAAGTGGGACACCCGCCGGGCAACCCTATATTCATGCTCACTGCACGATTTTTCGTGACCATCTTCGGCGGTGGGGCACAGACTGCGGCCATAGCCGTCAACTCGATGTCGGCGCTGCTGAGCGCAGCCACCATTTTGCTGCTGTTCTGGACGGTGACGCACCTCGTGCGCCGCTTGGTGGTACGCGATGATGCACAGGAAGTTTCGCTGTCCAAACTGGTGGTCATCATGGCTGCCGGCGTTTGCGGTGCATTGGCCTACACGTGGAGTGACACCTTTTGGTTCAGCGCCGTCGAGGGTGAGGTTTATGCCTTCTCGTCGTTCTGTACCGCCTTGGTGTTCTGGCTTATCCTCAAATGGGAGAATCGTGCCGACCAACCCCATAGCGACCGCTACCTCATCTTGATAGCATACATTATCGGTGTCAGCATCGCCGTGCACCTGCTCAACCTGCTGTGTATCCCCGCCATTGTCCTGGTGTTCTACTACCGCAAGTTTAAGAATACCAATGTCAAAGGCTCGCTGCTGGCCTTGGCCGTCAGCGTGGTCATCGTGGCCTTCATACTCTACGGCCTTGTGCCGGGCTTCATGAAGGTCGCTCAGGAATTCGAGCTGTTCTTTGTCAATATTGTGGGTATGCCATTCAACGGCGGTGTGCTGATATATGCCATATTGCTGGTTGCCACGTTCGTATGGACCATTCGCGAATTGTATCTCCAGCGGTCTGCAGCACGCATCAAGGTGGGAGTCTTTGCCTCGGTGCTGCTGTCCGGAATGCTATTTATCGGCCACGGGCTTACTCTCGGACTTCTGCTGACCGTGGCCTTTGCCGTATACATCTGGGGCTTCTGCAAGACCGTCCCCGTGCGGGTGTTCAATGTCATCATACCCGGCATCTTCGTGATCTTTGTCGGCTACTCATCGTATGCGCTACTGCTGATACGCTCCAGCGCCGACACCCCCATGAACCAGAATTCGCCTGACAACGTCTTTGCTCTGGCGTCCTACCTCAACCGCGAGCAATATGGCGACACGCCTCTGTTCTACGGACAGACTTGGGCCGAGGAGATTGATTGGCAAGAGCAGGAAGTGCCTGATGGACAAGGCGGAACCGTAACTGTCAAATATGCGCGCGTAGGCGATGACGGCCTACCGCAGACCAATATCATCCGCGGCTTGCGCTACGACAACGGTACTCCCGTGGATAATGGCGAAATGGCCTACGCCAAGGAGGTCAAAGCAACGCCTGATGCCCCCGACCGCTACGTCAAGGCTCGCCACGACTACAAATACGAGTATGCTCCGGGTCTGATGATGCTGTTGCCGCGCATGTACTCCAATAAGCCGATACATGTCAAGAGCTACAAGTCGTGGTGCTTGTACGAAAATCCCGATTTTGCCGGCATTCCCGCGGCTGTACGCAAAAAGTGGCTCGAACAAGGATATGTTGAAGAAATAGAATTGCGCCCGTATATCAACAATCAGGTAGAAGTGGATATGGGCACCAAGACATCGCGCGACGGACGCACGGTGCCGTACACGACCTCCGCATGGAAGCCCTCCTTTGGTGACAACCTCCGCTATTTTGTCAACTACCAGCTCAACCATATGTACTGGCGATACTTTATGTGGAACTTCGCCGGACGCCAGAACGACCTTGCCGGCAACGGCGAGCCCAATCTCGGCAACTGGATTAGCGGTATACCATTCATAGACAATGCCCGTTTGGGTGACCAGTCCCTACTTCCCGACGAATACGGCAAGGACAACCCCGGGCACAACGTGTTCTACATGTTGCCACTACTGCTCGGCATCTTCGGACTGCTGTGGCAGGCCTTGCGCAACCACCGTACCGCTCCCGGCCGAGGCATTGAGCAATTCTGGGTGATATTCTTCCTATTCTTTATGACCGGTATAGCCATTGTGCTTTACCTCAATCAGGTTCCGGGACAGCCGCGCGAACGTGACTACGCCTTTGCGGGGTCGTTCTACGCCTTTGCTATCTGGATAGGCATGGGTGTGCCGGCCATAGCCCACGGCGTCAACGCGTTGCTCAGGCAGGCCTTTACCAAGAAAGGCAGTGCTGACGATGCTTCCGCCGCCGCTTCCGCATCTTCCGCCGCCACTATAGCCATCAAAGCCGAAGATGACGACACCCTTGAGATTACGCCTGCCGCGCCCTACCGTTACGCCGGCATCGTAACGGCCGTGCTCATAGGTATTGCCGTGCCTCTGCAAATGGTGTCTCAGACATGGGACGACCATGATCGCAGCGGCCGCTACACCACGCGCGACTTCGGCGCCAACTACCTGAATTCGGTAGACCCCGATGCCATCATATTCTGCAACGGCGATAACGACACTTTCCCATTGTGGTACGCTCAGGAAGTCGAGGGCGTACGCACCGATGTCAAGGTCGTCAACCTCAGCTACCTTTCCACCGATTGGTATGCCAATCAGGTGTCGTCGGCATCCTATGAGGCCAAGGGCGTGCCTATGACCGCGCGCCCCATCGACTATGCCTATGACCGTCTGCAATATGTCACCTACAACGCCGAGACTGTAGCCGGGTACTTCCGCCAGGCACAGAGCATTGTCGATGACCCGACATTGGCCATGGATATTATGACCGGCGACCCGATGGCCTATCGCTCGCTCAAGGCATTGTCAGACTATATAAACAGCGTTGGCGGACTGGACAACGCCATTGCCGCCATCGGCAAGCAGACACACGCCACCGATGCCCTGCGCCAGCTCTACGACAACACCCAGCCCGGCGCCGTCGGCATCTCGTCTTTCTACGGCGATCCTTCCAATCAGGCCGAGGCACTGCCCCACAGCTACACGCTCAGCAGCGTCTACGTACCGCTCGACGATGCCAAAATCGTCAAACGCTACGGCCGCCATGCCCAATTTAATGACAGCATCCACGGCGGCGCCTATATGCCTATGGGTCCCGAGCTATTGACTCGACAAGGCGCCCTGACAGACATACTTACTTATGACATCATCGCCACCAGCGCCTCCGACAACTTCCGTCGACCGGTATACTTTGCCTCGACAGTGTCCAACGAACTGTACATGGGATTTTCGCCATACCTGCAAAGTGCCGGCATGGCATTGGAGGTTACGCCCTTCCGCAACCAGCCGTCCGTCGTGGCACAGAAAGGCTACGCAAACATCGTCGGCAAGTTCCGTTGGGGCGGCATCGACACTGCGCGTCCCGGCAAGCTGTATTTGGACGAGACCGTACGTCGCATGGTGTCCTCGACGCGCCTGGCCATACTCGAGGTGGTCAACGACCTTACCAACCTTGGTGACGTCCCGGCAAACAATACCGCTCGAGAGGTGTCTCGGAAAGCCGGCCTGCCCATGCCCAAGACCTGCTACGACATGGCTCGCAACCTTCTTGACTTGATGGTGAAGAAGCTCCCCGGTAGCATTGCGCCCTACGAAAGCTCGCTTGATGTGCGCGTGGCTGCCGCCTACTGCGTCCTCGGATTGTCGGCCGGCAATATCGGTGATTTGGCCAAAGGACGCGCCATGGCCATGTCCGGCGCCAAACGCTACGGTCAGCTCATCAACTACGGCGCCGGCCTTGACCACGCCACCTTTGACATGCTGGCTCGTATCGACGTAGCCAATATACGCTACAACCTGACGCAGGTGGCCGCCGTTGTGGCCACTGCCGATCTGGGCACAAAGATTCTCACCAAGGGCACGACCATCGCAGACAAGGAGAACAAAGGCGAAGCCGTCACTCCCGACCAACAACGCCTGTTGCTACTCGATTGCTTCGATATCGAGCGCAATCTCCACCCCTTCGAGATGTTGTATGTACACAACTACAGCGACAAGGAATTGGGCGAAATGTTTGCCGGTGTCGATTCAGAAACTGTCGATAGCTATGGATTCAAGGAACTTAGCGTTTTGCTGAGTCTCTCGCGTCACTATGGTTTGAATGCAGCCAAGTCCGTCACCGAGCCTGTGGCCAAAGCCGCCGGCGTCAATGTCAAGACCTGGCGCGAAATGACACTTCGTTGACCTGACCCGTGTTTATCGAACAACCGCCATTGCTATATCGCCTCCTATTTCCGGAGGCCATATGGCGTATCAACCGCGCCGGCGCCGCCACCGTCTATCTGACCTTTGACGACGGGCCCATCCCGGAGGTGACTCCGCAGGTGCTTGACATCCTCGATGCCGAGGGTGTCAAGGCCACCTTTTTTATGGTGGGCGACAACGTGCGGCGCTATCCCGAGCTGCTTGACGAAGTGCGCCGCCGCGGACATACCGTAGGCAACCACACCATGCACCACCTGCAAGGGCGTGACACAACGTGCCGCCGCTATCTGCGCGATGTTGCCGAGGCTGACGCCCTGATAGGCTCACCGCTGTTCAGGCCGCCGCACGGCATCATGCGCTGGAGTCAGGCTGCGGCGCTCAAACACCGCTACAATATCATCATGTACGATGTGGTCACGCGCGATTACAGCCGACGCATGAAGCCTCGGGATGTCCTGGAGAATGTGCGCCGCTATGTTCGCAGTGGATCCATCATCGTCTTCCATGACTCGCTCAAGGCTCGCGACAATATGCTGTGGGCACTGCCGCGTGCCATACGCTGGCTGCGCCGCCAAGGTTATTCCTTCGGCACACTCTGACGCGAGTGCCCCATCCCCATCCGGGGTTCATGCCGTTTTTTTCATGGAACAGAATACCGACACAGCGAAGGCAATGCTTGCCGACATACGCCGCGAGGTTTTTGCCGTCGGTGCGTATGCCTGCGGTGTGGTGCGTGCCATGCCTGTGACTGCCGAAGCGGTTGCGCGTTACGAGGAATGGCTGGCCGACGGCAACGCCGGCAATATGGACTACCTCGGGCGCTACGGCGAAGTGCGGCGTGACCCGCGTCTTTTGCTCGACGGCGAGGGTGCGCGCACGCTGATAGTTACGCTCTTTGCATATCAGGACAATGTTCATCCGGCCGAAGGTGTGCCATATATTGCGCACTACGCTCTGGGACAAGATTACCACGACGTGTTACGCCGCCGCCTCAAGACCGTAATCGGGCAGCTACGTCCGCGTTTCGGTGGCAAATGGCGCATATGCATCGACAGCGCCCCACTGATGGAACGGTATTGGGCCGCACGCGCCGGCCTCGGCGTGATAGGTGATAATGGTTGTCTTATCGTCCCCGGGGTGGGCGCCAACTTCTTTATAGCCACAATAGTGACTACGGCACAGATGCCCACTGACGACCCGGTAGAAGGTACATCGCATTGCCTTGGCTGCGGCCGCTGCGTCCGGGCGTGTCCCACGGGGGCATTGCGCGGTGACGGCAGTGTCGATGCACGTCGCTGCATATCCTATCTCACCATCGAGAGCCACGACGACATCCCTGCGGACATCCCGACGGGCAACACCCTCTATGGCTGTGACGTGTGCCGCCGTGCCTGCCCGTTGGCGTGCTGTAAGACCGATATCGGCCAAGGCCGGCAACTCGAACACTCGGAGAACTTAGAAAACTCAGAGCACTCCTCGGTCTCGACATCCGGCAAATTTGCCGAGACGATGACCGTCCTGCCGGAATTTACGCCCGATTCGCGGCTTCTGTCCATGACCGTTGCCGACTGGCGAGCATTGGATGATGAGGGCTATGCCGCCCTCACCGCACACAGTGCCATGCGTCGCGTCTCCCTTGACAAACTGCGCTCCACACTCCGCCGTTTTCCCAAAGGGTAGGGCATTTGTTGAATGGTAGAGCCATTTGGTATTGTCAGATATAGTTTTTGTACAATCGAACGGGTACGGGGCATATTTTTCGCCCAATAATCGTACCTTTGCGTATCTAAACCAAAAGCAACAATGGGACGTCTGGTCTTCGCCACATCCACGGAAGTGCTCCGTGTGCCTGCCGACGCGGTCGTGTTTGTGTCCGCCGACGGCAATTACTCCGCCCTCACTACGGCGGACGGCGAGGATTTTGTGCTGACTATGCAGCTCGGGCAAATCGAAAAGCGTCTGGCCGAGATGCTCGATGGCAATGACAATCGCTTTATACGCATTGGTAAGAGCTTGATAGTCAATCGCGAATATATCACTTTTATTAATCCGTCCCGGCAGAAATTGCTTCTGTCGGACTGCCGCACTTTCCGACGGGAAGTGTCGGCGTCCAAAGACGCCCTCAAGGCACTCAAGGACTACGTGGAAAAGGAGGTGCAAAAATGAAAGATAAACATAACGAAATCAGTGATAATGAGATACGTATCATAGCCCCGGACGCCGATAAGCCTGTCAAGGTGCGACGAAAGCCGTTGAAGCGCGTGTGGATAGCCATTGTCGCCGTGATTGCTGTGGCTGTCTTGGCTGTCGTGGCTGCCATCGTCCTCCCTTCGTCCCCGGACGAAGATGAATTCGATATAGACGAGGCTGTGCAATACGTGCAACCTGTGCCGCCGGTGCGCACCCAAACGGCCGTGAATGACAGCATTCCGGTAAAGCCTTATACGCAGGTGCGTGACACCGTGGCAGGCGGCGTGGCGCTACAGATTTTGACGCCGGTAAATGCCACACCATCATTAGAAATCGGATATGAGACGCGGTCGGACACCACCATTGTGCTGGCTGCACAAGCGGCGGATATAAGACGTGACAATGGCCGGATTGTCTGTGCTTGCGTTGTCAAAGGCGAATTGCTGAGCAAAGGCGTGGCCAAGGCGGGGTTCTGCTCCATCATTGACGGCGAAATTACCATTGGAGTTGCAGATGCGACCCCGATGTTCGAGCAAGCTCTGGTGAGTGACGGCGATTTTTTCCGCCAGTATCCGCTGGTGGTGGGAGGACAGATTGTAGAGAATAAGCCCAAGAATAAATCCGTGCGCAAGGCTCTGGCCGAAATCGGGGGAAAGGCCTGCGTGGTCTCCAGTGTCGACCGCATCACTTTCCATGACTTTTCGCAGGCGTTGGTAGATATAGGAGTACGCAACGCCATATATCTTGTCGGCGGCGACTCGTTGTTCTCGTATAAGGATGAGAATGGCAATAGGGTGTTGCGCGGACGCTCCTATCGGCGGTTCTCCAAGAACGTAAATTTCATTGTCTGGCGATAGGCGGACAATCACTTCGTACATTTCAGACGACATTTTGTACAACGCCCGGCGATATGCTTTGCCGGGCGTTTTTTTCGTCCGAAATTTGTGTAGTCAATATCAAGCACAAAGGATCTGTATGAAACTCCAATTACAATTTCTATCAATCGCAATTGCGCTGCTGTCGGTTGCCGCCGCCTCGTGCGGCGGGCCGGAGCAATCGCAGCTTGTACACCCGGAGAAAAACGCGGTGTATTACTGGAAAACCACCTTCAACACCGATAGTGCCGACTGCAAGTTGTTGCTCCGGCATAAAATCGGGCGCGTCTATATGCGTATGTTCGACGTCGTGGCCGATATATACCCATACGACAATAAAGTCGAAAATCGCGTTGTGCCCAATGCTTCGATACGTATTTGCGACCCGCGAAACCGTTTGGCCGAGGATTTGGCAAAAATTGAATTCGTACCGGTGGTATATATCACGCTCGAGGCGCTCAAGGCGATGAAAGGTCATGAGGGTACGCTGGCCTCGAATATTGTGACGCGTGTCCGCAATATGTGCGAATACAATGGGCTGCGCAATGTCTCCGAACTCCAATTGGATTGCGACTGGACACCTTCGACCGAAAACTCGTTCTTCTCTCTCTGCGATTCGACACGACGCATCCTCCGGACTTCGGAATATGGATGGAGTTTGAGCTCGACCATACGCCTGCATCAACTGGCGCGCAAAGTGCCGCCCGTGGATCGCGGCGTGCTTATGGTATACAATACCGGAAGTTTTGATAATCCCGATGCGGCCAATTCGATTATTGATATCGATGATGTGCGCCCATATCTCAAACGCCTGTCGTCCTATGATTTGCACATTGATGTGGCATACCCGACCTACTCGTGGCAACTGCTATTTCGTGACCGCCGATTTGTAGGGCTGATGGATGATGCCAATTTGGAGGACACTTCAGCCTTTGCCCGCCGTCGAGACAATGTTTACGTAGCCCTTCGGGACATCCCATATCATAACATAATCATTCGTGCCGGCGACATGGTGCGCATCGAGACTTCCGCCTTCGCCGACATTGCGCGAGCCAAAGATATGATTGAGCAACGTCTGTCCGAGCGTCCGCATTCAAATATCCTGTATCACCTCGACTTCGAAAATCTCTCAAAATATACGCCAAATGAAATTAACAAAATACTCTCGACCGGTCGTTAGTGTCTTAGCGCTGCTGTGCGCCACGGCATCCGCTTGGGCTTGCGGGCCTTTTTATCCGACAATACCCACGCCCGACTTTTTTGCCGCTTCGAAGGTTAAAAGCATGTCCGACTACGAACACGCCGAAAACCTGCGGCAGTGGCAGGCACTCACATCCGAGCGTATACCGCTGTCGGATATCGATGATGTAGTGTATCGCACATCCGCCGAGGAGTTCACCGCATGGATAAACAGTATAGATGCGGACGCTACCAACGCCTTCTATGTTTATCTGCGAAACACTCGTGACAGCGAAATAGCCGACTTTTTGTGCATCGCCAAACAGATAGATGCCGAGTGGAGCAAGACTCGGACGCCGTGGTACTATCCGCGCGAAAAGAATTACGAAAACGAGGGCGGTGATTTTGCAACGCTCATCGAGCGCTGCAAGGCGTATTCCGGCACCAGGCTCAAGGACCGCTATGCCTTTCAGGTGGTTAAGGCCCTGTTTGCTTCGCGCAGTTACGACCGGTGCATCCAATATTGCGAAACGGCTTTTGCGGACATTCCGGCCGACAATCTGTTCTCGCGAATGTCGCGCCGTTTTGTCGCAGGGTGCTGGAGTCGCTTGGGCGATGTGCAGCGTGCCGATTCGATTTTTGCCGAGCTGGGCGATATTTGGTCGATAGCGGCTGCCGACCCAGTCGAGTATATGACTGAGCGCAATCCCGGTGCTCCGCAGGTTATGGACTACATACGCCGAAATGCTTTCGACTCGGAATTTTTGAAACGCATAGCCCCGATTGCACATAGGGTGCTGAAAGATGTTCGGGTTAAGGCTAAGGGCGACTGGAATTACCTGCTGGCCTATGAAGCGGGCGAACGTGGCGACAATACTGCGGCACGCACGTATATGCGGCGTGCACTGCACTCGCGCTTTTCGTCGGACGAATTACGCGAATTGGCCCGCGCCTACAAGATGAAACTCGATGGCCGCATCGGCGACCGCAGTTCGCTCCTTGCCGACCTCAAATGGATGGAAACCAAGGGCGATCCCGTCAATGCCGATGCCTACGAATGGGTACGGCGCGTGCGCAATGTCATATACTCCGACTGGGTGCCGCAGTTGTGGCGACATCACGACTACGCCACGGCCATATTGCTGAGCGGATATGCCGACAATCTCGAGCCGCAGGCACGCGGTCTGTATAATTATGTCGCTGTGTATCGGGATTGTAAACTCGAGCCGTGTGAATCGGCATCTATGGCCGAAATACGAACCGATGAAAGATACTATAATCCGCGAGACTACGGATGTCTGTCCTTCCAGCTTATGGGAAGCCTCACTTGTCGACAGCTTATCGCAGCCTATGGTAAGATGCAGTCCCGTACCTCGTTATATGCATTCCTGCGTCGTAAAGCGCGTACCGACCGCGACTATGTGTACGAATTGATCGGCACTCTGGCCTTGCGCGAAGAGAATTATGCTCGAGCCATCGAATACCTCTCTAAGGTCAACAACCGCTACTTACGCACCACCAATATCTATAAACAAGGGATGTTGAAGAATGACCCCTTCCAAGCCTTTGGAGCATCGTGGACATCCGTCCTGTCCTCTTCTTGCGATGGCGATAACCAATCCGAGGAGACGGCCAAACTTCGTTTTGCGCGATGGATGCAGGCATTGCAGCGGCAGATGCGCCACGGCCGCAGTGCCGATGACCGCGGACTGGCGCGACTGGCATATGCTGTCGGACGCTATAATTCCTTTGAGGACGATTGGTTTCTGACCCAATATTGGCGCGGTGGCGCAGTATTGCTTTTCAGTCCGGCATCCGAGTTTTATTACGGCGACTATGAGACCAAGGACGACAAACCCTACGGATTTCTCTACAACCATGGCGAGGAGGACAGCAAGGCAGCCAAGACATTGTATAAGCGCGAAGTTGCGGCGGCGATGGCGATGCTCATCACCGACGAAGCCCGCGCTCGCGCCGAATACCTCTTGGGCAATCTGCGCACTATTGTGCGCCGCTATGGTGACACCGCCATTGCCGGTCAGGTACGCGCCCATTGCGACCGCTGGCGCCAATGGCTGTGACATAATGTCGAATGTGGAATTTGGAATGAGCTGCGCATGATTGGGGCTCGGAGTTCTCGGAGGGGCGGGGGCTCCGAGTCTCATTATCGGGGCGCTTGGAATGCCTATTTTTCTCATTCTCGGGAAATATTTGTGCGGGCGGGGGATTTTGTCTAATTTTGTGGATATAATGCCATGGCAGGCACAGATGAGTGCGTGCTGCCTGTGGCATTATATCCACAAAATGCACCACCGTTTTCGAAGACAATATGCAACCAACCAATACACCGGCAATCAAGATGACCCCTGAGGAAGAAGACCGGATGATAGACGATGCCTTCCGCGATGTTCTCAACGGCTATCTGGCGAGCAACTTTGGCTGCCTTTGTCAATTGTAGAATGCATGAGATTGATAAAACAATAAACCTAACGTAGTAATTCTTATGACGACCGAGGAATTTTTTAATCTATTAGACGAAGAAGTTAAAAGCTATAAAGAATATCTTGAAACAGACAATAGGGATTGGATTGTTAAGGGTTTTATTGATATAGACAAAAATGTCTATACAATAACTAATGATACAAAGATTGTTTCGAAGATTATAGAGCTTTTGCTTATTCCTAAGTTGAACAAGTTTGCTCTTGAGCATAATATGGTGTTGGAATTACCGTCTAAACAGAATTTCTATCCTGATATGACTTTTATAGATGAAGATGGACACTTGTTTGCGGTTGATTTCAAATCAAGCTACTATTGTGGCGAATTCGTAAATGGATTAACGCTTGGCTCTTATTGGGGATATTTTAGAGAAAGAGATGCTATAAAAAGTATGGATCACACCTATAACTCGTATAGTTCACATATCGTGTTGGGTATTCTCTACCAGAAAAGCATGGTTGATACAAACGAAAAGACTGTTTATATGGTTGATGAACTTGCAAGAATTCAGTCCGTTATAGAGAAATTTGTGCTATTTGTCCAGCCCAAATGGAAAATCGCAAATGATATTCCGGGAAGTGGAAATACACGCAATATAGGAGGTGTATCGAATATACAACAGCTTATAAACGGTCAAGGCCCATTCGCAGATCTTGGCGAAGATGTTTTTGATGACTATTGGCAAGGTTATTTCAATAAAGTAGACGCAAGGACAGCTGGAATAGGTACTCCTCGCTACAACAACCTAAAGTCGTATAAGGAATACTTGAAGTCTCAAGCTCAAAAATTAACCAAGCTCTAATTATGTCAGTAATAGTACCACCAATAAAATCTCAAGGAATTAAGACAAAGCTTGTTCCCTGGATAAATAATTTGATTGAGCAGTCGGGATTAGACTTAGCCAATACAAATTGGATTGAGCCATTCTTTGGAACTGGTGTTGTAGGGCTCAATACCCCAGTTGGAGGAAAAAGATATATAGCAGATAGCAATCCTCACATTATCAATTTTTATAATGGCATTTTAACGGGAGAAATTACTCCGCAAAAAATGCGTAAGTACTTGGAATATGAGGGTTCTTTGTTGTCTACTGCGGAGGAAGATGGTTATGCTCATTATCGTGTGATTAAAGATCGATTTAACGCGGAACATAATCCATTCGATTTCGTGTTTTTATCTCGTGCAGGGTTTAATGGTATGATGCGCTTTAATCGCCGTGGGCAGTGGAATATACCATTTTGTAAAAAACCGGAAAGGTTCGCGCCTGCATATATTACTAAAATTTGCAATCAAATAGCTGCTGCACAGCAAATAATACGTATGCACCATTGGGAATTCCATAATCAAGATTTTTTGGAAACAATAAATCATGCTCAGTCTGGCGATTTGATTTATTGTGATCCGCCGTACTTCGGACGGTATGTCGATTATTATAATGGATGGACGGAGGATGACGAAAGAGCATTATTTAATGCCTTAGCCAATACGCCTGCTTATTTTATCTTGTCAACTTGGCATCATAACGAGTTTAGAGTCAATCAAATGATGAACTGTTTTTGGAATCACTTTAATGTAGAAACTCAAGAACATTTTTATCATAGTGGAGGACATATTGAAAATAGACATGCTATGATAGAGGCTCTTGTGTTTAATTTTGAATTGAAAGGGAATAGACGAGCCATAAGGGCTGAAACACCTCGAGAAGAAGTGCTTCAGTTGAAATTTAATCTTGCGTAAGAGAAGTAGTTTTATACATAGAAGAGAAAACGAGACGATTGTTGATAGGGTCTATGTTTGATTAACTGTTCTTTATTTATTACGGTACGTTGAAAAATCTTCTATGGGCATAGGGGCGGTTCACGTGTTGTTCAAATAGCGCATTGTTTCCTGTAGTTGTTTGTGTGTAATCTCTCGGGAAATATTTGTGCGGGCGGGGGATTTTGTCTAATTTTGTGGATATAATGCCATGGCAGGCACAGATGAGTGCGTGCTGCCTGTGGCATTATATCCACAAAATGCACCACCGTTTTCGAAGACAATATGCAACCAACCAATACACCGGCAATCAAGATGACCCCTGAGGAAGAAGACCGGATGATAGACGATGCCTTCCGCGATGTTCTCAACGGCTATCTGGCGAGCAACCACCGTAAGAAAGTTGAGATCATAGAACGCGCCTACCGGTTTGCGCGCAGCGCCCACGCCGGCGTGCGCCGGCGCAGCGGCGAGCCGTATATCATGCATCCTATAGCGGTGGCCAAGATTGCGAGTCAGGAAATAGGCCTCGGCTCGACGTCTATATGCTCGGCCTTGCTGCACGATGTAGTCGAGGATACTGACTTCACCGTCGAGGATATTCGCCAGCACTTCGGGGACAAAATAGCACGCATAGTCGAGGGTCTGACCAAGATTTCGGGCGGCATCTTCGGCGACAAGGCCTCGGCACAGGCCGAGAATTTCCGCAAGCTGTTGCTGACTATGAGCGAAGATATTCGCGTGGTGCTTATCAAGATGGCCGACCGTCTGCACAATATGCGCACCTTGGGGTCCATGGCTCCGCGCAAGCAGTACAAGATAGCCGGTGAGACGCTGTATATTTATGCGCCGTTGGCTCACCGTCTCGGTCTTTTTGCTATAAAGACCGAATTGGAGGATTTATCCTTCAAGTACGAGCACCCTGCCGCTTACGAGCGCATTCGTCAGCAAATCAGGGACAGTGATGCGGCACGTGCTGCCATATACAGTGACTTTGCGGCGCCTATAGCCGCGAAGTTGGACAAGATGGGTTTGGTGTACGAGGCCAAGGCTCGTCTTAAGAGCGTCTACTCGATATGGCGCAAAATGGAGACCAAGCACATACCCTTCAAGGAAGTCTACGACCTGTATGCCATGCGCATTGTATTCGAGTGTGATGACCCCGAGAAGGAAAAATCGATATGTTGGAGCATCTATTCGGCCATTACCGATCTGTACAAACTCCACCCCGAGCGCACGCGCGACTGGGTGGCCACGCCCAAGGCCAACGGCTATCAGGCGCTGCATCTCACCGTCATGGGATCTGACGGCAATTGGATTGAGGTGCAGATACGCAGTCGTCGTATGGACGAAATTGCCGAAAAGGGTTTTGCAGCGCACTGGAAGTATAAGGTGGGAGAAGGCGAAGAGGAAAGCGAGCTGACAGTGTGGTTACGCACCATCAAGGATATTTTGGACAATCCCGAGCCCAGTGCCATAGACTTCTTGGATACGCTGAAACTCAACCTTTTTGCCTCGGAGATTGTGGTGTTTACGCCCAAAGGCGAGCTTCTGACCCTGCCTGCCGGGGCTACCGTGTTGGATGTGGCCTTCACGCTTCATAGCGAGTTGGGATTGCATTGCATTGCCGGAAAGGTCAATCATAAGCTGGTTCCGCTGTCGCATCGACTGTGTAGCGGCGACCAAGTGGAAGTGCTCACTTCGCAGAGCCAGCGCCCCGATCCTTCGTGGATGAACTTCCTGAATACAGCCAAGGCTCGCAGTCGTCTCCATGTGGCCTTGCGGCGCGAGCGCCAGCCGGTCATGGCACGCGGCCGTCAGATGTTGCAAGAGTTTCTTGATGCCAACGAGATGACGCTCGAAGTGGAGGTGACCAATAAATTGCAGACTCATTATGGTGCCGCTTCGCGCGACGAATTGCTCTTGGGAATCGGCGACGGACGCTTCGTACTCGACCAAAGTGCCGTATCGCTCTTACGCGGCAAAGGCAAGAGCCGCAGCACACTCGGAAAGATTGCCTCCGTGGCCAAGTCCCTGGTAGGGTATGGCAATAAGGCGTCGACGCCGCCGGCCGAGGCTTCGGTTGTTACGGCCGAGCCGGTGGACACGACGCAGACTTATGTGCTGAAATATGACGAAAACGGCAGCAACTTCGATATTGCCGATTGCTGCTGCCCTATACCGGGAGACGAAGTCCTCGGATTTGTAAACGATGACGGCCGAGTGGTTGTGCATGCTCTCAACTGTCCGCGAGCTCTGGTGCTCAAGGCCAGCTACGGTAATCGCATAGTGGCCACGCGCTGGGCCGCCTCTTCAGGCAAATTCCTGGCGCATGTGCACGTCGAAGGCATTGACCGACACGGCATACTCCAGGAAATAACAGTTACCATAGCTACGCAGAAAGAGATAGACCTGCGCAAGTTGGACATAGAGGCCACCGGCGAAGTCTTCCATAGCGACATTTGGGTGCGCGTGGGTGATGTGGCTGTCGTGAACGACTTATGCCATCGTCTTTCTAAGATTGAAGACGTCTCTCAAGCCACGCGCATCATGTGATGTCCCTTGTCAAAACCGGGCGCTCTGTAATGGCAACTCTTTGACAATTATACGCTCCTCATAAAAACAAAACACAGTGACACGCAAGAACATAATCATAACGCTGCTGATGGCCGTGGTGTCATTGGCCATCATTGTCTACTTCTATCCGCACCAGTCGGCACGGCGCTACGTCTACGAGCAAGGCAAGCCCTGGAACTATGCCAAACTGATAGCACCCTTTGATTTTGTAGTCAATCTTGACTCGGCTACCGTACGAGCCAAGAGCGACAGTGTACGAGCTCGCTTTGTGCCGGTGGCTCGTCGTGCCGATGAAGTCAAAGCCGATTCGATAGGCAACGAAGTTGTCTCATGTATTAGTCGGACTTTTGGCGGAGCCTTCGGCGCTCTTTCCGAATCCGTGATTTCGCGGCAATTCGGGGCCGATGTGCGGCGCGTCTTGTCCAATGCTTATGCCACAGGCGTTGTTTCCGACTCGTTGGCCAAGGTTGCCGGCGCCGTGGGCGGACGCCTTCGTATCAAGGACGGCGCCACACTGCTGCTTACCGAGACGTCTACATTGCTTACGCCCATGCAGTTGTACCGCCGTATCGATTCAGTGGCCGATAAGGCCGGGATGCGTGCTCTGCTGTCGCGTGCCAATGTGGGCGCCGTGCTTGTGCCAAACATCGTCTACGACCGTGATGATTCGGAGCGTCTGCTCAGCGAGGACATCGCTGCCGTCACCGTGCCGCGCAACACCATACAGAACGGCCAGACTATCATAGACAACGGCACCGTTATCACCGCCAAGGACTATGCAACGCTCAAGGCCTACGAACGCGCGGCGGCCGAATACAGCAGTCAAGACACCCGCAGCAATATCATGAACACCTGCGGCCAGGTGCTGTATGTGGCCTTTATGCTTGCCGCTTTGGTATTGTATTTGGTACAGTACGAGCCCAAGATAAGCCGTTCGATGCGTTCGATGCTCTTTGTGTTCAGCCTTATAGTACTGTTTTTCGTGCTGGGCGCAGCGCTTGATCGAATCATTCCGAGTATAGGCATATACCTGATGCCGTTGGCGATAGTGCCGGTGCTGGTGCTCGTATTCTTCAGCGGACGCGTGGCACTGATGACCGGAGCCGTGCTGACGCTGCTGTGCGCCGGCATCACCGAAGTCCCGCTGCAATATATCACACTGCAGACTGTGGCGATATGTGCCGCCGTCTATTCGCTGCGTCAGCTCTCTCGCCGTTCCCAACTTCTGCGTGCCTCCTTCTATGTGTTTGGCGCGCTGCTGGTGGCTTATGTTACATTGCAACTGCTTGCCCAAGGGTCGCTGCGCTACTTCTCGTGGCGTATGGTGGCTGTCCTCGGCTCATATGCGCTGCTCACCTCTATGGCCTACGTGCTTATGAGCGCTGTCGAGCGCCTCTTCGGCTTTGTGTCCAATGTCACGCTTGTCGAACTGGCCGATGTCAACGCCCCGTTGTTGCGCCAACTCTCGGACGAGTGCCCCGGGACATTCCAGCACTCCATAGCCGTGAGCAACTTGGCCGGTGACGCCGCTCAGCGCATAGGCGCCAATCCGATGCTGACGCGTGCCGGCGCACTCTACCACGACATAGGCAAACTTTCCAATCCTATGTTCTTCACCGAAAACCAGCACGGAGTCAATCCGCATGACGGCCTTGACCCCAAGAAGAGCGCCGAAATAATTATCAACCACGTCAGCGACGGTCTGCGCCGCGCCGAACGTGCCGGCATACCCGCAGTCATCCGTGACTTCATTAGCCAACACCACGGCACCGGGAAGGCCAAGTATTTCTACTTCACTTACTGTCGGGAGCATCCCGGCGAGGATGTAGACCCGGCACCGTTCACCTATCCGGGTCCCAACCCGAAGACGCGCGAGGCATCGGTGCTCATGATGGCCGACAGTGTCGAGGCTGCATCGCGCAGTCTGCGCGACAATGCACCCAAGTCCATACGCGAATTGGTGGATAAAATTATCGACGGACAGATTGCCGACGGCTTGCACAACGACTCGCCCTTGAGTTTCCGTGATGTTAGCATCATTAAGGAAAGCTTTGCACGCCGACTGGCCACCATATATCACAGTCGCATTTCCTATCCCGACGACCCCACCAAGAATAATAAAGAAGAAAAAAACTCGTTATAAAATAATACGACAATGGCGATACGACGCAGCATACGCACTATCATCGCGGCAGTCGCGGTCCTTGTGGCCGTGGGTGCGCTTGTGTCGTGCAATGCCCGCAAGAAGAATACTGCGGCGGCTCGCCAATACACAGCCTTCATCACTCGATACAACATCTACTACAATGGCGACCGCCATTACGTGGAGACCCTCGAGGAAATGGAGAAAGCCTACGAGGATGACTATACGGACATCATCTACGTACACCCCGCCGAGGCCAAACAGAATCCCAAAGCGCCGCAACCTTCCGGAGACTTTAATCGGTCTATCGAAAAGGCTCAGAAGGCCATACAATTGCGCTCGATTACCAAAAAACCGCCCAAGTCTTCGGGCAAACGCAATGACCCCGAATACAAGAAATGGATGCGTCGTGAAGAGTATAACCCTTTCCTGCACAATGCGTGGCTGATGATGGGTCGCAGTCAGTATATGAACGGCGATTTCTCCGGCGCGGCCTCCACTTTCTTCTATATATCCAAACACTTTTGGTGGTTGCCCAAGACCGTGACCGAGGCTCAGTTGTGGCAGGCGCGGTCCTACCTGGCCATGGACTGGCTGTATGAGGCCGAGACCATCATAGTTCGTGTCAAGCCCGAAGAAATCACTGACGGCAAGGTTACGGGGCTTTACAACCTTGATTTGGCCGAGCTTAACATCCGTCGGCATAATTATGCGGAGGCCGTCGAGCCGCTGCGCCTTGCTATCAAGCACGCCTCCGGGGCGCAGAAGACGCGACTATGGTTTCTCATGGGTCAGGTGCTCAGCCGTCTTGACCGCAAATCCGAGGCATATAAAGCCTACGGCAAGGTCGGAGGTGCTTCAGGCGCCACATATCGCACGCGTTTCAACGCACGTATCAAGCAGTCTGAGGTATACACCGGCAGCAATGTCGAGCCGGAAGTGAAAGCCCTGCGCCGCATGACTCGCTATGACCGCAATAAGGAATACCTTGACCAGATATACTATGCCATAGGCAACCTGTACCTAAGCCGCGGGGACACCACGCGTGCCGAGGCAAATTATATTCTGGCGGCTGAAAAGTCTACGCGCAACGGCATAGACAAGGCCTTGGCGCAAGTGAAACTTGGTGGACTGTATTACAAGCAGCACAAGTACGAGCTGGCTCAGCCGTGCTACTCCGAGGCGGTG
This sequence comes from Bacteroidales bacterium H4, assembly GCA_001701165.1. Classification (GTDB taxonomy): domain Bacteria; phylum Bacteroidota; class Bacteroidia; order Bacteroidales; family Muribaculaceae; genus CAG-873. The sequence goes on along the minus strand of DAAP01000065.1, from coordinate 8,446 downwards.
CCCCAGTTGCCGGACAACTTCCCCGGGCTGGACACCCTCAAGCGCCGCTCCGATGTACTGGACGAACTGGCGGTATACAGCCAAAACGTCAATCTCCAAGACAGTTTGCTGCGTCTGTCGGCCATGGATGAGGACCGGCGCAATGCCGTCATCGACCGCATCATAGCCGAACTGGTAAAGAAAGAAAAAGAAGAAGCCGAGGCTGCACGCCGCGAAGAATTCAAGTCCAAGCAGGAGTCCGGCAACGACCCGTACATGGGGCAGTCATCAGCGCCTCAGAGTTACACGCTTAACACTGACGACAGTTGGTACTTCTACAACACGGCCACGCGCAATGCCGGTAAGACCGAATTCCAACGCCGCTGGGGAGCACGCAAGCTCGAAGATAATTGGCGTCGCCGCAACAAGACATCCTTTGCCATGAGTGATTTTGACAGCAGTAGTGCTGCCGATGAAGAAGGCGGAGAGCCCTCCGAGAATCCGGTAGACACCATCTCGCCCGAGGAAAAAGAGAAGCAGGAAAAAGCCGAGAATCCGCATTATCGCGAGTATTATCTCAAGCAGATACCATTCAGTGATGCGGACAAGGCGGTGGCGCATGACGTCATACAAGAAGGCCTGTTCAATATGGGTGTCATCCTCAAGGACAAACTTAATGACTTTGACGCGGCTATGGAGGAGTTTGACCGCTTGCTCGTGGATTATCCCGACAATGTGTATCGTTTGGAGACGTATTACAATATCTATCTGATGTTTGTGCGCACCGGCAACGATAGTATGGCCGAGCGCTACCGACAGATGATAGTGAATGGTTTCAAGGACAGCAAGTACGGAGAGGCCCTACGTAACCCGGACTATATCAACAACCTGCGGCAAATGGATGCCGTTCAGGAAAAAATTTACGAGGACACCTACGAGGCCTATATGGTAAACAACAACGAGGCTGTGCACAGCGGCTATCAGCGTATGGCCGATGAATTCCCCATGAGCAAGCTCATGCCAAAGTTCATGTTCCTGGACGCCTTAGCATACGTCACCGAGAACAACCCCGAACAATTCAACGCCACGCTGCGCACGATGCTTGAACGCTATCCTGATACAGATGTCGCGCCCATCGCCTCGGCATGGCTCAAGGGTATGGCTGCCGGGCGTCAGCTGCATACGGGCGGCGGCATCAATATGCGCGGGATGCTTTGGGATATCAGCTTGACCAACGATACCACCGCCGGAGAGAAGGACGCCATCAAATTTACGCTTAATGAGTCCGACCCGCAGGTATTGGTTATGGTGTTCCCCACCGATGCGATATCCTCCAATAGTTTGCTCTTTGACATTGCGCGGCACAACTTCCGCAGTTTTGTAGTCAAGGATTTCGACCTCGAGCAGATGAACTTCGGCCGTCTTGGCATGATTGTCATCGGGCCCTTTGAAAATCTTGACGAACTCAACCACTATCGCCGTGTCATGGCCGCTTCGACAGAATTTCGCCTACCCGACGGCGTGCGTCCCGTACCCATAAGCCGGAGCAATTTCGATGCCTTGCTGCAAAGCGGCGGCACCTTGGATGACTATTTCCGCTTCCTGCAAGAGCAAAACTATCAGGATGCTCAGTCGGAATTGCTGCCTTATCACGAGATACAGACCCTGCCCGAGGCCGAAGCTGAAGCGGCGGAGGCGACATCTGCGGAAGGCTCTGAGATAGTGCCGGAACACTCCGAGAGTTCCGAGGAAGCATCGGCATCATCCAGCTCCGAGAGCTCGGATGAAGCGCAGCCCGCTGCTCCGACCACCCCTGCTTCGCAGCCCGCTACTACCACTCCGACGACAAAGCCAGCTCCGAAGCCGGAAGCGAAACCGAAGCCGGAGGCCAAGCCGAAACCGAAGCCTAAGCCGCGGCCGGCGTATGATCCCGGCAGCGAGGGCGATGAAGACGACCCACTTCTTAATTGACACACATACACATCTCCTCATGTACACACTATGGCAGACACAACACAACATCAATATTCAATATTATGGGCGGACGATGAAATAGACCTTCTGAAACCGCACCTGCTGTTCCTTGAACGCAAAGGTTATGGTGTGACCACGGCAATGAGCGGACGCGATGCCTTGGATATGTGCGCCACGCGGCATTTCGACCTGATTATACTCGATGAGAATATGCCCGGCCTGACAGGTCTCGAAACCCTCGCGGCTATCAAGCAAAGCCAGCCGCACATACCGGTGATAATGATCACTAAGAGCGAAGAGGAAAACATTATGAATCAGGCTGTAGGTAATAAAATTGCCGATTACCTTATTAAACCCGTCAACCCCAACCAAATACTTATAGCGCTGAAAAAACACTTGCACAGCGACCGACTGGTCAGCGAAACGGCTGCTGCCGACTATCGTCACGAGTTCGGAAGGCTGTCTATGGCCATCAATGATGCCTCCGGAATTTCCGATTGGATGGACTTGTACCGGCGGCTGGTGTTTTGGGAAATGGAATTGGCGGATACGGCGACGGATATGCATTCCATGCTCGAGATGCAAATGTCCGAGGCCAATTCGGCCTTCAATAAATACATACGTCGCAATTATGAACACTGGATATTGCCCGACGGCACCATAGACAGTGGCAATGCCGACATACCGTTGCTCAGTCCCCGGGTGTTGCCCTCCAAAGTGTTCCCGATGCTGCGTGGCGGCGATAAGGTTTTCTTCATACTCATAGACAACTTTCGTCTGGACCAGTGGCTGGCTGTTAAGCCCATACTTGCCGAGATGTTCACATTTGACGAAGACTTGTACACCTCGATACTGCCCACGGCCACTCAATATGCACGCAACGCCGTGTTCTCCGGGCTGATGCCTGCCCAGATTGCCAAGATGTTTCCCGAGCTATGGGTAGATGAAGAGTCTGAGGAGGGTAAAAACGTCAACGAGTCGGCGCTGGTGCAGACCATGCTTCAGCGTTATCGCCTGCCCTACAAATTCAGCTACAACAAGATCAATGATTCGGTGGCCGGCGAAAAACTGTTGCGCGATTTCACCAATTTGTTCCATAATGATCTCAATATCATAGTGCTCAACTTCATAGATATGTTGTCGCACGCCCGTACAGAGAGCAAGATGATACGCGAATTGGCCTCCACCAACGCCGCTTACCGCAGCTTGACACGATCGTGGTTTCGCCATACAACAGTCATAGAGATGTTCCGCGACATTGCCGCCGCCGGATACAAAATAGTGCTTACCACCGACCACGGCACCATTCGCGTTAACAATCCCGTCAAGGTTGTCGGTGACAAGAACACCAACACCAACCTGCGCTATAAAGTCGGCAAGAATCTCGGGTATAACCCGCGCCAGGTCTATGAAATCAAGCAGCCCGCGCGTTTCGGATTGCCCTCACCCAATGTTTCATCTACTTATGTGTTTGCCGGCGGGCGCGATTTCTTTGCCTATCCCAACAACTACAACCATTATGTAGCCTATTATACAGACACCTTCCAGCATGGCGGCATCTCCATGGAGGAGATGCTTGTGCCGCTGATAACACTCACTCCGCGATGAAACCGTTGATACTGCCTGCAAGCAAACGTAAGCCGGCGCCCAAGCCTTCGGGCGACAGTAGGCGTCTGGTCGTCATAGGCGCCAACGGCGCCGGCAAAACCCGCTTTACGGACGCTATGTGCGCCGACCCGGACAATAAAGCCTTCCGTCTCAACGCCATAGACGCACTATACGCCGTTCGCAGTCTCGATGCCGAACACAACGCCATAGATGCTCTGGTGGCCGATTCTATTGTCCCCGTGGCCGAGCAGGAGCGCCCCCAATGTCGACTGGAGCGTCTGCTCTCGCTGCTTATGGGAGATGAGCTGGTGAGCCTGCTTGACTACAAAATCGCCCGCCATGCCGGCAAGACCTCGTCGCTGCCTCCGTCCACGCGTCTTGATACCGTCTTCGAGCTATGGAAAGCCATATTTCCCGGCAGCAACATGTTCGTTAGCGGTGGCCGCATACGCTTCAGCCGTCGCGACAGCAACGACACCTACAAGGCTTTTCGCCTGTCTGACGGTGAGCGCGTGGTCCTGTACTATGCTTCCGCCGTGCTGTATGCGCCCAAGGATGCAAATATCGTTATCGACAGCCCCGAGATGTTTCTGCATCCCACCACCATGCAAAGTTTGTGGAACCGCATCGAGGAATTGCGTCCCGACTGCCGTATGGTGTATGTGACGCATGATCTTGACTTTGCGTCTTCGCGTTTGGATGCCGAGGTGCTGTGGGTGCGGTCGTATGACGCCGGGCAAAAATGTTGGGACTATGACATAATGCCTCGCGGTGCCGTCACCCCCGATATCTATGCCGCCATCGTGGGCGAGCGCAAGCCCGTGCTCTTCGTGGAAGGCGATGTGATACATAGCATCGATTATCGTCTGTATAGCCTTATATTCAGGGAGTATGCGGTCAAACCCTTGGGTAGTTGCGATCGTGTCATTGAGGCTACGCGCACCTTCAACACCCTCAGCGACTTCCATCATTTGACCGCCATGGGCATCGTTGATCGCGACCGCCGCGACGACCGCGAAATCGAGTATCTGCGCAGCCGCAATATCAACGTTCCGGCTGTGGCCGAAATTGAAAACATGTTTCTGCTGCCGGAGGTGGTGGCCGCCGCCGCCGAGGCGTGCGGCAAGAATGCCGGTGCCATCGTCCAAAAGGTCAGGGCGTACATCCTCGGCGAATTCAAGCACATGGCCAATGCGCAGGCATTGGAACATACCCGGCATCGCGTCAAACGGCTTGTTGAATATCGCATAGATGGCAAATTTAACAACATCAATGCCCTGCAACAGCATTTGGCCTCCCTGCCCGAGGAACTCAACCCGCGCGCCATTTACGAAAGCCTGTGCCGCGAGTTTCGCGGATATATATCGCAGGGCGACTATTTGTCGGTGTTGCGCGTGTTCAATCATAAGCCCATGCTGGCCGATTGTGGCGTAGCCACATTGTGCGGTCTCGCCAATAAGGACCGCTACATACGTCTGGTGCTGCGCTTGTTGCGTGGCGATGATGTGTCCGCTCGGCGCATACGTATGGCCGTGCTGCGTGCTTTGGATGTCAAAGACACGACGCCACGGAGTGTGACGGCGCAGACTGCCGCATCTCGCGGAGCGATGTCTCGAAATATTGACGGCACAGTTGCTCAGGTAGAAAATAAAGACAAGAAATGATAAACTTCACACCCATGGCGCGCGCCTTGATGATGCAGCGCGTACGTGCCGCTCGCAACTGGCGCGGCGACGGCATCGAAAAGGCACAACGCCGCGTATTGGCATGGCTGACACGCCGTGGCGCCGTCACCGAGTACGGCCGCGGCCGCATAGTATCTACCGATGATGCCGACGTTTTCCGCCGGGCCGTACCCACGGTGGCTTATGCCGACATACGTCCGTTGGTGCTGCGCATGATTGACGGACAGAGCAATATCTTGTGGCCCGGCAAAGTGCGCCGCTATGCCCAGTCTTCCGGCACCGGTGACGGCCGCAGCAAGTACATACCTATCAGCAATGACAGTTTGCGTCTGAACCATTATCGCGGCGCCACTGATGCAGTAGCCCATTACTTGGCGTTATATCCCGACAGCCGGATGTTTTCCGGTAAGGGATTTATTCTCGGCGGCAGTTTTGCCAACACCCTTGACCGGCCGGCAGCGCGCGGTGTCAAGGTCGGAGACCTCAGCGCCAACCTCATAGATGATATCAATCCCGTGGTCAACCTTGTGCGCGTGCCGTCGAAACATGTCGCCCTCATGGAAGACTGGACGCTCAAAGTGCCGGCCTTGGTGCGTGCCGCCTGTGGCGCTAATGTCACCAATATATCCGGTGTGCCGTCGTGGTTTATGACCGTCATCAAGGAAGTCATAAAATCAGTGCCCGGCGCCGAGACCATCCACGATGTTTGGCCCAATCTCGAAGTTTTTTTCCATGGAGGCATCTCCATGGCTCCGTATCGCGACGAGTATGATCGCCTGTGTGACGGCATCCGTATGCGCTATCAGGAGACATATAATGCCAGCGAAGGTTTCTTTGCCGTGCAGGACTTGCGCGAGCACGACAAAGGTATGCTTCTGCTGCTTGACGCCGGAGTCTTCTACGAATTTGTTCCGTTAGAACATTGTGATGATCCGTTTCCACCATCGTTGACCGCTTGGCAAGTCGAGGCCGGGAAGACTTATGCTATGGTTATCACTGCCGCCAACGGCCTGTGGCGCTACCGCATAGGCGATACAGTGTGTGTCACCTCCATCGACCCGCTGCGCATTGCCATAGCCGGGCGTACAGCTCATTATATCAACGCTTTCGGCGAAGAAGTAATGGTACATAATACCGATGCGGCCTTGGCTGCGGCCTGCGCAGCCACCGGCGCCGGCGTGCGCGACTACACCGTTGCACCCGTTTTTGCCGACAGCGGCCATCGCGGCCGCCATCAATGGCTGGTCGAATGGAATGTCCCGCCGCGCGACCTCGAGGACTTCGCCCAACGCCTCGATGATGCATTGCGCAGCGTCAACAGCGATTACGATGCCAAGCGCTCGGGCAATATCTTCCTGGACCGACTATCCATCACCGTGGCCGCGCCGGGACTGTTTGAGCGGTGGCTGGCTTCAACGGGCAAACTCGGCGGCCAACGCAAGGTGCCGAGACTGAGCAACGACCGACACATCATGGACGCTATTACGGCACTTGGCGATGCGCCCGAGTCGCGATGATTTTGCAATGTATAAGATTCGGTAGATACACATCTCAAAACAAAATATACAAGAAAGAATAAACACACAAGATACAAAATTATGAAAACCAAACACTTGATTATCGCTGCGGCTATGGCTTTCATCGGCCTCTCCGCTTCGGCAACCGCCTCGGCGTCTTGTTGTGGCGCCCCGGCTGCCCCCAAGTATGTATTCCTCTTTATTGGTGACGGCATGGGCATGGGCCCGGTGATGTCCACTTTGGCCTATCAACGTATGGTACACCCGACAGACACCTTGCTGATGTCCACTTTTCCGGTGGTGTCGTGGTGTCAGACCTACTCGGCTTCGTCGCCGGTGACGGATAGTGCCGCCGCCGGCACGGCTCTTTCGGCCGGCGTCAAGACCAAGAACGGGATGCTCGGCATGAGCCCCGACACCGTGGCCGTGATCTCCGTGGCGCGTCAACTTAAGGATAAGGGGTGGGGCGTAGGAATTATAACCTCCGTTGCGCCCGATGATGCTACGCCCGGCGCGTTCTATACACATGTGCCCCACCGCAGTATGTACTATCAGATAGACTGTGATGCCGCCGCTTGCGGCTACGACTTCATCGCGGGTGCCGGACTGCGCGGACTCAAGGACAAAGAAGGCAAGGCCACTGATGTGCTTGATCGCTTTGCTGCTGCCGGCGTCACCATAGCTCGCGGTCTTGATGCCTTGCCTGCCGCCACGCCCGGCAGCCGCGTGCTGCTCCTGTCGCCCGAGAATGTGGGCGAAACCAACAACGTCAGCTATACCATAGACTCTGTGGCAGGGGCGCTGAACCTCCCGGCAATGACCGGCGCCGGCCTGGAATATGTGCAAGGTACGGCAGCTCAGCCCGGACGCCCGTTCTTTATGATGGTCGAGGGCGGCAATATCGACCACGCGTTGCACGGCAATGACGGCGGCGCTGCTATCAAGGAAATTATCAATTTCGATCAAGCTATACGCGTAGCTTACGACTTCTACCTTCAGCATCCCGACGAGACACTTATTGTCATTACCGCCGACCACGATACCGGTGGTATGACCTTGGGCAACAGCGTGCTGCACTACGATGCCAAGCCCGGATACATTGATAGTCAGCGTGTATCTAAGGAAGAGTTTTCGGCTTATTGCAAGGGTATTCTCAAAAGCCGTCGCATCTTTCTCTGGGATGATATGAAGGAATATTTGACAGATAACCTCGGATTGTTTACCGTAGTGCCTGTATCCGCCGAGCAGGAACAAGCCCTGCGCGACAAATTCGAGGCCTGCTTCACCCAACGCAATTCGGCCGACCAGGAGACCCTATACGCCAGCTTCAATTCGTTTGCCGTCGATGTATTCCGTCATCTTAACGGACAGACCGGCTTCGGCTTTACCACCACCAGCCATACAGGCAATCCCGTACCCGTCTTCGCTGTCGGTGTCGGCGCCTGCCGCTTCAAGGCGCTCAACAACAATAAGGATATTCCGGAAATCATTCGGTCGCTGACCGGAATCTGAAAGCCCGGAACGCCCGGCTCCCGGGAGTAATGGGAGCTATGGGAATAATAATGGGAACGATGGCAAGGCCTATGCGTATGTCATCGTTCCCATTATTATAATTCGTGGTATTTCATTATTGCTGTCCGATAGACTAATTGCTTGCGCCCTTTTTGTTAAATATTTTTAACA
>DAAP01000064.1 GCA_001701165.1 Bacteroidales bacterium H4 | reverse complement strand
ACCTTCGTGAAATCCTTGCCTCAGCCATAATTTGATGCCGTTGCCCTGGGGCATGTCGGGCGGCTATTGCGTGGCACGCGGAAAAAGTGTAAATTTGCAATTTGGAAGGTCGGGGCCGCAATGCGGCCACACGGCCACACTTATACGACCTCATAGGACTATTATGGCAGAAGATATAGACAACAAAAAAACTGCGACAGACGGCGCGGACGGCGCAGAAAACGCCGTTGGCCCGGCGGACGATTTCGCACCGGAGACGGGCAAGACGCCCGAGGCAGCGGATTATGACGAGGGTAAGATTCGGACTCTCAGCTGGAATGCGCATATACGTATGCGCCCCGGTATGTATATCGGCAAACTGGGCGACGGCACCGCTTCGGACGACGGCATCTACGTGCTGCTCAAGGAGGTGGTGGACAACTCGGTGGACGAGTTCCGTATGAACTTCGGCAAGCAGATATTCATCGACGTCACCGAGACAACGGCCACGATACGCGACTTCGGCCGCGGCATCCCCCTGGGCTCGGTCATCGATGTGTCCAATAAGATGAACACCGGCGGCAAGTACGACAGCGAGGTCTTCAAGAAGTCCGTGGGTATGAACGGCGTAGGTCTGAAGGCCGTCAATGCGCTGTCCTCATCGTATATCATCCGCAGTATCCGCGACGGCAAGTCCCAAAGCGCCACATTCTGCCGTGGCGAATTGGTGGAGTCGTCGCCGTTGGAGGATACCGACGAGCCCAACGGCACCGAAGTCACCTTCACCCCCGACCCGCAACTATTCCGCAATTATGCTTTCCATGAGGAGTTTATCATCCCCATGGTCAAGAATTATACCTACCTGAATACAGGATTGGCCGTAGTGTTCAACGGCCGACGTTACAGCAGCCGCAACGGCCTGCTGGACCTGCTGCGCGACAATATGTCCAAAGACCCGCTGTATCCGCCGATACACCTCAAAGGCTTTGACATCGAAGTCGTCATCACCCACGCCAATCAGTACGGCGAGGAGTATTACTCCTTTGTCAATGGGCAGCATACCACCCAGGGCGGCACACATCTGACAGCGTTCAAGGAGGCCGTATCGCGCACCATTAAGGAATATTTCGGCAAAAATTTCGAATACTCGGACATACGCACCGGACTTGTCGCCGCCGTGGCCATCAACGTCCAAGAGCCGCAATTCGAGTCGCAGACCAAGGTCAAACTTGGATCAAAAGACATCAAAGAAGGCGGACCGACGGTGGCCAAATTCGTAGGCGACTTTATCAAGCGCGAATTGGACAACTACCTGCACCGCAACCTTGACGTAGCCGATGTCATCCTGCACAAGGTACAGGAAAGCGAGCGCGGCCGCAAGGCAATGTCCGGCATCACACGCAAGGCACGCGAAAAAGCCAAAAAAATTAACTTGCACAACGATAAGTTGTTGGACTGCACGGTGCATTACAGCGACACGCGCGGCGATGCCGAACTGAAGGCCGCCACCTCGATATTTATCACCGAGGGCGACAGTGCCGCCGGCTCCATCACCAAGATACGTAACGTCAAGACTCAGGCCGTGTTCTCGCTGCGAGGCAAGCCGCAGAACACCTACGGGTTGACACAAAAGGTTGTGTACGAAAACGATGAGTTCAACCTGCTGCAAGCCGCGCTCAACATCGAGGACGGCATAGACGGACTTCGCTACAACAACGTCATCATAGCCACCGATGCCGATGTCGACGGAATGCACATACGTCTGCTACTCATAACATTCTTCCTGCAATTCTTCCCAGACCTTATACGCCGGGGGCACCTCTACGTATTGCAGACACCGCTGTTCCGCGTACGCGACAAAAACAAGATACGTCGCGGCGCACGTGGCAAAGGCGCCAAAAAAGACAACAAAACAGATGGCACGCCCGACACAATATACTGCTACAGCGACCAAGAGCGCATCGATGCCATCGAGCACTTCGGGGCAGCGGCCGAAATCACACGATTCAAAGGCCTCGGCGAGATTTCGCCGGAAGAGTTTCGCGGATTTATCGGCCCGGACATGCGCGTCGACCGCGTGACCATGCGCAAGGAAGACCGCGTAGCCGAGCTCCTGGACTTCTACATGGGCAAGAATACTATGGAGCGTCAGGGATTTATCATAGACAACCTTGTAATAGAAGACGATGCAGAAATCTCCTGAGACCATACAACAGGCCGAACCGCCCAAGCGCATTGCGCTTATGGCCGGATCTTTTGATCCGTTCACAATAGGGCACGCCTCCATAGTCGAGCGCGGCCTGGCACTCTTTGACGAAGTGGTGGTGGCCGTGGGGCAGCACCCGGACAAGCCGCATACAGACGCCGGCGAACGCGCCGATGCAATAGCCGCCATTTACAGCGACCAACCTCGCGTACGCGTCATCGTGTCACGTCAATTGACAGCCGACACCGCTCGCGAGGTGGGCGCCCGCTTCCTACTGCGCGGCGTACGCAGCGTACGCGACTTCGAGTACGAACGCGATATGGCCGACGTCAACCGCGAACTCGGCGAAGGGCTCGAGACGGTGCTGCTCACCGCCCTGCCCCACCTGTCGGCGGTATCCTCCTCCGTAGTGCGCGACATCGCATCCTACGGCAAAGACGTCAGCCAATACCTGCCCCAACCATCGTCCGCTCAGTCAACGTCGGCTACAGACAACGGCATCAGATAGGACACAGAAAACAAGACAAAACAAGACAACACGACACTATGAAAAAGATACTTTTGGCTTTGGCCGTCGCGGCACTCATTACTCCGGCCGCACTCCTTTCCGGCGGCCAGACACGCCTCCTCACCCCGGCACAAAAACTGCAATACGCCGAGGCCATCATCGAGAACTATTACGTGGACACCGTCGCTTCGGACACGCTTGTCTCGGAAGCAATACGCGCAATGCTGCACACTCTTGACCCTCATTCCGAGTACAGCACTCCCGAAGAAACCAAAGAATTGACCCAACCCCTCGAAGGCCATTTCTCGGGCATAGGCGTGCAATTCAACATCCTGCGCGACACCGTGTGCGTGGTACAGACCACTGCCGCCGGACCTTCCGAGAAAGTGGGCATACTGCCGGGCGACCGAATCATCTACGTCAACGACACCATATTCACCCATCCCAAAATGGACAACAGCGAAGTGCGTGCACGTCTTCGCGGCCCCAAAGGGTCGGTGGTAAACATCAAAGTGAAGCGCGGCACATCACCCGAGCTCATAGACTTCCGCATCGTACGCGATGATATCCCCGTGTACAGTGTCGATGCTGCATATATGGTTACGCCAGATGTGGGATACATCCGCGTGATACGCTTTGCCGAGGAGACACCCAAGGAAGTCGAAAAAGCCATCTCCGGTCTCAAGAAAAAAGGCATGGAGAACCTCATCCTTGACCTCGAAGACAACGGCGGAGGCTTTCTCGGCGCGGCCTACGGACTTGCATCACAGTTCCTCAAACCGGGCCAAATGGTGGTATATACCCAAGGCAACAAGATGCCGCCGCAATACTTGCGCGTCGAGAACCGCGGTCTCAGCGGAATGCTCATCGGAGCGCCCAAAGCGGCCGACATTGACCGCCTCGTCATTATGGTCAACCAATACTCGGCATCAGCCTCCGAGATTGTTTCCGGAGCAATACAGGACAATGACCGCGGCCTCATAGTGGGACGCCGCACCTTTGGCAAAGGCCTGGTACAGCGTCCGTTCCCATTCCCGGACGGCTCGATGATACGCTTGACCACCTCGCGCTACTACACCCCCTCGGGGCGACTAATCCAAAAGCCATACAAGCGCGGCGAGAGCGAGGCCTATCGTCTGGACATGCTCACGCGATATACCTCCGGTGAGCTTTTCAGCGCCGACTCGATACACTTTGACGAAAGCCTCAAGACCAAGACCTTAGTCAACGGACGCACCGTCTACGGAGGCGGCGGCATTATGCCCGATGTCTTTGTGCCCGTGGACACGTCGTTGTATTCGACATACTACCGCGACTTGGTGGCACGCGGAACCCTCAATCGTACCGTCACAGACTATATCGACGCCCACCGCGCCGACATTCGCCGCCAATATGCGGACGAAGACGCCTACTATGCCGGCTTCGAAGTGCCCCGAGAGTTGATAGATTCCTTGGTGGCCGGAGGCGAGCGCGACAGCATCACTTATGACGAAAAGGGGCTGGAGACCTCGCGCCCCATGATTGAAGGCATCATACGCGGCCTCATAGCCCGCGACATCTACACCAACGGATGCTATATGCGCGCCGTCAATCGCCTCAACCCCGTATTCCGCCGCGCACTCGAAGTAATTACGAACGAGGAAGAATACAACAAGTACCTCGGAGTGAAGCCCTAACCCCTCGAAAACGGTCCAACTTAACACATACCACACAATGATAGACACTAAAAGTATTCTTAGCGCAATGGCCGCGCTTCTGATAAGCACCGCTATCGCCCCAGTAGCCATAGCTGCTGACGAGCCGGAAAAACCTTGGACATACGTCGATGCCCAAAACCTGCGCATCATCAACCATGCCTTTGCCGGCGAAACCGAGCGCACTTACGCCCGACTGCCGCGCTATGTCAAAGACAGCATCCCCGAAGGTCGCGAGCTATGGGATCGCCAGCAATGCTCGTCGGGCATAGGAGTGCGTTTTGCCACCAATAGCACACGCATAGGATGCAAATACACCTTGTACTGGGATACACACATGATACACATGGCCGACACCGGGCTGAAAGGCACCGACCTGTACATCCTCGAAGGAGACAGTGTGTGGCGCCATGTCAACACCAACCGCCCCTACGTCAAGAAAGACGAAAACGGCAATAAGACCAAACTGGTCGAATCGACATACGTCTCCAACCTCGACGGCAAGATGCACGAGTATGTCATATATTTCCCCCTGTATGACGGCATCGAGGACTTCTCGGTCAAGGTAGACAGCGGAGCCGTTATCACCAAGGGCAGTCCGGAAGTAATTAATGCCAATCGACGCATCGTCGCTTACGGCACCAGCATCCTGCAAGGCGGCTGCGCCTCACGTACAGGCATGGCCGCGACCAATATCATCGGCCGCGAACTAAACTGTGAAGTCGTCAACCTCGGCTTCTCCGGCGAAGGCAAACAGGACACCTACATTGCCCGTGCCATGGCTACAATCCCCGATGTGGATGTCTTCCTGCTGGATCCCGTGCCCAACTGCACCGAAATGATGTGCGACACGCTCACCTACAACTTCGTGAAAACACTGCGCGCACTGCGTCCCGATGTGCCCATAGTCATGCTCGAAGGCCCGATATACCCGTACGCACGTTATGACAGCTTCTTCGGCAAATACCTGCCCAAGAAGAATAACGCATTCCGCCGCAACTACGAGCGACTGAAAGCCGAGAACCCGAACAACCTGTATTACGTCACCTCCGAAGGCCTTGACGGCCCGGAAGACGATGGAACCGTCGACGGTATACATCTGACCGACCTCGGTTTTTTGCATTACGCAAACAAAATGATTCCGATATTGCGCCCACTGTTGGACGCCCATTCCAAGTGCAGTAAATAAGCACACAACCACAAGGAGGGATGCGGTGGTGCCGCATCCCTCCTCTATTATAACAGCTTTTGCTATGGAGTTCGAGAAAAAAATAGAAGGCTACATCCGACGACACTCGCTGCTTACGCCGGGCGATTGCGTAGTTGTGGGACTGAGCGGCGGTGCCGATTCGGTGGCGTTGCTGGCAGTTCTTTCAGCTTTGGGCTACAAATGTATAGCTGCACACTGCAACTTCAACCTGCGCGGTGACGAATCGTTGCGCGACCGTGATCACGCCATAGCCATAGCTGACAACCTCGCAGCCGAAAGCCGGGTCATAGATTTCGACACCGAAGCCTACCGCCAAGGCACGGGCGAAAGTATCGAAATGGCTTGTCGCAGCCTTCGCTACCGATGGTTCGAGCAGCTTCGCGTCCGGCACAACGCCGTTGCCATCGCCGTAGGCCATCACCGCGAAGACAATGTAGAAACAGCGATGCTGAATATGCTGCGCGGCACCGGTATCGCCGGAATGGCCGGCATTGCACCCAAGTCGGGACACATTGTGCGGCCGCTTTTGGAGGTCACGCGCCCGGAAATATGCCGATACCTGCAACAACGCGGTCTGCATTGGGTGGACGACAGTTCCAACGCCTCTAACGACTATAAGCGCAACCGTCTGCGCAATGTCGTATTGCCAACCGTGGCACGCGAATTCGGGCCGGAATCCATGGCCTCGCTCGCCGCCTCGGTAGGCAACGTGCGCCAAAACTACGAGCTATACCGAACATTGGTGGACGATGCACTTGCGGTCTTCGGCGATGCCTCACGCCTGGACGTAACAGCACTGCTGAAGCGATACGGACACGACAACGGCACGATGTTACTTGTCGAGTATCTGCGCCCGCACGGATTTGTAGCCGATGTAGCATACAACATTGTCACCGCCGTTACGCAAAGACATACCGGACTGCAATTCATAGGCACACAAAAGAATACAGCTATGCTCGACCGGGGCATACTCACCATTGGCGGCGCCAACCCACAACCGGAAGGCGACACGGTGGCCGAGATACACCCGAACCGAATAAGTACGGTGGATGTTCCGCAAGTCGGAATAAGTATTTCCATTGAAGAACACGATGCAGCCGACTTTATACGTCCGCGACGCCCTGATGCCTCGGTGCTATACCTCGATGCAGCCATCACGTCTGACGATACACCGCTGACACTGAGACACTGGCGCCATGGCGACCGTATTAAGCCGTTCGGTGCTCCGTTCACCACGCTGGTCAGCGACATTTTCAGCGATGCCAAATTGTCCGCGAACGAAAAGCAACGCGCCCTGCTCTTATGCCACGGCGACACAATCCTTTGGGTGGTCGGCCTCAAAAACTCGTCACACTATCCGGTGACAAATCAAACCCAACGCTATTTTCGCTTAAAAGCCACCAACATGTGACGATACAGCCATTTCAGGACCAAGCCTTACGCCTTTCGTGAAGATAATAGCCGAGGATGCATACCGAAGTCAACGCCTCGCTCAATCCTAAAGCCAGCCAAATACCGCTCGTCCCGATAATTTCGGGGAGTAGCAGGAAACTCGGAACCATAAAAACCAATCCGCGCAACAGCGCAAACACTATAGCGACCCACGCTTTCTCTACAGCCTGAAAGTAACCTATAGCCGTCAGATTGAAAACAAAAAACACAAAGGCAACAGCAAATAGCGGAAATCCATTAACTGCAATGTCCACTGCATCGGAAACGCCGCCGAGAAATAGCGCAATCATTTGGCCTGGAAAGACGACAAAAGCCCCCGTAACCAGAGCGCTGCACAAGCCGGCACAAATCACGGCAAGACGCTCGGCCTGTACCACTCGATGATGCTTGCCCTGACCATAATTGTAACTTATTATCGGCTGGACCGACTGCGCTATAGCATTGCCAATCATGAAAACAAACGGGCAGTAATAGCAAGCTATGGAAAACGCGCCCACGCCATCATCACCCAGATAGCTCATAAACACAATATTGCCCATAAACATCAGCATCCCCATAGTAGCCTCACCCAGCAAAGCCGAGATGCCTATGCGGCATTGATACCCGAGATTGCGAAGTGTCAAGCGCAAACTCTTGGCGGACAGCTTGAAGCGTATCAGCCGAAGCTGCCCGGCGTATCCGATGAGATAAACCAAAGCCATAGTACCGCCGACAGCACAGCTGATAAGCGTTGCGATGCCGGCACCCATGAGCCCCATACCCAAAGGAAACATAAACACGTAGTCAAGCACAATATTTAGCAGCGCCGGAATGAGGTTGCACCACATAGCGTAGCGCGGAGCCCCATCAAGTCGGACAATAAACAGCCCGATGGCGCCACATATTTGGAAAAGGCAGCATAGGAATATCCACGGCATATAATCCAGCACCAAAGGCATTAGCGTATCCGAACATCCGAGAATGCGTGCCGTCGAACGCGGTGCCGACAGTGTCAGAGCCAGGAACAACAATACGGCAATGACACCTGCCAATAGAGCCTGCGTGGCATTGATACGTGCAGCTTTCAACCGCTGCCGCGCCAAGTGTATCGAGCACACCACCGAAGCGCCCACGCCAAACATTAACCCGATGCCCACAATTACCATCGTAGGCGCAATGCAGATGTTGACAGCAGCAAGACCGTCGCTGCCGGTACTATGTCCTACGAAGATGCCGTCTATTGCCGTGACCGCGCACAGCGACAGCATACCCATAAGCGTCGGGAAAAAGTATAAGCGGAAAAGTCGTGAAACCTTGACGGTGCCTAAATCAATTTGGTCACGTTGCATAACATTGTAATGTAATGGGTTAGACGAATAATATTGAAACGGGCACCCGCTTTGACAAGTTTTTCTTGTGCCAACTTCATCTTATCCGGCAGTCCATTGCCCTCCGATGATGCCGCGTGCTATTTCAGGGCTGCAAAGGTACAACTTTTTGCGATATGCAAAAAGTCTGTAGAGTCAAGTGGCAAGTGTTTTTACTTGATTGTTTTAATTTGTCTGTTTGGCTGCTTACTCCACAATACGGCCACATCCCGACATTTCGGGACCTTATTCGCACGTCAAAGTTCGAGGCAAATATACAATAATTTACTCGTCCCAACAATAAGTTTTCAGTCTATCTAAAAGAAGATATAAAAACCTTTTTTATTGCTTTTGTCTCAGACACACTTTTTTGGAACAATATCTGTCTCAAAGACCGCGACACCTTCGCTTCAACCTTTTTTTCGCCTTATCAATAACCAACTTCCGCCGGGAAGACGCGCGGCTTAGAGCTGCGACACCTTCCCGACGGAAGCATTTGTGTAGATCCGAATTAGGTATATACAAGCTGTATTACAGCCTGTTTTTATAGAATGTGCACAACGGACTCGGCATCACTTGCCGGGCTGAGGCACGGGACTATCGGCGAGATTCTTGCGAATTTCGGCGTCAGTGACATCGTAATTGAAGAGGTCGCCGTTGAAATAGCGGTCGTACGAACCCATATCTATCAGACCGTGACCCGAGAGATTGAACAGGATAACTTTTTCCTCGCCGGTTTCGGCACACTTCTTGGCCTCGCGGATGGCAGCAGCTATGGCATGCGATGACTCGGGCGCAGGAATAATACCCTCGGCACACGCAAAGAGCACTCCGGCATCAAAACTTTCGAGCTGTTCGATGTCTACTGCTTCCATCAACTTGTCTTTCAATAACTGGCTGACAATGACACCGGCACCATGATAGCGCAGACCGCCGGCATGTATATTGGCCGGACGGAAATTGTGTCCCAAGGTGAACATCGGCAGCAGAGGCGTGTATCCGGCCTCGTCACCGAAGTCATACTGGAAGACGCCGCGTGTCAACTTGGGACACGATGCCGGCTCGGCTGCTATATATCGCGTATCCGTGTGCGTGCCGTCAAAAAGGTGGCGCATAAAGGGAAAAGCTATGCCGCCGAAGTTGCTGCCGCCGCCGAAACATGCGATAACGACATCGGGATATTCGCCGGCCATAGCCATCTGCTTCTCGGCCTCAAGACCGATAATTGTCTGGTGTAAGGACACATGGCTTAATACCGATCCGAGAGTATACTTGCAGTTGGGCGTGGTCTGTGCCAATTCCAAAGCCTCACTGATGGCCGTACCCAGCGATCCTTGATGGTTGGGATCGGCCGTAAGGATATCCTTGCCGGCACGAGTGGACATAGACGGCGAAGGTGTCACCTGGGCTCCGAAAGTGTTCATAATACTACGGCGGTACGGCTTCTGCTCATAAGATATCTTAACCTGGTATACGGCGGCTTCGAGGCCGAAGAGGCGCGCGGCGTATGCCAGCGATGCGCCCCACTGACCTGCGCCGGTCTCGGTGGTGATGTTGGTGACGCCCTCCTTCTTGCAATAGTATGCCTGGGGTATGGCACTATTAAGTTTGTGCGACCCCATGGGGCTGACACTTTCGTTCTTGAAGTATATATGAGCAGGTGTACCTATAGCCTTCTCAAGGCCGTAGGCGCGAACAAGCGGCGTGGAGCGCCAATATTTGTACATATCACGTACCTCCTCGGGTATCTCTATCCACTCGTCCTTCTGATTGAGCTCTTGACGGCAAAGTTCTTCTGCAAAGATGGGGAAAAGGTCTTCGGGCTTCAGCGGTTGGCCGGTAGCGGGGTTTAGCGGCGGCAGGGGCTTATTGGGCATATCCGCCTGAATGTTGTACCAGTGTGTCGGAATCTCCTGTTCACTGAGGAGGTAACGCTTCTGTTTGTCCATTGGTTGTCGGTTGTTTATAATGTTGGTTTAAGATTGTTTACGGAGTCGACTCCGTGCAGTAGCTGTTTTTGTACCGGCGACAAAAGTACAAAATTTTAGCGACCCGCATAGCATTTTTCTAATAAAAATTACAAATAAACATCCAATATGCAACCAACTCGCTCATAGAGCGCTCGTTTCACATCGTCGTATTCTCGGACGAAGACAGGTGTCGGCCATACATTTTTGCCGTATTTAGTATCCAATCGCACATGGTTTCGGCCAATGACTGCGGCTTAAGAACGCGAACCATGCATCCAAGGCCGGCAATATGCATCACCAAATCGTATGTCGGAGCCATAAAATATTTGAAGTCGGCATATTCGCCGTATTCATCGGTGCCGTGCCCGATTTCCTCCTGGCTTTGGTGCATCGGCAGAGTGCGCATATAGTTGACGTGATTGCCGTAGGCACGTATGGTGATTATGCAAGGCTTGACATTGTCCTTCTTAACTATACCGAAACTATCACGAAAATACGCATCGGCATCAAAGCCCTTGATTGCCTCCGGAATCGTGCCTGAAGGCCTTAGCGCAAGAATTCGGTCAAGGCTATAGGTGCGGTGCAAGCCGTCCTGACGCTCGCCCACAAGATACCAGCGGTTGTCATACAAGCGTACGCACAACGGATATACAAAGATTTCATAAGGATCGCAGCCGAAGCGTTGGTAAGTAATGTATAGTCCATTATTGTTACGTATAGCCGAGAGCGCCTTGACCAAATTCGAGTGTCCCGATGGTATAGGCGGCACAGATATACGATGTCGTATATCGCGGTTGTCGGCCAATACATCGCACATGGCATACGTATCCACCATCCAACGGCTCAGGCTGTCATCCGGCAAAGCTTCTTCGTAGTTGTCAATACAATATGTATATCCATTATGGACGTCACATTTGATTTCGACGCCGAACTGCGTAGCTATGGCGTTGACCCAGCGGTTAAATGTCTGGCGCGGAAGCGTACGTCCCTCACTGATATTGCGGTTATTCTCCCAGCGCTCGGATATTTCTTTGAGAGTCAGCGGTCCGAACTGGCGTATGGTTTCTATAAGCCAAGTATATTTGTGTATTTGAGTCATGTCGATTGGCCTATGGTATTATTATTCCTAATACGCAAAGGTACGCATTATTTACCACAACCGCACACCCATTCCCAGGGCAACCGCATCAAATTA
>DAAP01000053.1 GCA_001701165.1 Bacteroidales bacterium H4 | reverse complement strand
AATTTATTTAGGACAATATTGCGTTTTTACACATTTATATATTATGCCATGCAACGAACCGGCTTGCATCTCGTTTTTTTTATGTAAATTTGCACTGATAAGCGCGAGGTGTTCCGCGGTACCGACGGTCACGCCTTGGGCTTTCGCGTTATCTTCATTACACACCATCCACCCTAACACGAGACTACGAATATGCCCATGCGTAAATGGCGCGTCGATGACAGCGCCGAACTGTACAACATACGCGGCTGGGGTCGCAACTATTTCGACATCAACGACAAAGGCAACGTAACCGTAACGCCGCGCCCGGGAGACTTTCCGGTAGATCTTAAAGAACTTATGGACCGTCTACAGGAACGCGACTTGGCATCGCCCATACTACTGCGCTTCCCGGATATCCTGGACAACCGCATCGAAAAGATTTCGAACTGCTTCCGCGAAGCTGCCTCTCGCTACGGATACACGGCGCAAAACTATATGATCTACCCCATTAAGGTAAATCAGATGCGCCAAGTCGTGGAAGAAATTGTGTGCTATGGCACCAAATTCAACATCGGTCTCGAAGCCGGTTCCAAGCCGGAGCTGCACGCGGTACTGGCCACCAACACCAATGCCAACGCCCTGGTAATCTGCAACGGATACAAGGACGAAAGCTATATCGAATTGGCACTGCTGGCCCAAAAAATGGGACGCCGCATATACCTGGTGGTGGAAAAACTGAACGAGCTGCGACTTATCGCCGAAATGTCCGAACGCCTCGGTGTACGCCCCAATATCGGCATACGCATCAAACTCTCCAGCGCCGGCTCAGGCAAATGGGCCGAGAGTGGCGGCGACCAAAGCAAATTCGGGCTCAATTCATCCGAACTACTCGAAGCCCTGGGCATACTCGAAGAACGCGACATGAAAGACTGCCTCAAGCTGATACACTTCCATATAGGCAGCCAAATTACCAAAATACGACGCATCAAAAACGCCTTGCGCGAAGCCACACAGTTCTATGTCCAGCTGTCGCAAGCCGGATTCGACATAGACTTCGTGGACATAGGAGGCGGACTGGGCGTCGATTACGACGGCACCCGCTCGGCCTCCAGCGAAAGCTCGATGAACTATTCCATACAAGAGTACGCCAATGACTCGGTGAGTGCCCTGGTGGACGTGTGCGAAAAAAACCATCTCAAGCAGCCCAACATCATCACCGAGAGCGGACGCTCACTCACGGCGCACCACTCGATACTGATATTCGAAGTGCTCGAAACCACCAACCTCCCCGTATGGGACGATGACGAAACCCTGCCCGAAGACGCACACGAACTGGCCAAAGAGCTATACGACATCTGGGACAAGCTCAACGGCCCATCACTGTACGAATCATGGCACGACGCACTGCAAATACGCGAGGAGGCCCTCGACCGCTTCTCACTGGGCGTGCTGGACCTGAAAACACGCGCCCAAGTCGAAAAACTATTCTGGAGCATCGCACGCGAAGTGGGCGAGATGGCTGCAAGTATGAAACACACGCCGGAGGAACTGCGAGGCATCGCCAAGATGCTACCCGATAAGTACTTCTGTAATTTCTCGCTATTCCAATCGCTGCCCGACTCGTGGGCCATCGACCAGGTGTTCCCCATCATGCCCATCCAGCACCTTGACCAAAAACCCGGCAAAACCTGCACAATACAAGACATCACCTGCGACAGCGATGGCAAAATAGCCAATTTCATTACCCTGCACGACCCGTCGTGTGCCCTACCGGTACACGCCATCAAGCAAGGCGAAAAATACTACCTCGGCGTATTCCTCGTGGGCGCCTATCAGGAAATCCTGGGCGATATGCACAACCTCTTCGGCGACAC
The DNA here is from genome assembly GCA_001701165.1 of Bacteroidales bacterium H4. Lineage (GTDB taxonomy): Bacteria > Bacteroidota > Bacteroidia > Bacteroidales > Muribaculaceae > CAG-873. The sequence continues at coordinate 5,136 of DAAP01000053.1, read as the reverse complement.
CAACGCCGTACACATCAACGTCTATCCCGACCACTACGATATCGACCGCATAATCGATGGCGAAACCGTGGCCGAAGTCCTCGACTACGTGCAATTCTCGGCCAAAAAACTGGTGCGCAACGTCGAGTCCTGGGTATCTGCATCCGTCAAAAGCGGCGCCATCACCGCCGAGGAAGGCCGCAATTTCATCTCCACCTACCGCTCGGGGCTATACGGATACACATACCTCGAAAAAGACTGAATCACGCCTATTAAAGACCGGGCAAGGCTGCTGCAAGAGCGACAAAAATTGCACCGACATCCAACGTTCAAACACCAAGAGAATACACCCGTGCGAGTATTTCTGCAATTGTCATACGATGGAAAGCCATTCAACGGATGGCAAATCCAGCCCGACCGCCCCAGCGTCCAAGAGACACTCGAGCAGGCCTTAGAGATGGTACTGCACACGCACGTAAAAGTGACCGGTGCCGGACGCACAGACACGGGCGTGCACGCACGCACCATGGTGGCACATGCGGACATCCCCGATGACTTTGCACGAGACACGGCAGCCATGCGCCGCCTGCACGGATCGCTGAGCGGAATATGCCGCCCGTCCATAGCCATACACGCCATCACCGCAGTACACGCCGATGCACACGCACGCTTCGATGCCACCGCCCGCACCTACCGGTACATGATGCACACGGCCGAGAACCCTTTTATACGCAATCTGTCGTGGCATGCGCCCGCCGACTTGGACTTTGAGGCCATGAACCAAGGCGCCGCCCTTGTGATCGGGCGAAAAGACTTCACATCATTCTCAAAACTACACACAGACACCAAGACCAACATTTGCGATGTCACAGTATGTCGCATGGTTCGGCAAGGTCCGACCGCCTGGTTTCTGGAAATACGCGCCGACCGCTTTCTGCGCAACATGGTGCGTGCCGTCACCGGCACCCTTGTAGACGTCGGACGCCACAAGCACGCCCCCGAACACGTGGCCGAAGTCATAGCCGCCATGGACCGCAGCGCCGCCGGCACATCGATGCCCGCGCACGCCCTGTACCTTTGGGACATCGAATACCCATATTATCAGACAATACAAATATGACACGACGCCGAAAGCGCGGCAAAAAAAACCGCCGCCAAATTCCGGGAATACAATGGCTGCTGTACGCACTCGTATTCGTGGGCGCTACCATCACATGGTGGCAGTCCTGCCGAACGGACAATACCGCCAAGGCAGACACAATCGGAATCGTTGACAAAAACGCACTGCTGGACGTCGCCATACCGCCATCCCAAACCGGAACGACCGTCAGATACCCCGGATTTACCGTCAACTTCAACTCAGACAAACACATACCCAATTACGTAGCATGGGAACTTACGCGCAACCATGTTGACGGTCCATACAAACGCACCAACAACTTCCGCGCCGACGAGTCCGTTGCCGGATGCGCAACACCCGAAGACTACCGCCGCAGCGGATACGATCGCGGACACATGGCTCCGGCCGCCGATATGAAATGGTCGTCCCAAGCCATGGACGCATGCTTCCTGCTCACCAACATCTGCCCTCAGTCACAGCACCTCAACACCGGGCCATGGCGCAAGCTCGAAGAAGCCACTCGCCGATGGGCGGCACGCGACAGCGCACTCATAGTCATCTGCGGCCCCATACTCACGGACAAGATTACCGAAACCATAGGCACGACCAAAGTCGCTGTACCCAAGCGCTTTTTCAAGGTCATACTCGCCCCTTATGCCGACCCTCCGCGAGGCATCGCCTTCGTCATGTCCAACCTCGTACAACCGGGCGGAATGCAGACTGCAGCCACATCCATAGACGAAGTCGAACGCATCACCGGCATGGACTTCTTTGCCGCACTACCCGATGACATCGAGGCTCAAGTGGAAGAACAAAACAATTTCAACCAATGGCAACGACGCCGCTGAACGCCGCTGCGCACCATGACGCCCACGACACGCCAATGAACACAGACACAATATGCGCCATATCCACCGCCCCCGGAGTGGGCGGCATCGCCGTGGCCCGCGTCAGCGGACCGCAAGCCATAACCATCGTTGACAGCATTTGGCGCGGCCGACGCCTCGCACAAGTCGCCTCACACACAGCACACCTGGGCGACATCATCGACACCGACGGATCCACACTGGATCAGGCGCTGGCCACGGTCATGCGTGCACCGCGCTCGTACACGGGCGAAGACACCGTCGAAATCTCGGTACACGGATCGGCATACGTCCAACGCCGTCTTATCGAGACACTTATCGCCTCCGGCGCACGACTTGCCGAACCGGGCGAATACACGCGCCGAGCATTCGCCGCCGGCAACCTCGACCTGGCACAAGCCGAAGCCGTCGCCGACCTCATCGCCTCGCGCTCCAAAGCCGCACACGATCTCGCCGTCAAGCAAATGCGCGGCGGAATATCGCAACGTCTCGACCAATTGCGTGCCAAACTTGTAGACCTGGACGCCCTACTCGAACTCGAACTCGACTTCTCGGAAGAAGACGTCGAATTTGCCTCACGCAAACACCTTAAAGACACAATCACACAGATAATCAACCATATACAACAGCTACACGACAGCTACAACGCCGGCAACGCCATACGCGAAGGCTTCACAGTAGCCATTGCCGGAGCCACCAACGCGGGCAAATCATCACTACTCAACGCCCTCGTAGGCGACCAGCGCGCCATCGTCAGCGACATCCACGGCACCACCCGAGACATCATCGAAGACACCATCACCGTAGGCGCCTACACCTTCCGACTGCAAGACACAGCCGGCATACGCGACCGCGCTCAAGCCGATACCATAGAAGCCATCGGCATCGACCGCGCCACAGAAGCCCTGCGCAAAGCAGACATCGCCCTCGTACTATGCCCCGCCGACAGCAATGAAGACGCACGACGCCACGCCGTCAGCCTCACCCGGCTGCGACGCCGGGCCAACCCCTCGGCTTATACCGTTCTGGTAGTCAGCAAAGACGACATCTGCGATGCCAAATACTGCGTAAAAGCACTGCTTGACCCCCTACCCGACGGCATTGACATCGTGGCCGTCAATACCATCACCGACAACGGCATCAGCCCCATATACGAAGAACTGGAACACTATGCCAAAGAAGTCGCCGACAGCGCCCCCGACATTATGATTTCCAATATCCGGCAGCGCCAAGCCCTGGCCGAAGCACTCGCCGCCGCCCGACGCGTCGACGAAGCGCTCACCACAGACGCCACCCTCGACATAGCCGCCTTCGCCCTGCGCGACTGCATCGAAGCACTCGCCGCCGTCACCGGCCGCATATCCTCCCAAGAGGTCCTCAACACCATCTTCTCCCGCTTTTGCATCGGAAAATAACCACCCGACAACACGACAATCCATGCGCTCAGGATCAAACAAACGGCCTATCACACTTGACAACGGAGAAATTGCCTTAGCGACCTTCCCTGTTGTTGTTTCCGCAAGCCGAAGCACTGATATTCCGGCATTTTACTCTGACTGGTTTTTTTACCGGCTAAATAAGGGATATTCCGCATGGATTAATCCCTTTAATGGCGTCAAGAGCTATATCGGATATGCAGATACGCGCTTCATTGTCTTTTGGTCAAAAAATCCAAAACCACTACTTGCTCATTTAGACACACTAAAAGACCTTAGAATTGGCTGTTATATTCAATATTCTTTAAATGATTACGAGGACGAACGACTTGAATTAGGCGTTCCTCCTATTAACGAACGAATTGACACATTCAAGAAGCTTTCAGAAAAACTTGGCAAGGATGCCGTTATATGGCGTTTTGATCCATTGATACTAACAGATAAAATCAATATAGATAACCTCTTAGATAAAATCTGTAATATAGGAGACCAACTGCAGGGCTACACAAACAAACTTGTCTTTAGCTTTGCAGACATTGAAACATATGCAAAAGTTCGCAACAATCTAATCAAGGGCGGCATAAAATATACGGATTGGACAAAAGACCAAATGGAAGTTTTTGCCCAACGTCTCGTTTCAGTCAACGCAGGAAAAGGCTGGAATCTTGATCTCGCCACCTGCGGAGAGACGGCCGACCTAACCGGAATACAACACAACCACTGCATAGATGATTCTCTGATATTACGACTATGCCCGGATTCAACCGAACTACTCGACTATTTCAACGCCGAAATCATAGACCCTACTACCAGCCTATTTCAGCACTCAGAGCTAATTCCACAAAATGCCATACCTACCCTAGACGGCAGATATATCTTAATAAAGAAAGATAATCAAGACAAAGGGCAAAGGCTCGCCTGCGGCTGTATGAAAAGCAAAGACATCGGGCAATACAACACATGCATCCATATGTGTGAATATTGCTATGCAAACACAAGCAAACAAGCCGCCGCACAAAATTATAATCGGCACAAAGCCGACCCATTGTCTGATACAATAACCGGGATATGAGCTACAACGATGACATCCTAAGCAAACAGAATCTGAAGATATCTGACATCGTCAAGATTTCGAGGAGTCACATACTATCATGCAGATATAAACAGCAGCCATATATCTACACCGACGACAATGGTAGGGATCTTGACCATGGCAAGGCCGTATTAGAGACAGAAGAGCAATGCTGCGCATATATGGCGGCCTATGGTATCATGCATTACAAAAAAGTCCTACGAGCCTTAGACGACAAGGAATTCCCATTTGATATGCTTTCTGATGGGTTCGAGATTTTCGATTGGGGGTGTGGCCAAGGCATCGGCACATTGGCTATAATCGATATTCTTCAGAAGAAAGGCATTTCAGACAAGCTACACAAAATTACGCTGGAGGAGCCATCAGATATAGCCAGAAGCCGTGCCATTCTACACATTCGCCAGACGTTGGGGAACGAAGACGTATGTATAGCAGAAACGGCCAAATATCTGCCATCTGATAACGCCGAGACCGGCAATTGCATCACAGAAATCAATGTTGAGCAACCATGCGCAATACACGTATTCTCCAACATCTTAGACATCGGATCCGTGAGCCTAAAGGGTGTATCAAGACTGATAACATCTTCCGGCCAAAAGCATATTGTTTTGTGCATCGGGCCCAGGGCAACCGCATCAAAAA
>DAAP01000054.1 GCA_001701165.1 Bacteroidales bacterium H4 | reverse complement strand
TTCCCATACACAGGGGCAACGCTGCCGAGAAGCTGCGCTGCCCCTGCTTTTAATTTTGCCGCTATCAGCCGCGGAATAGTGGTTCTCTGTAAGAGCGCATAATGGCAAATTATGCTTGAGTAGTACGGATACTTGAGTAGTACGGATACTTGAGTAGTGCGATAAAACGAAGCCTGCCGGCACTCCGGCCTCGCAAACGAGGGTATGGTGTGTCGGCAGGCGTTTTGTTTGTTTGAATGGACTGTCAATTGGCGATGATGCCGGGAAAGCCTGCAACGGGAGTGTATGCCCGTGCAAATTGTCGTATCAGTTCGACAGTCTCTTTGCGAAGGCCGCTGCGACGTGCACGGCCGGATGTTTTGGCGGACTGAGCCACCATGGTGGGCTGGGAGTAGTTTTGCTTCATAGGCATGTATCAGTGTTTGGTGTCTTAAGTTTTACGTTGTGTTTTTGTGCTATGAGCCATTATGTAGAGAGGCGCTGTGGTATGGCGCCTTGTATCACATGCGGTATAGAGATAACGCAGGAGTACGCTGTTTTATTACGTCGCCGACGCCAAAAATAATGAAAACTGCGTATTTTTCAAGGCAGAAGCGCATCTGTGTGCTTGCAAATTCAGGGATGAAACGCAATGGTCGATCTCTCGATTTACTCCTAAAATCAATGTTGCAGGAAGCCGTTATAAGGCATATAACCTTGCTTTGGAGCAACGCCATCCGACACCGCGTATTGTTCATATGATGTTAATTAAAGTTAAATTAATTATCTTTTGAGCCTCTTTCTTTGTCGGTGCAGGATAAATGCCGTAACTTTGCCCGAAATGCTGCATTGTAGGCCGGATGTCCGGCGAAACGTGCGGAAGAAAGAAGAAACGAAACTATAATTCATAGAATCAACCTACTAACAACGTATTGCCTATCGAAACACTGCTACTCTATTAGAACTAAATAAGACAAATTAGTAGAATGCAGAAATTTCGGAAACTGACTGATGACCAATTGGTGTCAGCATTTGCCGCAGGAGACAATCAAGCTTTTGACGCCCTTTTGGGACGGCACGAGACGCGATTGTATAATTACATATTGCGTGTCATACGCGACGAGGATTTGGCAAACGACTTCTTTCAAGAGACTTTTGTCAAGGTGATTACGACCATCAAGCAGGGTCGCTATACACCTGACGGCAAATTTGCTTCTTGGTTGACTCGCATCGCGCACAACGTCATGATAGATCACTACCGTGCCGACCGCGGCTATGCGGTGGTCAGCGCTGACGGCATGTCCGAAGACAGAAATCTGCTCAACCGCATGGAATTGGCCGAGGAAAACATTGAAGACCTTCTGATAGCCAAGACCATACGCGATGACGTGCGTGCCATGATACGCCGCCTGCCACGCGAGCAGCGTCAGGTTTTGGCCATGCGCTACTATCGCGACCTGTCCTTCAAAGAGATAGCCGAGCGTACCGGCGTAAGCATCAATACCGCTCTCGGGCGCATGCGGTATGCCATCATAAACCTTCGACGTTATATTGAAGAGTCGCGCATAGTCCTCACCAGATAACCGCGCATAGTCCTCACCAGATAACAATTTCCCCGTATAAGCAATCATAATGGCAATAGGCGGCATCTCAAACAAAGGCGAGATGCCGCTTTTAGCACTATTTAATAATTTTTTAGGATGTTAAAACGAGGTTATCTCGGAAATTAGTGTTAATTTAGCGGCGTGAAAGCGTATGCACATTGACGTCCGAAAGACTTGATGAAGTCAAGCCTAGCGATAAGAGGGTGTGTACGTGTTTTACGGCAAGCTACTCCGCAGCCTTGGCGTGCGAGCTTGCCTTAATCAATAACAACTTGAATATTCATCTACTAACCCTAAAAAAACAGAAACGCATGAAAAAGATTCTACTTCTTGCGACTATGGCGCTGGCCGCTTCGTCTGCCTTCGCTGTAACAGACGGGGCCACCTACGAAACGATAGACGGCCTCGAGTGTAAAAACCTGTGGATTGCCGACCGCTTCCACAACAACTACGACTTCTCTCGCTACTCCTTTATGGAAATGGGCACCAGAGCTCGTACTGCATGTATCGCCAAACTGGGTGAAACTAACGAAGATATCAAGATTCTCGTAGGCTGGTCTCCAACCATAACCGAGGGCGAAACCTCTAATGACTACGCTAAGATTGTTGTCATCAACTTCCTTACCGGTAAGGAAGAGCGCGTTATCCAATGTACATACGAAGGCAAGCCCATCACCGGCCTGCTCTGTGCCAACCAGATCGGTTGCGATTCTTTCGGCCACGTATGGATTGCCGGTTTACTTTCCTCCACTCTCAAGACAACAGGAGAAGGTGCGGCAGCTCAGGTGACCGGAGCCAATGCACATCGCGTATACCAAGTGAACATGGAAACCGGCGAATGCACCATCGTCAATGACTTCGCACTCGGCGAAGACGACTATTCCGTCACCAATGCCGGACGTATCGACTACTGCAGTCTCGTAGGTGATATCACCTTGCAGGAAGCCCCCTGTGTATACATGGCCGCCATCAATGGTACGGCAGCTCCCGTATACGGCTTCCGTGCCGAGCAGGGTGCTACAGGTGCAGAAGCATGGCAGCCCCTGATGAACGACGGTTCGTACTACGCACAAAACTTCACCGAGACATATCCCGAAGGTCAGGCTTCGTGGAGCTATGCTCCCACGGCAGCCATCGTTAAGGACGAAGACTTCTCCGGCCAGCTGTTCTATATCGACGGCTTCACAACCTGCCCCACATTGTATAACACCACAGGCGGCATTGTTGAGAGCTTCGCAAACGCTCCCGATATGGCTCCTACCGAGGTCGGCACCAACGGCGTAGCCGAATTCTCCATCGACAACAAGGACTTTGTCGTATACTCCTTGAACCAGTACGCTAAAGGTTACGATCCTGACGGAAAGAACCTGTTCTGCGCCGCTCGCATCGCACAACTCGGCGAGGGTCAGACTTTCGAAGGCATGAAGGAAATGTGGGTAATACCCGGTAATAAAGGCCTCGGCGACACCAGTGACGGTGGCACACGTTACCACGCTCTTGACGCTGTTCATATCACCGACCCCAACGGTATGGATGGTGTATTCGTGCTGACTTTCAAATGCTACAACGGTCTTGCCGTATACCAGGTTGCTCCCGAAGGCTACCAGACACCTCAAGGTGTCAGCGACATAACCGTGAATGAAGATGCCAACGCCCCCGTGCAGTACTTCAACCTCAATGGTGTGGAAGTCAACGCCAACAACCTTACCCCCGGTATCTATCTGACTCGTCAGGGCAGCAAGGGTGGCAAAGTTATCGTTAAATAATACGGACTATAATTTTCGACCATAAGAGAGGGGAGTGGCAGTGTGCCCCTCCCCTCTCTTCTTGTTCGAACAATGGTTTACAATCTATTAAAGATAAACACTCTAAAAAAGACAGCAACATGAAACGACTTCTGACATTGGCTTTGGGCGCGACATTTGCGCTGACGGCTTTTGGCGAGTTGGACCATATAGACCTTCGCGGTGTCGATTACACGGTGGACACACTGTTTCACGCCAAGATTGGCCCAGGTACCACTCAGACGCAGCTGCGGCTCGAAGGCCCCAACCCCCTCAACGTGTTCTACCTCACCGTAGACGTCTCCACTCCCGGCGTATCCATACGTACGGTCAGCGGCACGGACAAGGTGGCCGGAACATCCCGCACCTCGGCCATGGCCGAGTCCCATTCCAAGGAAGGCCTGCTGTATTTTGCAGGCACCAACGGTGATTTCTATTGGACCAGCGGCACAGCCACCAACGGCTCGTCGAAGGTCGGAACACCCACCAGCTCGTGTACCGTCGAAAATGAGGTCTATACAGCCCACAATCAGTGGTATCAATTTGTATACGACATGAGTGGTGTACCCTACGTCGACCATATCGACTACTACCAGGGTACAGCTGCCTGCGGCGACAAGACAACATCATTCAAAGGCGTCAACTGTGCAAGCATCAACAACGGCCTGACGCTGTACACCCCACGTTATTGGGGCAGCACCAACCAGGGCGACCGTGCCGGCAGCTGCTACGAAGTGACAGCCAAACTCGTTGACGGCGAGAAATTTGCCGCCGGCGGCACATATAAAATCGAAATTACCTCCGAGCCCAATAGCACGTGCGACACTCAAATCTCGGCTGACGGCTTCGTGCTCCACGGCCGTGGCAACACATCGCAGGGCAATACCGGGGCTGCCGATTTTGTCAAAGGCCTCAAACCGGGCGATGTCATCACCATCGACAACGTCATCCTCACTTCCGACGGACAGCGCATATATCCGCGCAGCATCGTTTCGGGCAACCCCAAGAATGTAGGACTTGGCGAGACCTTGGATACCGAAGGCGAGCGTGGCGATGCATCCTCGCGTCATCCGCGCACATGTATCGGCTACACTCAGGACCGCAAGCACATCATAATGATGGTCATCGACGGCCGTACTAGCGCCTCGGCAGGTGTAACCACCTCCATGCTGGCTGACGTGATGCGTTACGCCGGCGCCTACGAATCCACCAATATCGACGGTGGCGGCTCGTCCACATTGTACACACAAGCACTGGGTATACGCAACCACTGCAGCGACGGTACCGAGCGCTCGGTAGGTGGCGGTGTATTTGCCGTACTCGAAGCGCCCG
>DAAP01000020.1 GCA_001701165.1 Bacteroidales bacterium H4 | reverse complement strand
TCCGATAACAACAAAATCTTCCACGTTTTTTTCTTTAGTTTTAACAGGTTTTAACAAAGGGAAGTGGGCTAATCATTGCAAAAAGCAAGCGCAACATGGTTCACACATCGGCTTACCGACGTGTAGCATAGCAATTTATCATAGTATTCGAAAAATCCCTTAAAGCGGCATTACATTCAAGTATGCTTCACGACCATTTTTAATGCAGAAGCCGGAAGTTGTGACGGATGCCGCGATGCAAAGATGTCAATTTTGGCGCTTGGAAGGGTTAAGGTTGGTCACACCCCAATCCTCGCGTTCGAAAGAACGCATCATACACGCACGTCCGATGTGTCGTGCATCTATCGCGTCAAGCCCCTCAAGGTCGGCAATAGTACGAGCCACGCGCAGTATACGGTCATAGGCTCTTGCCGAAAAACCATATAGACGTATCGCACGCTCGAGTATTGCCCGCCCTCGTTCGTCTATAGGGCAGAAACGACGTATCAAATTGCTGCTCATCTGAGCATTGCAGTGCACGCCCTCAATGCCGGCAAAGCGGCGACGCTGTATTTCGCGTGCCGCAATGACACGTGCGCGTATCTCGGCGCTACTTTCGGCCGGGGCGCTGTCCGCGAGGGTATTGAAGTCCACAGGCTGGACTTGAACATGAAGGTCTATGCGGTCCAATAGCGGACCTGAAATACGGTTTTTGTAGCGCAATACAGCACCGGGAGGGCAGGTACACATACGTGTAGGATGGTTATAATAACCACATGGACAAGGGTTCATAGATGCCACCAACATAAAACGCGCCGGATAAGTCACCGAGTATTTGGCACGGCTGACACAAATGTCGCCGTCCTCGAGCGGCTGACGCAGGACTTCCAGCACCTGACGGTTGAATTCCGGGAACTCATCCAAAAACAATACCCCATTGTGCGCCAGCGAAATCTCGCCGGGCATAGGATTGACGCCGCCGCCTACAAGTGCAACGGGCGAAATAGTATGGTGCGGTGCACGAAACGGGCGGCGCGTAAGTAGATGGCTACCACCGGGCAATTTACCTGCCACCGAGTGTATTCGCGTGGTTTCCAACGCCTCTTCCAGCGTCAACGGCGGCAAGATTGTGGGCAGCAACTTGGCCATCATCGATTTGCCCGACCCGGGCGAGCCGATCATCAGGATGTTATGACCGCCGGCGCAGGCAATTTCCAAAGCTTTCTTAACCTCCTCTTGACCGCGCACATCACTGAAATCTAAAGCATTGTCATTGTCCGTGGTGGCAAACAACGCATCCACATCGCTATGTGTAGGAGCAATATCTGCCACTCCGCACATCAGGTTGGCCACCTGCTTGAGATTCTCGACACCGATAACATCGATACCATCGACAACGGCAGCTTCGGCCGCATTGTCTCGCGGAAGTATTATTGCATCGAAGCCTGCATTGCGAGCCAAGATGGCCATACATAAGGCGCCACGTATGGGGCGGACGCTGCCGTCAAGCGACAATTCGCCCATAATCATAAAGCGGTCCACCGAGGGTGCCGAAATCACATCATTGGCTATGAGGTGCGCAAGGGCTATGGGCAGGTCGTATGCACTACCCTCCTTCTTGACGTCTGCCGGGGCGAGATTGATGGTTGTAATCCCGGTAGGCACAGCGTATCCACTTTCGCGTATAGCCGAGCGCACACGGTCTACAGACTCCTTGACGGCCGTGTCCGGCAGGCCTACAATAGTAATAACAGTAGACGGGTTGTGGACGGCGGTCAATTCAATATCCACGCCTATGGCATCTATGCCCTGAATGGCAGCGCCGTGTATCTTGACAAGCATACGGATGTTGTTGTTAGTGGTTACGGCCTATTTGTCTATCTTTTTGAGAGCCTGCGAGATGGACGCGCCACGATAGATCTGCGAGCCGACACTATCCGTTACGATGAAGTACGGAATCCGAGGTATGGCTAACGGCTTCAGCGCCGCCGAGGCTATTCCACCCGTTCCCCAGGCGGCATCCCATGTGGCCGTGTCGTTGCGCGTACTGCGCAGCCATGCCAGGGTGTCTGCATCCAGCGAAACATCCATAATGCCCAAGGCTTTGTCAGTGTGTGCCTTGCGAAGGCGACGCAACGCCGGGACGATACTGTCGGCGCGGCCGCTGTTTTCGTCCGAGAACACCAGAAGGCTGAGACGATGCTTACGCGGGCTGAAGGTAGTCACCGTATCTCCCTGAGCCATAAGCGTCAGCGGAGATACGCGACGTTTTGCGGCATTCGTATCCGCATACATAAGCAGCGTAGCCATGGCTTCGGTGAGCGCGGTCGGGCGAGCCTCAGGCGCGATGGAAGACAGCAGCCGCGATGCGCCTTCCGGGTCGACAGAGGCGTCATATACGGTGGTGATGATCAGTGTCGAAACTATATCTTGCGGATGAGCTTTGACATATTTAGCAGCCAAAGCATTGATAATTTTACTGTTGCGACTGTCTATCGTTTTGGCATTGGCATTGAGCCATTGCGCCCAGCGTACGGCTATATCACTGCCCTTGTTGACTTTAGCTGAGGCGGGCGATTTGGGATCTATGGTTACGTCTATTTCATCGCCATTAACGGCATAGAAGCGCCCGAGAAGCCGATAGTCGTTGTCCAAAATCTCGACAACGGCGCCCTCGGGTGCACGCCCCTTGAAGGCAAAAGAGCCGCGATCGGCCGGGAATATCGAGCTTTGGAGTGCTCCGTCGACATAGTATAATGCTCTGAGATTGATGGTTGCATCGCCTTTTACGTGGCCTTTGACTGCAAAAGAGTCCGGCCCGGAGCATCCCGACAGAATAGCCGAAAGCAGCGAGAAGAGTGTTACGAAGATAATTTTGTGCATACGTGGCTGAGTTGTGCGTGGCATGACAGCGCCTGTTGGATTAATTCTTCAGAATGTTTTGGACGCGGACAAGCCCGTCAACAAAGGCGTGCACCTCGTCCATGGTGTTATATATTGCGAATGAGGCTCGAACACATCCTTCGATGCCGAAGGCCGTCATCAGCGGCTGGGCACAATGGTGTCCGGTGCGGACGGCTATGCCAAGTTGGTCCAACAGCATCCCGGTGTCGTAATGGTGTATGCCGTCGAGAAGGAATGATATCACCGGCTCTTTGTCGGGCGTGGCGCCGAAGATGCGCACGCCGGGCAGACGGTCGAGCATCAGCCGCGTGGCCTCGTCAAGCAGCGCATGTTCGTGGACAGCCATGGCATCGATGCCGATGCTATCAATAAAGTCGAAAGCGGCATCAAAGGCGGCCACGGCAGTGAAATCGGGTGTTCCGGCCTCAAACTTGAAAGGCAAATCGGCAAAAGTTGCATGATCGATGTCCACATGCGCAATCATTTCTCCACCACCCTGATAGGGAGGCATATGGTCCAACAATTCGCGGCGTCCGTAAAGAACGCCGACACCTGTGGGCCCATACATTTTATGAGATGAAAAGGCATAGAAGTCCGCACCCAAGGCTGATACATTTATATTCATGTGCGCGGCGGCCTGAGCTCCGTCTACAAGGACGACAGCACCGGCAGCATGTGCCATATCGGCAATGCTCCGCACGGGATTGACCGTACCCAAGACATTGGAGACATGGCAGACGGCGACAAGGCGCACACGTCCTTCGCCCAGGATGGCTGACACGGTGTCAAGATCCAATGATCCGTCCTGCCGGATGCCGGCAGCACGTATTTTCAGCCTATTGCGCCGAGCTGCCAATTGCCACGGGACAATATTCGAGTGGTGTTCCATAACCGTCACGAGGATTTCATCGCCGGGTGACAGCAGTCGACAATAGGCGTCGGCCACAAGATTGACAGACTCGGTGGTGCCGCGTGTAAAGACAATTTCTTCGTCCGAGGCAGCGCCGAGGCGAAGTGCTACGCGATGGCGCACATGTTCAAGGCGGTCTGTCGCTTCCTGCGAAATGCTATGGACGCCGCGGTGCACATTGGCATGATGGCAGGTATACATTTCCTCGAGGGTATCGAGGACACGTGCCGGAGTCTGGGAGGTGGCGGCATTGTCCAAGTAGACAAGCGGACGATTGTTGACCTTGCGGCTGAGTATGGCAAACTGGCCGCGTATATTTTCTATGTCTAATTTGATGTCGGACATTGTCTTGTGATATATTATTGCGGACAAATATTGCAGTCGGCGCATCCCGAAGGCGCGACATCGCGACGTAAGCGGTTATCAACAAGCATCTGAAGACGCAGGCGCAGAGGCTCCAGCCGTATTGCATCTAAAATGTCCGCCATAAAAGCTTGGATAAGCATCGTGCGAGCCTCGGCGGCGGGGATGCCGCGGCTTTGCATATAGAACATCTGACGCTCGTCCAGACGTCCGGTGGCGCTGCCGTGACCGCATTTGACATCGTCACAATATATTTCGAGCTGCGGCAGCGAGTGCATACGAGCACCGTCGGACAGCAGAACATTGCGATTGTTTTGTTCGCCGTTAGTGTGGTGCGCCCCTTCGGCAACGTGTATCATACCCTCGAAAGAGCCGCGAGCTTGGTCATCGACTACGTAGCGGAAATTTTGCAACGTGGTGCAGCGAGGTGCCTTATGGTAAACTACCGAATTATTGTCGGCCACCATGGAGCCATCGGCCAGGGCCATGCCGTTGATGTTGCACTCGGCGCCCTCCCCCTCGAGGGACACGGCGATGTTGTTGCGACTGGTACCGCACAGCAGAGTAACCGGCGTCATGGACAGGCGTGCGCCACGGCCGGCACAAACTCCGGTACGACATAGGCGCGAGGTGTCCGAGGCTGATTCCTCGAGCGTATATAGTGACAGCGAGGCATCTTCGTCAAGGTATACCTCCGTGACCTGCGAGATGGTAGACGCGGCAGCGCCGGGGGCGGTGTGGTCGCACAACAGTAGCGATGCATCGGCGCCGGCTTCGAGGACGATGAGCATACGGCGTACAGCCAGAGTCGGTGCGGCGGCATTGAGCACCTGCACCAGCTGGATGGTACGATCGACATGTACGCCGCGTGCAACATGTACAAGGATGCCGTCCTGTGCCAAAAGTGTGTTCAGGGCCACGGCGGCACGATCGCCGTTACGCATGTCTTCAATATCTACAATGGTGCCGTAATGACGTTGCAGCACTTCGGGCATCAGAGTGGCGGCACGGCGCAGGCTGCACACGGTGACACCGGCGCCAAGGTTGGATAAGCCGGGCTGATCGTCTGCAAAAGTATCATTGGCCACGATGCCGACGGCTGTACTGATATTGGGCACACGACAACGGAAAGCATCGGCAGCGGTAGCACTGAAGGGCAAGCGCGAAATATTGACGCCTAAGTCGGGCGCAAACATCCGGCGCAGCGAGGTATACAGATAGGGCCGGCTGCCATCACGAGGCAGCTCCACGGAGGCGCACACCTCGGCGGCACGGTCGCGCAGGGCGTTCATCACCGCCGGCGAGCCGCTCTCGAGAAGGTCGCGGTGCTCGCGGGCCAGATCGATGTATTGTTGTAATGGATTGGCGTTCATGCTCTGCTCTTTCATTGGACTTCGTCCACTTGTTCCTTGATCCAGTCGTAGCCGCGCTGCTCAAGTTCGAGCGCCAACTCGGGGCCGCCGGTATAGACGATACGTCCCTTATATAATATATGTACTACGTCAGGCTTGATGTAGTCCAACAGGCGCTGGTAGTGCGTAATCACTATGGTTGCGTTACGATCGGTACGCAGACGATTGACTCCGGAGGCAACGATGCGTAGGGCATCGATGTCGAGGCCCGAGTCCGTCTCGTCCAAAATGCTCAGTCGAGGCTCGAGCACTGCCATCTGGAAGATTTCGTTGCGCTTTTTCTCGCCGCCGGAAAAGCCCTCGTTCACCGAGCGCGAGGCCAATTTATTGTCCAACTCGACGACGGAGCGCTTTTGGCGCATCAGCTTCAGGAAGTCTGCGGCGCCCAGTGGCTCAAGGCCTTGGTAACGGCGCTTGGCATTGACAGCCGCACGCATAAAGTTGACCATGCTCACCCCGGGTATTTCCACCGGGTACTGGAAGGACAGAAACAACCCCTCGTGGCTGCGATCCTCGGGCGACAGCGCCAGCAGGTCGGCATCGCCCAGGGTGGCAGTGCCGGCGGTCACCACAAAACGCGGATCGCCGGCCAGTACGCCGCTGAGTGTGCTCTTGCCCGAGCCGTTGGGCCCCATGATGGCGTGCACCTCACCCGGACGGATGGTCAGGTCGATACCCTTGAGAATTTCCTTACCCTCGGTCGTAGAGGCTCGTAGCCCCTTGACTTGTAATAATATATCGTTGCTCATATGTATATGCTGTATATCCGATTTCTCAGCCGATAGACCCTTCGAGGGTGATGGAAAGCAACTTCTGTGCCTCCACGGCAAACTCCATCGGCAATTTATTCATTACTTCTTTGGCATAGCCGTTGACTATCAGTCCCACAGCCTCCTCGGTGGGGATGCCGCGCTGATTGCAGTAAAACAGCTGTTCCTCGCTGATTTTGGACGTCGTGGCCTCGTGCTCGACCACAGCGTCATCGGTGGCGACATCTATGTCGGGAAAAGTGTGCGCACCGCATCTGTCTCCAAGCAGCAGCGAGTCGCATTGCGTGTAGTTGCGCGCCCCGGCAGCTCCGGGAGCCACGCGCACCAGGCCTCGGTAGCTGTTTTGGCTGCGACCGGCACTGATGCCTTTGCTCACGATGGTCGAGCGCGTGTCACGCCCCAAATGTATCATCTTGGTGCCCGTATCGGCCTGCTGGAAATTATTGGTCACAGCCACGCTGTAAAACTCGCCCACGCTGCCGTCACCCTTGAGGATGCACCCGGGATACTTCCACGTGATGGCGCTGCCGGTCTCCACCTGCGTCCACGAGATTTTCGAGTGGTCGCCGCGACACAAACCGCGCTTGGTCACGAGGTTGTACACGCCGCCGCGGCCCTCGCGGTCGCCCGCGTACCAGTTCTGCACCGTCGAGTACTTGACCTCGGCACGCTCCTCGGCTACAATCTCGACTATGGCCGCGTGCAACTGATTTTCGTCGCGCATAGGCGCCGTACAGCCCTCAAGGTAACTCACATACGCGTCGTCGTCGGCCACAATGAGCGTACGCTCAAACTGGCCCGTGCCCGCAGCATTGATACGGAAGTACGTAGACAACTCCATCGGACAGCGCACACCCTTGGGGATATACACAAACGACCCGTCAGAGAACACCGCACTGTTGAGCGCCGCATAAAAATTGTCCGTATACGGCACCACCTTGCCCAGGTAGCGCCGCACCAAGTCGGGATAATCGCGCACAGCCTGCGAAAACGAGCAGAAGATAATGCCCATCTCGGCCAACTTCTCCTTATGCGTTGTCTTCACCGACACGCTGTCCATAACCGCATCCACGGCCATGCCCGACAGCGCCTTCTGCTCGTCCAGCGAGATGCCCAGCCGATTGAACGTATCCAAAATTGCCGGATCCACTTCCTCCAGGCTCTTAGGCGCGTCCGACTTGCGACGCGGCGCAGCGTAATAGCTCAACGCCTGAAAATCAATATCCGGCATCTGCAAATGCCCCCACTTAGGCGGCGTCAACGTCCGCCAATGCTCGTATGCACGCAGACGGAAATCGAGCAGCCAGTCCGGCTCGCCCTTCTTTTGCGAAATCAGGCGCACGATATCCGCGTTCAAGCCCTGCGGAATGATATCCGTATCGATATCACTCACAAAGCCATACTTATACTCGCCGCCCACAGCCTCGCGCAAAGCCTCGCCCGAGCCGGCATCGTCCGCTCCCTCGCGAGCGGCCACGGCACTGACCACGTCACGGCCATCAGCGTCACGGCCCGTTTCAGCCACGGCAGAATTTCCGCCGCGCGCGCCATTGCCCCGAGCATCTATATCGTGAGTATCCTTATTCATATTATTCGATGACAAATCATTCATTATCAAAACATTCATTATCGGGATGCGGTTCATCTCTCGACCTCCGTCCGAAACGTCCGTTCTGAGTGCCTCCGCTTGAGGTTCGTCCGAAGCGCATCCGTTCTGAGTGCCCCGATTATATGCCCGTGGGACGAGCATACAGAACCACGTCCCGAGGCGGCATACCGCCCGGACGCATCCCTTCTTATTCACCCACAAAAATACAACTTTTTTCCGTAACCGCAATCACCCCCTCCGCCGCTGCCCAAACAGTATGCCCGAATCTTTCAGTTCCTGAAATTGGTTGACTCGATTTTGGGCATTAACTAAATACGGTTTGATTACACACATCTCCGACCCCATGTAGGCGTTGGAATGTCGTGCGTACAGTATTTAATTCTTACCGTCAGCATTTCTCCTTATAGGGATATTGAACATTTCCTCTGCCACGTCTATCATCGTGTCAAGTGCCTCGGCTCGCATCTTCTGCAACCTCAGCTCCTTGCGCAGCTGCTCCGCCTCCGCCCGCAGCTTGTCGTAATCTTCCTCGCCGGCTTCTGTTCTTTTCTTTCTCATGATTGTATTCTTTGGAATTTCTGACGCAAAGTTACACACAATTCATTCAATAGTGCAAACTTATATCCCCTTTACATCTGCAATTCCTCCATATCTGAGATCTGTTTCCGCATAAAGTCGCAAGACTTCATCGCAAATGGCTTACCGTTTTTGTCTCGGCAGTCTCTGAAATCTCATCATATTTAGTGCCTTCGCACAAAATCCTGAATTTGCAATATAGTCGTTTTAAACCGTCTAAGAAACTCAATTTGCAGTTTATAGAAGTCGTCTTGGTTATTAGGTTCGTTTAAGGAACCGGTCATCTCCAAAAGCATATCCTGCTTACTCTTTTTTCCATCAGAAAGAGAAAATGTATCCATTTGATGTGCCTTTCCTAATGAATGCCTAGCAATATCTACATATTGAGCGAAGTCATTGTATTTAAATTCGTTATTCGGCAACAGATCCCTTGGCTTTGTTTCTTTTGTCCACTCGAAATATATCCGATAGATTGCGCATGAAAACTCAGCAAATGTATCAGATGTATAGCACGGACCCTTTAAATCGCGGTAAGTTGACATACTATCCACCGTCGGAATAAATATATACTTACGTTTTTTATTCTCCCGTGTTTTATTAATATTCTCTATAATTCCACTAATATCGTCCACAAGCTTTTCATGCTCTTTCTTCTGTGGCATCATTAAACTAATGTCAGCATTTTCAGCGAAAATAAAATCTTTTAAGAACCCAATCGAAATGACTGGCTTGCTATTAGCCATAGCGATTATACCCTTTTCTTTTAATGAAGAAACACCAACAGAGCTTAAAGGGATACTCTTCCCTCTCGATATTGCTATTAATATGTTTTTTTCAGCATTACTGAGTGTCTTGTTTAGCATCTCGTTAAACAAAGATGCACAACAAGAGTAGTCCGGAAGTTTTTTATTGCGGACTAAGAATGACCCTATCAATTTCCCATAAAACGGCACCCCTCCTGATTTTTCCCATGCAAACGCACATCCTTCAGCTGCCATATTTCTGAGTTCGGGATCTGAAATACTATCTGTTTCGCACTTCCACATATAGAAGAATTCTTCTTTTGAAATAGGGGGCACAAATTCCGTGGCAGATATAGGATTGCATTCGCCAGAACCAATTGCAGAACATAAATGTTCCCAACTAAGTGCACCAGAGATCCAAAAAACAAAGGGCCTAAGGTCATCACCAATCACCTCTGTGCTTAATTCTCTAAGCTTCATAAAACCGCCCGGGCTATCCAAAACATACTTAAATAGATATTCGTATTCATCAATAACGAACAATATCGTCTTCTCGAAGAATGAAGCAAAAAAGATGATTACACGCTTAAGCGTAGACTGGAGTTTTACACTTGATAACCCATGGATTTGCTCATCAACATCAATCCAATCATCTGATGGACTTATGTTGATATTGCCAAAACGCTCTGATGATGTATATATGCCATCTTTATATAACGACACGACAAGACACGATATCATATATCGATAAGCCTGGTCTGTTCCCTTAATGTCTTCTGTTTTAAAGTCAATGTATACTGGGTAAATGTTTGTCGCATTGATGTTTTTTTTTCACTTCATAAATAAAACTCTTCAACAAACATGTTTTCCCAAAACGCCTTGCACCTATTATTGATGCATTCTCACATCGTTTTGCAAGAATATGTAGTCTCCTTATAAGAGCAGCTCTTCCATAAAGCATACTAGCATCTTTAATCTCGGCAATCTCAAACGCTTGTCTCATCTTTTATTGAATTGTGGTGATTTCAAGTTTGGTGTCAGGATGGTGGACTCTCCACCATCGTCTAAATAAATCAACAGAAATACGGTATACGGTATCTAACTCATCAACAGACTGAATTAAAACTTTCCTTTCACAAAGTATTGTCACCGCCTCTGCCAATTTCGGCCTGAAGGCTTCTATGCCATTTTCACTCCATTGTTTCTGCAATTCTGAGATACTAACCCCCCGTGGAAATTCATTGTTCCCATTTAAGTCACACAAGCTTGTGATTAGTACGTTTATTTCTTTCTAGTCCTGTGGGCTATAAAGGTTGTTTTGGAAGATACTTTTGGGAAGAACCTTAATCCAAGACTCTCTCTCACCTTCTTTTTCACCCGTTAAAATTTTGACAACATCCTCTACTTCGGGCTTTCCAAGATAGGAGCGGTTCTTTTCAACCGCATAATATCCACAGAATTTACATATAATCTGAATAAAGTATGGTACGTCACCAGACAACAAGTGAATATGTTTGACTGCTTCGTCTGTAAATGTTAGCCTTCCCTCCATTACGTTTATTAATTCTTCTGCCGATTTTTCATCTATCTCGTTTATTTGCTCCTCTATGGTGTGCACTAACTGTCCTGTAATTGCATATTTTGGGTCTCTGATCAATTCTTTTATATCGTATGTACCGGCAAAGATAAAACTTGCCAGCCCCTCTAAAGAGTATTGGCGTAGAATATGTAAGAAAGAGGTGTTTATAACATTGTTATCAAGCATTACCTTTATATGTGAGAACTCATCAATGAAAAACATTGGATACTTATTAATCGTTTTCATATACAGAAGTATCCTCTTAAAATCCTTTGCTCGTGGATAATCCGAAATCATAAGCTCTGTTTGGCACTTGGATTGAGCAAATTGCTCAAGTTCATCATATAACGTGTCCCTGAGCAGATACTGCCACATATCTCTTGCATTTCCAAAACTAGAGGCCTCAGATAGATCCCATTCTATCGGAACTAACTCATGTTTAGCCCCATTTATACTTATGGCATGCCCTGATAAGGCATTTTTTAAATTAAGGAGAATAGAACTCTTTCCTGTTCTAGTCAATCCATATAATATATATGGTTTATCTCTATCTACCGAAAGATAATGGCGTGTAAGTTTGTTTATAAGTCCTTGCCGACCCTTAAACAAGACGCCACTCATTTTAGGGCCATCCTTCCACAATATATCCTCTTCAGTTAGTGTACTAGTCGGCTCTATCTCTAAAGTAAATCTATAGTTTATCGGAGCAGTCTGTTCTCCTTGATATATACTCGCGACATCAATGGACACATCAATCGTCTTGCATCCACGGAATACTTCTGGCAAAGTCATTTTTTGGTCAAATTGAGTTCCGACAGGAATATCCTTTTGCCCCTCTCTTTTTCCACTGATTTTAGCCCCTGTTTCAGTCGCGGTCAGACTCGCACTCATCTTAAATCCTTCGGCAGTGCTTTCCCCTATATTCTTTACCACGAGATTGGCGACAAGGTTTTCTCCATCAAGGACAAGATACGCAGGATCCGGAAACACCTGTAATTGCGGCAGAGTTTGGGAAATCTTTTCTCTTAGTATTCTTTGGATGGATGAGCGCCATTTTACATAAAGGGGGGAGAAAAAAGTCCTACCATAATAGGTTGTATTTTGATTTATGAACTCTATCTGCTCCTCTAAATCGGCCTGCGCCTGATACAACAGATTCGTTCTCTCTATTTGACTTTGCCTAGTTGAATATGGTAAAAGATTATGGAGTACCATACTCCCCACTTTGTAAGACTCTTTATCTGTATCTGAAAGCAAATCTATATACTTATTAGGTATATTCTGCCATAATGTATCTAACGGGGCAAGTAAACGAATATTTAGCCGTTCCTTCAATATATTGGATAACGCTTCCCTGAACTTTATGTTCCTACTTTTTCTATTATCGAAAGACTTCTTTAGGAATTCGCCCGGCATCAAATCAGTTTGAATAGGGTTAATATTGATGTCGTTAAGTATAGTATATATTTTAAATCGTTCCTGCTGTGAGGCCATTATTCCATATAGCCCTCTTGTTCCACCCTTAATTTTAGTCAACTCATTCCACGCATATGAGCTCGCAGCCCCAATTGTAATAATAGTTGACCATACAACTAAGTTCATTTCAGCATCAGGGCTACTTATACAATTAAAAAAAACCTTATTAAAGTTGCCGGAAATAGTGGGCTGTATTCCATTCTTCACGCAGACAACTGCAATATTCATCTTTAGATAATTCGCAAGAATTGTCAGAAGATGTTCTCCCTTTATATTTGAAAGAAGACTTAAAGATTCAACATAGTAGCTACATGCACTATCCTTGATGCGTAAAAGGGTTTCTATATCCGAGATATTATTATTTAAAGCCTTCTTAAATTTCAGGAACAACGAGTTCCCTTTCAAAATCGCATAATAAGCCACCGATTCAAGATATTCCTGAGTGTCATAGCTACCGATAGGGAGCATGCTATACGCTTTGGCGGCTTCTAGATAAATCGGATATCGCTCTGACAAATCTACGCCCTTAGTTCCCTTAGCGTCCTCATAAATTGATTTAGCTATGCTCGGAGTAGGAACTCCCCCATTTTCTATAACTCTATTATTAGTGAATAGATGCTCCTTAATGTCGATGCTAATCATTGGGCTAATTGTCGTCGTAGCCTCCTCTATGTCAACCTTTAACTGTTCGTCTCCTGTGTTATCTAAAGACAACTGTTCAATAAAAGAAGATGCGTAAGAGTTGTTGGGGTTATAGTGAATGGCATTGTTTAAACTCTTTAGTACAACATCCTTCCCTTCCCCTGTAAGATTTTGCAATCTTGCTAATTCAGTATATAAGTGGCTTAAGTTATTGGATGAGCTTTTTATGGATTCATTATACTTAATTAAAGTCTCATACGATGTCTTTGCACTCTCATATTCTGACAATGCAGAATACGCTTGCGCTTTTTTTAGCAATAGGCTACTTCTGAATTTGCTCACACATGAAGGGCGTTTCAAATAAATCTCAATTAGAGATAATGCATTTCTTGTTTCCCCTTTTTGAATGAGTGCGTTTATTTTTCGTTCCGCAATAGCGGAGTCTTCTCCATTTACATTATTACGACAAGACGAGGTGTGCTCATACATATTGCCTGCACTAATACGCCGTACCGTCTTTTTGCGATTCTTGTCTTTTATGGCAGACAAATCGATATGTCCTACAACCTTGATTTGAGGCTTCGGTACTTCATATATACTCGATTCATGTCGCGTCATTTCTTTACAATGATTATTACGCTGCAATGTTGGGGCACCTTCAGACGACAAACTTTCATTACATATACTATTATCCATACATTCATTTTGCCTTGCCTCATCAATACGTGAATCTCTAATATTTGAGTCAACCTGTGGCTCGTCAATGCCACCTGCCTTATTAGCACACCTATCAATATTGCTATCTAAGCACTTACTATCCGCGCTAATTGAGAAGATGTCAGTAATATCACTATCTTTTTTTATTACAATTCCATACCTTGTTTTAACAGCAATTAATTGAGTATTAATTTTAACGAGGAATCCTTCGGTCCGCTCTTCTCCACAGATAACACAAACATGTTCGTTAGCCTTAAAGAGGTCTTTAACAAATTCTAGATACATACAGGAAGCTTAAGTAATAATTTATTTATTACACAAAGATAATTATATTTCATCTTACAATACTATTTTTTCGGAAAAAATTTTGTGGGAACGGGGAATTATGCGTAACTTTGCAGCGCTTAAGGCGCGAAGCGTTGCGCTTGGGCATCACGATAGTCTTATGGTGTAATGGTAGCACTACAGTTTTTGGTTCTGTCTGTCTAGGTTCGAATCCTGGTAAGACTACTATCCGAGAAGAAGGAAGCCTCAAAGCCGCATGGCCGAATGGTTTCTTTCTTCTTTTTTGCCGACGGGTTGTCTCGGAGTTTTATACGGGACTATCTCGGGGGATATACGGGACTATCTCGGGTTACTGGCTTTTGTTCGTACCGACCCCACCCCGCCCATCTATTTGATTGGTATACTTGTGTGCATTTTTTGCGCCGATTGCGCCGCAACAGGCATCAAAAGGGGCATTAAAAGGGCCGAAATTCGGACAAAATGCCACAAATAAGCTTAATTAAAGATATTTAACGTGGGAAATTTGGATGCAATCACAGCATTTGTCTACCTTTGCATCAGAAAAATCTAATACATGGTTTCTCATAGGGTAATATATAGATATAGTTTTTACTAATTAACACACAAACAAATCCACGAAAAGCAACCCCGAGCGGCGCCATCCGGGCGTCCTCGGACAGCAAGGCACAGAAATGTGCCGCGCACAAATTCGAACGCGTCAACACGCGTTTTTTTTGTGCCTATACCGACCCATAATTGATATTATCGGAATTATGGGAACTATAGGAGCAATGACATAGCCCTCATAAATTCCAGCACACCCCCAACTAATTCTAATAGATTCTACGATTTCTATGCTTACTACGATATAAATCTCATAATTCATATCACTCTCACAAGATCCGCTATAAGCTCAGTCGAGCTTGACGGGAACTACGGTATGGCGGTCCATATACCACAGGTATCCTTTTATGGGATACTCGGGATATATCATGTGAAGGATGCGGCAATATTCGTAGACTTGCCGATGATGGGCGGGATATTCACGGGTAGTAAATTTGAAATCGACGACTTCCATGACGCCTTCGTGTATCACCACGCGGTCCGGGCGCAGCAGCCGGCCGATGTCGTCCTCGTCCTCCGGATGCACGGGCGGCACAAATATGGGCTGCTCTTCCATGCTATCGTCCGTCTCCACAAACCAGCGTCGCAGTCCGGCGTCATTAGTGCCGCCATCGCCGAAAAGGGCTCTCAAGTCGTCCAAATAAGTCTTGTAGTTATGCGTATGGCGCAGGTAATGCGCACTGGCACAACGGCACAACGGTATCATCACCTCGTCATCATCCACATCCTCGGGACGGCGTATACCGCTGAATACTTCGTGCAGCACTTTGCCGCGTATAGCGGCTTGTCGTATCTCCTCGCTTTCGTAAATTCCGTCCACCAGGACATGCGCTTCGGGGGGCGCCGGTTCGTCATCCTCGTCATCAAAGCCTTCCTCGCCATCATCTATGCGCGTGATTGCATCCACGCGCGTGACTATGGCCGTATCATCGCGTATGTACGTGCCGTAGTTCAGGTCATCGGCCGTATCGTCTTTCTCGTCCTTGTCATACTCGGGATGCGTGTCGGCGCCGTAGACATACTCCGTCGCGCTCTCAAAATGTTCGGCCAGGGCCTCGGTGACCGCCGGGTCGCGACCTTCGTAACCTTCGGGCACGGGCGTATTGTTATCAATGGCGGCAACAGCATTGACCAAGATGACATCAAACGGCTTATTAGCCTCCAAACCGACAGCAGTGATGGCGCCCGTGTCCTTATCGCGTGTCAGTGCCTGCGATGATTTGGGGCTGATATATATATCCAATTCGCGTTCGGGACGCGTAAGGGCTACGTAGGCCTTATTAATGCTGTCGGTGGCTTTGGCGCGACAATTCTTCATATAGGCGTCCTTGAAGCTCGTATGATAATCATCCATAGCCTTGCTATAGCTTATAAACACCGCCGGGGGCAGGACCTCGCCCGGGATTAAATCTTTGAGATCTTTCGATGTTACCCATTCGCTTTCGCTGCGTATGCTGATGAGCTCGAAGTCCATATATGGCAAGTGCACGCACGGATATTGCAAGCCCTTGGCCGAGTGTATGGTGACTACGTTGACGGCATCTGTATCGCCCGAGGCTTTGATGGTGGGATGCTTGGATTGTCGATCCCACCAATTCAGGAAATCGTAGATGTCGTTGCCGTACAGGTTGGAGTAGTCCATCAGCGTGTCCGATAGTGCGCTCAGGTAAACCTTTTCGCGCTGCGCCATTTCCGGCGGCACGAAGGTGGCGACAATCATGTCCGCCAAAGACATCAACGTCGACGGATGCAGCGACACAATGTGTTCCAGCTGCTCGCGGAAGTCATCGCCCATGCGACCATTGGCCAAGTCGTCCATAACCTCCTCGATGGTTTTCACAAAGGTATCCCCGTCAGCATCCGCTCCGCCATTCATATCATTGCGATACAGGGCCAACTCGAATCGGCACAACATCATCGAAGCGCGCACGCGGCGTGTCTTTTGATCTTTGTCCGTGGCCTTATCGGTTATGTTCCATAGATTGGCAATAAGGCGTATGATGCCGATGACAAAAACGACACTTCGGGCGCGGTCAATCTCGAGCGCATCGGCAGACATCACCGGAATGCCCGCATCGATAAGTGCGGCTACGCACCCCGAAGCCTGACTGTTGGTGTCGGTGAGCACGGCGATATCGCCCCAGCGGTATCCGCCCTCATCGTGCTGGCGTCTAATACTTTTAATCATTGCAGCCTCCACGGACTCATCTTCAACATCATTCGTATCCGCAACGTCCGTGGCAGCGCCCGCGTCTTTTTCCTTCTTGGGCGGAATATGGATACGCACCGCACCATGCAGGTCGCGATGACGCTCCGGGATATCCTGTATGACATTGTCGAAGCTATCAAAATGGGTCTTGCCGGGCAATTCTATGTGCTTGGCGATATAATGGAACAGCGTATTGTTAAAGCGTACGATTTCGACGGCGCTGCGGTGATTGGTGTTCTCGCCGGGATTGACCCCTTTCAATTGATAGTCTGCGGAGAATTCGTCAGCAACTTCGTGCTGCAGCAGCGAAGAATCCGAGTTGCGGAAACGATATATCGACTGCTTTTCGTCGCCGATAATCAAGTTGTCAAATCCCGAGGCAAGACTATTGCACAACAGTGGGCGAAAGTTGTTCCATTGCAGACGCGATGTATCCTGGAACTCGTCTATCAGAAAGTGCCTCAGGTCGACGCCCATGCGCTCGTACATAAAGGGCACATCATCCTTGGACACAAATCGGCTTATGAGGTCGGCAGCATCGCTCAGCAACAAGACATTGTTGTCTCGACGCCATTGCTCGACGCGGTCCAGCACCAGTTTCTGCAGTCCGTACATGCCTATATATTTTCTCAGCATCTCAAGAGTCTTGATGTCAGCCCAATACTTGGCATAAGAATTGAGCGCAGCCAGGATTGGCTGTGCCTCGGCAGGCGTGGGCGTGTAATCTTTGAAAATATCCGCCGAACCGAACGGCATCTCTTCGAAAACGGCCGCCATCGCCCTCTTATAGTATTTGGTTTCGGGATTCGACGGCTCATTATTCTTCAAGATATTAGAGATTTCGCCCTTTAGCTTGCGTCCACCCACGGCATTCCTCGCCGCATCCATCTGCATGGCCAATTGCGCTTTAAGGCTCTTGATTTTGTCGTCTACCGCATCCTTAAAATTCTGTATGGCATCGTCGCGTCCCAGCCATTCGCCCATGGCTTTGCTATACTCGACAAAGCCCTCGTCAAAAAAACTGTGAACAAACTCAACAATGTCGCGTCGCACCGTACCCTTGGACTGGAAGATATTGAAATCTCTGCCTTCGCGCACTGCCTCTTCCATCTTACGGAGTATCCAGTCGTTCAACGGGCGCAATTCGGTATTGCGCTGACGAGCATCTGCCATATTAAACTCTTCGAGCAGCCCGTCTATGGCAAAATTGATGACCGCATCCGAATCCATGGTGATATCGTAGTCGCCTTGACGTTCGAATTCAAAGGCCATAGAACGCAGCACATTCTGAAAAAAAGCATCGATAGTGCTGACATGGAACTGGCTGTAATCGAATATGATCTGACGCATAGCATCGTTGGCAGCCTCGGCCAACTGCCGGCGCGTACATCCAAACAAATCCGTCAATGCCATCGCATACGCGGCATCCTTTGCCCCGACCTCCGGTTCATCAGCCAAATCCTGCAATTCCTTGAGTATGCGCTGCTTCATCTCTTCCGTAGCCTTATTGGTGAAGGTCACCGCCAAGATATGGCGATGGCGGCGACGCTGCACGCCCTCGCCTTGCGGCAGACATTCTTTGTGGTTAAGATGGTATACGCCGTCAGCATCTTTGACGCCCAAAAGCAACGTAATATATTGCAGCGTAAGCGTATATGTCTTGCCGGACCCGGCAGAAGCTTTGTATATGGTCAAGTGGGACATGGTGTGGTACGGATTTGGTGGATGCAAATTATATGGTTGGGCGGATGTGAAATTGTAATACGAGTTTTGTCGGCATCGGCAAGAACCGAGGCGTGACGAAATGCGTATTTGTCAGCCTTTGGTCTTGAACCCGAGGCTCGGCAGCATGGTGCGCAAAGCGTCTCGACGGTCGCCCTGCAACAATATCTCACCACCACGGGCGCTGCCACCCACCCCGAGGCGTCGGCGCAGCGTGCCGGCCAAGGCATCCACATCATCATCGGACATACCTTGCGGACATACCACAATGGTGGCCGGATGACCGCCACGGCCTTTGCGCTCGTATATTATTTCGAGAGTCCATGCCTTGACACCATCGGTCGGCCCTCCGGCAGTATCCATCGGCTCGATGCCATCGTCTGCCGACCGTGCTGAATCATCCTCCCCGGGCGTTACGGCGGCGCGAATTACCGCCAATGCGTCTTTCCAGTCGTCACTCATGGACATGCACGTCTATGCTGTCGGGTACGTAATCCTCGTAGTCGCGCAAGTCCGAATGCGTGCCCAGGGCCAAGCGATGCGCCATATTGGCAATGCTCTGCTCCTCAACACTCAGACTGTTAAGAAACACGGATACCGAGTCGGCGCTGACAGAAGCGGCACGCCGGAAGCAATCGGCGGCACGCGCCATATTCAATTCGTTGTCGCAATCATTGTCCGCAGCCGTGGCATACACGACGGCTATGCGGCACATCTGATTGACGGTGATAGCCGTACTGTCCGTCTTTTGGAGAATGTCACGGCATATCTCAGCGGCCTCTCCATAGCGACCTTCATGCATGGCGCTCTCGGCGAGTACAAGATCACCCTCCGTGTCCTCACCGCCCTCGCAGGAGGGTAGCGCGACGGTCAGTATAATTATTATCAGCGGCAACAAGCGCCGCAAAATGCCGTTGGTTATGGTATGGTAGGTAAGAAACATCTTGGGTGTTTGCATAACGACGCTCCCGGCGTGGAAGCGCCTTTTGACCGATGCAAATATACGTCATTTTTTCGGTATGGATGCCATAGTCGAGCATAAAAAAAAGGCGACCGGAATGCCCGATCGCCCATGTTTTTTCTGCCGTATCGGCTAAATTATTGTTTTATCGGGGATTTGTAGAATCGCGTATACAGGTCGGTGATGCAGAAGTATGCCGGGTTGTTCATATACGAAACTCCGTTGAAAGTGGAATTGTCGCTGGATTCCATCTGGAATACGAGCTCGTCCACGGTACCCAGTCCGGAGAGGTCGACACCTATCCACGAGTCAAAAATCTTGCCCTTGTAAGCGAGGGGAACCTTAATCGAACCCACGCTCACGCCGCGAAGACGTCCGTAGATGATAACGTTGCAGTAGTCGTCCTGACCAAAGGGCGTGCTGTATGCATCGCCGTTCTTCATTGCGAAGTAGCCCCATGTGGTATTGGCTATACGAGTGCTGAGTAAGGCGACCTCGCTATCGAATTTGATATAGCAGCTGGGGGTTGCGATATTCCCATCGAGCTTTTCGGAGGTATTCCAGTAACCCACGAGATAGTTGGGAGTTGTGAAACCCTTGCCGGGCATGGCTGCATACTGGTGATCCACCCAAGTGCCTTCAGCCGTGTAGTCCTTCAGGTCCGAAACTTTGGAGGGGCAGAAGCCGGACCACGAGTAGTACTTGACTCCTCCGAATTCAGATACCAAAACGCTGTGCGATATGGTTACGCCGGTATACCCAAGAGGGCCTTGTTCGGGGTTGAGAACTTCGGTCCAATAGCCGTCGGCGTTATACTCTTTGGCTTCCCTGCCGAAGTTGTACACCAAGTCGATGCTGTCGGGGTCGTCATCATCATCGTTACATGCGGTCATACCAAACGTAAGGCATGCCAAAGCAACGAGTGTCAAGAGGTTGTGAAGATGTTTCATTGCTATTATTGTTTGTGGTAATTATTTTTTTGATGACACAAAGGTACACATCTTTATTGATATAGCGGATATTTAGCGACACAAAATACTCAAAAATAGGTATTGTCAGGCTACGGATACGACTGTAATTTTCCTGACTTTATCACTCA
>DAAP01000043.1 GCA_001701165.1 Bacteroidales bacterium H4 | reverse complement strand
TTTTATTTAGGACAATATTGGCATACACCCCTCGCTACAGGACGTAAAACGAGACAAACACACCGAGAAACACACACCTGTCCGAAACGCGTGCTTGCGACAGCGGCAGCCAAAAAACCATAAATAAAGGTTCTCATCCGTCCGACTTGCGTATTTTAGCCCGAATAAGGCATTTTTAGCAAGCCTTTCAAGCCCCATCTCAAGAAAAAAGTGTAAATTTGCAACTTGAATATATGCTGCGTGCCGGGAGTATCGCATTGCTCCGGTCGATAACGGCTGCACGACATCCGTCGCAATGACGCCGAAGCAGACATACAACACACAATTTATAGACAACCGAACCTCATGCGAGTAAAAATACATCACGAAGGCGTCCATATACTGATAGCACTGTTTGTGTTCAGCGCCGCCGTATGCGTACCCCTGTGGCTGTGCGTACGCCCGCTCACCCTTGCCATCGTATTCACCGCCGTACTGGGCACGCTGTGTGTCCTGGTTACCAACTTCTTTCGGTCGCCCAAGCGCCGTTTTCGCGGTGACCCGCTGCGTGCCGTGGTCTCCAGCGCCGACGGCCGCGTAGTGGCACGCGAGGAAGTATACGAAGACGAGTACCTGCACTGCCGCTGTATCCAGCTGTCCGTATTCATGAGCATCGTCAACGTCCACGCCAATTGGTTTCCCGTAGACGGCGAAGTGGTGTACACCAAGCACCACAAGGGCCGCTTCCTGGCCGCATACCTACCCAAATCGAGCACAGAGAACGAGCGTTCGACAGTGGTTATCCGCACCCCGGACGGGCAGGAAGTGCTGATGCGCCAAATTGCAGGCGCCGTCGCCCGTCGTATCGCCACATACGCCGGACCGGGCGTCGAGGCGTCCATAGAAGACCACATGGGATTTATCAAGTTTGGATCGCGCGTGGACCTATACCTCCCCATAGGCACCGAGGTCTACGTCAATATCGGCGACAAGACCGTTGGCGGCGTTACTCAGGTGGGTATGCTTCGCCCTGAAATCGACCCGAGATTGGCGTCCAAATCCACCAAATGACAGCCCGGCCCGCCACATTACCCAAGATTATGAAACGCATCATCGCCCAAATACCCAACAGCATCACCTGCCTCAACCTCCTCAGCGGCTGTATAGCCATCATCTTTGCCTTCAAGGCCATGGACCCCATAGCAGGTCTCCACGGGTGGCAGTGGTGCGCAATCGCCATAGGCGCTGCCGCCGTCTTCGACTTCTGTGACGGAGCTTGTGCCCGCCTACTCAAGGCTTACAGCAACATCGGCGCCGAGCTTGACTCGCTCAGCGACCTGATAAGCTTCGGCGTCGCACCGGCCATGATGATGCTAAACATCTGCCTGCATTACGCTCCCGACAGCCCCTTATGTTATGCCGCACTCGCCATTCCGGTATTCGGAGCACTTCGCCTGGCTCGCTTCAATGTCAGCGATGTGGGCAAAACCACCTTCCGAGGCCTGCCCATACCGGCCAACGCAATATTCTGGATAGGCGTGGCCGGATGGATTGACCAATATCAATGCCTCCCGGGTGGTCCCGTTGCATTGGCTGTACTTTTCGTACTGTTCGGCCTGACAATGGTGTCACACATTCCGATGTTCTCACTTAAATTCAAGAACTTTGCACTGGCCGAAAATTTCCGTCGTTACGTCATTATTCTCGCCACAATAGCCTTTGTAATTACTTACGGCATCTCCGGCCTGGCTTGGAGCATCATCCTATACCTGATGATTTCACTGCTGGCGCGTAAAGGCCAATAAGCTCCCTCCGAAAAGCCGGCAACAGTCGGCACGGACGGATGGCATCACCGAGTGGACGCCGCCATCGTCAAAAAAAATCACTCTCAAACCTCTTAGATTATGTCGATTTTCGGCCTTATATTTTTCCTGCTTTTTATATTCATAATACTGCCGTTTCTCATCCTTCTGATACGGACAGCATTCTTTGTACACCGCGCACGCAAGGGCATACGCGATGCCTTTCGCGGCACGAATGACGCTTACAGCCAAAATGGCGGCGGACAAGACGCCGCTGCGCCGCGACGCAGCAAGAAGATAGACCCCGATGAAGGCGAGTACGTCGCATTTGAGGATATCACCATATCAGCCACCGAGACCTCGGACAACAGGCAACAGCACACTCGCTACACTGTCGAGCAGCAAATCGTCGATGTGGAGTGGGAGGACATCCCCGACAGCAAGTAACGCCCACCGACAAAACGGCGATGGCACAGACACGACGCCGCACAGACACAACCACCACGCGCATACACACCAATGGCACGCACAGATTACTTCAAGTTTTTAGATGCCCTGGCCGCCAATAACGACCGAGCATGGTTTCAGGCACACCGCGCCGAGTACGAGGCCATACGCGACCAATGGCTCGAAGATCTGCAAAAGCTTATAAATGTCTTGGCCGGCTTCCGTCCCGAATTACGCACCCTTGCCCCCAAAGATTGCACATACCGCATATACCGAGACGTGCGCTTCAGCCCCGACAAATCGCCATACAAACGACACTTAGGCGCATTGATTGCACCCAACGGCCGCCGCTGCACAGACGCATGCATATACCTGCAAGTGGCCGCTGACGGCTTTGACACGGGCGTGTATGGCGGCCTGTGGATGCCAAATGCAGCACAAAAACGTAAGGTGCGCTCCGCAATAGATGCCGATGCGAACGAATTCGCCGAAATCGCGGACGCGCTGGACACTAACCCGGCCTTCACCCCGCAATGGTGGGGCGAACACTTGAAAACGGCGCCAAAGGGCTGGCCCAAAGATCACCCTATGATACAATATCTGCGCCTGAACGAATGGGGCCGTTTTGCGCCGATGTCTCGCAAGGATTTTGACTCGCCGGCGTGGATTGACATCGCTGCCGAACACATCCACGCACTTATGCCTCTTGTCGATTTTCTCAATTTCTCGATACACGAAGACAACGCCTTATGACCGACGAACACGCCCCGCGCATCACTATATTCACACCCACGTACAACCGCGCGTACATACTCACTCGGCTATACGAAAGCCTTGTGGCACAGACATGCAGGGACTTTGAGTGGATAGTCGCGGACGACTGCTCGACGGACGACACCGAAGCACTGCTCAAACGATGGACCGCCGAAGGAAATATCGACATGCGACACTTCCGAATGGCACAAAACGGTGGAAAACACGCCGCCATCAATCGTGGCGTTGCCGAAGCACGCGCACCCTGGTTTTTCATCGTTGACAGCGACGACCACCTGACGGACGATGCCGTCGAATGGGCCGTGAAACACATCGACCTGGCCGCCGCCGACCCCGAAATCGGCGGAATCAGCGGCACACGCATACACCATGACGGCACGCGCATAGGGTCGCCGGCATCCTTCGATGACATCGAATGCCTGCCTACCGAGTTTACATTGAAATACGGTATATCCGGAGACATGGCCGAAATATGGCGCACGGATGTGCTGCGGTCGCTGCCATTCCCGGTATACGATGACGAAAAATTCTGTCCGGAGGCTCTCGTATGGTTCCGCATCGCCGACCGAGGCCTGCGCGTACGATATTACTGCCATCCGACCTATGTCTGCGAATATCTGGGCGACGGCCTCACCGCCTCCATAGTCCGACAACGCGCCCGCTCGCCAAAGACTTCGGCCTTGTTTTACAGCGAGATGTTCCACCGTCCGGGCCTATCTAAGGCTCAGCACGCCAAGTCCGCCATCAACTTCTGGCGCTTTGCTCGCGGGCCATTAGCCTCACGCATCCACCAAATCGGCGTTCGCGCCCTGCCGCTCCTCCCCCTCGGACTACTCATGCGCCTGAACGACCGCCGACACTAAGTCGGAATGCTCAAAGCTGCCGGAGACCTTCGAGCGTATTCACTATGTATTGCTCACATTATTCCCATTGCCACACCCCGATAGAATAGCAAAAGCCGCCAGTTTCAACAACTGACGGCTATGCAATACTTGTAAATAACGTTACAAGTCGTGGTTTTTTTGATTTAAGGACCTTCGAATTTCTTTTAACTCAAACAAATTATCAATCACTTGTGGATGTTCTTATCCGATGCAAAGATACACTATAAATCTTAAACGTAAATGCTTTTTGAAAAAAATTTGCGTTAAATAAAGTTAATCGGTCCGCCTGTACCATTTTTTGGTACACCCTTGCATAAAGGCAGGCCCTACACAAGCGGCAAAACCGGCGTTATCCACCGTTATACGCACTTATGCAGGGCCGAAATATCACTCGACTGTAAAGGTGTAACTTTCTTTCTTAATGGTCTCGCTTGTGTCGCGGTCGTCAATTTCGACACATAGCGTCATTGTGCGTCCGCGATAGGGACGAAGGTCCGCAGTGGGTATATATATTTCGGCATCGTTATATGCCACGCTGTTGCTTTGCGGCTCGGCGACACGCATGTACAACATCCCGGATTCAGGGTCGCTGGCGCGTTTGGGATTATCACCGTTTTCATCGTAAATCCAAACAAAAACACCTATGCGCTTGCCTTGGCAGTTTTCAACATCAAAGTCTATGGTCACTATGGCGCTATCCTTGCCTTGTGCCGTGGTATTTTGTTTCAGATTTACATTCTTCACCACAGCAGAAGGCGTCATAGAAGATGCCGTAGTGCCGTAGTTGTCATACATAGAACCTGCATTGGTGCCGGTTGACGAGCCGCCGACAGAGTAGTCGTAGACTGCGGAGACTATGTCTTCGCGGCTTTCGTCTTCGTCGACAATAACTCGGAATTGAACATTACGACCAAAAAGTCCGGCTGCGCGCAGCTTGCTGTACGGGATGTACAGCTCGGTATTCGAGAAGGTGGAGATCTCGTAATTAACTTCCGACATCTCAAGGTCGGCAATAGGCGAGTCGTTGACCTTGGCAAAGCTTCCGCTATTGTCCAGTGCAAATATGTAGCAGTTGACCTTACGTCCTTTGCAATTTTGTACCGTGTATCCGATATCGGCCTTGAGACACGTCTCTCCGTTATGTTCGATGTTGTCCGTGAATTTGACAAAGTCAATAAATCCCGAACGTTGGCCGTTGAAGGCGTATGCAACATCTTTCTTGGCCAGCGTATTGCCGTCCGCATCGTCTATCGAAACCTCGACGGTAACGACATTACTGCGGAATTTACCCATTTGATCCAAAGGAATATACAGGTCGACGTTCGTAAACTTGGTGCTGTCGTATTGGGGGGTGCTTTCGTCTACCGTACCGACAATCATATCATTGTAGCGATAGTACGTATCGCCGTCCTTGACAATGGCGTAAGTCTTGATTGTCCTTCCCTTGCAGTTTTCGACATCAAAATCCAACGATACGGCGAAGCACCTCCGCCCATCGTGTTCCATCTCTCCTATGCGACTCGTCACAATCGTGGCGGAAGCGCCCGTAGTACTCGGGCGATTTACCGTTCTTTCGGCCGTCATCCCGCCACCGGCTCCGGCACTGCCGCGCTCTATATCAAAGGTCGTGGTGTACACCTTCCGGCCATCCATATATGCCTCATAAGTGTACGTGCCGGCAGGAAATTCGTTGCCACGTCCGCGACCGTATATGCGATCAGGCAGGAAATTGCTTTCACCCGATTTGATTGTCACTTTTTCTTCGCTCGAATATCCGGCAGGCGCAGTCTTCCCCATCTCGCGAAAGACTGTGCCGTCAGGCTTTATAAGCTTGACTCGGAGATTTTTTGTCACAGTCTTACTGAGCGGTGTAACGGTGCATGCTATATACAATTTGTTTATATCATCAACGTATAACGGACCGTTGACCTCACCCACAAAATCATTATTGTCATCAAGGTTTGCAATAATCAGTCCTGTAATTTCGACATTAACAGTCGAGGTGGTCGAGTTGTTGCGCTTGTTACCATTGGATGAACGTGTATTGGACATCTGCGGCTTGGCCGAGCTGCTGTCATTCTTGGAAGCGGCAGTTATGGCTCTGTTGCACTTGCTTATACCGGCATTGATACTGCGGTCATGCTCGGAAGGCACATACCCGGGGTCACTTTTGGCCGCCTGGAATTTCTTTTTGGCGTTCTGGTACTGTTGCACAGTCGTAGCCGTTGTCAATAGCGATTGGGCGGCAATGAGGGTGCGGTTGACGCCGGACAAGGCAACGCCCACGCACATCAGGGCCGCAAGGAGTAGAGTCGTTAATCTTTTCATTTTCTGTATTCTATGATGTGAGGTTTTTGTTATGCGTAGTATGTTTATTCTTTATACGGTATAGCATTACATTCGGCGCAATGCCTGCCGAAGTTTCAAGGTTTGGTATTATAGAACACCTTGCCTGCGGCACTCATCGATATAGCCGTAGCTTCTGTGCCCTCGGGCACGTCTATTACGAGCCTATGACCCGTGCCGGGCTCAATCGAAATGGTTGCTTCGCCTTGGCCCAGCGGTTGAGACACATCCCCGAGAGTGCGGTCATATAAGACATAGTGTATGGACACATCCCTTATAATACGAGTCGTCAGTCCGTTGTACTCGACTTCAACCGAACGACCATCGGCCGACAGTCCGCACTTGGTCACGGCCATATATACTGCCGGGCACTGTGTAGTGCGTTCCAGCGCTCTGACAGCCTCGTAAGCGCGGTTGGACGTCTCGCGCGACACAACGATGCAATCAGGCACACGCAGATACAGGCTTGATGCGATGTTATAGTATTCGATGGCTGCCGGAAGGTCCTCGGCGATTTCGTACTGGGTATTTGCAGCACGCATCCACGCATCTATGGCCGGCTCGGCTTTGTCATTGTATGCAGCCACGAGCTTCTCCACTGCCGGTATGGAGTCTTCCATGAACATATTATCCTCGATGAGTACGCCAAGCGAGTCTATTCTCGAGGCGGCCGACAGCAACGGCTCGTACTCGTCATTGGTAGCGACGGCAATGTCACGCGATGCCGAAGCGGTCAATTTGTCGAAGAGTTCCACCACCGGCGCGGCTTCCTCGTCTGCGACCTTGGCTTTTTTGCCGTCCCCGTATAGGAAATACCACGCCGCTCCGGCGCCTACGGCAGCAACAATGATTGTAGCTATAATACTGACAACCATTTTCTTAGATTTTTTTTGGCTCTTGGGATACCCCGACTCTGCACTTTCGTCCACGACATCCTTGGCCGATGGAACATGGTGCTGAGGCATGGTACCGGCGGGTATGGTGGCGCCGATGTCGCCGCCATCGCGCATAGTCTGTTCATTGTCCACGCGCACGGTCGACTGAGGCTGCTCGGATGGTGTGGCCCAAGGCGTCATGTCGCCGCTCAGACGTGCCGCCGTATATTTCTCGAGGCGTTCGGCCGTGGGGCGATCCCACGGTTCTTTGGCCAGACACGCACGAATGACATCGTTCAGGTCTTTAGAAAACTTGTTTGTATCTATGTTCGGCAGCTCGGCGCCGGCTTTGAGCATTGCGCCGCCCTGCCCCATAAAAGGCAAGTCGCCCATGGCCAACTCGTAGGCGGACACTCCAAGAGACCAAATATCGCTGGCATTGACCGTAACCGGATTGGCTGCAAAACGTTCGGGTCCCATATAAGGTATTGCTCCGGACGAGCGGACGCGCTGCGACTGCTTGCGCATGGTGTTGCGCATCTTGCGGCTTATGCCGAAGTCCGTAATCAAGAAGCGACCTTGGTCATCGCGCAAAATGTTTTCAGGCTTGATATCCTGATGCACCACCGGCGGTTCCAGGCCGTGCAGATAGCGGAGACCGGCCGACACATCGTGCAAAAAGCGCCATATCGTTGCCTCGTCGGCATTGCCGGCTAAGGCAGAGGCATTGCCATTCTCGCAATACTTCATAATCAAGTAGGGGCGATGTTCCCAAACGCCGTAATACTGTGCAGTCAGCAGATTTTCGTGGCTGAGGCCATAGGCGACCTTATACTCGTCCTTGAACTCGCTTTGGCCGTTTTGGTCAAGCGAAATATATAGTTTTATAGCCACATCCAAGCCCAGCTCAGTATCCTCGGCCTTCCAGACCTCGCCAAAACTGCCGCTACCTTTGTATTCCTTGAGCCGGTAACGATCGGCTATCATCGTGCCTTGTCTTAATTCGGGCGTACTCATATCTTATTGTATTGTTTGTTTTCTTTGTCCTTGCTATCCTCGGAAAGCGGATTTGTGCCGGGCTTTGCATCTCGCTTCGGGTCGACTTTGGTCTTTCGATCGGTCTTGGCCTTGTCTTCCGTCTTGGTTTTTTCGGCCGCCGAATCTTGGTGCGGCGTCGTATTGCGCCTCATCTTGTCCTGCACGGCTTGGCTTTCGTTATTACCGGGCTTTTGCTCCTTTTGCGGCACAGGCTTGGGCGCATGGTTCCCCGTATGTCCGGATATGCGCCGGCGCGGCGTGGGTTGTGCGAGCGGCTGCGCCGGCGATGCCTGCGTTCCACGCACATGCTGTACGTCTGCTGTATCGGATTCCGCCGGTTTGGCCGGCGCTGTCTTTATCGGCACGGGCTTGGGCTGCGCGGCATCCGTACCCTTGTTTGACTTGACATATATGGCCACAGCGGCTCCGGCAACGAAGAATATAGCAAATATTATGGCAGCCAATACATAGCGGCGGCGCGACGTCTTGCCTTTCGCGGAACCGTTACCGGCCTTGGAGGCGGCATCGATTGCCCCGGTTTCGAGCGTCTTGCCCACACCGGCGGAAATGGGCAACCCGGCGCCCGAACATACGCGGCAAAGCATCACCGTCACATTGTCGTACCAATCGGCCTCTCGTGCCGCCGACATCAGTGCCCGACGGCACGCGGCGGCATCATGCGCATTGGCGGCAATGACACTCTCTAATGTCGGAGTCTTTACATCCCGGTCGAGCGGTCGGTCGCGCAATACTCCGCTGAGGCCATCGCTGCACAGCATGATTACATCACCGTCACCCACTGTATATTGCACGGTTTCGGGCCGAGCCGCTTGACTCGGGTCTCCGAGGCTGCGCGTGACGATATTGCCCTGCGGATGTCCGAAAGTCTCCTCGTAGGTCAAGACGCCGCTATTGGCCAATTCCTGAACATACGAGTGATCGCGCGACAGCGCAAGTATGCCGGTGCCGGGACGATACAAGTAGGCTCGGCTGTCGCCTATCCAAGTGACCGTAAGCTCGTTGCCTACCAACCACGCCATAATCATCGTCGAGCCCATTCCGGCGTGTTCGCCATCGTGCGAGGCATCGTCCTTGACTGCCGCATCGGCTCGGCGTATGATATCTTCAAGTATGCGGCCGCGGGAGACGGCATCCTTGGCGCGCGTGCATTGGTCGTTTTCAAATGTTTTGGCAGCCACGTCTATAGCTATGGCAGATGCCACCTCGCCGGCATTCATGCCACCCATGCCGTCAGCCACCACCATCACAACGCCGCCATCGCCGATGGTTACTGTTCCGTCCGGAGCCCCGCCGTTGGCGAAGGACGCATATCCGGGCGTTGCCTCCGAGGATACCAGCAGCAGGCTGCTGTCCTCGTTGCCTTGCCGCGGTGCCGAGGGCTTGAATTTCCCGGCTGCATCGGTATGGCTGTCCAATTGGAGTATAAGTTTCTTGTCCATATTGTTGTTGTGTTTTTTTTGAGAAGTGGTACTCCTTGGGGGAGCAATATGTGGAGATGTGTGCGGTATTATGTTGTTACACCGGGATTGTTTTCACTGCGACGGTCTTCGTCCCATTTGTTGTCATTCGGATTTTTCGGTCGTCGGGCACGCCTATTGTCGTCACCTGACAGCCGACAGTGGCACTATAAATCCCAGCGAAGACCCCGCTATAGCGCTTACGATGCCCACCACTCGCAGGTTGCCGTCGGCGTCAGTATAGAACACGGGACCACCGCTATTACCATGTTCCAAGGATGTCTCGGTAGTATAGATAACACCGTCACGCAGACCGGGAACGCTGACCGTGGCTGTACCTAAAAGCGGCTGTATGGCACCATCACCGGCGCTCCCGAAACCCAGCGGATAGCCCAATATGGTCAGGCGTGTGCCGCGTCCGAGGTCCTTGCTGGCAGCGGCATCGAAATCCAGGCCCGAACCTCCGGCATTAAACCATGCGTAATCGGTTTCATCGGTATTGGCACGACTGACAACAACTCCGTCCTCGGTGGTCATGCGCCGGTCATGTGTGCCGTTGGTATGGAACATAGTGGAATTGAAGCGCATGGTACGACCCGTGGGCGAGGTCGCCACAAAATGGGCGACAACAGCTCCGCCATTGTTTGCCAATAAATTGAGCGTGAAATCTTGTCCCTCCTGGTCGTTCCAGAAGAGCCACGACTCGATGACGTGCCGCGCCGTCACAAAACGGCCGTCACGCAGCATGAACCCCGTGCCACTCCATCCGCTCAGCGACTCACTACCGTCCAGCGGCACACGGCGCACAGCGCCATCTTCGTCAGTCACATCTATGGCTACCGCACTGATATAGTACACATAAGCCGAGGCACGATCCAAGGCTCCGTTATCGTATCGACGCGAAGCTACGCGCGGCATTCCTCCACGCGGCACTATGGTCACCGGCGTCTCGGTAGTGCCGTCTATAGCCTGACCCATAGCGTCAAGGTTGGACATGCGCTCGTCCAAGGTGCCGCGCAAGGCGGCATTATCGGCCGTAAGCGCCGCTATGAGCGAGTCCTGAACCGCCTTTTCGCGCGTATATGCTGCACGAGCCTGTTCCAGAGCCTGTTGCTGCTCTCGTATCAATCCTTGCTGGCGCACGATAAAGTACACGCCGGCTGCCGCGAGCAGCGCGACAAGCACTCCTATGGCGACCATGGCGCGGCGATAAGGCCGCAAAGCCTGCCGACGGAAGAGGCCCAAGCGTGCCGACAGCCCGATGCTGCGAACCAGACCCTGATCTCCCTCGGGCATGATGAAGCCCAAGCGCGGCCCATCGGTAGACAGCTGTATTTCATCGCCATTATGCAGTTGCACCGGCGCTGTGACGCGCTTGCCGTTGACCAGAGTGTCGTTGGTATGAGACAGCGGCGTCAGACGCCATGTCTCGCCGTCCTCAGCCTTGGATATGGCGGCATGGCGACGGCTGACCGTGGGACAGTCCTCGCCGTAACGTATCTGGCACCGGGTATCGCGACCTATTTCGATGTAATCAACTATGATACGCCGAACATCTCCGGCACGATGGCCTGCAGTGGCTGTCTTGTGCTCCAAGATATAATAGCGCCGACCGCCGGCACCGAATATGGACTTTATCCCGGCGCCTAAGGAGCTGCCGAGGCTGTGTCCGCTGTTGTTGGATTCGTTGGGCATGGTAATGTCGTATGTGATACTCTATTGGTGTTCGTATTGTTTTGTACTCTACGTGTAAGATCTTAAAGCCCTTAATGATTATTTACCGGTGGACTTTATCACGCTTTCGACACGTAGTTTGGTGTCGCCGATACTGATGATGTCGCCGATGGTAAGGATATGCCCGTCGGCATCGACTTCATCCGAATTGATGTACGTCCCGTTGAGCGATGGATGCCAAGACGAGGACGCGGTGTGGTCGCATGTGGCGGTGCATGTGGCGCAGGGGAATACGGCTGTAGAGCGCTGCGCCACCGGACAGTCCACGCGAAATTGTCCGTCGCGGACAATCCATCGATACATCGATGGGTCGTGCTCTATGGTGCAGTGGCGACGCGAGATATAGGCACTATCGCTTTCGTGCAGCTGTATATGATTGGCCACCCTGCTGTCAGCATCTTCGCGCCCCATGTATATGACGTCGGAGTCCTTGGCTAAGGTCGCAAGGTCAAAAGTCTCGCCGGCATCGTCGCCATAGGTGGCCACGAGGACCGGATCATCCGCCGATGCCGTTGCGGCCGCCGCAGTCACACGCAAAGTGTCATGTACGGCTGCCTCGGCACCGGGCACAAGGCGCGCGACCTCCTCGGCACTACTGATACGGTGCTTGAAGTCGGGCACAAGACAACCCTCGACCAGGTCAAGCCACTCCGAAGTGCGGATGTCAGAGCGCAAGGCTTCGCGATTCCATTGCCCGCGCTGAACATTGAGCACATAGCGGGCCATGTCTTCATCGCTGCGCAGATGTCCGAAGGGTAAAATCCGCGTCAACAGCTGATATATCATCACTCCAAACGAGAAAATGTCCGTGGTGGGCAGAACCGTGGCGTTGCCGCGCCGCGGATTAAGCTGCTCGGGAGGCATATACGCCACCGTGCCAAAACGTTGGCGCGGCACGCCCGACCATCCGCGACGTGTCATACGATTGTTCTGATCTCCGCTGATGCCGAAATCGGTGAGCATGGCCCATGTATCATTGCGCAGCAGCACATTCTCGGGTTTGAGGTCGCGATGGACGCGTCCGGCACGATGAAGGTCGCCGAGGCCCTCGAGAATTTGCCGCGACAGCAAGGCCAGGTCCGGTGAGCGCTCTATGGTGGCATGCCATAGGTCGCCACCGCCGCAGTATTCCATCACCATATAGGGATTGCCTTCGACTGTCCCCTTGGACAACGCATGCACAAGGTGGCGGCTGACGATACGCGAGGTGTCATACTCACGGTCAAAACGACACAGCAATCCTTCACGCTCGGCAGGCATTACTTCCCAGACCTTCAACAGTTTGAGCGCATACTCGAGACCGTCAGCATCGGTCACGCGAAAGACCTTGCCGTATGTTCCCTCGCCCAAAAAAGCCTGCACCTTCCACCGGTCGTCTACAACGTCACCGACTGCAAAGTCACAGCGCCGGGCTATTATGGAATTGTTTTTACTCATATGGATATATGCGTGAAGGTCAATGCGTTTTTACATTCAAAGCGGCGTGACACACCGGACAGTGGCGCAAAAGTGACGACACGGGATATCCGCACCGCCGGCACGGCGGGACGCTCGTGCCTGACGCCCTATGCTCTTCGGCATCAGGCCGAGCCGGCAATCGCCCTCCGCATTTGGCGCATTTGGTATCAGCATCGCCATTGGGCCATCCGCAATTTCTGCATATTTTCATGTCTGTATCGTATATGCTGTGCCGACAGTCGCTCACGCATCGCCGAGACTGTCTTTAATTCGCAAAAATATACATTTTTTAAGAATTATGTCGCTTGTTACGTGTTAATGAGTGTTAAGCGATACACATTCGCCATGTCTACCCTCGCCATGTCTTTGGGATAGTAATACCAATATGTTTTGCCTCGTCTAATCGATGCTGTCTCAATGCCATCGGCTTGGCTTATCAAAAAGTCCGTCAACGAACATTATGACTGTTAACATTTTTCTTTATGACAACTCAGAGCCTCTGCCTGCAACAGCATCAAGACATGACCACCGTCCGCACCGTCGAAGTGCATGTGTACGGGTCCTTGGTAAGTTGGAGTTGCACGGGTATCATCTCACGCAGTGAGGCATTGTGGCTGATGAGCACCACGCGGCGACAAGTATCACGCTGTAAAGACTGCAACAG
This sequence comes from Bacteroidales bacterium H4, assembly GCA_001701165.1. Taxonomy (GTDB): domain Bacteria; phylum Bacteroidota; class Bacteroidia; order Bacteroidales; family Muribaculaceae; genus CAG-873. Next base: position 39,902 of record DAAP01000043.1, on the reverse strand, counting down.
TTCCACGGCATTATGCAATGGCTGTCCGCTAAGCGTGCCGAAGCCTTCATCAATAAACAGGGTGTCCACAGCAAGACTGTCGCTGATTTCGCTCAACGCCAACGACAACGCCAGTGACACCAGGAAGGTTTCACCGCCTGAAGGTGTATTACCCGAGCGAATAACACCGCCGCGACCGATGTCACGAATATTAATATTGAGCGTACCGCGCACGCCCACGAGGTCGTATTGCGGCGTAAGCTTGTGCAAATAGACATTGGCGCGTTCAAGCAACGACTCGAGAACAAAACTCAAAGCTATGCGGCGGAAGCGATCGCCGGTTGAATCGCCGAGTATGCTGTTAAGGCGTGCCCATTTGTCATACTCGGTCTTGGCCTGTGCCACGCGCTCCAGCAATGCCTGATGTTCGCGGTGCAGCGTATCGTCCGATTTGAGTCGCTCGTTCAGCTTGCCAATCTCGCCATTGGCGGCATCGCGGCGTTGCGACATCTCGGTCTTTGCTTCCCGGAGCAGCCGCACAGCCTCGGTGGCTTCGTCGCCCTCCACTTCGGTCAATGGGACATTGCCTTCTACTTTGGCATGTTCGACCGCACGGTGCTGTGCCTCGGCGAGACGTGCACAAGCCTCGCCGACAGCCCGTTGAGCCTTGCCGACAATATTGCGCATCTGCAGAGTCTCGCGTGGATCCGCTGCTGCAAGATGCTCCAATTCGTCGCGTGAAGTGCCGTCATGGCCACCAAGGTAGTCTTGCAACGCCGCCTCACAGGACTTGGCCTTGGCCGCAATTTCATCCAAAGCATACTTGGCCGCGGCAATGTCTCGCATAAGTCGATTGAGGCTGTCTACGCTGACGGCTTCCGTCAACGTATCACCGGATGTCGGAAAATCGGCGGCTGCTTGCGTTCCGGCATCGGCGCCGATACCATCCTCTCCGACCATGCTTTCGGGCATGGCATCTTTGGCTTGGGCATATAATTTCTGCATCTCGACGAGTGCACGGCTGTGCAATTCGATGTTGTGCCGTTGGCTGTCTATCAGGTCTTTTTGCTTTTTATCGGCGGTACGCGCGGCGGCGTATGCTTCCCTTACGACTTGGCCCGAAACTTCACGAATGTCGCCGAAGATGTGTCCCGCATCAATGAGCAAGATGGTATTCTGCGCTTTGTTCTTGGTCGTCTCGGCATCCGTCAACGCCTTATCTATCTGTTTGATGGCTGACCGAACATCTGTAAGTACATTGACACACTGCTCGTGCTCTTCGCGAGTCTTGTCTCGAGCGGTCACGCAGCAATCCACTTCCTTGCGTAATGCATCCAACTGCTTCTGAGCCTCGCTTATTGACTGCAGGGTTTCCTCGGTACGCCGAACTTCGTCATCCAAAGTCTTAATTATAGCGTCTATTGTCGCGATGTCGCCCGTCTCGACTTGAAGATTGCTGACAGCCCGGTCTATGGCTTTTTGGCGCGTTTCTATGTCTGCCTTTGTCTTTTCGAGCGAATACCGAACCTGCTTGCACATTTCCTCAGCCGTAGTCTTTTGGCGGACAAGGGTGTTGCGCCGATCGCGTAATTCGTCCAAATTTTTCTGAGCCGAGCCTTTTTGTTCCTTAAGGGCGTTGCATTCGTCCACCAAGTCGCTGCGCTGCGGCAATTCATGTTCTATCTTCTGTCGGCACAACGGGCACATACACCCGACTTCGAGATGTGTACGCAATTTGTCCAAATCCTTGCCTGCGGCCATATTGGCCAAAGCAAAAGCATCTTCCACCGTCTTCAATACCTTGTCTGCCGTATCTATCAATGGGTCTATTCGGCCTATGGCATCGGATTTTTGTCTGATGACATCATTGTATTCGTTCAGGTGTTTCTCGGCCTCGGCCTTCTCTTCCCGGCGGACTTGCAATTCGCTGACGGCTGTACGCAGCGACACCAACCCTCCCCGGCGTGCGGCCTGACGGGCGCGGTTGGCATTAACCTCCTCGGGCTTCAAGGTAGCCAGTTTCTTCTCCCCGGCCTTGACCGCCGAGACTGCTTCATCCACGGCTTTCTGCGCGGCTTTCAGGTCTTTCTCGGCCTTGGCCTGTGCATTCTCGGCCTCGGACTCGGACTTACGTTTCGCATCAAGGGCGTGCCGATATTTCAGCATCGAGCTGTCAGATAAAACAATAGCATTGAGCGCCTCGACAAATTGCTTGTCTTGGTCAAACACCTCGCGCTGCGATGCCCGGGTGGCGTAATCGTCCTCATTGACACGCAGCTTGGCCTTTTCGGCCTCGAGACGAGAACTTTGCTCTCTGAGTTCGCGAGAGGCGACGGCAAGTTTCTTTACACACATTTCCAGCGTCTTACGGCTGTCATAGCTCCGTTTTTTATTGCCTTGTACTTCGCGAAGGACATTGATAACAGCGGCTGCATCATCGCACAGTGCCACATGTGCCGCTGCTGCAGTGTATTCCGGAGTAGTCAGGGCTTCTTCGGCCGCTTTTTTCCGGGTGGCGGCGGCAGCCTCCGAGGCTTTGATGTCGGCATCAGTGGACAGCCACGCAAGGCGCGTATCTATCCTATGACATTGAGCGGCGGCAGATGCGGCCACGACTCCCTGCTCGGCAATGGCTTCGGTGACAGCTCGGCGCTCGTCATCAGTCATGGGCTTGAGATCGCCGAGGCGATCATTGAGCTGTTCCCAGACGTTTTTATATTCTCGTGTTTTTTCGTAAACACGTTTGCCGACACGTGAGTACACGTTGTTTCCCAGTATTTTTTCGAGTATCACACCCTTGTCTGCATCCGAGCTCTTGTAGAACTTGGAGAACTGGCCTTGCGCCAACATCGTTGTGCGGCAAAATTGGTTGAAATCCAAGCCAACAATACGTTTAACCTCGTCATGTACACGCTTATCTATGACATCCTTGCCATCACGCACGGCTACAGTGCCGACTTCGGTGACGACATCGCCGGGCACAAGAAAATTGGCGGCATCGCGATATCCGCTGTTGCGACCTTTTCGACCGGCAACACCTTTGATGAACGCATCAAAGGTGCGCCCGTTGGCGCACGAGCAGTACCACCCGGCAGTGTATGTGCGGTCAGCATCGCCGTCCTTAACTGCAAACGACATCAGCGCCCAAGACTCGGAGGTGCCGGTGGTCATCATCTGCCGCACATCGTCCATGCCCAATCCGGAAGTGTCTGCTTCGGCAGCCTCACCTCGGCGAGCAACCATATCGGTGTCTTCCATGCGTGGAGCCTTGCCGTATAAGGCCAAGCATATCGCGTCAAGTATGGTCGTCTTACCGGCACCGGTCTCTCCGCATATAAGCACCAAATCGGCTGCTCGCAGCGGCGCCTGCTCCATATCAAGTACGCAATCGGTGACAGTGGCAATGTTGTGTATAGCTATTTTCTTGATTTTCATCGGTTATTGAGGTTTTGACGGAAACTAATGAAGCGGCTCAATCCGCGCCTTTTGCCAAAGACGACAGGCCCGCGCTTCGGTGATGCAAATTATTTATTGCGGTTCTCCTCGTCTATTTCATCAAGGACTACCTGCAACAGCCGCTGTGTCTCGGCGTCCCAATTGGCCAATTTTCTCTCGCTGACGTACATCCGCGCTATGTCCTGTGGCGTTTTATGCTCAAAGTCGCTGAAACTGAGCGTCCTATCCTCCGGCACACCTTCGGCGTCATCTAATTGCCGCTCGTAATTGACGGTGCTAATGATGCAACGGCAACCGCGTTCTTCGACAGCCTTGCGTGCCTGCATCATAAAGCCTTGTGGTAAAGCGTCTTTTTGCTTAATGTTCAACCGCACGTATGACACGGATGCAGGGTTAAATTCTTCGAGGGCGGTCATGGCCTGATTCCATGTATACATGCCGAGGCTCGGAATGGTCACCAGCGGCCTTAGAGGCTTGATTTCCCGGAATGTCATAGTCACAGGTCCGTGCTTGCGTCCGGGAATGTCCACGATATACACCCCGTGCGGCGCATATGCTTGATCGAAACTCGTAGGCAGCAGGCTGCCGCTATATGCAGCGGTGGCGTGCGTATTGTCATCATAATACACATATCGGCCATGTATGTGTCCCAAAGCAAGATAGTCGAAGCCGTTGCCCCATACTCCTAAGGAACGTCCCTCTACTGTGCCTACGACCGGATGCACAGCGCCATCGTCGTTGTGCACTTCCGAAATCTCACCGCCGTAGCTCGCAACCAAATCTACCCGATTTGCGCCTACCAGCTCGTCCACGGTGGCATGCCCTACCATAACCACGGGCAAATCATTGACATTTAAGCGCCTGACTATCGCCGTAAGGCGCGAGCACAGACTTCCAAGGTCAACATAACGGTTGGCATACGGAACAGCAATGATGTAACCGCGCCCGGGGACTTCGAAAATATATTTTTCGCGCAGTATGCCGTCTGATTCGGCAAGCACCGAACAAGGTGCTTCCGTATCGGGATTAGAACTCTCGATGTTTTCGGAGTTTTCGACGTCATACAGAGCATTGGATACGATGCCGCCTACGACATGCACTCCGGCACGCTCCCACAGAGGGCTGTGCGCATCCTGACGGCGAGCGCTGTCATGATTCCCGGCAATGGCCGCAACAGTCACTTCCGAAACGACTTTCGTAAGTTCAAGTATGGTTTCTACAAAAAGTTTCTCAGCCTCGGCAGAAGGAGTCGCCACATCGTATATATCACCGGCAATAACCACAGCGTCAGGCTGTTCGGCCTTAGCTACGGCAATCAATTGACGGCAGGCATAGCGATGTTCGTCTATACGGTTGCAACCGTATAGGAGGTGTCCCAGATGCCAATCGGCTGTATGGAGAATTTTCATGGATATAAAGGGAATGTTGTTTTTTGGGGTAAGTGGTGGCGGATACGAACTCTCGAGTGAATGAATGCGCGGCAATGCCGCAAACAGAAGAACAGATACAGCTTTTCAGCCCGTGTAAGACGTCGCCCGACCAGAGGACGGAAGCACGACAAACATATGCCGTACAGCCGACAAGGATGTCCTGTCGGCCGTGCGGAATATTTGTCATATTATCAGATGGAAAGACGGCGAAGTGTCTCCAAGAGGTCGCGATTGATGGGCTTGTCGTTCTTGATAGCCTTGGAGAAAGGCACGTACACAATCTCATCGTTCTTAATGCCGATCATCACATTGCGCTGGTCTTCCATAAGAGCATCGATGGCGGCGGCACCCATACGTGAGGCAATAATGCGGTCAAAAGCCGTAGGCGATCCGCCGCGTTGCAGGTGTCCGAGGATGGACACGCGCACATCGTATCCGGGGTACTCGTTCTTGACGCGTTCGGCCAGACCCATGGCGCCACCCGTGACGGGACTTTCGGCGACAAGCACTATAGACGAGTTCTTGCTCTTGCGGAAGCCGTTTTGTATCAACTCGGCCAGCTGGTCGACTTGGGTGCTTATTTCGGGAATAATGGCAGCCTCGGCGCCGGTGGCTATGGCTCCGTTAAGGGCCAGGAAACCGGCGTCACGGCCCATGACTTCTACAAAAAACAAGCGCTCGTGACTAGTAGCAGTATCGCGGATCTTGTCGACGCATTGCATGATGGTGTTGAGCGCCGTATCATATCCTATGGTACTATCCGTGCCATAGAGGTCGTTGTCTATGGTACCCGGAAGACCTATGATGGGATAGTTGAATTCGTTGGCAAAAATGCGAGCGCCGGTCAGCGAACCGTCGCCGCCGATAACGACGAGGGCGTCAATGCTATGTCGACGCAAGACATCGTATGCCAATTGACGGCCTTCAGGTGTGGCGAACTCCTTGCAGCGAGCTGTTTTGAGAATGGTTCCGCCCTGCTGAATGATATTGGAAACATCCTGGGTGTGAAACTCTTTTATTTCATCGGCTATAAGCCCATGGTAGCCACGATATATACCTTTGACTTTAAGCCCATTGTATATGGCCGAACGAGTGACGGCGCGTATAGCGGCGTTCATGCCGGGGGCATCGCCTCCGGAGGTCAAAATTCCGACGCATTTGATGTTGTCCATAGCGCAAACGAAGTGTTTTGTTGTATTGTAAGTATGATGTCAGCTATTATTTGACAGGTATTTTTTTACTTGACAGGTACATCTTGACCGCTTTTGCTTGGCAGCCTATATTGTCCTATTCTTTTTCGGCGGCATCGTCTCCTTTGTCCTTGGGCGGCAAGGAGCGTTTCTTCCATCCGCGATCGCGCATAATAGCGCCCGTGGACGGGGGCAACTTGGGACCGCCGCCGCCGATAGATTTGAGTGCATGTATATTGCGGCGACGTGCCATCGGATTTTCGCTCTCGGGTGCAAAGCCTTCGGTTGCGATACCACGGCGGTCGTCACGATCGTCACGGAAGGGACGACGGTTGTCGCGAGAGAAAGGCTTGCGGCGGTCATCGCGGTCATCGCGGAACGAACGACGGTCATCATGGTCAAAAGGCCGCCGGCGTCCGTCGCGACGGTCATCACGGAACGAGCGACGGTCATCGCGGTCATCGCGGCGGAAGGCCTTGCGCTCGTCTCGACGCTGACGATCGGCGCGGTCTTCTATGGTCTTAAGCCGGCCTCCGGCAGCACGAAAATCGCGCTTGGTACCTGCAAATATCACATAATGGCGCAACTGGCAGTCCAGCGAACCGTTGTACAAGTCTATCTTGGTGGTGGGAGCCAGACCTATGCAACGGAAGTATTCTTCGCGATAGCCGATGATCCATGCCTCCCAACCGGCAAAAACGTGTTTAAGTTTCGACCCTATGGTCTCGTAGAGAGCCTCCATGTCCGGAGCGCTGATACGCTCACCATAAGGCGGATTGGTGACGATAATGCCTTCGGGTGCAGGTGCTTCTTCCCATGCGGATATGGGCTGTACGGCCAGATCCACATCCTTGGCCACACCGGCGGCAGTGAGGTTGCGGCGGGCGATATCAACGGCTGCCGGCGAGATGTCACGGCCGATGATGGGATGTGCGATGGGGCGTTCTTCACTATCGTCATTGGCCAGACGATCAAAGAGGTCGGCATCAAAATCGGGCCAATGCTCAAAGGCAAAGCTTTGACGGAACACACCCGGCTTGATATTGGCGGCAATCAAAGCGGCTTCCACAAGGAAGGTGCCGCTGCCGCACATGGGGTCGACGAACGGCCGGTCGCCGCGGTATCCGCTCAGCAGCAATATACCGGCGGCGAGAACCTCGCTAATAGGCGCCTCAGTGCTTGCGCGACGCCAGCCACGCTTGTGCAGGCTCTCACCGGACGAGTCCAGTGACAACGTCACCTTGCGGCCCGAGATATGGACATTAATCATCACATCTGCATCTTGCAGGCGCACACCGGGACGTTTGTCCTCGCCGTAACGGTCCTTAAACCAATCGACTATGGCATCCTTGACGCGGTAAGTAACAAAACGCGAGTGTGTGAACTCGTCACTGTATACCGTGGTATCAATGCTGAAGGTCTTGGCAAGTGTCAGAAGCGAGCCCCAATCGTAGGCCTTGACGGCATCGTAAAGCTCGTCCGGGTCGCCGGCCTCGAATTCGTAAAACGGCTTGAGTATGCGCAATGCCGTACGGCAGCTCAAGTTGGCCTGGTATAGTGTTTCCAAGTCGCCCCCGAAGGATACCATGCGGTGCCCGGGTTCTATATCAAAGGCCCCTAAGGCACGAAGTTCGTCTGCAAGTACAGCCTCGAGACCCTTGAGGGTCTTGGCCACCATCTTGAATTTATTCTCCATAATTATCTGCCGTATGTGTGCCGGAGGATTTCGAGACCGCCACCGTGGCTGCTATCGTCACTCCGTATTACTTATCTGCAAAATTAACCAAAAACGGCGAAATAGCCGCAGACACGATGCAAAAAAGTCGTTAAACACGTTGGCATATTTCGACACGGAGCACCACGCCGCGCGTCCTCACCCCTCAGTATCCGAAGGAGCCGCGAGAGCAGCACCGCACAGCAGCATCAGAGCCGGATACACACCCATGGCAAGTCGTCCGTAGTCATCAAAACCGCCAATGATGGCCGTGGCGATGCCGCCGCAGACAAGCACCCACAGCGCCCACAATCGAAACAGCCGCGTCCAACACGCGCCGACATGTCGGCATCGGGCCGTACTAAGCCACACGAACAGCGCCAAAATGACAATGTACACAACATAGAAACTGACATGCAAGGCGTTGGTATAGTATTTGAGACGGTCGCTGCCGTGTATGGGGAAGGCATTTGAGGGCATAGACTCGAAAAGGCGCACAAGGATGCCGCGATGCCACCGCGCCGGATCATAGGCCTTGGTGGCTGACATGACGGAGTGTATTTGGGCATACGTCAACGACTCGGTACCAATGAAGGCCATCTGGCGTCGCCGCAGATTGGTGACGGTGTCGGCGGCATTGATACGCCGAAAGAGGTCGGCGGTGGCACTATCCGGAGCCAATTCGGGCACGAGCTTGCGGCGCTGGGCAGCGTTGCCCAAGTCGTTGATGTCGGAAACTACCGAAACGGTATAGTAGCCGGTTAAGCGCTGCACCAATAGTCCGTAGCCGCCCAGGACCACAGCCATGGCAAATGCAGGAACAAGATAGCGCCACCAGCATCGGTTACGCCGCAGCAGTAAGGCCATGGCTATCACAATCCACCATATCGCGATATAGATATTGGATGGCTTGAGCAGCGTCAAGGCTATGGACACAACGACACACCACGCCAAGGCTTTACGGCCTCCGTGTTCGGCAAAATCTTGAGCCACGGCAAGAAGCACCGCCACGCCTATGACGCACCAAATGTCGGGCATGACAAACATGGCATATGACACAAAAGTAGGGCACCAGGCGTAGGCCCCGGTGGTTAGGAGCGCGGCTCGCGCCGACATGAGCCGTGCGGCCACACGCCATATCACAGGAACAGTGGCCACGAAGGCACCGAGTTGCAGAATTACGAGTGCATACACCCACGCCGTCTCACCGGGCAAAAGGCGGCAAAGTCCTACTATCAATGGGTATACGGGGGTACGGATGGCATCGGCGCCATGCCGCAAAATATTGCCGCCCGCATCTATATACGTTTGAGTGTCCCAAAAAGCGATGTACGAATGCCCGGCCAACCACATAGCAAAGGCCAAAATTATTGTCCCGGCGGCTATGACCGCCAACGGCTTATATGGAACGGGGATTTTGTTCTCGGGCACGGTGAAAACGGTTGTTTATAATCGAATAAGCGGAGAAGTTATGACCCACGTAGGGGAGGATGACTTATGCGGCGAAACAGCTTTCATAACCATGATAGCTACTATAGCGATGAATGCTATAACGGCTATCTTAGTATAGCCGGCCTTTACAACAGGGGAGCAAGGACGTCGGCGACTTCGGCGGCAGTGAGACGCCGCTGACGCTGCAAAGTGTCGGCAAAACTATTGGCCACCGACACCACGCGATTGTGCATAAACACGCGTTCGAGATTGTCATGCACTTTGTCGTACAATCGGTCGATCTCGTCAATTTCCAAGTCACAAGTGTCGTTGCCGACTCGCACGACTACATCGCGAATGGCCTTGCTGACAGTGGGCGTCATACGTATCTTGCGTCCTACATATGCACGACACAGGGCATTGCCGACAAGCATCGCAGCCGTCAGCTCAAATTGTTTAACGGTATGCCGCCAAGCTGCCCCGACACTCAACGTGGGATTGCCGGAGAAATGGAACTCGGGAGCCATCTCGGCGCCGCTTCCGGGAGCGTTGTCAAGGCATATCGCGGAGAGCATATCTTCTCCATCAAAGACTGTCAAGGATATAGCCATGCCGACAAGACCATACGAGCGGTCTTTTTCATCGGCATATTTCAGAGGATGCTTGTCAGAATCCATAATTGTAAGCGTGTATGTGTTCGATTGGTGGTCGTGATGTGCCGAAGTCTACGACAGGGCCTAACCTGCCGCCTATGACTTGGCATAAACTTCACGGCAAAAGTCGTGCCTAAATGCGCGTTGCGGCCATTCCTGCAAACAGGACGGCCGCAACGTCGCTATGTTTGGCGTCAGTCAATGCCCGGCAGCTCAGTTGATGACTACAATCTTGGTGACAGCGCCCTCGGAAGATCCGGCGGCATTCTGCGATGCAAAGACATAGTATACGCCGGAGCGCACGCGGTTGCCTCCTGTGTCACAGCCGTCCCATGTAACCATTCCGCCATTGGAACGCGTCTGGTAGATAACGTTGCCGGCTGCATCGGCAATCTTCACCAGCGACTGGTCCATAAGGCCGGTGATGGTAATCCATCCGGTGTAATCGGGACGTACCGGGTTGGGATATGCATAGACGTTGTCGTAGGTATCGGCGGCGGGAGACGAGGTGCTATTGAAGGACACAAGCCCGGTCTTCAGACCAAAGTATACAACATTGTCCACGGGGCTGCATAATACGGAGTATATCGTATTGGAGGGCAGCGCCGAATTGTCGGTGGTGTAATGAGCGATAATCTGGTCGCCGTTTTCGCTGACGAGATATACGCCGGAGTTCTCTGTGGCAATCCATTTGCGGTTGGCCGCATCAATGGACATATCGTTGATTTGTTCGGTGTCAAGCAGATAGTCGGCATAGTTGGTGCCATCGTTACGCGGCACTTTCAGTCTGGTGATACGCGAGGTGGGGTCGGTGGCCTTGCTCGGATTGGTAATCTCGAAAGGACCGGAAGTCGTGCCCACCCATACGCGACCGCGCTGATCCTCGATGGCACAGGTGATACGGTCGCACGAGAAGGTCTTGCCGTCCTGATCTATCATATCGGAGATCTCGTAGAAAACGTCATCCGATGTATTGGTATACGTACCTTTGGTGTCGTAGGCACATACCGGGTTGCCGAATTTGCTGTGCCAAGTGAACACCATATTCGATTTCCTGCATATCAGGCTGCCCATATCCTTATTGCCGACATCATTACCGAGGTGCTTGGTGGCTATCCAATCATCCTTAGTGATAGTGGACAAGTCGCCTTTGAGTTTGGCTTTGGGCAAGATATAGTATGGTGACACCTGTGTATTGCTGAGCGTCCAGGCGCCCACCCACAGATTGCCTTCGGGGTCGATATTTACATCGTGCACCTTGACACCCCACCATGCATACATAGGCGAATTTTTTTCGTTGAATTTGGCTATCTCCTTGTCGTTTTCGATGACGTAGACACCCTCGAAGTTGTTGCCTATGTAGTAGCGATCGTCATTGTCGGGGTCCACCACAAAACGAGTGACGCCGCCAAGCATGGCTGTAGTGTTGCGCTTTTCCTGTTCTTTCTTGACCGTGGAATTGTCTGCCGAGGCCACTGTCAAGGAGATATCGCGCGGCACGCCGCCTTCGATGACGTTGGTATGCTGGGGTATCCACCAAATATCGCCGATGGTGATGATGCTCTTGTAGTTGGTCACGCCGAGATTGGAGATATAAATCTTATTGCCGGCCGAATTGGTGCGTATGAACGCCACGTTGTCGCACGTCGTAGCTACGGGCTTAATCCTGTCGGCCAGAACGGTGAGCGTCGCCCCGGAAATATCGTAGTTGCCAAGGCCTTCGGGTCCGGCAGCCCAAACGCTATTGAGGCCGCTGTAAGTGGCTATTTTGTCGTTTTTCAATTCATCGGGAATGGCATGACGATCGGCCACCTTACCCTCGCCGTCAAGTATCACAATTTCGCCGGAGGTGAGGTAGTAGGCCGACTGTGGTGTAACCACGATATCGCCCACGACGACATCGACGCCGTTTTCGACCTTGAATTTGTTCGTATTCCAGTCTATATTATATATAATCGGTTTGTTGTCGTTGCCATTGACGCCGACAGCCTTCGTCCCGACAGTCACAAGCGACTTGACATATGTGCCTCCAAGTCGAACAAACTTACTTATGGCGTTGTGTCGGCCGGTGACCGGTGCACTCCACAGGGAGTAATCGTTACCCACGCCTTTTTCCATGAACATGACAATATGGTCATCCACGATGGTCACGCAATCCACTGCCTTGCCAAAGATGCCCGATTCGGACACTTCGTGGCGGCTGTCGTCAAAAATGACCAGACCGAAATCGGTGGCGACATAAATTTTCCCTTTATAGAAAGCCGCGTCGCGTATGCCTTTGGTGTAAGTCAGCTGGGCATTGAGAATATCCGGCATATTGACCACGCGACCGTCATCGTATACCAAGTCGATGTTGCCGGTGTCATAGGCCAGCATCACATAACGACCGTCATAATTATAGTATGCGCCGGCGATGTTTGTGTCACTGAGCTTGTTGCGCGTATTGTACGAATAACTTTCGTGAGATTCTTTGTCGTAAGAGAACAGACGCGACGAACAGGTGTAGTACACCATCGAAGGCGACTCGGCGATATACGACACTTCACCGCTATACAGCGGATAAATGTTCCAGTCGCCTACAAGTCCCTGAGCGCCGGCACCAACGGCACAAGCCGCTATGGCCGCTATCGTGAATAGTATTTTACGTATCATCTGTATGAATGGGTTTATTATTTCTATTTTCGATGAATGTTTGCTTGGATAAATGTGTTTCTAATGCTAAATACTTACGTTTATTGTTCACACTCAACCATTTGCCCCTGTCATATATCTACCTCGCGCAAGTATCGCATCAGGGCCTGCGTGGCACGCGCCCGGTGGCTCACAGCGTTCTTGGCTTCTTCTCCGACCATAGCGAAGGTCTCGGTCCGGCCCTCGGGGATAAACACCGGGTCGTACCCGAAGCCGCCGTCGCCATGCGGTTCGGTGGCTATGGAGCCTTCGATGACTCCGTGAAAGACGTGTTCGCATCCGCCGAGCATAAGGACTATGACCGTGCGAAACCGCGCAGTGCGGCGTCCTTCGGGAACATCGCGCAAATTGTGCAGCAGTAGGCGCACATTGGCAGCCGAGTCATGTCCCGGACCGGGAGCATAGCGCGCACTATGCACGCCGGGGGCGCCGTCCAAGGCATCGACTTCCAGACCGGTATCATCGGCAAAACAATCCACGCCATAGCGCTCATAGATCCATCGGGCCTTCTGCCGTGCATTACCTTCGAGCGTGTCGGCATCCTCGGGGATGTCGTCATGGCAGCCTATGTCATTGAGGCTGCGGATGTCGAAGGTGTCGGCGGCGATGGCGCGAAGTTCCTCGAGCTTATGGGCGTTATTGGTGGCAAATACCAGTGTCTTCACAATGATGCTTAACGGATGGGGGTATCTTAATTATAAACGTGAATTTGTGCCTGTTTATTGCTTTTGGAGATCTGAATACGATTTTGGATACACAGTGGCTATTTTACAGCTCAGAAGGCAGCCTCAATGGTCTGTCGCGGTAAGTCTTGCCGCAATACGGTGACGGCTGTGTCCCGGGCGTTGTCTATGGTGATGGCGCCTTTCTTGACCTCTGAGAGAGCCTTGTCCATGGATTGGCGTTTAGGCGTTTCACCAAGCCCCAGAGACACCAGCAGAACGACCTTGTCCCCGGGGCGCGGGATGTCGTAGGCCGAAGCGCTGTCGGTGACGACAATGTCCGCGTCCCCGGCGGAGAACCGGATGTCGGGACTGTATGCCCGTAGAACATCGATGACAGTCCGGCGCACGCACGGGTCATCTATATGTGAGACATCGGCAGCGCGAGCGTCCGCAAAGGCGGCCAAACGTACAAGCATCCGCGCACGGGCTCGACAGAGAACTCCGCCGCCGAGGCTCGGGTATTGCTCGGCATGGTAGGCATAACAACGCTGCTTACGCAGCACTTCGGTAACCAGGGCGTAGGCCAACGGCGAATGAACGCCGAAGCCACGGCCATGCCGCCATCTTTTATACCATCGCCCTAAGCCCATCTTCTATAGTTTCTGCCGATCGTCTCGGGGTAATCGGATTTCGCCACCGGTTCCGGACGTGTCGCCTCCTATGCGGCAGGTTGCACGGTATGTCAAACGTACGCCCAAAGCGGAGAGTACCAGCAAGTATATCAATATGATGCTTATGTATGCAACGGTGGCGGTGGTATGCATGGATTGAGGATCGAAGGTCATCTCCACATTATGCGTGCCGGCCGGAATCCGTATGGCACGCAGCACGTAGTCGACACGTCCTATCTGCGCTTCTTTGCCGTCGATGGTAGCACGCCATCCCCACGGGAACCACACTTCGGAGCATACCATGATGCCGCCGCGAGCACTCGTCACCTTGTATTCCAAGGTGTTGGGCGTATGACGCGCCAAGACAACGGTGTCGCCGACTGTCGTGGCCACGGCCTGACCAAGTGTGGAGGCGAAGCGACTATCGGCTACGGCGACATGTCGCGAATCGAGGCCCTTGAGCCCGACAATCTCGGCACGCGCACCGTCCACATAACGGATACTGTCCACGAGCCATGCAGGACCACAGGCCCGCGGATTGGTTTCGAGACGTCCGTTGAAGATGACATATTTGGCGTTGAGCATATCCAGTACGGACGGCTCGAAGATTGTGTGCGTGTCTATGAGGTCATTGTAGCGATTAAGCTTGGCGGCATGATAACCGCCCACCATATTATGGTAGTAGCTGCGGCGGTAGCCGCCAAAATTGTCGAAATCGGCCACACGATAGTACCCCTTGTCCCGGAGTATGACTTTGTCTATCGAGTCGGCGGCCAGTGGGTCGGCATAGAAACTCTGCACAAAGGCATTGGCGCTGTTGACATAGGACTCGGAACTGATGTAGCGTTTATCGACACCGTACATGTCCACGACCACCAGCAGCCCGAGGCCGACAACGACATAGCCGCGCTTAAGCTTGCCGCACGCGGCGACAAAGACAAGTACGCCGCCCAATATCAGGAACAGAGCGGAACGCAAGGCATCGGCGCTGACAATATCGAGACGTATCTGCTTGATATTACTAATAGTAGTATCTATATAGCCGTAATACTCGGCCGGCGCACCACTTTGAGCCATTTGCTCTTTGGCTTGGACGAGCCATTGAGTTTCGTCTTCGCTTAATGGTTCGCCGAAAAATCCGGGAGCAACGAACACAAACAGGCACAAGATGATGCAAAACCCGAAGGATGCTATCAACTCGTTTTTGTAACGGCGCAGGCCGTCTTTTTCTTCCATCAACTTTTGCAGTCCGAGCATAGCCAACAGCGGCACGCATACGCACGCTATGACCAAGGCGGTCTCGGCGGCGCGGAATTTGTTGTACAGCGGGACGTAGTCTATCATAAAGTCGGTGAGCGCCTCAAAGTGATTACCCATGGCTAGGAATGCGGAGAACAGCGTCAACACAAGCAACGCCCATTTGGTGGGACCGCGGACGATAAAGCAGCCCAGTATGAAGAGTGCAATGATGATGGCGCCAAGGTAGAACGGGCCGTTGGTCATACCCTTGCCTCCGAAGTATTCGGTGAACTGGGACATCAACCCGAATTGGTCATTGCTCTGCATCTTTAAGTCGCAATGCGAACTTTTGTCAAGCGACAGCGGGACATTTGCACCTTTTTCGGGACGTATGGACGCTCCACCCTTGATATTGGGAATTAGCAGCGACAGGGTTTCGGAGGGCGTATTGCTCCATCCGCCTATCTCTTCACGCGGCAGCCCACCGGTAGGGCCCTTGGGGTCGGCGGGCTTGGCGGATTGGACGCCATGGGCGGCATCATCAGCCAACAACTCGCTTTGCGCGCGCTTGGTTTCTTTGGCATATTCGTAGGTATGGTATAGCGCCGGGAGGTTGGCGCCAAGAGCTAAAGCCGCAGACGCCAGCGAGACAGCAGTGGCGATACACCAGCAGCGCAGGTGCTTTTTCCTAATATCGCGCACCAGCCAGGCTATCACAAGGGCGACCATCACAAAGGCGCTGTAATACGTGATTTGGGGATGGTTGGCATTGAGCTGAAGCATGGCAAAGAGTGCCATGATAGCAGCGCCGGCAAGGTAGCGCCCGCGATAGGCCAAGTACAAGCCGCCGATGACGGGCGGAACGTAAGTCAGCGCCATGAATTTCCAGATATGTCCGGCACCGATAATGATGACAAAGTATGAGACAAGACCCCATGAAAGAGCCCCTATGAGCGCATACCACCAGCGCAAACGCCAGCAATACAGCATTATCAGCATACCGAACATCATCATGAACATCAGCGATGACAGCCCGGGCAGGCCCAAGCCATATACGCCGTTAAGCCATGTAAACAAGCTGTTGGACGGATATTCGGGCGCTATCTGAAAGGTGGGCATTCCGGAGAACAGGCTGTTGGTCCACAGCGCCTTTTCGCCGGTCTGCCGTTCGTATTCCTGAGCGGCGTGACCATTGGCGGCGCCTTGCTGCATGTCATATTGTTGCAAGGTGTTACCCTGAAAGTTGTCCGGGGCAAAGAAGGCCAACGAAACTATGGCGCACACAGCCATGCTTAGGCAAAATCCCCAAACCTGCGGTCGGGCCAACCACTTGGTAAAGCTTGACATGAAGTTGCCGGAGCCGGCGCATGGGGCTGCCTGTTCCTTAGTTTGTCCTATGTCTTTTGTATCCATATCGATGATGATTGTACGTATGTATATGTTGCTTTCTATTTGTCAGCAAGTGTCATAAGATAATCTGCTGCAAGCACATAGCTATGTATACCAAGGCCGGTAATGACTCCGCGGCATACCGGGGCTATGAGCGAGTTGCGGCGTACGTCCTCGCGTGCATGCACATTGGAGATATGCACCTCCACCACCGGGGCGTCCATAGCGGCCACGGCATCGGCCACAGCCAGAGAGGTGTGCGTCCACGCACCGGCATTCAGAATGACACCGACATACAACGGGTCATGTGCCTTGGCATTAAGGGCATCGATAAGCACGCCCTCGTGGTTGGTCTGCAAGTGTTCTACAATGACGGCATCGCCCACGCGACTGCGTACGGCATCAATGATGGCGTCAATGCCGTCCGTGCCGTAAATGCCGGGCTGCCGCTGCCCGAGTATGCCCAAATTGGGGCCGTTTGCTATCAGTATCTTGCGTTTTGTCATATCTTCTTTGTCTTCTGTATTGATATGCAGCAGTATGTCTATGAGTGGTACATCAATGCTTTACCTGCACGACATGGGTGGGCGGGAGCGTGGCATTGCGGCGTTCTACGGCGTCTGTCACTTCGTGCGCCAGGTGTATAAACGATTGTGCGCCAAGCCCGTCGCCGGCCGCTACGGGTATACCGTCATCGTTGTGCCGACCCACGGAGGCCACCAGCGGTATTTGCGCCAACAGCGGCATATCCAATTCTTTGGCCAAATCGACGGCTCCGCCGTTACCGAAGATATAGTACCGCTCGTCCGGATGCTGTTCGGGCGTAAACCACGCCATATTCTCGACGATGCCGAGTACGGGAACGTCCACCTTGTCGCCACGGAACATAGCTATGCCTTTGCGTGCATCGTCCAGGGCTATCTGCTGGGGCGTGGAGACGATAACCACGCCGGTGATGGGCAGTGTCTGCACCAAGGTCAGATGTATGTCGCTGGTGCCCGGAGGCATATCGATGACGAAGTAGTCAAGGTCGCCCCAGTCGCCTTGGGTGATAAGCTGGCGCAGGGCGGTAGAGGCCATAGAGCCGCGCCACAGCACGGCGCTGTCGCGCTCTACAAGGAAGCCTATGCTCAACAGCTTGACTCCGTAATTCTCGGCCGGCACAATCAGGTTTTGACCGGCTTCATCGGTGCGCATGTACAATTGTTGGCCTTCGACCCCGAAAATTTTGGGCATGGACGGGCCGAAGATGTCTGCATCGAGGACGCCGACTTTGTAGCCTTCGCGAGCGAGGGCCACGGCAAGGTTGGCGGCGACGGTACTTTTGCCCACCCCGCCTTTGCCCGAGGCTATGCCTATGATGTTGCGCACGCCGGGGAGCACGGGCGCCGGGGCTTTAGCCGCCGGGGCTTTAGTGGCAATAGTGATGTTGTCTTTGATGTCTACATCTTCGCCTATGTGTGTCAAAATGGCAGCCTCAGCAGCGCGTACTACCGAGCGAGCAAACGGGTCGGTATTCTTTTCAAAAATTATGGAAAAGGAAACACGGCGGCCGTCGATGCGAATGTCATCGGCCACCATGCCTTCGCTGACGATATCCTTGCCTGTGCCGGGATAGCGCACGGTGCGCAAGGCGTCAAGAACCAGATTGGGATAGATTATATCGTTGTTCATAATGTTGCAAACAATTAGGAAATGTCAAGGTCGCTCACGGGTGGCGGCGGACAAAGGTCGGGACGTTGCACCTGACCGCGGCTGTAACTGCGGTATGTATCCTCGGGAATATCCTCGGTATATTCGGCAAGCGGCGCTTCCGAGTCTTCCGGAAGGCCGAAATGCAGATATTTGATAGTGAGTCCGCGGTCAAGCCACTGACGTTCGTAATGAGTGCGTATATCCATGATACCGGACATATTGGCCGGGATGTCTGCCCACGGGGCATACAAATCGGGGACATCGGCATATACGGGCATGTCGTTGAGGTGTACCAGCTCACGCGTATATGTATACAGGAAAGGACTGTCGGTCTTGAGCCGCACACTGCCTCCGACGCCCGTCAGGCGACGATACATTCGCAGGAAACGCGTTGAAGTCAGACGCTTGCGCACCTTTTTCATCTGCGGATCGGGAAAAGTAATCCATAGATGATCTACCTCTCCGGGGGCGAAGAAGGCCTCGAGAAGCTCGATAGACGTACGCACAAAAGCCACATTGGTCAGCCCGAGGTCTCGTGCAGCCGTAGCTCCGGCATGCATACGCGCACCCTTGATGTCCACGCCAATGAAATTGGCTTCGGGAAAACGGCGAGCCAATGCAACTGTATACTCTCCTTTGCCACACCCCAATTCAAGCACTATAGGCCCGTCGTTGCGGAAGAAATCGCTGTGCCAGCGACCTCGCAACGGAAATGTCGAGCGGTCGGCCACATCGGCGGCCGTCATCGGGGCACGCAGACATGACTCCGCGCAATTCTCGTCATCGGAAGCTGTCTTAGTGGCATCGCAAGACGCTTCTTCCGAGACAAGACGCCCGTAAGGATATTGGAAGACAAAGGGAATAGTCTCCATTTCGGCAAACTTGCGCAACTTGTTCTTTCCCATATTTAATACTCTTTCGATCTATTAGAATGCATCGCCTGCAGCGTCGCATTCGTACCTGAACGCTCTTGCGGCATACGCGTGCCGCCGTCAACGCATCAACTTGACTGCCGCGCGGCTTCCGTTGGCCAAAATGACATTAGCAACATATACGCGCGTCGTATACGCCGCTGTCGGAATGACAATTTCGTTTTCGGAAGTGTCGACAGCCGTCAGCAATGCTCCCGAAACATCATACAGTTCGACACGTTTCATCGGAACTCCGGTGGCCACGACATGCAGATCCATACCTTCGAAGCGGCCCTTGACAGACACACCCGCGGATTCGGACGCGATATCGTCAGTGCCGCTTATCATCACGATGTCAAATTCTTTCCACTGCTCGGCAGCCTTGAATTCGCCGTACATGCTGTCGGCCACTATCAACGTCACTTTGGGCTGGTCTACGTCTGACCATACGTCCATGCCGATTGACGGAATAGCTTGATGTTTGGAGACATTGATACGTTTCAGACCGGACATGCCGGACATGGCTTCATTGCCGATGTAGAATACCGATGCGGGAATGTCAATTTCCGAAACGGCGGCGGCTCCGGTCAGAGCGTAGTCGCCTATGGTCATCGACATTCTCGGCATTTCTATTTTCCCGGCTATAGCTGTATTGGACAGCATGGCGTTACCAAAACCGGTAAGGGAGCCGGGCAAATGAATAGAAGTCAGCTTATCACAATTGAAAAGTGCGCCTTCGGATATATTCACAATATTGTCCGCGAACAATGCCTCGGTCAGGCTGCTGCAATTGGCAAAAGCATATTGTCCTAAGGCAAAAATATCCTGACTTGCCGTCATATCTATCTTCTGTAAGCCCGAGCATTCGAAGGCGGAGGGCTGCAAAGATGTCAGCGTCGAAGCAAAATCGAAGGACTTCAGAGCCTTGCATCCACGGAATGCGGCCGTGCCTATGGAGATACAGCTCGGATTGACAATCACGGAAGACAACGAGGAGCAGCCGTCAAACATGCGCACGGGTACTTCTGTCATAGCCGAGATGTCGGCCGTAGTCAGGGCCGTACAGTTGGCAAAGATGTCCGAACCCGATCCTGTATTAGTCTTTACGGTCACAGTCTTCAGCGCCCGGCATCCGGCAAAAGCGCCGTCACCCACCTCGCCTACATTCTCCGGAATGGTCACGGCAGTGAGCGATGCTCCCACAAAGGCACCCTCGCCTATGCGCAGTTTGGCTGTCAACGGCAGCGTGAGTGTCTTGGCCCGCAGCCCGGCAAAAATCATCTCGGGCAAGTAATTGGCGTCATAGCGCTGCACGCCGTTGATGGCATGGCCGGCTCCATAGTATGCCTCGATGGTGGCGCCTTTGAGGTCAAGGCTTTCCAGCGATGTCATCTTGGTGTTTATAAATTCCAAGTCACCGGCATCCACCGGACCCTGCACTACGAGGGCGACAACCTTGTCAGGCGCGGTCGTGAGTACGGACTGAAGCGTGCCGGCTGCCGTCGTAACGGCCGTAACGGTCTGCGCCGAAATCGCTCCGGCGACGACTACAACGAAAAAAAGCGTGGTCAGTATGCGTTTCATTTTTTTGTCTCGTGCTTTTGTGTCTCGTTATTTGTTTTTTAATGCCCATTGCAGCGCGTTGCGACAATGGCATACCTTGCAATCAGCAAAGTTACACAAAATATGCGACACTCCTACCCTTGTCTTTCCTAAATTTCCTTTATGGAAACTTTTGATATAAGATGTTTTTCTTTCAACTACTCATTTTTACAACTATCCCGGGTAGTCTCAAACTATCCGAGAACTATCCGATCTCCTGTCAACTATCCGTTTTAGGATACCAACTAGTAGTAAGAACAACAAATTAGTCGTGAAATAGTCGTAAAACAGAGCCAACTAGTCGTAAATTCACTCATCTCAAACTCTCCGAAAACTATCCTGTACTATCCGAAATTCGGTCCAACTATCCGAAATTTGGCATAACTATCCGGGAACTATCCGAAAATTTGAGACTCTGTATACCAAAGCCTACCATCTGTAGATATCTTATTTTCGTTCTTCATTTCATTCATAATGTTCTTTAATAGCACAAGATTCTGTTCGGGAGTGTTGCGGCTGGGGAGAGTACCAGCGAGATATTCCATAATGTCGCTACGCTTGGCTCCATCGGAACCGGCGTTCTGAATATATTGGAGTACCATATGCTTTATCTTGTCTCGCTCTAAGCCGACAACGCGAGTATAACCGGAAAGTTGTTTTGTTTTCTTGGCTACAGTCAGCGAGATACGGTAGTTTGGAGCTTCGCCTTCGATGAGACCGCGCTGAATCATGTCTTGCGCAACCGTTTCGTCAATACGATGACCCTTCTGGATAGCGTCAAGTGAGATGCAGTCCCAAAGGGTAAGTGAATCGTTATTCTTAAGCATGTTGGTGTAACGCTCATCGATGGACGTACCGTAAATGCGAACAGCTACTTGCTGCCTGTCATTGTCAATTTCATAGTCAGGCATAGGGAAGCGGCGCTGCCACTGTTCGGTGAACATCTTCTTTATGCCACGGCTCACGGTATCAATCATGTTGAAATGTACCATCGCCTGACAAAGACAGTCGTTGCGGAAGAACTTCTGCGGCTCATCGGTGCTCAGGACCTCTTCCAATGACCCCGGGATGAACGAACCGGCATTAGAGTAATAGAGAAATCCGGGATTCTCAACGAAGTTGATACGCTGCTGGAGCTGATAATTAGAGTGGGCGATGCAGTTGTGAAGTGCCTCGCGAATGGAGTAGTCATCATATTGCTTCATCGTGTCGGGGAATAATGTACCGCCCGGCATCTCGCGCAGTGTCATATTGTGAATCTTTGCAAGAATTTCATCGACTGTCAGTATGTATGGCACGGAGAAATGCTCATAATCAACAACATCCTTGTTTTTGTCGCGCAACGTCCATGTCACTTGCACTACCGCCGGCCTCAGCAGATACTCCGAAAAACTCTTGCCTAAAAGAATGATGGCCGCACGTGTCAGCTTGCCGTCAATCATAAGCCCACATTTGCTGAGAAACTTTTCATCTGACCAACCGTTGACTTCGGCAACCGGGATCCGGCTATGTACCTTTTTAAACATCTTACGAGCTTTGGCAATCGCAACCTCATCAAGATCATCAAGCGTAGCGTTGGGCACAATCTCCGCAGACCAGTCGCGATATGGTGTCTGATTGCGGATTTCATCTTGTTTAGACTGATTGAGCGGCTTCAGACTCTCACCGTCACGACCGTATGCAATTCCTTTCCACTTCATAACGATATTTCGTGGAGAGGCAGGAATCTTGAACATCAGTATGCGCTTGCCGTCAACCTCGACAGGAATAATCTCACGGAATGTCTGACCGTCACTCATGTTATTAGTGAGGTCTTGCTTCATCTTGTTCAGCGCACCCTCGCCATCCTTATAAGACGTGCCGACGATTTCATGCTTCTTTTCATCATAGCCGAATACCAGCCACGCAAAAGGGAAGCCACGCAAATTCGCCTCGTTGCTCAATGCCGAGAAATACTTACCGAGATCATCAAAGTCGAAGCTATTCTCCGCCTTCTTGAACTCTACCACTTCCGATTCCTTATGCTGAATCAAAGAGTGAAAAAGCTGCCTGTATGTCGAGTTGTCAGTTGTCATAATTTTCTATTCGATAGAGTTTTTTCAGATATTACCAGAATCTCTTCCATATTCTGCTTCCGGTTCTGCAGCTATATGAGTCTGTTCTTCTTGAGTATAGTCTACGCTTTTTAAGTCACCTTTAATATCTTTGACTAATTGGATTAAAGTTTCGCTACGTTGAGCAATATTTCTTAACTCACATTCCCAGATAGTGATGACTCTCCAGCCTTTTGCTATGAGCGCTGTGATAGTTTCAATATCACGCTGGCGGTTTCGTTCTATCTTAGTCTGCCAGAACTCGATATTAGACTTTGGCAGTCGATAATACTTGCAGCCCTCATGACCATGCCAGAAGCAACCATTGATAAATATGACTGTCTTATATTTACGGAGTACAATATCAGGTGAGCCGGGAAGCTTGTGGTTATGCAAACCATAACGGAAGCCTTGAGAGTGCAGATACTTGCGCACCAACATCTCCGGCTTCGTATCGCCTGAGCGAATAGCCGACATATTACGGCTCCGTTCTTCCTTGCTCTTAATGTCCATTGATTATCGATTTTCAATTTCGTTGAGATTCTCGAAGTTCATAACAATCCCAAATAAACCTCACAAGTGTTGAACTTGTTCCAACTGCTAAATTGGCGTGGCGCGAGCATAAACCTTTGTAATTATCATCTTTCCCGTGACCACGGCCATATTTGTTCCTTAAAGTTGCCAAGCCGTCAGTAATAGCTCCTAAACTTCTTAATATCGATTTCAGTGCCATAGCTTCAGAATTGTCATCTGATATATCTTCAGGTGTTAACTTAAGAGTCTTTGTAGTTGCTCTCACCAATTTAGAGAGATTGTCATATTCCGTAGGAAGATTGTATATTCTGAGTATGGTCTTACAGCAACTTTCAATAAGTTCTTTCGCCAGTCCAATTGCATTTGTCGGGTCTTTGTCAACAGAACCGACCATTTCATCTATTTGCTTCAGAATATAATCATTGTTGAATTTTTCCTTTATTTCAGAGGATTGTTTTCCTATAACAGGATTGGTGATTTCAATGCGGTGCATTATCGCATTACCCCTCTCTATATCAGCAGAAGACAGATAATTCTCGCATGACGCAGAATTAGCGTAACTCCATAATGCCTTAAGCAGAGTTATAACCTTATCTTCATCCTCGTTAGAAAGATATGCGTTTAGAGATTTCCACATTGGCATATTATATAATTCAGAAACCGCATCGCCTACAGCATTTAATGTAAATGAGTTAAAAGCATTATGCGATGGGAAATCCAATACGTACCCTCCAAAATTAAACATATTACTTAAACAAGAAACCTCTTGTTCCGTAATTTTGCTTAATATCCTTTTTGCAGGCCCCCATCCGTATACTTCTCTTTTAGATATCTTCCCGACCACTTTAATCTTGAACCCGTCTGCATCGAGAAGATTATTAATTCTTGTCAAGAGACCTTTCCAATCGCCATTATCATCTCGAACTTCGGGATGAAATATCTCAGCTAAAAAATCTAAAAGGTTCTCATCCGAGCCATTACTAATATTAATACGATCATCAGTCCAAAACCAATCCGCTTCGTAGTCGTTAGGGTTAACTACCGTATGAACATGAATGTCTATAGTCGCATTTTCATATCTTGAATCATATGACGGCAGAGTATCTAAAGGATACAATCGGGATAAGAACTCAAGTGGATTCAGCAATCCCCAGATTAAATAGTGATGGTGTGTAGTTTCCCAATACATATCCTCGTTCCATCCGTTAATCAATAATGTTCGAATGTCTCGTCGGGTTACGGTTGTGATTTTATTAGTTAAGTCCATCGCTTATTCCATATAGTCGTTGTCATTAGGCCACGGTTCTTCAACGGGAGTGCCGTAAGCTACCTCGGGCTCGGAAACTATTTCTGCAGTCTCTGTATCCACATTATAGCCGAGATCCTTTCCCATTAGCTTCTGTACTTGCGAGATATCCCATATCTGATTTGCCATTCGGGGCACAACTCCTTCAACAATTCGGAATGTAAGCTCATTGTTACATGGGTAATTAAATTCATCACACGATGCGTCCTTACCTGGTTCGACAGAAGGGAGATCCGACAAAGCAGCACGCACATCAACAAAGTGTTTCAACCCGTTGAAAGCATCTCCATCGTTTTCAGGAGTAGTGTGGGTCTTAATAACTCGATCATAAAGGTCTTTTGCAGATTTATTATCCAAATCTTTACGCACACCCATGATGATGATGCGTTTCCTTATCTGGGGAACTCCATATTCAATAGTGTTGTGAACAATTATCTCAGGGGTATCAATTACATCGTAGTACTTACCAAGAGCCTTTATGATTTTTGGAAATATGAACCTCCCATTAGCCTTAGCAGACAATATACCAGTAACATTTTCAAAGACAAAGAATTTTGGCTTATAATGTTCTAGTATTCTAACATAGCTCTCAAAGAGATAATTTCGAGGGTCAGATGCCATTTTTATTCCATCACGTACTCTCCCTGCTGTGGAATAAGCCTGGCAGGGAGGACCTCCAATAATAAGATCTACACATCGGCCTTTAACTGCCCCATCTAAACGGTCAATAATATCATCAGATGTTATATCAGTTTCAATAATGCTTCGATCAATATCTTTATAATTATAGAAGCGCATACGCTCCCTTAGGGTTTCACATGCCCAATGGTCAATTTCAACATGTGCCAACGCTTTGAACCCCTGTCGGTAAAATCCTTCAGATAAACCGCCACAGCCTGCAAAAAGGTCGATAAATGTATATGATTTTACCATTGTATTCATAGGGAAATCCAAAGATTGTTTAGGTAAGAATTAATTTTGATTTCATTATTCATCGTTATCAGAATAATCAAAACTTGCCTCAAGCAAGTCTTTAATGTCGACTTTGAGTACATGAGCCATTTCTACGAACTGCGCCATAGATGGTTGAACCTTATTTGTTCTCCATCTTGACACTGTTATTTCAGTTACGCCAAGTTTATCAGCCATCCAAATATTGGTTAGCTGCTTTTCAGCCATAACTACGCGAAGCCTATTTCGACATTCCTTTCTTGCCATATGTTTAATTGGTTTCAGTCTGCAAATTTACAAAGAATTCTTGATGGGATTAACACAATATGTTAGTTTTTTATATTATTTGGATGAATAGATGTGCCCATAGAAGAGTTTTGATATAAGATAAGCTGCACTACGGCCATTTAGACATAATATCATAAAAAACGAAAGTTCGCAGAAGTAGGAACACATCCGCGAAGAGCCGACACTTCAAGCAACAGACATCTCCGTTCACAGGCATGGCAACAGCCACCCGGGATGGCGACGGACTATTCGCGCAAGCGGCTGTCGATAATGATGGTGACGGGGCCGTCGTTATGCAAAGCCACGTCCATGTCGGCGCCGAAAATGCCGCGACCTACAGTGATTCCACTATCTTCCTGCAATAGGCGGCAATAGGCCTCATATAACGCCTCCGCCTCAGCTCCATGCATGGCGCGTATATAGCCGGGACGGTTGCCGCGACGCGTCGAGGCCGTCAGCGTAAATTGGCTCACGGCGATTATCCCGCCCCGAACATCGCATACACTACGATTCATGACACCTTCGGCATCATCGAAAATGCGCAAAGCGGCGGTCTTACCGGCTAACCACCGTGCATCTTCCTCTGTGTCGCCGTTTTCGACGCCCACAAGTATCAACATTCCGGCATCTATGGACGCCACTGTCCCGTGTCCTTCGACACTTACGGACGCTTGACTCACTCGTTGTATGACTATTCGCATTTTGGCTTAATGTTTTGGCAAGGCGCTTATTATGTTAGATCACGCCATAGGCGACATAATTCGACAAATCGAAGCACTCCGAGTCGCACTCCGTGCTCTCCCGGCTCGCTGAAACCTCCGAGCCTCTTAGTACACAAGGCCGACGTTGTCCACCCAGAAGGTCAAGTCGATAGTGCCTACGTATGCCTCGCCGCTGCTGGCCGAGAACATCACAATGATGTGCGTGGGCTTGGCTTCCGGCTCCCAACCCATTTCCTTAACAGGCACCATCTTACCCTTAGAGTTCTTGGCGTAATAGCTGCGGTTGGTCGGGATAAGCCCATAGACGTTGCTTTTGCCGTAAGTCACTTTGACATCGTGGCCGTTGACCCACGAACTGCTATGGCCGAAGGCCTCGTACCCGGTGCCGATACGATTGGCATAAAGATTACCCTTACTGTCTTCCCAGCGACGTTGCAGCAGCACTATAGCCACGGCTTTGTCGCTGCCGGCCAAAGTCTTTTTCTTGCCGAAGCCGGATGAAAATACACGCGTATTGCCCGCAGGCACAGACACTTTATAGTCAAAGCGCAAGGCCTTGGGTCGGCGCGTAAACGGTATACCCATCTCCATCTTGCTGTACGGGTTCTTGGTAGACTTGATTGGCTCAATCATCTTGCCCAGAAATATCGAGCCGCCGGCCACAACGTCTATATTTATCATGCCAATGGCCTTGCAATGTTCGTATTGGCATACGAGTTTGGCGCATTTACCCTTGCCACGAGCCTCCGGGTAGACAGCATTGGAAGCTTTGGTGACACCGGCAGGTTTGGCCAGAACATTTGATGTGGCCCACGGCGACCCACCGCGATTGGTGTATGCCTTGCCGCTGTTATCCGTCCCGGTAGGAGCGATGGCATACAACTGCTTGGTATGGCCTCCCAAGATTTTGGATTCCTTAATATTGCGAGTCAGCCATTGATCAAAATTGCCAAAGCTGAACAACTCGAAAGTCTCGGCCCACGAGCCCAAAGAAAGCACGACGCCAATCACGGCGACTACAATTCTTTTATTCATAATTATTTAGCTATTAATTCTATGCCGGAGGCGTACGTCAGCGCACGCATTCAGTTGCAAAGTTAGACATTTTGCCTGACTTCAGCCTCGCCGGTCGCCCAAAAGTCCAGTATATGCTCCATTTTGACCAATACCGCCCACACGCAGCATGCCCCCACCCTGCCTTGCAAGAGGCAGAAGCGGGGGCATGCGTCTTCTCTGAGGCCTCGAAGCGCTCGGAATATTCGAAGTGCTCGGAGTATTCGAAGGCCTCGGAGTGCTCGAAAGCCGATATTACTCTTTGAACTTAGCCTTGAGGTACTCGCGGTTGAGACGTGCGATGTTGCTCAGGGGAATGTTCTTGGGACACTCGGCGGCGCAAGCACCGGTGTTGGTGCAGTTGCCGAAGCCGAGTTCGTCCATCTTGCGCACCATTGCGCGAGCGCGGCGGGCACGCTCCACCTGTCCCTGGGGCAGCAGTGCAAACTGGCTGACCTTGGCGGATACAAAGAGCATGGCCGAACCATTCTTGCAGGCAGCGACACAAGCGCCGCAGCCGATGCAGGTTGCGCTGTCCATGGCCATGTCGGCCACTTCCTTGGAGATGGGTATTGCGTTGGCGTCGGGTGCGCCGCCGGTGTTAAAGGATACGTAACCGCCGGCCTGCTGGATTTGGTCAAAGGCGTTACGGCTGACCATGAGGTCGCGTATCACGGGGAATGCGGCCGAGCGCCACGGTTCGATGGTGATGGTGTCGCCGTCATTGAATTTGCGCATATGCAACTGGCAGGTTGTGATGCCTTGCACAGGGCCGTGGGGGTGACCGTTGATATACAGCGAGCACATGCCGCAGATACCTTCGCGGCAGTCGTTGTCAAATACTACGGGTTCTTCACCGGCCTCGACAAGTTGCTGATTGAGCATATCGAGCATCTCGAGGAAGCTGCTGCCGGTGGAGACACCGTCGAGGTGGTAGTTTTGGAATTGCCCTTTGGTTCTGGGGCCGCGCTGGCGCCAAATGCGCAGGTTTACGCTTATAGTCTTTTCCATAATTGTGTTCTGTGTGATTGGGGGTGAGGTTAGGACTTATAGTTGCGGGTCTGCACGTGTATTGCCTCGTACTTCAGGGGTTCCTTGAGCAGTATGGGCTTGGCGCCTTCGCCGGCGTACTTCCAGCAGGCGACGTACATATAGTCTTGGTCGTTGCGGGCGGCCTCGCCGTCTGCGGTCTGGTATTCTTCGCGGAAGTGTGCGCCGCAGCTTTCGTTGCGGTTGAGGGCATCGATGGCCATCATCTTGGCTATCACGAGGAAGTCCTCGAGGCGCAGAGCCTTTTCTAGTTCGGTGTTGAGGTCTTCGGCTTCGCCTACGATGCGCAGGTCGCTATAGAATTCCTTGCGAACTTCTTCGATTTCCTTGGTAGCTTCTACCAGGCCTTGGAGTGTACGACCCATGCCCACGAGGTTCCACATGATGTGGCCCAGACGCTTGTGTATCTGGTCGGGGGACTTGGTACCCTTGATAGCCATCAGGCGGGCAATGCGGTCGCGCACGCCCTGCTCGGCTTTGTCAAATTCGGGCGAGTCGGTGCCGGGGCATGCAACCTTGATTTGGTCGGACAGGTAGTTCTGCATCGTGTAGGGCAGTACGAAGTATCCGTCGGCAAGGCCCTGCATGAGTGCGGAAGCGCCGAGGCGGTTGGCGCCGTGATCGCTGAAGTTGCACTCGCCGATGGCGAAGAGACCCTTGATGGAGGTTTGCAATTCGTAGTCCACCCAGATACCGCCCATGGTGTAGTGGCTGGCGGGGAAGATCATCATCGGGGTCTCGTAGGGATTGTCGTCCGAAATCATCTGGTACATATCAAAGAGGTTGCCGTAGCGGTCGCGAACGACGTCTTCGCCCAGGCGCTCGATGGCGTACTTGAAGTCGAGGTATACGGCGTTGCCCGTACCTACACCATAGCCGGCGTCACAGCGCTCCTTGGCGGCACGTGATGCGATGTCACGAGGACACAGGTTGCCGAAAGCGGGATAGCGGCGTTCCAAGTAGAAGTCGCGATCTTCGTCGGGTATTTCAGTGGGTTTGAGCTTGCCGGCGCGGATGGCCTCGGCGTCTTCTTTCTTCTTGGGCACCCAGATGCGACCGTCGTTGCGCAGCGACTCGGACATCAGGGTCAGTTTGCTCTGGTCTTCGCCGTGTACGGGGATACAGGTGGGGTGTATTTGGGTGAAGGCGAGGTTGGCCAGGTAGGCGCCGTGCTTGAAGGCTTGCACGGCAGCGCTGCCGTTGCAGCCCATGGCGTTGGTGCTCAGGAAGAAGGCACGTCCGTAGCCACCGGTAGCAAGAACGACGGCGTGGGCACTGTAGCGTTCAAGTTTACCATTGATAAGGTTGCGGACGATGATGCCGCGGGCGCGGCCGTCGATGATAACCAAATCAAGCATTTCGCGGCGGTTGAAGGACTTGACGGTGCCTTTCTGTATCTGGCGGTTGAGCGATGAGTAGGCGCCCAACAGCAGCTGCTGTCCGGTCTGGCCCTTGGCGTAGAATGTACGGCTCACCTGTGCGCCGCCGAAACTGCGGTTGGCCAGCAGGCCGCCGTATTCGCGTGCAAAGGGAACGCCCTGTGCCACGCACTGATCGATGATGTTGTTGGACACCTCGGCCAGACGGTATACATTGGCTTCGCGCGAGCGGAAGTCGCCGCCCTTGACCGTGTCGTAGAACAGACGGTAGATGCTATCACCATCGTTCTGATAGTTCTTGGCGGCATTGATGCCACCCTGTGCGGCTATGGAGTGCGCACGACGGGGGCTGTCCTGGATACAGAAGTTGAGCACATTGAAGCCCATTTCGCCAAGGGTGCTGGCGGCGCTGGCGCCTGCCAACCCGGTGCCGACAACGATGACGCTCAGGTGGCGCTTGTTGGCGGGATTGACGAGCTTTTGGTGGGCTTTATAGTTGGTCCACTTCTCGGCGACGGGACCTTCGGGAATTTTCGAGTCTATCTGGTACTCGGGGAGCTTCGACGATTCGATGTCGGCGAATTCCTGCATAATGGGGGTAGAGTCTATCATACCCTCGAGATTTTTGAGATCTGCCATTGCTGTCAGTGGTTTATGTTATTGTTGGGATTGTATCAATTCGGCGGGAACCTGCTTGGGAAGCATGGAGCGCACGGCGTTTACCATCTGGCTGAGGGTCTGCATTTCCTGTCCGGGAGCGGCTTTGGGGCACTGAGCGGTAAAGGCGTTCTGTACTGCCTCGGCTTTTTTGAGGAATGCCTCGCCGTTTTCCTGAATGTATTTCGACTGAATTTCACCGGCTTCACGGCTGGCGGTCATACGAGCCTCGGGAGACGATGCCTCGTTGTTCATCACTGCAACCTGGGGGGCTATAAGTTCCAACAGTCCGGCTTCGAATTCGGTGCTCAGAGCCTTGGCTTCTTTGCTCCAAGCCTCGGCATACTGAGCCTGCAGTGCTTCATTTTCGGCATAGTAATTGGTGTGCGCACGATATGTAAA
This sequence comes from Bacteroidales bacterium H4, assembly GCA_001701165.1. Classification (GTDB taxonomy): domain Bacteria; phylum Bacteroidota; class Bacteroidia; order Bacteroidales; family Muribaculaceae; genus CAG-873. The sequence continues at coordinate 8,751 of DAAP01000043.1, read as the reverse complement.
CACAAATATCTGGCATACGAAGAGGGCTATCACGATGGATGTCCACCAGTTGGAGATGCACTTGAGGCGAGGCAGCCATGTATTGTTGTCCCAACCGGCGGTATGGAACATACTCCAAAATCCGTGGGTCATGTGGAGCCACAGGGCGGCGAAAGCCACCAGGTAGCATACGGGAGCCCAGAAGTTGCTGAAAGCCACTTGCAGGAACATAGTGCCCATAGCGGGATTGGCGGGAGCACCGGCGAAGTCCACGGTGGTCACTCCGGCGATTTGCGACGGAACGATTTCGGCGAGCTGCATCTTAGCCCAGAACTGCCACAAGTGGAGCAACAGGAAGGCGATGACTACGAAGCCGAGCACGAGCATGTTCTTGGAAGACCATTCGACTTGCGCGGGGCGTGAGGTGACAGCGTAGCGGTCGTTGCCACGAGCGCGGCGATTTTGCAGCGTCAGCCACAATGCGTAAAGGATGTGTATGACGAACAGGGCGGCAAGGCCGACAGATGCGACCAGGGCATACCAGTTGGCGCCGAGGAATTCGCACACGGCATTGTATGCCGTGGGCCATAGCAGCGCTACCGAGTTCATCAGCACGTGAAAGGTTACGAATAGGACGAGGCACAGACCTGTAACGGCCATCACGAACTTACGTCCTATAGATGAGCTAAATAACCACATAAGAAGATGATTAAGTTAATAGAGAATAGTTTTTATAATTGTTTTGTTGTTGTCAAGTCGGCCGAACCGGAAAGCCCGTATGCACACAGGGCATCGGACACACAAGGCGCACGGCTTTGCAAAGTTAGGTATATTCCGCCGATGCCGCAACTTTTATTAGCGAAACTTTTCCGCAATTTGTGGCGTAAAATGTGGGAAAAATGGAAATAACGAGAATAATAAGAACTATGAGAGCTATGGAAGCTATGCCACTACCGTCCGTTCTTCATTACTCCCATTACTCTCATTATTCTCATTATCATTATCCCCATTATTCTCATTATTCTCTTATTCCCGGCGCTTCTTCAAAAAAAGGGGGCGTGCCGGTGGGCACGTCCCCTCTGAGTTAGGCTTATAGCCTCAGATTTCAGTCTTACTTGATGACAACCTTGGTGGCTTTCTTGCCCTGAACGCGTACGTATACGCCGGGGGTCAGATTATCGGCAGCCACTTGGATGCCTTGCAGGTTGTAGTAGAGCACGGGGGCTTCGGCGTCAACGGCTTCGTCATAGAGGTCCTCAACTGCGGAGGATTTGCCCTTGATGATGTCGGTGGCGAGTGCCGGAGTGGTCACTACGGGATGCTCTTGTGCAATAGCATATACTTCGTACCTGCCGGAGGAACGAGCGTAATAATGGAGGTTGCCGGCATAGTCGAAGCGTGCTGTGCCCCAGTCACCTGCCTTGGTGGGTGCGAATTCGAAGCGCTTGGTCATCGTGGGCGCACCGTCTTTCCATGATACGTCCATTACCAGGAAGTTGCCGTGTGTGCCAAGGACGAATGTCTTGCCATCGGGGCTGATGGCGATAGCGGAGTTGCCGGAGGTGATCCAAACTTTGTCCTCTTCGTTGCCGGAGTTGTATTTCACTGCGTTGTCGGTGCCGATATAAGCGAAGCAGGGCACGCCGAGGCTGTTGTTGCCGGCGTTGCGAACCTGCGACATGAACAGGCCGTCACCATAGGGCACGAGATCGCAGTTGGTGTTGAGCCAGCGACCGCTTTCGCCCGTGGCCTTGGGAGCCATGGTGATTTGCCATGCGCCACCGAGTTCCCAGTACAGCAGGGAATTCGTGGGAGCGATGGAGGTGTCATGGTCTTCGGAGAAGGCGTACATACGAGTGTTGTCGCCCTTGCCTACGAAGCATAGACCGCTGTGGCCGCCGCCTACGTTGACGCCGTTGTAGACGTATGCACCGGAGGACTGTTTTTCGCCGGCATACATGTTCTGCAGGCCTGCATCGAGGTCCAGAGGATCGACGTAGGTGACACCGGAGGCATCGTCACCCCATGCGGCGAAGACAAACTTGCCTTCGCGTTCGCCGCCACGGAACGGATTGGAGGCATTGGAGGTATTACCGCCCCAAAGTGCATGTTGTTTGAACAGACCGGTAGCAACTTCATTGCCTTCGGGATCGAAGATGGTAACACCCTGGGCCTTACCGGGAGCAAATGCGCTGTAACCGAACGAGGGTTGGGTCGGGTCGGTGATGGTGAGCACGGATGCACGGATGTTGCTTCCCGAAGCGGCCTTCATAGTCTTAACGAGGCCGGAGGCGGGAATGGTCTTGTTGGTCAAACGTACTTCCCAAGTGTATTCCTTGCTTTCGTCAAGCAGATCTTTCTTGGTGAGTGTGTAGGTATTCTCGCCCTTGACGGCAGCACCCATGGGCACTACGATTTCATTCTCTCCATTGTGCAGGATGAGTTCGGCCTTGGGTGCGGCACCGGTGGCGTGGTATGTAACGTCAACGGTTTCGCCGTTATCCTTGGAGGTCAAGCCGTAAGCATAAGCAGCAGCCTCAACGGTGGCGGTGGTGCCTTTGGTGGTGAAGCGGCTAACCTTGCCGTCACGTACTGCATAGAGATTGACGTATGCAGCTGTCACTTCTTCGGTCTGCGCGTCTTTCACCACGTCCACATCGGCAGCGGTAGCGGCGTTAGCAGCTACAGCGGCGATGGCGGTATTGGTCGTGGCTACGTTCTGTGCGTTCTTGACACCCTCGGTGATTTCGACGAGTTTGACACCGGCGTTGTTGCCTTCAGCGTTGTCGGGAGCTACCATGTAGCTGTGGCTGAGATAGCGGAAAGCTCCGGCAGCGTTTACATTAGCAACGCCTTCGGGAGCCTCGGTATATGTCTGGACATCGTTGAAGCTGACTTCATATACCGGTTTATTGGAGGATACAACCAGGAATTTGTTATTATCCAAAGGTGATGTTACAAATGTGTAGTCGCCCAGGATGCTCTGTTTGCTCCAACCGGCAACATCATTGAGATAGCCGTCAGAAGCAAGTTCGCCGCCGGCTATACTGTACACATTATAGAACATAGTGGTAGACGAATACCAGGACTGTGCCGGAACGATGATAACGCCTTCGTCCGAGCTGCCGGTATATGCCATGGTTTCGCCCACGTATGCGCGGTACATATTGCCTGAGCGTTGCGAGCTGAACCACTTGACGGGGGCGCCTGTGGGCAGGCCGTTCTCATCGTTTGCCCATTTGTAGACGTTGTGGTCACCACGAGTTTCTCCCTCTTCCATTTGTGCATCAGTGAATTGGTTGAGTTCCTTGGCACATGCCACCAGGACGCCGTCAGCGGTCACCTGAATGTCTGCCACATTCTTCTCGGTACCTTCGGTGCCTTCGGTGGACACTTCGGTCAAGACGGTCTTGGCCACGGGATCGTAAACGATGATGGTGGGGTTGGGTTTCGCAGCCTTGTCAAGAGCAAGAATATAGAGCTTGCCGTTGCGGGCAATGACGCGACGGACATTCTTGTCGGCGAGTTGTGCGATAGGCTCGTCCACGTATGTCTGGTTGAATGTGTATTCATCGGGGGCATACAGACCCTTACCCTCGGCTGCCGGGTCGGGATAGTTCTCGTATACGACTGCCGGGGGTGTCCACGATTCGCTGACGAGGCTGGCAGTGGGATATACGGCATCGGCTGCCTTGACGGTCACTGCCACGGGTTCTTCGATGGGCAGGTAGCCTTCGGCTTCGAACTCGATGGTGTAGTCGCCGGGCTCAAGGCCGTTAAATACAAATGCGCCGTTATAGTAGTTGTCCGTGGTGTAGCGAGCCACTTCGGCGCCTGCCTTCTTGAGGATGGCAGTGACACCATTGAGAGGCTTGTAGGCATCCGGGGTGCTCATATTGGGCTTGTATGCACCATCTTTGAACTTCTCGTGCTTGTCGCGAACCACGCCGTAGATAGTACCGGTAGCCTCTTTGGTCAAACCGAAGTAGTCGGCGATACCGTGAGCATATGCGTCACCTTCGACGCGGCACACATCCCAGTTCATGGCACGGTGACGTGCGGGCTGGTAGGTGTGGAAGTAGCCTTCTACGAGGAAGCCGGGTACGTGGTGCTTGAGCACTCCGAGATAGCCCTTGCAACCGGTGACGGAGCTGGTGCTGCTGCTTCCATAGAAGCTGATGTCACCACGGAGGTTAGTACCGCCGTTAGCATAGGCCGTCCACATCATATGGGTGTTCCCGATGGCGTAGGGCCAGCATTTGCCTGCCATATCACGTGAGGTCTGCTGGTGTTGGAGCGTTACGCCGGCTTCGTCCACCGGGGTGTCATAGCCGCGATAGAGGAACAACGGGAAGTTGGTGTTGGTACCTTCAGCCGCAGCGTTGGAGTGGATGGAGATGAACATGTCGAAGTTGTTGGCGTCCACTTCGGCGCAAATCTCACTGAGATTGCGGTTGAATACGTACAGGTCGGCGGGTGTTGCTTCGCCGAGCTGACTCGCTGTACCGTTGTCTTCGTGGTACGGGCCGTTCTTGACGCGAGACATGACGATATTATTATTCATGTCGCGGGCGGCGCCGGTGGTGGCGTTATCGCCGGTCTGGTTGAGCGTGCGGTCAAATTTGAGGCCGTACTGTATGAGGCGCTCGAGCACGCCGAAACCTTTCTCGAGGTCTGTATTTGACTCGAAGAAGCTCAGGGTATCGGTATTGGTACGCGAGTATGGACCGTGTCCCACGAGTGTGCAAGGACGGTCATCGGGTGTCCAACCGCCGTGTCCGGGGTTGATGTACACGCGCAGTTCGTCGGCAGTATTGGCGCCGGCGGCGACGGTGGCAGCAAGTGCCAGAGCCGTCAGGATAATGTTCTTTTTCATAATGTTGCGCGTTATTTGGTGAGTGTTACGATATACAGTTCGCCTTCGGGGGTGGTGAAAGCTATACGGCTGCCGTCAGCACTGGCGCTGGGAAACTGAGCCTTGACTGTGTCGTCGGTGATGGTCTGCGAAACGCCGGAAGCCAAGTCGTAAAGACGCAGCGAGGAGGCCGTCACCTGCTGGGCTGTGCCTTCAACTTCGTCCATGCCGACAAGGCGGTCGTTGCCTGCCCATACGGCTGCACGGAGCTCGCCTACACGTTGCACGCCGGTGCCGTCGAGGTTGCATACGAAGCATCCGCGACCCACAAGCCAATACACGACTTTTTGTCCGTCAGGGCTGATGCTCGGCCAAATGTACGAGCCGCGGCCCTGAGGGTCGATGCTGCGGGTCTTGCCGTTGACTGTAATGTCAAGGTGCCCGTAGTTGATAGAAGCAACGGCGCTGCGTACGGCCTTGGTGCCGTCGAGGCTCTGCACGCGAGCCTTGCCGTTTTCGACAGCAGTGACGCTGTTGCCTTCAATGCCTACGCCACTGTTAAGGCGGCGCGAAGCTTTGACAAGTGTGCGCACACTCTTGGTAGCCAAGTTGGCGCTTTTCAATGATACATAGCGTAAATGGTTGGAACGGTATTCGGGTGCAGCGAATACTACGTTCTGTCCATCGGCAGTGAGACGCAGATTGTATGCGCCCGGAGCTTTGGCGACAGTAGTGTATGTGCCGTCGGCCGTGATTTTCACGATACCTTTGGCGCCTGCCTGTGCCACAACGAAACTGCCATCGGCACTGATGACGGGCTTGTCTACGCTGACGCCGGCATCTATGCGCTGTACACTCTGCACAGTCGCAAGCTGGGCGCTCATCGACATCGCTCCTAACATCAGCACTGCGGTTAAGAAAATTTTTCTCATAGTGGTGTTGTTTAGGTGGTTGTTTTTTGGGTATAAACTTTAGTCTTTCGTATTCGAAATGCGATATGGCAAATATAGGTGTTTTTAAGACAAAAAACTTTGATTGTTAACGTTATTTAAGATTTGTTTGCACTTATTCCGCATCATTTTGCTTCTTGGAGTGCTATGAAACAATGAAAGCAATGAGTGTGTCATGATAGTAGATTCAGCAGTGGTACAAGATATTGCGCTCGCGCAGTAATTCTCTATTCTGATACAATCTCGCCGAGGGCCACGAAGATTCCGAGTCTGCAGGCTCTGTCGGTGACAATTTATGGCCGGGCCAGGCATATCAGCTGGGGCAATGGGAAGGATGCACGGGCAAAGGCAAGCCGCATCTGCCGTCCATCGGGGAGCAATGCCACACAATCGCCGAGATTAACAACTATGTCGGACACCACCAAAGGCCGCTTTGCATCGGGGTCGGCATGTATCGGAGTCTCACTTCCGGGAATGCAAGACTCGGCTGCCTTGAACGCCGCTTCCTTGGCCGCCCACAGGTGCAGCAGCCCGTCGATGTCGCGCGCCTGCGTGTCCTCGGCATTGGTGAAGCGCGATGCCAACGCAGCCAAGCGCGGCCGCGGATACTCAATATCTATTCCGAGACCATATTTTTCTCCCTCCGGACCGAGGGCTATGGCAGCATGTGTACGCGAGTGACTTATGGAAAACGGCCGCACCACACCCGGCAAATATGGAGCGCCCTTCGGGGTATGCGACACCTCCGGGCACCCCGTTCCCAGAGCCCGCATACACAGCCGTCGCACGGCAAGCACTTCGGCTCCGCGACGCTGTGACGGCGGTACAGCCTCATCGAGGTCGGCCACATAAATGTCTATATCATGTAGGCGCAGATGGGAAATCATTGTTGTTACGTGTCTTGGTGTACGGCTCTTAGTATGGCCTTTCTATTAGTATGGCCCTTGGTGTATAATCCTCGGTATACGAACCCCGGTTTGCTTACGCAAACGGATCCCTTACTTTTCGCAAGGCAAAGTTATACATTTTTGAAGGAACAGACACCCGTCTACGGCCTTTTTTTATCACTTTCTCGAAGCACTCGGATAGCGTTCGACCATGTCCCGGCGTAGCTTATTCCATATTCCACATTTTTTTGCCTCAAGCACAAAAAAAAAATACTCGTCATCACGACGGGTAATCTTTCTTAACCTTAAATCTAATACCATGAAAAACACGATGCAAAGGTAATGCTTTTTTTGACATTAAACGTCTTTCACCCATTAAAAACGAAGTGTTTTAGCATTATTTAACTCGCGCCTCTCTATACTATCTCCGTAAACCTCTGTTTATCAGCAAATCACGCGAGCTCCTCGTAACATCGTTTATCGGCTCGGATTGAAGCCTGAGCCGGGCTCTTCAGCCCTTTTTTCCGATGGTATCTCTTAACCTTTATTTGAAATCACTTGTGGTCTTTGGATAGATACCTATGGTTCACACCATATTTTATCAACCCCTTATTTCTAATATCATTAAAAAAACTCTATGATTCGATTAATTAATTGTCCATTTTTCCCGATGGCCGCCTGCCGCACTACAAGTACTTATCCCCGTAGGCTATCTTGGCATCGTTGACCATCTGCTTGATGCGCTGTTCCTCCGACTTGGGACAGATAAGCAGCACATCACCCGAGTCGGCAACGATATAGTCGCGCAACGAGTCGCATACAACAAGTTTGTCATCAGCCACGGCAAAGATGTTGCCCGTGGAGTTGTAAGCCAGCACGGCGCAGCGTTGCGTGACATTGGCATCACGATTCTTGGGCGAGTTGTCGTACAAGGCACTCCATGTGCCCAAGTCGTTCCACCCGAAGTCGACACGCTGGACGTATACGTTCTGTGCTTTTTCCATGACTGCATAGTCTATGGATATGGACGGACAGGAGGCGAAGTTGGCCGCGATAAAGGCATCTTCTTCCTCATACTTGGCAAAAGATACGGTCGCATTGTCAAAGACGGCGGCCACCTCCGGCGCATAGGCACGCAAGGCGGAGAGGATAGCCTCGGCCGTCCACACGAAGATGCCTGAATTCCAGAAAAATTCGCCCGAATCGACAAAAACACGTGCCAGAGCCCTGTCGGGTTTCTCGGTAAAGGTCTTGACCTTGGCAAAAACGCCCTCGGCCGTATCGACGCGCTCGCCCTGCTGGATGTACCCGTATCCGGTCTCGGGGCGCGAAGGCACTATACCCAGCGTCAGCAGGGCGGTGCGATGTTCCACAAAATCGAAAGCGCGGAGTATGGCAGCCTCGAAATCGCGTTCGCGCGTAATCAAGTGATCGCTGGCTGCAACAATCATCGAGGCCAGCGGGTCGCGTGCATATATATGGTGGGCAGCCCAAGCGATACACGGCGCGGTGTTGCGGCGAGCCGGTTCGCACAGGATGTTTTGCCGCGGAATTTCGGGCAATTGTTCCCGTACCAAAGACAGGTAACGATCGTTGGTGACCACAACTATATTGCTTGGCGGGACAATATAGCGCAGACGGTCGGCGGTCATCTGCAACAAAGAGCGACCTGTACCAAAGAAGTCTATGAATTGTTTGGGACGATCCTGGCGGCTGTAAGGCCAGAAACGGCTGCCGATGCCGCCACACATAATCACTGCATAACGATGCGAAGGCGTGGCCCGGCCGGCCGAAGATTGTCCGATATTGGCGAGTGTTGTCATGTCAAAGTATTGTGTTTTTATAGGAAGCTAAGTCCGGCGTTGGTGGGGAGTACGCCTGAACGTCGAGGCGTCAGGGCGTGCCGACAGATGCCGTAGTTTCGACCGCTAAGTTAATGCATTTTTCCCATCTGTGCAAAATGCCGCACCTAAAAAAACGTAAAAAAACGGCGGGGCAGACTTGCCGATGCTTTTCGGCATATCTGTCCCGCCTTGTCTTGTGTCGTCATACGACGCGTGATGTCAGGCACGGCGCCTGC
>DAAP01000034.1 GCA_001701165.1 Bacteroidales bacterium H4 | reverse complement strand
AATTTGATGCGGTTGCCCTGGCTCTCACCTGCGATCTCACCTGCGATATGAGGCGTTATGAGGCCGTTCGCCGCCGATTCGGGCGAATGTTTGGCTTATGGAAGCGGATTGTCGGCATTTTTGTGTAATTTTGTACTCTTGTAAACAGCGGCGCACGATGTGTGTCCGCACCAATATCATCGTAAATGCTTGACACATTAGGACAATACATAGTCACTGTGGCCGATTGGGTATGCGGTTATCCGCTATTTTTCCTGCTCATAGGCGGCGGACTATACCTGTTTATCAGTTCGGGTGCGGTATCGCTGCGCCGACTTCCGGCATCGCTGGCCGAGTTGCGCCGCCGTCCGGGCAACGCCGAGCGCCAAGCCGGCCAAATTTCATCCGTACAGGCACTTCTGTCTGTTGTCGCCGCCACAGTCGGACTGGGCAATATCGCCGGCGTGGCCATAGCCTTGGTCATGGGCGGATCCGGCGCCATATTTTGGATGTGGGTCAGCGCAATCGTCGGGATGTCCACCAAATATCACGAAGGGGCTTTGGCGGTGATGTACCGCGGCCAAAACCCTTCGGGACGTCCGCGCGGAGGTATGATGTACATCATCGAGGAGGGTCTGGGACACAGATGGCGGCCTTTGGCGACATTCTTTGCCATTGCCGGCATGTTCGGCACCCTGTGCATTATGAACGCCAATCAGTTGACCGAAGCCGTCACGGCGACATTCACCACACCCCAATGGATCGAAAGCAGCAGCCTGCTGGCCGCCGTATCTTCGGTGACATCGCTGACGCACATCCAGGCTTTCAAACTGCTTTTCGGCATATTGGTGGCCGTGATTGTCGCCTTGGTGGTATTGCGCGGCATCAGGCGCATCGCGCGCGTAGCCTCGATTATGGTTCCATTTATGGTGGGCGTGTATTTTGTGATGGTACTATATATAATATGCACCAATTTAGGCCGCGTCCCCGATGTCTTTGCCTCGATATTTCATGAGGCCTTCAACCTGCAAGCAGGATTCGGAGCTCTCGCCGGAATCGCAATTATAGGTGCACGCCGCGCCGCATTGGTCAACGATGCAGGCATCGGTACAGCTTCTATCATGCATGGCGCCAGCCGCAATACCAATCCCGTGCGCGAAGGACTTATCGCCATGCTCGGCCCGGCCATAGACTCCGGTCTGGTGTGCACGCTCACTGCCACGGCTCTGCTGATATGTGTCCCGGACATCCAAAGCATCGAAGGTATCAAGGGTCTTGCCATAGCCATGGACGCCTTCGGCCGCGCAATTCCAGGCGGTGCATATATGCTGATGTTTGTGGTGATATGCTTTGCCCTCTCCTCGATGTTCAGCTACAGCTACTACGGCACAAGCTGTGCCGCATATCTCTTTGGCGAGCGCAAGGCCCGCTACTATACCTACGCCTTCCTGGCTTCGCTGGTAGTCTTTGCCGTGGTGCCGCTTGAGGCCGCAGTGGGCATGTGCGACCTGTTCTACGCCATGATGGCGCTGCCGACAATGTTCACGCTGCTGGCGCTCAGCCGACGCGTACACCGCGTTACCCGACAATGGTTTGCACGGGTCAAGGACAAAAACGCAAAACCGGAAGACAATACATTTCAGCCTAACGACATACAATGATTCTCGACTTTATCACCTGGGACGCAGATCCCATAATCATAGATTCTTTTGTGACCGTGCGCTGGTACGGCCTGATGTTTGCCGTCGGTTTTCTGATCGGGTACAGTATTCTTTACCGCATGTTCCGCCACGAGGGCGCTCCGGAGCGCTGGATGGGTTCGATATTCCTGTGGACCGTTGCCGGCACCGTTCTGGGCGCACGCTTGGGGCACGTGTTTTTCTACGAATGGGACTGGTACTCGCAGCATCCCGAACATATTCTTTCGATATGGGAGGGCGGACTGGCCAGCCACGGAGGCGCAATAGGCATCATCATTGCAGTACTGCTGTTTTCATGGATTACGACAAAGCGCAGCCCGCTATGGACTTTTGACCGCCTGGTGATACCCATTGCGCTGGTAGGTGCCTTGATTCGTTTCGGCAATCTGATGAACAGTGAAATCTACGGCCATCCCACCGACCTGCCTTGGGGCTTTATCTTTGTGAACGGCCATGAGTACAAAGGCATACCCTGCCACCCGACACAAATCTACGAATCGCTCTGCTATCTGGCGCTATTCGGCCTGCTGATGTGGATGTACTGGCGGCGCAATGCCGAACGTCGCCCGGGACTGATTTTCGGCGTATTTCTGACGGTGCTTTTCTCCTGCCGCTTCCTTATCGAATTTGTCAAGAACGTCCAAGTATCTTTCGAGGAAAATATGACCCTGAACATGGGACAATGCCTAAGCATACCGTTCATCATCGTAGGCATAATCTTTATTGTACGTGCGTACGTACGACCTAAGAACGACATCGCCTTCCCCGACCGCTTCTCCGACCAAGACCAAGCCAAGAAATAGAACATTCACAGAAGTCAAGAAAAAAACCATCCACAAACATGAAGGACCTATTGCGACGACATCTCCCGGCCATAGCCCTTGCCGCCTGCCTTGTCCTGCTGGTGGGCATACGGCTTGCGGCCATATACGGGCGCACGCAGCTGCATTCCGACGAAGTTTTTTCGGTGATGCTGTCACGCCACAACCGGGCCTATGTCCAAGCCCTGCCCGAAGGATCGTACACCGGGGCGCAGCTCAAGGAAGTGCTGACTCGCGAACACAGCCTCGGCGAAGACCTTGCATCGCTACACTCCAACAACTATGACATCCCGCACGCCTCGATGTACTACATGGCATTGCGCGTGGCGCTGGAACCGCTGGACGACGGATGGGACGCCCAAGCAGTGGCCCGCGCCGGCGGATGGCTAAATATCATCTTCATGGTCGTGGCCTTCCTGGCTATGTGGCGCATAGGCATACTCGTTTTCGGTCGCGAGCGATGGTGGCTGACTTTGGCCATAATCACTGCCGCCATGGCCACGCGCACTGCAGTCTTCGACACAATGTTTGTGCGCGAGTACCAAATGGCACAAATGTGGCTGACGCTGCTGGCCTTGTGTGCCGTGAAGATATGTATCCGACTCAAAGACAAGCCTATAGGCTTCAAACTGTACGCAGCTCTCACAATTACCATCTGCGGAGCGCTCAGCACCGGGTATCTCAATGCGATATACGTGGCCCTTGTCGGTTTGGGACTGCCGGTGGCTGCCGCACGCCGCCGCCGATATTCAGACATCGGCCGAATGGCACTGTGCACCGTCGCAGCCGTGGCTATGTGCTGGGTGATTTACACGGGATTTTTCAATTTTCTGCTGCATCCGACAGTACATACGCGAGGCAGTTTTGCCAACGGCGGCGCCTCCTTACAGCGCGTAACCCTATGGCTCGGCTCGGACACACTGACATGGACCGGTACCATAGCCTGCGCCGCCGTCCTCGGCATATTGGCGTGGAAAAAGCGACTCGGGCAGCTCAAACGCTATGCCGTAGTGCTTTGGCTGGCGCTCGGCGCAATTGTTGCCATATTCCTCACCGACTATGCCTCGGTGCTTCACCAGGCACGCTACGCCTTCCCGCTGCTGCCTTTGGCGATGCTGCTGCCGGGAGCGCTGATTGCGGCCTTGGACGACAGCACATCTCGCTCGGCAGCCACCGTATGGGTCACCTATTACATTGCCTTGGCTCTGCTATGGCCCGTGCGCACCAATTACGGATGGCTACAGATGGCGCCGTTGGTGGAAAAAGGCGCAGTATTTTATCGCCTCAACCCCAACGAACTGCCACAAGCGATACCGGTACTGCGCGACGATGCCGCATACATCGTCACCTCCAAGGCGGACACTGTGCGTGCTCACACCGACATCCCGATAGTGACGCGGCTTGCACCGCCCGTTGCGGTCAAGAGCATGCGCGCCTTCACCGGACCATTAAAGCTGTACACGACCAAGGCGGCCGAAAAATCGCAGCCGATGCCGAACAATACACCCACGGCAAGGCGTTAAACCTTCGCACCCGGGCTTAGTCCAACAGATACATCGCGAGCGCAGAGCGCCAAGAACTCGGCGCGGACATTGCGCCGGACATTACCGATAAGTACACGACAAATACATACGATACAACAACTTCCACACGGCATAATAATATGATTATGAACACCATCAAATGCTTCTTCGCCGCTATCGCGGTTTCGACAACACTGAGCGGATGCTCTGCCGCAAGCCGGCCTTCCGCTCCCGCCAACGAGATTGTAACCCGACAGCCCTCGGCCGTAGCACCGGGCGAGGATATCGGAAAATCACTCATCGGCGAATGGACTATAATCAAAGTAGGCACCACCGACATCCGCCAAGACGAGGACATGCCATACATCAACTTTTCGCCGGCCGAATTACGCTTCTATGCTTTCAACGGCTGCAATATCATCAACGGCGACTACCGCGTCGAAAGCTCGACCATCATCCTGTCGCAAGTGCTGTGCACCCAGCGCCTATGCCCCGACATATCATATGACGGTGAAATCAATTACGCATTGCGCGAAGGCGAAAAAATCCACGTCTCCATCAAGGATATAGGCAACGAGTCCTATATGTACCTCAGCGACGGAACAGGACATAAGCTGCTGACGCTGCGTCGCCACAACATGGACTTTCTGAACGGCGAATGGGTTGTGGTCAAAATAGACAACGAGACAGTGGACGATGAAGGCGTCAACATCTTCTTTGACATATCCGCGAAAAAAATCCACGGAAATTCGGGATGCAACTACTTTAACGGAAACATCTCCATGGAACCGGCAACGGCCAATTCCATCAATTTCACAAATATGGGCGTTACTCGCATGTCTTGCCCCAACAGCGACCGCGAACGCAAGATGCTTGTAGCGCTTGAACAAACCGCCACAGCCATACGCGGCGGTAGCGACAAGGCCCTTCTCATCGACCGAAAGGGCAAGACTCTGCTGACGCTCAAACGCGCGCCAAAAGACGACATGTAATCGGCCCGGCCGACATATTTACCGCTTCAAATCGCGGAAAAAGCATCATTGTGCATGCTTTTTCCGCGATTTATACATATCTTTTTATTCTGTCGGTGTATAATCTCCCGATTTTTATGTAAATTTGTTCGAGACATAACCAACAACGACATTTATGGCATCTTCGGAAAAAGAATTGTACGGACTTATCGGCTACCCCCTCGGGCACTCGTTTTCGCAGGGATATTTCAACAACAAATTTGCCAGTGAGGGCATAGATGCCGAATACCTCAATTTCGAAATCCCGTCTATCACTGATTTAGCCGAAATCATAGCTACGCACCCGGCTTTACGCGGACTCAATGTCACCATTCCTTACAAGCAGGCCGTCATCCCATATTTGGACGAAATCGACCCTACAGCGCGCAAAATCGGCGCCGTAAATGTCATACGCGTCTCCCGCAATGCGGCCGGACACGTCCATCTAAAAGGCTTCAATAGCGACATTATCGGCTTTACAGACTCTATATCGCCGCTGCTGTCGGGCAAAAACCACACTCACGCCCTGGTGCTTGGCACGGGCGGCGCTTCGCACGCCGTTATGGCCGGACTGTCTCAGCTCGGAATCTCCGGAACGCTCGTGTCTCGCTCACCCCGACCGGGCGTAATCACTTATGCGGACCTCGACGATGTTATAATGGCTTCCCACACGGTCATTGTCAATACAACGCCGCTGGGCATGTATCCGCTTGTAGATGCATGTCCCGATATTCCGTACCGGTTGGTCACCAAAAACCACGTATGCTTCGACTTGCTTTACAATCCGAACGTCACCATGTTCATGCAACGATGCGCCGAACAAGGAGCCACAGTCAAAAACGGCCTCGAGATGCTGCTGCTACAAGCCTTTGCGTCTTGGGAAATGTGGCATCGTTCCATCTGACAGCGGCTCTTGCCCCGAACAATGCTGCATAACGCTAAGCGCCCCTTTTCTCATTATTAGAAGACAATGCGCCTCCGGTCACAGTCCCTGCACGAACGATGCATGGCGCATCCTGCCTTAATCCCGGCTGTAGCTTTCGCAATAGGCATTGCCATAGCTCGGTATATGCCTATGCCTATATGGGGCATCATAATTCCGGCCGTGGCCACCGTGGTTTTTGCTGCATTAGGCCGAACTTTGCCCTCCTTGGCTATTGGACTGGCGATGACGGGATATATATGCGGCGACTCGGCGCTGCCCGATCCGCTGCCGCCCTCCCTCGATGGCACAAAGGTCAATATCATCGGCGAAGTCCTCAAAGCCGAACCGGGGACAGACCGCACTCGATATGTCATTGAAGTGTCGCAATGTACCGAGGCAAAGGACACGAAGACAAAGAATAATTCAAAGACAAAAGCAAAAGCAAAGACCGGTGCTGAAAATATAGAGACATCAATGCCGTCCAAGGCATCCGCAGACAGAAAGAGCGACACAAAGGGCAAGATTTACGCCGAGAAGTTCCGAACCGTGCTGTACGACAACGGCATATACACCTATCGGCCGGGAGATATAGTGAGTGCAACAGGCATATTACGCGATGCTCGCGCCAAGGACATCGTCCCGGATGCAGCCGATTACAACAGATACCTGTACCTGCAGGGTGTCAATTCTGTTTTATGGTTGACAAAAGAGGAAATGTATCCGATAAGCAAAGCCTCGGACAATACATTAAGCAATATCTTGGACAAGGCACGCGCCGCAACCACCAACGCCATCATCGATTCGGGCGCGGGCAGCGATGCTTCCGCCTTTCTCACGGCGGTCATCGTAGGCGACGACTCATATTTGCAGCCGGACACGGACGAGGCTTTCCGTACATCAGGACTGGCGCATCTGCTGGCGCTCAGCGGATTACACGTCGGAATAATCATCATGTTTATCACCGTCTGTCTTTCGTGGATGCGTCCTTCGAGATATGGTTACCGGATTTTTTACATCTTGATTATCGCGGCTTCGTTTGCTTACGCAGCCTTTGCCGGAATGACACCATCTGTGGTACGCGCAGCCTGCATGGTGGCCGTATTATGCGTATCCGCCATATTTCAGCGCCGGGCCAACGTATACAACAGTCTTTGCGTAGCCATATTCTTATGGCTGGTTATAAATCCGCTATGTTTGTTTGCTCCCGGATTTCAAATGTCCGTTTGCGCCGTATTAGGCATCACCATAGCACTACGCGCCGTCAATGCTTACCGAATACGGCGAACAAGGGTCAAAAAAGCTCTCCGCATATTCATTGTACCCATGGCGGCCATGGCAGCCACGGCCATCCCGGCAATGGCATACTTCCACACATTCCCATTATACTTCCTTCCGGCCAACATATTGGCTTCCATAGCGATAGTGCCCATGATGTTTTGCGGCGTACTGCTGGCCATAGCCACGATGACAGGCATAGGACACGGGGCTTTGGCATATGCGTGCGACCGACTGTACGCATTCATCGAATTCTCGGCCAAGACTTTCGGCGGCGACAGCGGAGTGGTGCATACATACCCGTCGATGCTGACGATATTCTGCTGCCTGGCGGCCGTAGCAGCTTTCTTCTTTTTCTTATATCGACCGCGCAGCATCATGCGTATCAGCATGTTATGCTGTGCATGCATATTCATTGCACTTTCGTCATCATTTGACCGCAGCCGGGTGTCGATAGACGCCTATATCCTCTCCGGAGGAACTTCGACAGACATGC
This sequence comes from Bacteroidales bacterium H4, assembly GCA_001701165.1. Classification (GTDB taxonomy): domain Bacteria; phylum Bacteroidota; class Bacteroidia; order Bacteroidales; family Muribaculaceae; genus CAG-873. Next base: position 14,496 of record DAAP01000034.1, on the reverse strand, counting down.
TGCTGGCCGATGCGGACAGCGTATACCTTATTACGGACGCGACCGGCATCAATGCGGCCAATATCCGCACATTGAGACAGCAGCGCTACCGCGACATGCTGCTACGACGCACAACAAATGCCGAATTGGTTTTGCTCTCGGGCGACTTTACACGCCACGAGTTCAAGCGCTCGGGCGACATACTCACCTGCGGAAAGCATCGCTTCCTACTGGTCAATAGCGACTCGCTTGCTTCGCCGAGTGAGCGATGCGAATATGCTTTGGTGTGCCGAGGCTTCAAGGGTGACATCAAAAAGGTGGCACTCCATGCGGACACGATTGTCATCGGTACATCTGTGCACTATACGCGCCGACGTCGCTTTGTAGCTTTTATGGACTCGGCGGGCATCCCATACCGCGACATCCGCAGCGATGGCGGACTTGCCTTACACATAGCATCATATTAATTCATAATCAACTAAATATAATATTTTATGGTTAAACACATTGTAATGTTCAAACTCACGGGCGATGCAGCCACTCGCCGCGCCGTGGCCGAAAAATTTGCGCAGGCACTACGCAACCTTCCGGCTCAAATCGAAGTGCTCCAATCCATCGAAGTCGGCCTTAACGAAAATCCCGGAGAGGACTGGGACGTAGTACTGACAGCAATAGTACCGACCATGGCTGACGTCGAGACCTACGCCAAGCATCCGGCACATGTTGCTGCCGCCGGACTTCTGGCCGGTCATAAGGAATTGCGTGCCTGTGTAGACTACAATTGCTGAACCCGGGACACGAAGCAATAGCCTCCGATACCCGGATACTAAAACATAGGAGGGCGAAGCCGTGATGCTGTTTCGCCCTCCGTATTTATTTGTCTATGGGTCAAAAAAGCTTACCGAAAAGCCAGAGTATGAACAATATGCTGAGCGCTGCTATGGCGATGCGCACCAAACATCCGGCAGCCATGCAACCGCCGGCAAGTGCTCCTCCGGCAGCATCTGAACCGGCATTTTGGCCATCCGATCCTATAAAGCCTATAAGTCCGCCGATAATGCAGGCTATGACAATAACCCAAATCCACATATTTGTATTGATGTTAAGTTTGACATTGTTTGTTGTATGTAGCTTGAATACTAGTCTAAGGATTTTTTGCTTAACCCTTAAAGTATTTCAAGCTCCTACTCTTATATCCCTATGGAGAGTAAAAAGTAAATCCGAATACCACGGTAATTGTGCGTGACAGACTCCGCGCCGCAATATACGCAGGACAGCGCATGATATACAAAAGCACTCCGAGCACCGTACATATACAAAAAAAGAGAGTCGCGCATGCGCGGCCCTCCTTTTATGTTGCTTCGATCTATGTCTATAGATTATTCAGCGGCAACGGTGCTATCAGCAACAACAGCGGGAGTGTCAACAGGAGCCTGTTCAACAACTTCGGTCTGAGCAGCAGCTTTTACGCTGTCAGAATCAACGGCAGCAGCTTTTTCGCCTTTACCGCAGGAGAACATAGATACGCTGAATGCAACAGCGAGAAGGAGAACTAACTTTTTCATTTTGTTTAAAGATTAGATATTAATTAATATGTTTGCTTCAAAAACACAGCAAAGGTATAGCCTTTCTTCGATACAACCAAACATTTTCCAAATTTTTTGATATTTTTACGTGCAAAATATTGTTAACGAAGTCCTATTAATGACCGCACCCTTTTGTGCATCAGGCACTTACCAAAGGTTTAATCAACAGCTGTTTTTTTATGTTTTTTTCCGTATTCGGCGGTTTCGGCCACGATAGTGTTGGCCATGGCAACAGCTTTTGTTATGTGATCGCACACTTTTTCGCGTCCGATAAGGGTGTCGATACCGGCCTGCTCCAGCGAATGACGGACGCCCTCATTAACGCCGGAAAGCACCACATGTATGCCTTCGCGTTGTGATGACTTGATAAGTATTTCGAGGTTGTGCAGTCCCGTGGCATCTATGAAGGATACTTTGCGCATACGTATGATACGTACTTTGGGCTTGATATTACCGGTGGTGGAACGCATGACCTCATCAAATCTGGTGGCTACACCGAAGAAGAACGGCCCGTCTATTTCGTATATGCTGACACCGCGTGCCACATCAAGCACTTCGTGCTGCGACAGATCCGTACCCTCGGCCACGTCAAGATGGTCGCTGTAAACCTTGATTTGGGTATTCTGTGTCACTCGACGCAGGAACAGGATTATGGCAAGCAGCAGCCCGAACTCGATTGCGATAGTCAAATCAAAGATTACCGTCAGGAAGAAAGTTACAAGCAGCACCGAGATGTCGCTGCGATGCGTATGGAATATAGCCACCAGTGTGCGCCATCCGCTCATATTGTAAGCTACGACTATCAAGACAGCGGCAAGACATGCCATCGGGACATGATTGATAAGCGGCATGGCAAAGAGAAATATGAGCAGAAGTACAACAGCATGTACTACTCCGGCTACAGGCGTGCGTCCGCCGTTGCTGATATTGGTCATCGTTCGAGCTATGGCTCCGGTGACGGGAATGCCGCCAAAGAATGGTACCACGATATTGGCCGCACCCTGACCGATAAGCTCGGTATTGGAGTTGGTATGGCTACCGGTAACGCCATCAGCCACAGTGGCGGACAGCAGCGACTCGATGGCGGCAAGCACCGCAATGGTGAAGGCCCACGGCATAAGGTTATTGATTACTTCCATATCCCACGCAAAGGTCTGTGGTGCCGGGAGATCCGTCTCCATATCACCAAAGCGATCGCCGATGGTCTCGACAGCAAACTCCGGGATAAGGCTGTGTAGTAAGGCCACGCCGGCCGTAACCACGACTATGGCCATAAGTGCGCCCGGCAGTCGCTTGGATATGCGAGGCGTCAATACTATAATAGCCAAAGAAACAGCGCCCACAGCAAGCGTCGTCCACGAAATATCGCCGATATGTTCAAAATACACACCCCATTTGCTGATAAAGGCTCCGGGCACATCCGCCAGACCAAGCCCGAAGAAGTCGTTGATCTGCGTGGAGAATATCGTGAGGGCAATACCGGCGGTGAAGCCAACTACTATGGGATAGGGTATAAACTTGATTACCGTCCCCAAATGGAATAAGCCCATAGCTACGAGCATTACCCCGGCCATAAAGGTGGCCACACCGAGGCCCTCGAGCCCGTATTGCTGGATGATGCTGTATACGATGATGATAAACGCTCCGGTAGGGCCTCCGATTTGCACCGAATTGCCGCCCAAAGCCGAGACGATGAAACCTCCTATAATGGCGGTGGTCAATCCCACTGTGGGGCTGACGCCGGAGGCTATACCGAAGGCTATGGCAAGAGGCAAGGCAACGATGCCTACAACTATGCCGGCAATGAGGTCGGACTTGAAACGCGCCGTCGAATAGTGGCGCAATGCCGAAACGATTTTCGGCGAAAAATCTATCGAACCTGAAAAATTCATAGAAATTTTTACCTTAAACAATTAGTACTCTTTATTGGAAACCTATGATAGATAACAACTTGGCTGCCGCTGCAGCTTTTGCGTACAGGCATCCTCCCGGATGCGCATACTCAAAGAGGGTGTGTCATAATGACGAATTTCGGTAGGGGCGCAATACATTGCACCCACAGCGACGGAAGATAATATATTTTCATTCAAGCAGATAAGCAAATATCGCTTCGTATGTCCTTATGACAGTAATCCCCACGAAGTGCCCGTTCATTTATTTGAAATTCACACATTATGGTTTTGCCGCGCGGCGCGATGTATTGCGCCCTGCAGGGTCTACGATTCTGTCACTTTCCCATCCGCGACATCTGCACGCCACGCGTGCATTGTTTACCTGACAAGTGCTCGTGTCACCTTGCCCGAAGTATGACGGCAGATATATATGCCCGCAGCTTGAGGTCGATGAGTGTATGTACGTCCCTGCATATCGGTCCAGGACACCACATCGCCTGAACTGTCCACACTGATGTCGTCCACCGAATTCCAATCGGACCCGTCAACGGTCGTCTTGGTACAGTTAATTGTGGCCAGTACTAAAAATTGTACCTCGATCACGCCCTGCTCACTCGGTGTCCATGCTCCCTCATCCCATGTTCCGGGAGTCTCGGTATATAGGTATTCTGAGCCCACCTTGGCGCCGGCGAAAGCAATGCCGAGTATGGCTTGATTTTCGACAGCCTTAACGGTGATAATGCTTCTTGCGTAGGCTCGCATTTCGTTGGTCTGTGTCAAATAACCGAAGAAGAAGCGTGCCGACTGGCTTTTTTCTTTGATGGCGCTGTCATCGATGGTAAAGGTGCTATATGTTCCCTTGAACTCGACGCCGCCGATATATTCGCCGGATTTATTTTGGCTCGTCGCCGGGCTGTAAGGCGGAGTAAGCGTCAACGGCGCCTCCCAATTGAAGATGTCGCTCCATGCGCCTTCGGCCCGCGATGTCATACCGCAGAATGCAAGAAGTATTGCTAAGACGTATTTCATATCTATATGATTTTATGATTTGACAAAAGATTGACGTCGCCCGCAATCACTTGCAAGCAACGTCTTATATGAGTATCTATCAAACAAACTTGTACGCCCGTGGGGAGTCGAACCCCAATCGATGGAACCGGAATCCATAATTCTATCCATTGAACTACGGGCGCTTGTCGCATCTCGTGCCTTTTGAGATGCGCAAAATTAGGCAATTTTTCGTACTTTTGCAAATACTAACGACAAATGACATGAACGTACGCATCGAACAGGGATGGAAAAACGCCTTAGCGTCCGAATGGCAAAGCGAGAGTTTTCAGCGACTTACCGACTTTGTACGCAATGAGTACGCCACTGCAACGGTGTTTCCGCCCGCATCGCAAATCTTCGCGGCCTTTGACGCATGTCCTTATGCGGACACGCGCGTGGTCATCCTCGGGCAGGACCCATACCACGACGTGGGCCAGGCCAACGGGCTGTGCTTCTCGGTTGCTCCGGGCACGCCGCTACCTCCGTCACTAATCAATATCCTGCGCGAAGTAGCCGAAGACACCGGACAGCCTGTCAACCCGGACGGCGACCTGTCGCGATGGGCCCGACAGGGCGTATTGCTGCTAAACTCGACCCTGACGGTGCGCGCCCATCGTGCCGGCTCGCATCAGGGCAAAGGCTGGGAGGAATTCACCGACAACGTCATCCTGCATTTGGCCAACCATCGCCGCGGGCTGGTATTCATGCTTTGGGGCAGTTATGCCATCAAAAAAGGCGCATTCATCGACCGGCAACGCCATCTGGTGCTGACATCACCCCACCCTTCGCCATTGTCCGCCTATCGCGGATTTTTCGGCAACCACCATTTCACACGTGCCAACGACTATCTCGTTCAGCAAGGACTTAAACCCATACAATGGTAATACCCATACGACACATATTGGCGGCATTAACGGCCTTGACAACACTCGCGGGAGCGGCCACAGTACCCGCGCACACGCATACAGCCGTATTCAACGAGGCGGTGCGCACATTGCGCGTCGGCACACTCGGAGGACCGCGCGGCCAGACCGGCATACCGGTGGCCGTAACGGACAACGGCGGATTTGTCATCAGCTTCGACCATCTGTCCGAAGACCGCGAATATCTGCGGTATACGCTGACACATTGCACCGCCGACTGGACACCGGACCAATTGTCTTACGTCGAATACCTTGACGGCTTCAACGAGGGCACCATAGACGACTACGACTTCTCGCGTGCAACCACAGTACACTACGTCCATTACACGCTTACGCTGCCAAACGAGCAGACACGTCCCACCATATCAGGCAATTACCTGCTGAGGGTATATCCGGAAAGCGATCCTGAGGACATCTGGCTGCAATGCCGACTGGCCGTCAGCGAGGGCTCGGCCGTCTTGGGCGCCGAAATCACCACGCGCACCGATGTGGACTACAACCGCAAGCACCAACAACTGTCCGTCAACGCCAATGTACACGGGGCGGCGGTCACGGACTCCTACAACGACCTCATTTTGGTCATCGAGCAAAACGGCCGCACGGACGATGTGCGCACGCTGCGTCATCCCCTGCGCGTATCGGGAGACAACATCTTCTACGAGCATACGCCGGAGTTGATTTTCAACGCCGGCAACGAATATCGGCGCTTCGAGACAATCTCGACGCAATTCGCCGGAATGAACGTGGACGAGGTGGCATACTCTGCCCCCTACTACCGCATGGTGCTGATGACGGACAAGCCCCGTTCGGCTGACAGCTACCACTACGACGAGACTCTTGGCGGCGGATATGTCGTGCGCGAGTACAACAGCGATGACGACAGCGACGTGGCCGCCGACTACACAGTGGTGTACTTCTCGCTGGACATGCCGCAAATGCCGGGCATGGACATATACATCGACGGAGACATGGTGCAACGCCGCTTTTCGGACGAGGCTCGAGTAGGATACGATACCGATACAGGCCGATACACCAAGGCAATGCTGCTCAAGCAGGGAGCCTATTCGTACCAATACTTGGCCGTACCCGCCGGAACGCGCACGGGACGGACGGACATCGTCGAGGGCGACAAATACGAGACACGCAACACCTACCGCATGAGGCTGTACAACCGCCGTCCGGGCGCACGCTATGATGCCCTGGTGGGAGCGGCCGAAATCACCTTGCGCTGACACCCCAAGATGAAATCACCTTGCGCCGATACCGACAAAAGACACAAATGAACTACACCACAGAAGAGACGATAATGCTTCAGATACAGGACACATTGGTATCACTGGACCTTATAGAGCGGTATTTTTGCTGCGACTTGGACCAATGCCTGGGCCAATGCTGCATAGACGGCGATGCGGGCGCCCCGGTCACCGAAGATGAGTGCCGACAGATTGCCGAGGCGCTACCGACATTCGTTGACGACCTGCTGCCTGCCGCACGGCGGCGCATCGATGAATGCGGCATCAGCTACATAGACGAGGAGGGCGACCTGGTCACTCAGATTGTAGATAACGCCAACTGCGTATTTACCACCTACGACAAGGGAGGCAAGTGCCTGTGCGCCATCGAAAAGGCTTATCGCGAAGGACGATGCTCCATACGCAAGCCCATGTCATGTTATCTCTACCCGGTACGTCTGTCCGAATACCCGGATTTCACGGCAATCAATCTGCACCGCTGGAAAATATGCAAATGTGCCGAAGTCCTCGGACGCCGCATCGGCCTACGCGCTTACAAGTTCCTGAAAGAGCCGCTGACAGCCCGCTTCGGCAAAGAATGGTACGACGAATTATGCCTGGCTGCCGAGGCTTACATCGAGCAATACGGCGGCGACAACGCCGAATAACGCACTGACTATAATAGCCGATACGGCTGTTATAGATATTATAGCCGGTATGACCGGTATGACTATCAGCCGAACAAAGCGCGGCTCAAGCGATTGAGAGCCTCGACCTTGTCTTGGCGACGTACAAGCATGGAGACATTGTAGTTGCTGCCGCCGTAGCTAATCATGCGAACCGGAATGTCCGAAAGAGCCGAAACGGCCTTGGCTTCGAATCCGGTATTATGCCACTCGAGGTCGCCCACGACGCATATAATCACCATGTCGCGGTCTATGGTGACCGTCCCGAATTTCTTAAGGTCATCCACAATGGCTGCCAGGTGCTTTTCGTCGTCTATGGTGACGGTCACGCCCACCTCGCTGGTGGCCATCATATCGATGCTTGTGCGGTAGTTTTCGAAAGTCTCGAAGACCTTGTGCAAAAAACCATAGGCCAACAACATTCGCCCGCTCTTGATTTTTATGGCTATGATGTTGTCCTTGGCTGCCACAGCCTTGATGGTACGCGTAGACGGCATATTATGTATCAGCGTGCCGGGGCGCTGCGGCTCCATGGTATTGAGCAGACGCACGGGAATATTATTCAGACGGGCAGGCAGGACGCAGGATGGATGCAGTATTTTGGCCCCGAAATAAGCCAGTTCGGCGGCTTCCTCAAAATGCAATTCGCTCACCGGCGAAGTCCCCTGCACATATCTGGGGTCATTGTTGTGCATCCCGTCAATGTCCGTCCAAATCTCGATTTCTTCGGCACCGAGGACCGCGCCCAACAGCGAGGCGGTGTAGTCGCTGCCTCCGCGTTGCAGATTGTCTACATGTCCGGCGGCGTTGCGGCAAATGTAGCCTTGAGTCAGGTATAAATCGGCATCGGGATTGACTTCCATCAGGCGGCGCAGGTGACTGCTTATGTATTTCATGTCCGGCTCGCCTTCGGCATCGGTACGCATATACTCCAAGGCCGGCAGCAGGACCGAGCTTACGCCGCACATGTGCAAGTACGTGTTCATCAGCGCCGTGGACATCAATTCGCCTTGGGCCAGGATTTCTTTTTCGCTCTCTGGCGAGTAGTCCTCGTTGGTGAGCGAGCGCACATATCCCAAGCAGGCGCCCACAGCCTCGGTAGCGGTACTTCGGGCCTCGGCATTGTCGCCGAAAAGTCCGGCAATGACATCGTTATATTTGCCCTGAAGCACATTCAGCGTTTCGAGTGCACCGGGTTGATTGCCTTTCTGTAGGTATTCGGCTATCTCGACAAGAGTGTTTGTCGTACCGGACATGGCGGACAACACCACCATATTGCATCCGCGCGAACTTATCAAGTCGGCGACGTGGCGCATGCGCTCGGCGCTGCCCACGCTTGTTCCTCCAAATTTCAGTATCTTCATTGCTCTGTATTCACTTGTATATCTACACGTACACGGCGTGTACACTTATGCTTTAGGCGGGCGGACATGGCCGGCCATATAACGCAAAAACTGTTGCAAAGGTACACACTTCCACCGAAATAGAGCATCAAAACACGGCACAAAATGCGTGTCCGCCGTCCGGAAACCTGTGCCGGGGTTCGAGATGAGCGCCTTGCATAGACCCTCAAAAAGGCCGGAGACCATGACGGCACAAAAAAACAGGCCGGTCGGAGCTTATCGCTCCGGCCGGCCATATATTGAGTATCGTTCAGGCGGTTACTTCACGAAAGCCTTCTTGACTTCCTTTGTGCCGTCATCGTAGATGGTGACAATCAGGTTGAAGCCTTCGTAAGGTTTCTCGCTAAGACGACCGTTTACATCGTAGTACTCGACCTTTTCGATGGTCTTGCCTACGGCCGGCGTATCGATGCCGGAGATATCGCCCGAGTCAGCGTCCGTGAACACCCATCTTTGTGCGTCCGTGCGGTTGCCTACAAAGCCCTGGATGCCCGAACCATCGGCGATTGTGCCGTTGACCACATCAAGGAAGAGGCCGTTCTTATGAATAATATAGAATTCCTTGTCTCCGGCTTCCTTGATTATCCATTGCTGGGCATCGTTGGTGGCTGCGGAGTTTTCGTACTGTTGCACCTTGCAGTTGTTGTCGATACCGGCGTTCTGCATGTCAAGTGCCTTGTCCGAATGTACGGCCACGATGGAATAATAACCGTCACCGAGGTAGCTGATGCGCCACTTTTGGCTGTCGCCACCGTTAGCCTTGCTCAATTTCACATTCGCGCTATTGTCTGTCGAGGCTTGGTCTACGTCCAGCACAAGGTTTCTATTTGACGAATTGCGGATTTGGTATATGCCATCGTAGAGCGACTGCCCGCCATCGACAGCCACAAATTTGAACTTCTGGGCATCGCTCGAGTTGCCTGTCCAGCCGTTGATATTGGTGCCATCGACGAATACGCCGTTGCTGACATCGGCAAATCTACCGCACTTGTTGATGATGTAGAAATTACCGGCACCGGCATTGCGCAGTATCCATTCGGAGGCGTCATCACCTTCCGTAAACTGATGCTGCAAGATATTCGGACTGCCCTTGTATTCCTTGCCGTAAAGGTTGAGTGCCATATCGCTGTGCTTGGCTATGAGCGAGTAATACCCGTTGCCGAGGTACTTGACACTCCACTTCTGGTTATCCTCGCCGGTGATGCGCTGCAATTGGACATTTGCGCTGTTGGATGTGGAAGCGTCTTGGACGCCGACGCCATATCGGAAGTCCTTGGTCAGGCGTATCTGATAGTCGCCGTCAGGTATAGACTGAACACCGTTGACCGCTATAAATATCCATTTTTGGGCATCGCTTTGGTTGCCGGAATGTCCCTGGACGTTGACGCCGTCGGCCATAGTGCCGTTGGTGACATCCATATAGAGGCCATTGCTGTTGACGATAAAGTACGTCCCGTCAGCGGTGCTACGGAGAGCCCAGTTCTGAACTTCCGTTCCGTCGATAGAATATTGCTGGACGTTGGTTCCGGAAGCCGAACCGGCTTTGTAGAGATCCAGATTCTTGCCCGAATGCAGAGCTTGCAGATGGTAGTATCCGTTGCTGTAAGTCACATTAAACTGCTGGTTCATGCGGCCCGAATACTCCGATATTATTACGTTGGCCTCGTCTGCAGTAGAGGCATTGGCTACGTCAAGGCCGTAATTTACATTGCTGTAGCAGGCGATACGGTATACGCCGTCGGGCAGTCTGTCCGGATTGTTGCTTCTGACAGGAACATCTATCTCGCCTGCGGAGGAGCTTGTCGTATTGCCCAAGTCGTCTTCGGCATAGATATGGGTCAAGTAGACGCCGGTTTCGTTGTTGTGGTTGGAGGTCTTGATGTCGCAGGTGGCTGTATTGCCATTGACGGTCGCCTCATACCATTTGATGTCATCCTGGTCGTTGGCCACGCTCCACGTAGGCATCTTTACGGATGTCACCTTTTCGTTGTCCGTAACCGTACAGGTCACCGTGTAGCCCGAGCTGGTGAGGTTTGTAATCTTGATATTGCTGATTACAGGCGGCTCTTTGTCTACATTCACGGCTGTGAATACCCATTTCTGGGCCGGAGTGCGGTTGCCACACCAGCCGGCGATATTTGTGCCGTTGGCAATTGTGCCGTTTTCTATGTCAAGGAAGAGGCCGTTCTTGTTGATTATATAGTAAGCACCGTCGCCGGTTTCCTTGATAATCCACTGCTGTGCATTATTTGTAGCCGCGGTGTTGTCGTACTGCTGTACGTTGCAGCCGTTGTCGATACCGCCACGATGCATGTCAAGGGCTTTGCGCGAGTGGGCGGCTGCCATCGAATAATAACCGTCGCCGAGGTACTTGACATTCCATTTCTGGTTGTTGCCCGTGCCTATGGTCCACAGGTGGACATTTGCGTTGTTTTCTTTGGACACGGTTTCCACGTCTACGCCGAAGTTGTTGTCTTTGGCACTGCGGATGTTGTAGTAGCCGTCCTTGATGGTCTGAGTGCCGTTCACAGCAACAAATTTCCACTTCTGGGCATCACCCGAATTGCCGCACCAGCCGCCGATGTTTGTTCCATTGGCAACCTTGGCGCCATATACGTCGAGGAATAGGCCTTTCTTGTTCACAATATAGAAGCTTCCGTCGCCGGCATCTTTAAGCATCCACATGGAAGCCTCGTCGTTGTCGGAGAACGGATGCTGTTGAGCGTTGGCGTAGCCCTTGTACGGACCTCCGTTAAGATTGAGCGCCATATTGCTGTGCTTCAGACGTATGGAGTAATATCCATTGCCCAAGTACTTCACGTTCCACTTGTGGTGGGCCGAATTGTCAAGCGTCCACAGGTGTATATTGCTGCCGGACGAGGATGTACCTGTCGACTCAACAACACCATACCCGAAGTTCGAGGCCAAATGTATCTGATAGTCACCATCCGGTATCGACTGGTTTCCGTTGACAGCTATGAAGAACCACTTCTGGGCGTTGCTCTTGTTGCCGCTATATCCTTGGACATTGGTGCTATTGGAGACTATACCGTCTTTTACATCCATATAAAGGCCGTTGTTGTTGACGATATAGAAAGCACCCTCGCCGGCTTCTTCGAGTACCCAATTTTGGACATCCGTCCCGTCTATGGCATACTGCTGGACATTGGTCCCCGGAGCCGAAGCGGCCCTATAAAGGTCCAAATTCTTACCGGAGTGTACAGCCTGAATGTTATAATGGTCACCGGCAAAGGTTACATTAAACTGCTGTTGCTTAGCCCCGGAGTATTCCCAAATGTGCACGTTTGCCTCGTCGGCGGTAGACCCTCCGGCTACGTCAAGGCCGTATGTCGGATTGTCGTAACATGCAATACGGTAAGTTCCGTTGGGAAGGTTCTGCTTTTTCTGTGTAATGGAAGGTGTGGTGTAACTTGTGTTAGCGGGCACGTTGTAAGACGACACGTACCAGTAACTGGTCACGCGGGCCAACACCGTATTTTGATTGTAGCCGCAACATTGGCCTTGGTAAGTATTGGACAAGGGACGGCGGCCGAAGTAAGCGGCACATGATGAGTCGCCGCTATACACGATGCCGTTCTCTATATCGGTTATCCATTGGGCATGAGGGATACTGGTGACATATATGCACACGCCCTCCGGGTGAGCATTCAAAATGCCCTGTAACTGCGCTACTGTCAAGCCGTTGACATAGGCTTGATTGACTGTGAAAGAGCAGTTGCCGAAAGTAGCCGAATAATTGGATCGCTGACCGGCACCGTTGATCCAGCCATAAGGCATGAGCGAAGCTTCGGTAATCGCAGTCCAGTTACTGTTGTTGCTCAGGTAAGTACGCGCACGTAGCATCATCGCATTTGACACAAGCGTACATGTCACATCCGACTGTTGAGTCAGATACAGGTCGTTAGGGTAAGGCACTCCCGCACTTGCCTTAGGCGGTGCATAAAGCCCTATGGCGACCAAAACTGCGGAGAGTACCGTCCGTACCCTCCTCGTAATTAGGCTTGGTTTCATTATTTCAATTAATTGATGGGTTAAAATGCAACTTTAAGTGATGTCAAGATGCATGTGTTCCATGCTATCCCGATTTAAGGTTTCCAAATGCCGCTGCAACACAAGTTTCCCACTTGTCAGGCAGTGCCGTAGCTCGGTATCATGGCTAAAATCCACGGTCGCCGCGGAGGGCATTTGGAAGCAAACGCAAAATTACAAATAATTCCTGACAATATGCTCTTAAACAGCTGAAAAATTCGGATTTTAATCACTTTTTTTGCTTTTTTTGCTTATAGGCCCTATTCCCATTTTTCCCCGAACAAGACTCCCATCTGTGTTTTAGATTCAAGAACCATATTTTTTCACAAACCACTCTTGGCAATAGATGTAATATAAAAACAGGCAAAGAGTCTCCCCCTTTGCCTGTTATATTTTTATACTATCAAATCAAAACGAGTAACCAATTCCGAAATCAAATGCATTCAGACGGTCACGATAGTCGCTCTTGCCGGAGAAGTGTCGGTAGCCACACACCGCCAAATTGAAAGCAGCTGTGAGCGAGATGTGTCCGCGCATAACCGACACGCCGAAACGAGCGAAACCGGCACCCGGCCAGTAACGGCAATGATAGCCCTGATGTTTCATCAGACCAAGGCGTCCGGTAAATCCGCCAAAGAAGTCAAGGCCCCAACAGTTGTTACGGGTCAAGGTATAGCCGACTAAACCTCCGAGTTCCACACCAAATTCGGTCGGATGGTTAGAAGATTCATACGGCCAGGACAGCAGTAAGCCGCCTTCGGGCGCTGCCCACCATCTTCCGGAGAAATAAAATTTGCGCTGTGCCGTCAGCGATACGCCCCAGTACTTATCACTTGTACCAGCCATACCGACAATGTTTCCATTCTCATCAATATAATCCCCTATCAACTTACCTCCGATATTACCTATCGAGTAAAAGCCTCGGGCGTATATAGTCCAGTGATCTGTCTTCATCTTGTCGAAGTTGTCATACGATGTTGTCGCGTCATTTTGCGCTGTGGCCGCGATAGCCCCCATTACGGTAATGGTCATCAGTATGCCTAATCGGATTAAATCTATTCTTTTCATAATATCCTATTTTTATGGTTTCGTAACATATAAGCATTTGCAGTCTTTAGTATATTTACTGTTGCTTGTTCCGGCAAAAGTGCTCGTTTCAGTGAAGAAGCCGTCATAACTTCCACCCCAACCCTAGTTCATATATAAGCTATTAGAGCTGAAACCGGGTAGTATTTCTTCGTAGGACTAAGAAGTATGAAACCTCCATCGTTTGCAAAGTTTACAACGATGGCTGTTAGAGAGCCATCTTTAGCCTTAAGCGAGTCGACGGAATAAAGCATCGCTCGCGAATTGTGTAATCCATATTCGCCCGATACAGCCAAAGCTGCAATTGCGCGTCCGACATCATTTGTCATTACCCTGTCGGTGTACTCTTGTTCGACCACAGGGACATCTACTGTCTTTGCCCCCTCTATCTTCGGAGCAGGAGCATCTTGGCACGAAGACATTAAGAACATAGCCAATAACATCGTAATGATAATTCTTATCATTATTAATGGTTGTTAGAGTGAAAATAATCAATTCCGAATGTCATGCAATTAGTTGCCATCATGGCAAAACAAACACAACGCAACAAATATACGATAATATTTTCACCAAAAACAAACAACACACCTGACTTTATCATTGGGACAC
>DAAP01000016.1 GCA_001701165.1 Bacteroidales bacterium H4 | reverse complement strand
TTTATTTAGGACAATATTGCATTGGTAATGATAACAAGGTTCGACCGCTACGCGTGGGCGCTGTTTTGCTTGACTTTTACAACAAGCACCGAGGCGATGATACCTACAAGATTGTAGAACGCATAATCAACTTCAATTTTACGACACCATTCATAGCCATAAACTTATATTGTATAGCGAATGGCAAAGCACACCGCAATGATTGTGTAGTATGCGACATGGCACAATTACAAAGGCCTGAGTTGAAGTAACGGCGGTATGTTTCGGTGTGGTAGGTAACGGACTTGTTCCATCACAAGAAAAACGTGTTGATAATACTATTTGCACAAAAAAAATGTGTACATTTGCAGGGATAAAAGAAAAATTTCCACAATTGACAGAGCCGAGGTTCTGTCTAGTACTCTAAAAAATTCAATACCGGTATGATAACCAAACTTCAGCAAATAGTAGATGAGGCTCGTGCTCGTGGCCGCCGTCGTCTTGCGGTAGCCTATGGTCAAGACTCGCATACGCTTCAGGCAGTGTACAATGCTTATATGGAAGGGCTTGTTTTGCCTACAATATATGGAGAAAAGGGTGTGATATTGGATGTGTGTCGTGCCGAGGGCATAGATACTTCCGACTTCACCATCATAAATGAGGCAGACCCCGTGAAATGTGTCAATTTGGCGGTGCAAGCCGTGGCGACAGGCAATGCCGATGTGTTGATGAAAGGTTTGGTTTCGACAGACAAATATATGCGCGGCATCTTAAACAAGGACGCCGGGTTGTTCCCGCCCAAGGGCACACTGAGTCATGTCTCCGTTGTCGAGCTTCCGGGTTTCGACAGACTACTGGTTATTTCGGATGTTGCTGTAATTCCGATGCCAGATTTCAAGCAAAAGACCGTACTTGTGCGTTATTTGACACAGGTGGCAAATTCGCTTGGTATCGAACGGCCCAAATTGGCAGTAATCTCTTGTAGCGAGCAGTTGCTGCCATCGGTATTGTCGTCCACCGAGGCTGCCATCATTGCCAAGATGGGAGACCGCGGTCAGTTGGGCAATGTAGAAATCGACGGGCCGTTGTCCTTGGACGTAGCCATGTATACAGAGGCAGCCGAGCAGAAGAAGGTACAAGGCAGTCATGGTGTTGCCGGACATGCCGACTGCCTGCTTTTCCCAAATATCGAATCCGGCAATGTGTTCTTTAAGAGTGCTTCACACTTTGGCGGGGCCGAGATTGCCGCTCTCGTTGTAGGTACCAAGGTGCCGTGTGTGCTTACTTCGCGAGGAGACACCGCCAAGACCAAGCTGTATTCCATAGCCTTAGCTTGCCTATCGGTCAAGAAATAAACAATGCCGGCTTTCTCGGCAATCTCGCAGCCTCATATTTGGGCGGCAGACATACGGGATGCTTATTTTCTTAACGACATAATTAATTTATACACCATATATATATGTACCGCATTCTCGCCATCAACCCCGGATCGACATCAACAAAAATCGCCGTATACGATGACGATCAACCTATACTGACAACATCTTTGGGACACAAGCCCGAGGATCTTGCACGCTTTGCCACAGTCCCGGACCAATTTGAGTGGCGCAAAGACCTTATAGAAGAGACTCTTGCCAAGCATGACATCGACATCAAAAGCATCAATGCCGTCATAGGCCGAGGTGGCGTAAGCAAACCGGTCGAAAGCGGTGTCTACGAGGTCAACGACGACATGGCGCACGACTTGATATATGCTCGTGTGCAGCATGCAAGCAACCTTGGAGGTCTTATAGCTCGCGAAATCGCTCGTGAGATAGGTGTCAAGGCATATATAGCCGACCCTGTGGTCGTAGACGAAATGATTCCGTATGCACGCATCAGCGGCGTTCCGGAGTTGCCGCGCGAATCGGTTTTTCATGCTCTTAACCAAAAAGCTATAGCACGGCTTTTTGCCAAAGAAAATGGTACTCCATACGAAGAGTTAAACCTTATTGTCTGCCACCTTGGCGGCGGTATCACCGCCAGCGCACATCGTCGTGGACGAGTGATGGATACTACCAACGCCTTGGACGGCTGCGGTCCATTTTCCCCCGAACGTTCGGGATCGTTGCCTCCCGGTCCGCTGATTAAACTCTGCTTTTCGGGTAAGTACACGGAGGATCAGTTGCATCGCCTTGTGCATGGCGGCGGTGGTCTTATGGCTCATTTGGGCACGACGAGCGTGCCGGAGGTGCTTGAGCGAATAGATAATGGCGACCTTCATGCCATGCTTGTGCTGCGAGCCATGTGCTATACCGTTGCCAAAGCCATAGGCACGATGGCCATAGCTCTTAAAGGCGATGTGGACGCCATCCTTATAACCGGCGGAATGGCACATAGCAAGCGTATCACCGATTTCATTGCCGAGCATGTAGACTTTATTGCTCCCATATATGTTTATCCGGGAGAGAACGAGTTGAAATCTCTCGCTGAGAACGCCCTTGCCGTTTTGCGCGGCGAGCGCCAAGCCAAGCTCTATGTCAGTGAGGACAATGAAGATCCGGTAAACATCAATGATACTTCGCGTCCCTCCAAGCTGCGTGAATGGCTTCATGCCGCCATCACGCCCAAGAGCATTAGAGCCAATGCCACGATGACGGCTGTACGCCAGTATCTGCGCAAGTTTAATTTATCTCGCCCCAAATTCCGCTTTGGACAGCGCGACCGCGATTGAAGATAACGGTTCGGAGAGAGGATATATTAAAGATATGCCAAAAGAGGAAGTTCGTTTGGACAAATGGCTGTGGGCCATGCGTGTTTTCAAGACTCGCACCATCAGTACCGATGCATGTCGCAAAGGGCGTATAAGTGTGGGTGCTGAGGATGCGCCGGCCGCCAAGCCTTCGCGCACCATTAAGATTGGCGACATTATATACGTACGCAAGCCTCCGGTGACATATACGTTTCGAGTCAAAGGTCTTGCCGAAAACCGCCTTGGAGCCCGTCTTGTTCCCGAGTATCTTGAGAACCTGACGCCTCAAAGCCAGTATGACCTGCTCGATATAATAGCAGTCAGCGGTTTTGTGGATCGGCGAAAGGGTTTGGGCCGTCCCACCAAGCGTGAAGGACGAGAATTGCGCGATTTCCGAGAACAAGCTTTCGATGGCGACTGGTTTCTCGGTTTTGATGATGACAACGATGATGACAATGCGTGACAATAAGTGACGCATTGTCATTGAGATATTAAGAGACAATAGGCTTGAACCTTAGCGCCGTGCACGTATGTAGAGTACGAGAGCTATCAACGAGAACAATACGTTAGGAATCCACATGGCTACCATGGCAGACGTAAGGCCGGATAAGGCAAAAGTCTGTGTGACAGTCATGAAGAGGATGTATCCGAAACTGAGGACCAAACCTATGCCGATATTAAGCCCCATACCGCCTTTAACCTTGCGCGAAGATAGGGACATACCTATGATAGTGAGAATGAATGCAGCTGCTGTCATGGCAAAACGCCTGTGATACTCAACTTCAAAAGTGCGGATGTTGGCCACGCCGCGTTCTTTCTGTCTCTCGACATATCGAGCCAGTGCCGGAGTTGTCATTTTTTCGCAGTCATTGACCGCAATGAGAAAATCGCGGGGCTCAAACGGTATGATGGTGTCCAGACTCATGCCTTTGGAAATGTATTCGCGTCCGTCACGAAAATCGCGTATCACATAGTCGTTTACGCGCCAGTTGTACAGCGTGTCCCAACGTATGCTTGTGGCTGTAAGTCGAGAGACGAGACGTTTGTCTTTATCGAAGCTTTCGAGCGAGAAGCGAATGCCGGTTTTGGTAATATTGTCATACCGGTTGATATATGCAATTTCGTTGGGCGCCACCATAAGCATGATATTTGCACCATAGTCCACGCGCTTGTTTTTGACGTAAGTATTGGTGTAGTTTATGCGTTTGACGTTGGCCGGGGGTATGATATAGGCACTCAGCACGAATGAGGCAGCGGCTATGACAGCGGCGCTGACCATATACGGTCTTAGCAGACGTCTGAAGCTCATACCCGAGGACAGCATTGCCACAATCTCGTTATGCATAGCCAGCTTGGATGTGAAGAAAATTACCGCGATGAAGGTAAATAGCGGCGCAAACTGGTTGGCAAAATAAGGGATGAAATTGAGAAAATAGTCAACGATGGTGGCATGCAACGGTGCTTTGAGAAAGGCGTCCAATTTCTCGTTGATGTCGAACATGACCACTATCGCCAACAGCAGGATGATGGCGAAAACGTATGTTCCTAGAAACTTACGAATAATATAGCGGTCAATGGTCTTGAACATCAGAGACGGCGGTTAAGGCGTGTAACCATTTCTTCTTTCCAGGCATGGAAGTCTCCGGCAAAGATATGCCGACGTGCTTCGCCTACCAGCCAAAGGTAGAAGGCGAGGTTGTGTATAGATGCTATTTGCATCGCCAGGATTTCCTCGGCGATGAATAGGTGGCGTAAGTATGCACGCGAGTATATGCGGTCGACGTCTGTGGGCCCATCCTCCCATATCGGGCGGAAATCATCGGCCCATTTGCGGTTGCGCATATTCATGGTTCCTTCCGGAGTGAAGAGCATTCCGTTGCGACCGTTTCGGGTGGGCATTACACAATCCATCATGTCGACGCCGCGGTCGATGGCTTCGAGTATATTGACGGGTGTGCCTACGCCCATAAGATAGCGTGGTCGGTCTTGCGGAAGAATTTCGTTGACGACCTCTATCATGTCATACATTACCTCGGTGGGTTCGCCTACGGCCAGACCGCCTATGGCGTTGCCTTCGGCGCCAAGGGCGGCGACATGTTCGGCGCTTTCGCGGCGCAGATCTTCGTAGGTGCAACCCTGAACTATGGGGAACCATGCTTGATGGTATCCGTAGAGGCCTTCGGTCTCGTTGTAATGGCGCCATCCGCGCTCCATCCATTTGAGCGTGAGGTCGAGCGAGCGTCGCGCGTACTTGTAATCACTGGCTCCGGGAGGGCATTCATCCAAGGCCATCATGATGTCGGCGCCGATGTTGCGCTGTATGTCCACGACATTCTCGGGCGTGAAAAGGTGACGCGAACCATCGATATGACTACGGAAGTGGGCTCCCTCTTCTGTGAGTTTACGGTTATGGCTCAATGAAAACACTTGGAATCCGCCGCTGTCTGTCAGTATGGGCCCGTCCCAGCCGTTGAACTTGTGCAGGCCTCCGGCGCGGTTGAGGATCTCAATGCCGGGGCGCAGGTATAGATGATAGGTGTTGCCCAAGATGATTTGGGCATGAACTTGGCTGCGCAGTTCCGGAATATGCACACCCTTGACGCTGCCCTGTGTGCCCACGGGCATAAATATGGGAGTTTCGATGACTCCGTGGTCGGTGACTATGCGTCCGGCGCGTGCCTTGGACGATGGGGCAGTGGCCTGAAGCGTAAAGTCCATCGTTAGAGGCTTGTCTTGTCAAAAAGTTTGGCCGGATAGTGGCCCTGTCTGTGTAGCTTGGCCAGCGATTCGACTACATGCTCGCGGTCTTGCGCGTAGGTGACGCCAAACCATTTGTCCGAGGTTTTTAGAACGGTTACCGAGGCCTCATCGTTGCGTATAAGCTTGTCCACTACGGAAGGGATGAAGAATTCACGTGAAGGATCGGTGATGTACTTGTCCAAGAAGCGACGGAATTCGCGTTCACTGTATTCGAAGTAATCCGGGGTAAAGCCCCAGAGATTCATTGATACCGGTGCATCGGCAGTCAATGGTCTGGGGATTCCGTTTTCATCTTCATATACTATGGAGTCGTCTGCGGCATAGTAAATCTTACGCCGCTCGACAATCTTATTGAGCTTGCCGTCAATGACGGTGCATACGCCTCGCGACACCGAGCCGTTGCGAGTCATGGTATTGCCTATGCGGAAGCCCACCATGCAGTAGTTGCCGGGAGCGTTTGTGCCGGCCTGTGCAAAGTGACGAGCCATTATCTCGAAGGCCTCGTGTCCGTAGAAGTCATCAGCGTTGATGACTGCAAACGGGCCGTCGATGACGTCCTTGCTCATCATTATGGCATGGTTGGTGCCCCAGGGACGTTTACGATCCTGAGGGCAGATATAACCTTCAGGTAATGCGTCGGTGCTTTGGAATACAACGTGTACGTCTATAACGCCATCGTATTTGCTGCATACGCGCTCGCGAAAATCCTTCTCGAAATCGTGGCGTATGACAAACACCACGCGACCGAACCCTGCACGCAGAGCATCGTAAATAGAGTAGTCCATAATTGTCTCGCCGTGGGGGCCAAGCGGGTCAAGTTGCTTGAGGCCGCCGTAGCGACTTCCCATTCCGGCTGCAAGTACAAGCAGTGTAGGTTTCATATGTGTATGTTGTAATTTTGATTTCTACTATGTACAAGTATGCACAAAGGCATATCTAATACGGCGACAGAAATAGCTCTGCTGCATATTAAAGCACAAAATTACAAAAAAAAACGATTGGATGCCGTTATCCGCCGTTTTTTCTTGTATCTTTGTACTCCGCAAGCCAGTTGTGGTATGGGGTGCTCGCCATCATTTGCACACTCCGTCATTTGAATACGGCTGCCAAATATGATATATAATCCATGGCTCAATTGGTTCAAGTCATAGTGCCCGTTCCGGTGCCGCGCGTGTTTACCTATAAGGTGCCACAGGCGTGGGACGGACGTGTTGGTGAGGGTTATAGAGTTATAGTGCCCTTTGGTCCTCGCAATCGTTACACGGGCATAGTATGCAATGCTGCATCGGCCAATCCCGGAGGAACACTTAAGGAGATTGACATGGTCTTGGACGACTATGCTGTGATGACTTCTCGTCAATTGAGGCTGATGACGTGGATTTCGGAGTATTATATGTGTTGTATTGGAGAGGTGATGCGTGCGGCTTTGCCTGCCGGGCTTAAGGTTGAGACAGAAACCTTCGTTGAAGCCAATCCGGACTTTGACCCGACAATCCCGCCCGGCATTACGGACGAGCGTCAGCTGTTATTATGGCAGGCCTTGTGCTCTAAGGGTAAAATGACGTCCAAGTCTCTGTCTAAGGCTACCGGTATAGAGCACACAGAGTCGTTGCTGGATGAATTGCTCAAAGCCGGGGCGGTAATGATCAGCGAGCGTCTTGTCGAGCGCTTTCGGCCACGCAAACAGTTTATGGTAGTCCCCATAATTGGAGACGGCGACAGGCGACAGGTTGTACGCCGAATGTTTGATGTTGTGTCCAAGGCTCCGGTTCAACAGCGCATACTTGCAGCGTTGCTCAAGCTTTCCGGGGCTATAGGCGGTGATGAAGTACGCCCGGTGGCGCGACAGTCGCTGTTGCAGGCAGCTGACGTGACTACTCCGGCATCACTGACAGCACTCGAGACCAAAGGACTGTTACGCACCTTCACGGTAGAAACATCTCGTTTTGATGCAGATACGGCACAGCCGTCAGACCCCGATGTCGCGTGTACATCCTTACCCATGCTTTCGGTCGAGCAAAATACTGCATTGCAGGGTATACGCGCAGCCTTTGAACAAAAAGATGTGGTATTGCTGCACGGAGTTACTTCCAGTGGCAAAACGGAAATATATATACACCTCATAGACGAGGCCCTGCGTTCGGGACGACAGGCGCTGATGCTTGTGCCGGAGATAGCTTTGACAACCCAGCTTACACGACGCTTGCAGCGTGTATTCGGACAGCGCGTGGTCATATACCATTCCAAGTTTTCGGACGGCAAGCGCGTCGAGGTCTGGAAGAAGCTGCTCAAGAATACATCGCCATGTGTGATTATAGGTGCTCGGTCGGCAGTGTTTCTGCCGTTCCATAGTCTTGGCATGGTGATAGTGGACGAAGAACACGAGCCCAGTTACAAACAATATGACCCCGCACCGCGATATAACGCACGCGATGTAGCCACGGTTGTGGCACGTATGTGCGGAGCCAAGACGCTGTTGGGTAGTGCCACTCCGAGTGTTGAGACGTATTATAAGGCACAACAAGGCCGCTTTGGGCTGGTGAAGCTGTCTACACGTTACAATGGTGTGCACTTGCCGCGTATTACGGTGACGGACATGACACGCGCTCGCCTAAAGGGCGAGGTTAAGGGTGCTTTGGCTGACAGCACGGCTTTGGAACTGGCCCAAGCCGTAGGCCGTGGTAGTCAGGCTATAATCTTCCACAACCGTCGCGGCTATGCCCCCATAGCGAGGTGCAAGCAATGTGCTTACATACCCAAATGTCCAAATTGCGATGTATCCATGACCTACCACAGGCACCAAGGAGAGTTGGTGTGCCATTATTGCGGACATACGATGCGCTTGCCTAATATATGTCCCGAATGTGGAATGCCGGCTATAGAAGTACTTGGGTACGGCACCGAGCGCATCGAGGATGATATCGCCGAACGTTTGCCAAAGGCCAAGATGTTACGTATGGACTTGGACACAACGCGTAACAAGGATGATTATGCCAACATTATCGATGCTTTTTCCCGGCACAAGGCAGATATTCTTGTGGGTACGCAGATGGTTACTAAAGGATTGGATTTTAGTGATGTTAGTACAGCGGTGGTACTCAATGCCGATACAATCATCAATTACCCTGATTTTAGAGCCGCCGAGCGTGCATTTAATATGCTGGAACAAGTGAGCGGTCGTGCCGGACGGCGCGACAAGCCCGGCCATGTAATAATACAGACCGCCAACCCGGGTCATCCGATTATAGGATATGTGTGCAAACATGATTATCAGGGATACTACGATCATGAATTAGGCGAGCGCCAAGCTTTCGACTATCCGCCTTTTGCTCACATTATTTACATATACTTCAAGCATCGGGATGCCGAACGCGTGGCGCAAGCCTCCGAGACCTTTGCATCGATGATGCGGCGCACTTTCGGGACGGGAGTATACGGGCCCGATGCCCCCGAAGTTGGTCGTATACAACAGATGTACATACGGCGTATAATGCTCAAGTTTAAACTCGGCATATCACCATCGCAAGTCAAGCAGGCCATCGGGCAGATATATACTAATTTCCATAATATGGGTTCGTATACAGGGCTGTATATTTACTATGATGTAGACCCGGTGTAATACGAGATACACGAAAAAGGACGCTTGTGCCTTTTGTATGGCTGCCGGCTATGCTCAGCTACGGCTTTCAAATCGGCTATATGCGTTGATTTAGTTGTAATAGACAGGCTTTGGGTTGGTGTTTAGCGGCGTTTAGCATCTGTTTCACACTTTTTTGCGGACTATCAGGGGCTCTTTACGCGGAAAATTTGTACCTTTGCACATTAATTATCTGACAGATATACGTATATAAATGCGCAAGTTACTGACATACATCTTGTTGGCTATTATGGTGGCGTCTTGTGGCGAATACCAGCGCGTCCTCAAGAGCACCGACAATGACTATAAGTTCGAGTACGCCAAGCGTGCTTTCGAGCAAAAACGTTATTCGCAGTCGGCGACTATCCTAACGGATTTGGTTACTGTTTTCAAGGGATCGTCCAAGGCAGAGGAATCGCTGTACCTGTTAGCTATGAGCTACTACGAGAACAAGGATTATATCAGCTCGGGAGCTTTTTTCGAGAAGTATTACACGCGCTATCCTAAAGGCAAGTATGCTGAGCCGGCACGCTTCTATTGCGGCTATGGATACTATCTTGACTCGCCTGAGCCGCAACTTGACCAGACAGGCACCATTAAAGCCATACGCGAGTTGCAGAACTTCATAGACTACTTCCCGCGCAGCGAAAAGGTGTCTACTGCCCAAAACGCGATCTTCGAGTTGCAGGATAAATTGACATTGAAACAATTGCAGAACGCGCAGTTGTACTATAACCTCGGCACATATATGGGCAATAACTATGAAAGTGCCGTCATCGTAGCTAAAAACGCCATCAAGGACTATCCATATTCCAAATACAAAGAGGACTTGGAGATGTTGGTGCTTAAGGCTCGCTATCAAGAAGCAAACCTCAGTGTGGAAGAGCGCAAGGCAGACCGTTTCCGCGATGTAATAGATGAGTATTACTCGTTTATCAATAACTATCCGGACAGTCCCTACCGTTCCGAAGCGGACAATATCCTCAAGATCGCACAGAAGTACGTCAAGGACTGACATCAAACACTTAGAATAACATACAAGACATAATCATACTTTTATATAATGGACTACAAGAAAACTAACGCGCCGCTAAACACAGTAACACGCGACCTCATCGACTTGTCCAAGCAAACAGGCAATATCTACGAGACAGTATGCGTTATCGCAAAACGTTCCAATCAGATTGCCGCCGAAATGAAGCACGACCTTGAGAAAAAGCTCCAGGAATTTGCATCGTTGAACGACAACCTCGAAGAAATCACCGAAAATCGAGAACAAATCGAAATCTCGCGTTACTACGAGAAACTTCCGAAGCCCACGCTGATTGCTACTCAGGAATATGTAGACCATCGTCTGACATTTCGCAATCCGGCTACGGATAAGTCCGCTCTTGATTAAGAGTATTTATACTCTGCCCGTTGCAGAAGTTCAATCGAAAAGTATTGACTACATGCCGGGATATTAATGACGATTGCCGTTGGTACGGATATCTCAAAAAGGAGACGACTAACGGACTGAACCATAAGACATAAGCACTGCCAAATTGTTGGGGCGGTAAAAGGGCTTGAAAAAACAAGCAAAATAATTTGGCCGGAAGAAAAAAAAGCCCTAACTTTGCAGTCGCAAAGCCGAAACGGCAATGGCTCATTAGCTCAACTGAATAGAGCATCTGACTACGGATCAGAAGGTTACAGGTTTGAATCCTGTATGAGTCACAAGAAATTTTATAACAAGGAGGCTCATTAGCTCAACTGAATAGAGCATCTGACTACGGATCAGAAGGTTACAGGTTTGAATCCTGTATGAGTCACAACGGCAGCAGACTATTGTCTGTCGCCGTTTTTTTATAGTTAGGATAGATTGGCAAACACTCGCTGTTGTCGTTGGCCGAATGTTGTCAGAGTCCGTAAGCATCGAAGTGGGATGAAGTAGTTCCGCTATGTGTTTTGGTTTTTATGGCCCAATGTACGATGTATAAGTATATGGGGTGATGCGGTTAAAAAATGTATAGACCTGCTATTGCTCGGAATTAGGTTGTATCTTTGCGGTAAGACTTAAACGATGATAAACAAAATGGAGCATAATCATATAGGCAGCCGTACTGATAATCATACAGACAAATTCATACGTAATACAAAGGCATGTAAGCACGGTCTGCAGCGAATAATACCCGTGCTTGTAGCATTGTTCGTGCTTTTGGCATCGATTGTGGACACGTCTGCTCAAAGTCGTAATGCCGAGCTAAAGCTACCACATCTTACGCCAAAGGATAAAGCCTTTAAGGATGACTCGTTGCAGCTGATGGAACGCCCCTATTTCCTGCTCATAGATCAAAGTGAACAAGCCCTTGACTCGGGAGATTATGCGTCAGCGGGACTGCGTTTGGTAGAAGCTATGGCCGTTGAACCGGACAACCCTCTAAACGTGGCTCTGATGTCTAATCTCGGAATGTTATACTTTTATAATGAGCAGGACTCATTGGCATTGGCTACCCTTAATGAAGTGTGCCGGCGTTCGCCGCGGCTTATCGCCGGGCGTGAAAACAGGGCTCGAGTGCTCCTTTCTGTGGGCCGTGATGCGGATGCATACGAGGACTATGCGGCAGTTATAGCCATGGACAGCATCAACTCTACGGCACGCTTTTATCACGGCATGATAGCTCTATATGCAGGGCAGTTGGATACGGCTATTCGCGACTTCAAAGTTCTGGAACGCATCGTGCCTGAATCGTCGGACACATACTTGGCCATGGGTACGCTCTATTCTATGACGGGAAACGACAAAATGGCGGTGTCCTACTTGCGCAAACTTGTGGAGCGTACTCCGGCGCCCGAATACTATGCCATGCTGGCCGGGTCGCTCATAGCCATCGAGTCCTTTAACGAAGCATCGGAGATGTTAGAAAAATCATTAAAGCAATACCCTAACGATGGAGAGCTATATTATTATCGTGCAAAGCTTAACCGCTGTCGCTACATGAACGACGAGGCGCATCAAGATGCTGCTAAAGCCCTGAAATTAGGCGTACAGCGAAAGAAAGTTGAAGCATTGTTTCAATAAAAGTTTGTCTATCATCCACAATTAAGCCTATAATAAACACTTGCATCTGCACTGCGTATGTTATCTACATTATGTAGAAAACTTTGGCGGCTCATTATAATTCCAG
Organism: Bacteroidales bacterium H4; assembly: GCA_001701165.1. Classification (GTDB taxonomy): domain Bacteria; phylum Bacteroidota; class Bacteroidia; order Bacteroidales; family Muribaculaceae; genus CAG-873. The sequence continues at coordinate 22,791 of DAAP01000016.1, read as the reverse complement.
TCCCGCTAAAAATCGCTATATTTGCAATGTGAATCGGACAATACGACATATCCAGTATCTTCTATCGCAACACGACTGCGTCATCATACCCGGCTTCGGCGCCATGTTGGCGCGGACGATTGCGGCGCATAGTGACGGCAATGGTCGTCTGATACCGCCAAGTCGATCGTATTCCTTTAACCCGTTGTTGAAGGATGATGACGGGATGCTGGTACATTCGATCGCCCGACAATCCGGCTTGTCCTATGAACAAGCGCGTGCCGAAGTGGAGAAAGAAGTTGCTGAGATGCGTTGTATTCTATCCAGGCAAGGACAGCTTTCGATAGGGCGCATAGGCATTCTGACATCCAAAGACGAATTGCTTGAGTTCTTCCCCTCGGCGTTAGACTGCATAACGCCTATGGCCTCATGGCGCCCCGTGATACAGCTCGTTGCAACCATCGAACGAGCACGTGATATGCGACATCAATTCGAGCAGACCATCGAACGCCATGTGTGGCGTCGTCGTCTTGCCACAGCTGCACGTGTCGCAGCCTCTGTCATCGTCCTGTTGGCCGTATGTATTGCCGTATCCACGCCTGTAGCTGTGGATGAGGCTTATTATGCCTCGCTTTACCCCGAGATTGGGACTGCAACGATGTCTATGCCCATACAGCACAAGGCTCCCACCGTAGCCCGGACCGTTAGTGCCGAGGAGCGAATAACGGAAGCTGTCACTCCTGAGGCATCTGTAGCCGCGACAACTCGGGAGGCTGCAAAGGCCGCAGAATCCATAAAAGTCGAGGTCGTTTCGGCGAAAGCCGAAAAAGCAGTAAAGAGTGAGGAACCACGAAAAAAACCGGGCAAAGCCGTTGGTCGAAAAAACGTGAGCCGCAGTTACACCGAGTTGCGTTTCCGCGACAGTGACCCATACTGCCTGATTGTGGCTTCGTTGACCACTGCGGAGGATGCCCAAAAATTCATAGACGACCAGTATCGCGTTAATCCTGATATGGCTTTGGCCGTTTTGCATAAAGACGGACGCTACCGTGTATATGCAGCCACCGGCACAAGCCCGAATGCGTTGCAAGCTCAGGCCTCTGACTCCCGTATCGCCCGCCGCTACAAAGGTGCTTGGGTGTGCGCTCGCTGATGTCCCACATATAGACATCAGCCTTTTTATATAGGGGTATTTCGTCAAATATCTTTAATTCCACCTGTTTAATGTGAGTATATTCTCCAAAATATAATATATCATAGCAATAAATCGGGATAATAATATTATTTTTGCGAATGAAAAGATGTGGCCTAATGAGTTTTTATAGGCGCTGATATGTTTATTAATTAACGTTCAAATAATGTATATAGTGAAAAAGTTTTTTAAATCAATATTTAGTATAATAACTACGCTCACTATTGCCGTGTCTTGCGTGTCTTGCTCCGATAAATCGAATGCCTCCATTGAGGGAATTCCAGTGCAATTAGAAGATGAAAAAGCATGGAGTATTGTAAGCCCTGATGGTGAGATATTGGTAAAAAATGCGTTTGAAGCATCACCAAGTTTTGTCTATAATGGACGATTTGTTGTTTATGAAAAAGATGGTTTCTATGTATATGATATAAATAATCCCAATAGGGCACTTAATCAAGAGCCTTTTGCTCAACTGACCGATTATTTTAACGGAAAAGCTTTCGGCGTGCGTAAGGGGGCAGGAATATGTATTGTTGACACCGATGGCAATGTTGTCAAGACGTTGGATAATAGCATTATTGCAATATCTAATGAAGGAGTAGGTGATGCGGATATGGTTGTGTATTCGAATAATCAAGGATTATCCGGATACATTAATTTGGATGGCGATATCGTTATTCCCGCTAAATGGGCTGATGCAATGCCATTCTCGGAAAAACTTGCTGTTGTGTATAATGGCAATAAATATATGTGCATAGACGCAAACGAGCAAATAGTATTCACGCTTAAGGATGACGAAACACCTGGTTATGCGATGTTCGTAGATGGTTGGTTGGCAGTAAACAAAGATGACTGTGGTCGCTTTGTAAATCATAAAGGCGAAACAGTGCTGAAATTGCCAAGTAATACGATGGCGTATATGCGAGTTGGCGAACGTGTGATTACTCATAATAAAGATGGCTGGCAGTTGCTTGTTGCCGAAGAGGATGGAGCAAAGATCCTCAAGGGGTATGAAGATATTATGCCTATGGGTTCTGACGGAGATTTTTTTGTCGTGAAGAAGCACTCAAATTCTAACTATAACATAGTTAATGCTAATGGCGAAGAAATTTGCTCGCAAGATTTCAAGACTGTATTTACTCCATTGATTAGATATGGATTTATCATTGGCGGTGATGAAAAGCCATTCAATCTTTTTGATTGTAATGGTAAATCGGTTAATGTAAAATTAGACATTGATTGCGCTAGTGACAATCGGTATAAATATATCCTCCCGCAAAGACGCGCAGAGGGTTTGGTTTATGATGCTTTCGGATTGGTGTTAGAAGACACTACAGAGATACTTGAATATCAAGACTAAACAGCAGATGTTGTAGTTTGCGGAGGATTAAGAGGCTCGCGTGCTAAAGACAATGGCGAATACTTTTGAAGTCTGATAACCGAATCATAAATTCCTATCCCAACGCGTGTGTATGCGCGAAGTAAAATGATAATTATAGGAGCATATATATATATATATATAATAGTATTACAACAAATACCTATCCAAAGAATATACCATTATGGCAGAATTTGATTTTCACGAAATGCTTTTGCAGCGTCACAGCATTCGTCGATACACAGACCGGCCTATCCCGGCCGATGATGTAAAAACCATTATCGAGGCTGCGTTGCTTGCGCCTACCAGCAAGAGCGCGCGTCCCTGGCAATTCGTTGTCGTCGATGACCGGGACACCTTGGCTGCATTGTCCAAATGCAAGCCGGTCGGCGCTCATCCTGTGGCCGGTGCGGCTTTCGCCGTAGTCGTTGCTGCTGATCCGGAGCGCAGCGAGTGTTTCGTCGAGGATATGTCCATTGCGGCAGTGTTTATGCAGTTGCAAGCTGAGGCCTTGGGCATCGGGTCTTGCTGGATACAGGTGCGTGGACGCTTTGATGCCAATGATGAGTCCTCCGAAGATATTGTGCGCGATATCGTCGGCTTGCCGCCGCATATGGTGGTAGAATGCATCGTAACCTTTGGATATAAAAACGAAACGCGGCGTCCTGTAGATCCCGCTAAACTAATGTGGGAGAAGGTGCATATCAACACCTGGAAGGCTTCCTCAGAGGCCGAATGACTGTGGTAAAGCAAGTCTCCCCACAGCTTCGGGTAGCTGTAATAGGAGCCGGTAATGTCGCCGGACACTTGGCCGAGGCTCTCGCTCGTGTGGGATGTCTTGCCGGCGTTTGGTCTCGCAATGGAAACCATGCATCATCCATCGCCGCACCTTTGAATGTCCCTGGCGGTGCTATGTCCGATTTGCCTCGTGATTTAGATATATATATATTGTCGGTTAAGGATGACGCAATCCCGAGTGTGTCCGCCGTCATAGGCCCTGTAGCCGGGATTGTAGCACATACTTCCGGCACGGTATCTATGGATGTGCTTGTCCGGGAGCGACGCGGAGTGTTCTACCCCTTGCAGACTTTCAGTAGTAATAGACAGATAGACATGTCCGAGGTGCCTTTTTTTATCGAAGGTTCGGATGCCGATGTGTCAGAAACCCTCATGAATTTGGCTTTGTGTATAAGTTCCAATGTTCGCTACGCGGGGTCAGACATTCGTGCCACCTTGCACCTTGCCGCTGTGTTTGCATGCAATTTTACCAATCATTTATGGGCCATTGCCGAAGATATTCTCAGGCGCGAAGCCGGGTGTTCGCTCGATGTCTTTGCGCCTTTATTGCACGAGACACTTGCCAAGGCCATAGAATGTGGTGCAGGTATCTCGCAAACCGGACCGGCAGCCCGTGGTGATATTCACACCATCAAAAAACATCTGCAACGTCTTGATGGTTTGCGTGAGAAAATATATCAAATTGTTTCGCAGGATATTATGAATAACAATCAGAATTAAAACTTTATGAGTAAAACAGCCTTTGATTTACGCAGTATACAAGGAGTGGTTTTTGATGTCGATGGCGTTTTGTCGCCCTCTACGATAGCAGTGGGCGATGATGGTGTGCCTCGGCGTATGGTAAATATCAAGGACGGGTATGCCATTCAGTTGGCTGTGAAGCGCGGCTTGCGCATAGCGATAATTACCGGTGCCGATACCCCGGCAATAGTTAACCGCTATGCGATGTTAGGCATCAAAGATGTATACATCAAGGCGGCGGACAAAGGTCCGGTCATGGATAAATGGCTTGCCGAAAACGGCCTTAATATAGACCGTATTGCATATGTGGGCGATGATATCCCCGATCTTCAATGTATGCGACGCGTTGGTTTGTCTGTAGCTCCGGCTGATGCAGCTGCTGAGGTTAAAGATATTGCGCAATATATCACGCAAGCCTCCGGCGGATATGGGGTGGGGCGTGAACTTCTTGAACAAATACTTAAAGCACAAGGTTTGTGGATGAGTCATGCTGACGCCTTTGGGTGGTAGTATTGTTGCTGTATGGTATATGTTTGAATGTAAATATGATATTGTATAAATTATAGAGTAATGGTTCAAGAATTGCCTCAATCGATGTATCCCACCTCACGCAGAGTATTACTGGCCAGTCAGTCACCTCGTCGTCGTCAGTTGTTGGGAATGATAGTCCCATCGTTTGAGATTGTCAATATAGATACAGACGAGATCTACCCGTCATCGTTGACGGCTATAGAAGTGCCGGCATATCTTTCTCTTCTCAAGAGTCAAGCTTATCATCGTAATCTGAAGTCCGATGAATTGTTGATTACGGCAGACACCGTTGTAATACATAATGGTGAGATATTGGGAAAGCCGAGTGACGAGGCCGAGGCCTTTCGTATGCTATCGTCCTTGGCCTCAGACGAGCACATGGTAGTCACCGGTGTAACTCTGGCCATTGCCGGGCGTCGGGAGACTTTTGCCGAGACCACATATGTACGTTTTGGTGCTTTGTCCGATCGACAGATACGCAACTATATTCGAACATTTGCTCCGTTTGACAAGGCCGGAGCCTATGGTATACAGGAGTGGATAGGTGCGGTGGCCATAGAGGGTATTCGAGGATGTTTCTACAATGTTATGGGTCTGCCTCTGCATACGCTGTACAGACATATACTTGACTTTGCTTGAGTCTCACGTCTTTGACGGTCAAACATAACAGACGGCGACAACCCTAGAAGGGTGTCGCCGCCGTCTGTTATAACAACCATCCGCGTACAGATGGCGAGGTGGCACGCGTTAAGCTAGCGAGAAGATAAATTCTTTCGGATCTTTGGGATCGGCAGCGATAACAATCTTGTTTTCGCGAGCCAACCAGCCTATGGCGGCGTACAGGTCCTTGTCTTTAAGTTTGGTAACCTTTTTGAGCTGTTTGGAACCTAAGACTTGGGCTTCGTTGAGAGCATTCCATACAGCACCGGCATTCATACCGATTGTTTCTTCGTTCATAGTTGCAATGTTTTTTGTTTGTTAAACGATCTTGTTGTGATAAATCCTGTATGTAAGTACAATATACCTTAGAATTGGCTGCAAAGGTAGCAATTTTTTTATAAAATGCAATAAATATCCGCAAAAAACATTTTCTGGCTGTCCGTTTCGGTCTCGTAGGGAGCTGAATCCGCAAAAAAAGTCGTAACTTTACACATCAATTATTAAAATAAATGTAAGCACCCGGGATAATACAATGCAAGGCATAGTTATACGCAATACAGGGAATAGTTACGTCGTTCGTTTGGAAGCCGGCGACGAAGTGTCGTGCAAGGTTAAGGGTAATTTTCGACTCAAAGGTATACGCACCACCAATCCTGTGGCTGTGGGAGATTGCGTCTTCGTCGATTTTGCCGAGGGTGGTGCTGACACATACTATATCACCAAGGTGGCGCAGCGGCGTAATTATATCATACGTCGTGCCAGCAATCTGAGCAAAGAGTCTCATATTATAGCGGCCAATATAGATATTGCGGTGCTTGTGGCCACGGTGTCGCATCCGACTACATCGACGACTTTCATTGATCGTTTCCTTGCCACGGCCGAAGCGTATGGTGTTACGGCGGCCCTTGTGTTCAATAAAATAGACCTCTTGGATGAAGATTGGCTTGAGTACCTCGATGCTATCTCCTATCTCTATCGCAGCATTGGATACAAGGTGCTGCATTGCAGCGCCGTACATGGCGATGGTCTGGATGTCTTACGTGAATACCTGCAAGGCAAGACTGCGCTGTTTGCCGGCAATAGCGGTGTGGGTAAGACCACGCTGCTCAATGTCTTGGTGCCGGGTATAGATGCCAAAACGGCTGCCCTCTCCGATGCGCACGATACAGGAATGCATACTACCACCTTCAGCGAAATGTACGACCTCCCGGGAGGCGGTGCTATCATTGACACTCCAGGCGTCCGCGGCTTTGGTACAATAGATATGTCCAAGGAGGAGGTGTCGCATTACTTTCCCGAGATGTTTTCTCTGGCACGAGACTGCCGTTTTGCCAATTGTACGCATACCCACGAACCGGGATGTGCGGTACTCGATGCTTTGGAAGATAGTCGCATAGCCCGGTCGCGTTATGCATCCTATCTCAGCATACTTGAAGACGCAGACCAAGGCAAGTATCGCAAGCCGCAATGATATGATGGGTAGACTGCCGTGTAAGGGTGTATCCCATCTGTGTCGTGGCGCAATACAGCGCTTGAATGCGACCTCGGGTATTGTGTTGCAGCGTTTGATATCCGAGCCTTTAGGTTTTCTAAAGGCTGGTAGCTTTTTTTTGAAGGTTAGAGCCTTGATGTCGCTTCGAAGATGTAGCGAAAGCGGCCTATAGGGGGTGTTAGGTTTACGCGCCCGTGTCTCAAGCGCCCGTATACATCGATGTCGCATCCCTCCGTTGGCTCGCATCTTGAGCCTTCAGGGTTTCCTTTGTCGGCGATATTCACGTACATGCGTCCTGTGCTTCCATCGGCTAAGTGTCGCATAGCCAATGCATGGGCCACGTGTCCCATGGTGCGACGCATATTTACTTCCACGGCCACATCAAGGATGTATCCCGCATCGGTGCGTGCCACGAGCATATCCACGCCCAACGGCCCATGATAGGCGCCATTGATAATGCGTTCGAGCTCCGGCCCCATGGTTTGTACCACCATATCTAATTGCTTTGTCGGAATGTACTGCTGCAATTTGGTGCGTATGTCGCTGTCGGGTAGGATTATATTGGCTGTGTATGCGCCCGTATCGGTAGTTTCGAAAAGCGATAGTCCCATGTATTCGACAGTTCCATCGTCTCTGGCCATCCACAGCATGGCAAAATCGACCACACGGTCGTGGCACGGCTCGACACAAACCATCCCATAGCGCTTTATGCCATCGGCGCAGCGACGTATCATTTCCGTCGATGGAGTTATGTTCGAGTTAATGTTGCCTCGTCCGGCATTGGACCATGGCATTTTGGCGATGCAGCCATGCGGCATTTGTGCGACACATTTGGCCAATGCGTCTATGTCGGTGAATATCTGTGGCGGAGCGGTGACGGCAAAGGGCAAAGCCTTGGCCATACCCCGGCTCAAGAGGGCAGTGGTACGGCGCGAACTTAGCAAACGCATACGCGTCAGGGCCTCGTCGTCGGGCAATGCCTCGGCACGTACGCCTACATCCAAGAAAGCCTTGCGCGAGGCGCGCGACCATCCCCAAGGCTCCGGTCTGTAGTCTTCTATGCGAGTGGGCATTGTGTCCACTTTCAGCCTAAAGGCTTCGGATGTGGCGGCATACCAGTGCTCATCGATACCATAGTCAATGAAGGCATCGCCCTCTGTGCCGTACCACATGGGCAAGCTTTGGCCGCAAAGGCGCATTTGCAAAGCCGGTAGCGGCGGGGTGAAATTAGACAAGTTTCGTGCCAGTGCGATATCATTCTCCGGAAAATAGAGGTGTAGACATCGATGATGATCGACGGCACGTGTCCTTATGGTATGCAATGTGTCCTTGTATTGGTGTTTAGCTAAGCATTATGGGCTCGATATAAGCCGTGATGACGCGCATGGGTCGGTCGGTGGCGCGTATTTCCACCCATTCGGTAGATGCCGGCACCAGCACGGTATGTCCACGCGATATTATGGCAGTATTACCGTTGCTGTCCTCTATGGTGCCGCTGCCTTCCACCACCATTAGTACGCGGAATGACTGATTGGCCGAAACTTCGAGTTTGACGGCTTCCTCGACACATAGCGCGGTGACGGTGAAGAAGGGCGTGCGTTTGATGACAGTCTCGCGGTCGTCCAAAAGCTGGGGACGAGCCAAGCCGAAATCGGTTTGGGTGTAGTCCACTGCTTGTAAAGCGCTGTCTATATGCAGTGGTCGCAAATTGCCGTTGGCATCGCGGCGGTCATAGTCCCATAATCGGTAAGTAATGTCGCTGGGTTGCTGTATTTCAAGGACAAAATTGCCGGCTCCGATGCTGTGCACGCGTCCGGCAGGTAGGTAGAACACATCTCCGGCTTGGGCGTAATGCTTGGCTAAAACGTTGGTGATGGTACGTTCGTTCAGGATGCGCGTCATCTCGCCATGTGTCAGCTTTTGGTTAAACCCCGAATAAATATGTGCGCCGGGTTGGGCGTCGATGATGTACCACAATTCGGTCTTACCACACCCATTGGACTGCTTATCGTCCGGATGAACCTGGATGGACAAGTCATCTTCTGCGTCTATGAATTTGATAAGCAACGGGAATTTCTCGCCGAAACGTTCGTGCAACTCTTTGCCGAGGATTTCCTCGCCGTGGTTGCGTAGCAGGTCGGTGATTGTCATGCCCGACAGTGGACCTTCGGCTATGACTGTTTCCATGCCCTCGAGAGACGATATTTCCCAACTTTCGCCTACGTGGGTGTCCTCGAGGTGTATGTTTTTGAATTGAGCTATGTGCTGTCCGCCCCAGCGGACGGTGCGGTAATGTGGCGTAAAACGTATCAGGCCTAATCGGTTCATATACTGTCAAGTCAATTTTCTGAATGACAAAGGTACGACTTTTCGGTGGGATAATCGAAAAAAAATGCTACCTTTGTATGCTTATGGACGAAAACATTATTAAAACCTTGCCCGATGCTGTGGCCAATCAAATCGCCGCTGGAGAAGTGATACAGCGCCCCGCATCGGTGGTTAAGGAGCTTGTAGAGAACGCTATAGATGCCGGTGCCACTGATGTACAGATAGTCATCAAAGACGCAGGAAAAACCTTAATACAGGTGGTGGACAATGGCTGCGGAATGTCGGCGATAGATGCGCGTATGGCTTTCGAACGCCATGCAACATCCAAGATTAGACATGCTGATGATTTGTTCACGCTCCATACCATGGGTTTTAGAGGCGAGGCGCTGCCCAGTATTGTGGCCGTCAGCGAGGTCGAAATGCGCACCCAGCGCCCCGGCGACAGCGTGGGTACATGCATCATCATCAAGGGCTCCGAATTCCAAAGTCAAGAGCCTTGTGTATGTACGTCGGGCACCAATATTATGGTCAAGCACTTGTTTTTCAATTTTGTGGCTCGTCGCCGCTTTCTTAAAAAAGACTCGGTGGAATACAGCCATATATTGCATGAATTCGAGCGCTTGGCACTGGTGAACACAGATGTGGCTTTCACGCTGATACACAACGATGCACTCGAGTATCAACTACCGCGACAGACGCTCAAGCAGCGCATAGGCGCCCTGTTCGGTCGTAATGTTGAGAACAACATAATACCCATAGAGACAGCCGTGTCCGTAGGCAAGATTACGGGGTATGTAGGCCTGCCGCAGGGCGCACGTCGCCGAAATGCATGCCAGTACTTCTTTGTCAACGGCCGCAATATGCGTCATCCGTATTTCCATAAGGCGGTGATGACATGCTATCAGGATCTCATAAGCGCCGATGTGCAACCCAATTATTTTATAAGTTTCGAAGTTCCGGCCGATCGTGTGGATGTAAACGTTCATCCACAGAAACACGAAATCAAGTTTGAGGACGAGCAACTGATGTGGCAAGTGCTCACGGCGGCTGTCAAGGAGTCTCTCGGAAAGTATAATGTGGCACCGGCCATAGATTTTGATGCTACGGATGTGCCTGATATTCCACCGCTTAATCCCAACGCGGCGGCTCCTGATCGCGCCGTTAACGATTCGTTGGACCCGAATTATAATCCGTTTGCGACTTCTGTGCCGGATACACCGGTGTCGAGCAGGTCTAACGGAAACTATACGGGTGGAGGTCATTATAATGAGCGAGGTTCGGCTCTCAACCGCGATTGGGAAAAGCTCTATCGCCGTTTCAACGAAGGCGGAATACCTATGGAAGATATGCCTACGACTGCCAAGCAGACCACAATGGAACTGGACGCAACGTCAGCCGGGGATGCTTCTAACCGCGTATATAAGCGGGTGATGCACTTTGATAACCGCTACATATTGTGCGAAAACAGTGAAGGGCTGCTGATAGTGGATGCTCGACGCGCACATATTTCGATACTATTTGACCGATACATCAATGATATGGGGCAAGGATCGATGCCGTCCCAGCAGTTGCTTTTCGAAGAAGAAGCCGAAATTGATTGCGACACCGCACCTATGGCCTCGGAAATGCAGCCCGAGTTGGAACGTCTTGGCTTCCGTGTTCAAAAGAAAGACGCGACACATTGGATTGTAACGGCTGCCCCTGCCGCCCTCAACGGCGCCGGCGCGGCCGAAAGCCTCGTGTCCATAATTCGTCAGATAGTCGAAAGCGGAGGTGTCGAGAGCGCAGGTGTCGATATACATCGACGCCTTGCCTTGGCCATGGCGCGTACTGCGGCCATAGAAGCTCGTCAACCCCTGAGCGAAGAAGAAATGGAACGCTTGCTTAGCGAGCTTTTCCGCTTGCCTGCCCCCGGATATACGCCGGACGGCTTGGTCGTGATGTACACCCTTCCCAAGGCATCCGTCGACGCCTTCTTCGGCAGATGACTGCTGTATAAGAGACTGAAAATTATAGTACTGTCAAACATATTTGACAAGAACTTCGTATTAACTGTATGTTAAAAATGTAATTTGGCAGAATATTATGGCGCAGAAGATGTTTACGCAGGCGCAGCAGGTGATAGACGCGTTGCGTGAGAATGGAGGATATGCCACTCTTGGCAATTTGTATCGTTTGGTAGATACACGGTCATGGGCTACCAAGACCCCAAATGAGTCTATCCGTAGGATTGTACAACAGTCCAATGAGATTTTTAGAGTGCAACCCGGGCTTTGGGCTCTTGAGGAGTGTCGAGCAGAGGTTATGCGCAAATTCGACATACACTCTAAGGACGCAAAAAGCGAAGAGAAATTTACGCATAGCTATTTCCAAGGTCTTATTATTGAGATCGGTAATATGAAACACTTTACAACTTATGTCCCTGCACAGGATCAGAATCATAAGTTCCTTGAGCGGCCATTGAAGGATGTTTGCTCGACAATTCATTTACCTCAATTCTCGTATGAACGTATAACCGATAGGGCTAAAACCGTGGATGCTATCTGGTTTAACGACCGCGCGATGCCGAATAGCTTTTTTGAAGTGGAACACTCCACCGATATACAGAATTCGGTAACAAAATTCTGTGATTTACAAGATTTTTATAGTCGCTTTTTTATCGTTGCGCCTCGGAATCGAAAGGAACAATTTGATAAAGTATTGGAAAGGACTGCCTTTTGCGAGATGAGAGGACGGATTTTGTTTCACAGCTACGAAAGTGTCTTGAGCCAATATGAATTAATGTGTAAATTGAATGCAGCCGGAGATCTCATTTGACTCCTTATGCAGCATTGCTCAAAAAGTTTTTACTGTATTAAAATGCCCTTCGGTAGATGTTTATTCGGCGGGGTTGTGGTTGTCGAGAGGAGCCCAGCGCTGGCGTAGGGGGAAGCGCGTGGGGAGGATGAGCAGGCGCAGGCCGGACGAGTAGGTGAAGTAGCCCCAAACCCAATTGATGAATACGGAAATTTTGTTGCGCATTCCCAGTAGTGACAATAGGTGTATTAACATCCATGCCAACCATGCGGGACGGCCGTAGATGTGCAACTTTGAGTGAGGAAGGTCGACGACAGCTCGGTTGCGGCCGATGGTGGCCATGCTTCCCTTGTCTTTATATACGAAGGGTCGGCGGCGTGCTGTGTCCCGACCGAGGTTGTGCGCCAAGTTAATGCCTTGCTGTATGGCCACTTGTGCTACTTGCGGACATCCGCGTGGATAGCGCTCATCGCTGTGTGACGCTATATCGCCTATGGCATAGACGTCTTGCAGCCCGGCCACGCGGTTGAACTCGTCAACCTCGAAACGCCCGCCACGCGCCATCTGTGGCTGTGTGCCGACAAAGGTGAAGGGTATGCCCTTGACCCCGGCGGTCCAGATGACCATTTCGCTGTACATCTGTGTTCCATCGGTGAAGGTGATGGTATTGTCTTCGTAGCTTTTGACCAAGGCGTTAAGGCGTACGTCCACCATCAGGTGGCCCATATATTCGAGTGCGTGTGCCGATGATTGTTCGTTCATGGCTTGGAGCAGTCGCCCGGTGCCTTCGATAAGCGTTACGGATACATCATCAATGCTTATGCCCGGATACTCGCGCCGCAGCAGGTAGCGCTTCATCTCGCCTATGGCACCGGCAACCTCGACACCGGCGGGACCTCCGCCAATGATGGCGAAAGACAGTAGGCGGCGACGCTTGTCTGCATCGGGTTCCAATGATGCACGTTCCAGTCTGGCCAGTATGTCGTTGCGGCAACGTATGGCCTCGGGTACGGACTTGAGCGTGTACACGCTTTGCTGCAAGCTGTCATTGCCAAAGAAATTGTTTGTAGTGCCGGCGGCGATAACCAGGGTGTCGTAATGCAGCGTCTCGTACTGAGTGCTTAAGGTCTTGGTTGTAGTGTCTATCTCGGATACTTCGCCCAGATGGAATGTGCAGCCGCGCAGCCGACGCTGCCGCATCTCACGCCTCAATGGAAAGCTGATACTGCCGGGGTCAAGACCCGCGGACGCCACTTGATAAAACAGCGGCGGAAAGCTGTGGAAATTGAAGCGGTCGATGACGACAACGTCCCATTGTCGTTTGTTTAGGCGTTTGACGAGATTTAGTCCGGCAAAACCTCCGCCGATGACCACAAGAGTCTTTTTGTCCGTGGTTTTGCAGTGACTGTCGTTATGCTTGTTATCGTGTGTGTTCATAGTTCGGTTGTCTTAATCGTTGTGTTGATGTTGGTGTGTGGCGCGTCTCGGGAACGGCGCGTCCTTATATTCAACAAATCCGATGCCAAAATGTTTTTTTTGTCGCAAAGATAGACACATAAAAAGCCCCCGGACATATGTGTCCGAGGGCTTTATAGGCGATGTGAGCTCGAGACGTGCCTTATTCGGCAGCGGGAGCTTCGGCTTCGGCGGCAGCGGCCTCGCCTTCGCCTTCTTGGGCGGCAGCTTCGGCAGCGGCAGCGGCTTCGGCTTCAGCCTTGGCAGCGGCGATTTCGGCTTTCTTCTTGGCTACGGCTTCGGCCTTAGCTTTGTTCTTAGCCTCTTCTTCGGTCAGACGTGTCTGAGCCTCTTGTTTCTTCTTGTCTGCTTCTGAAGTCTTTACGGCTTCAATTTTCTTGCTCTTGTCAGCCTTCCAGGCATCGAAGCGGCGTTGAGCCTCGGCTTCGTCAAAAGCGCCTTTCTTGACGCCGCCCTGGAGGTGTTTCATCAGCATCACGCCCTCGCGGGACAGGATGTTGCGTACGGTGTTGGTGGGTTGTGCACCGGTGTTAACCCAATACAAAGCACGTTCGAAATTCAGTGTGATTGTGGCGGGATTGGTGTTGGGGTTGTACGAACCAATTCGCTCAATGAATCGACCATCTCGTGGTGCTCTGCTGTCGGCGATAACAATAGGATAGAACGCATAGTTCTTGCGACCATGGCGTTGCAGTCTGATTTTTGTTGCCATTAAACGTTGTTTTGTAAAGTGTTATGTATAAGATGTGTTGTGCTGTTAAGCGACTGCAAAGGTACGCATTTTCTGTGTAACGGCCAAATATTCCGATGTTTTTTCGTTCGATGTAGAGTCAAGTGGCAAGTGCATCTGCGTTAAATGTTCGTTAATAGTTCTCGATTGCTTCTATGAACGGCAGGTCGACGGGCTCGCATGAGCGGAGCGGATAGCGGTCAGGTGTGGCGCGTTCATTCGCTCCATAGCCTATGCCGGAGCAGAAAGCGAGAGCCTCAGCTTCGGTGTCGAAAACTTCGGGTTCTCCGAAGTCGAGCATATCGTCGGAGTCGAGATATTCTTTGAAGCCCTCAATATCATCATCAACAAGGAAGTTGATGGCGAGCGGGTCGGATATAACGTAAACTTTGACTGACATAATAAACAGATTTTGAGGTTGTTTTCCACATACAAAGATACAAAAAATCTGCAACATTTCAGCTATAAAACGGCAATAACTTGTCCGCTTTATAGCATGAAAAATGCGTTAGGGATAGAAGTCGAATGGTCGAAACCTCGGGTTCGATTAACGAAAGCGCGGCGATGGTGTCGCAACGTCCAAAGTTCATGTATTTTCAGGTTTAATATAGTTTAGAATTATTTTAGTCAATTTATAGCGTGAGATACTATACCCCGTACTTGTCTTGGTGACGGCTTTACGCATAGGTATTACATCAATCGTTTCCCATTCTTCAACAAATTCATCCTCATAAGACCATTCACCGCCTTCTTCAATAGGCTCTTTCTCCTCATCGAAACAGTCAAGTCCGAAATTAGTAGTACCGATAGAGAAGCGGCAAGCTCTTAGTGAAGTCGGTTGCTCAGCAACAAGGAATTTTCTAATCGCCTCCACCCACTCATCAAACTTTGCGTTGATATTTGGACTTGGGAAATGTTCTTGAACAATCGCTTCAATGCAAGACAAGTCGGGTTTGAACCATGCACCATCTTGTGAAATCAAGTCACAAACATCGTAATACTCGACATCGGGTTTCCTTTGTTCATCATGGCGAGAACGGAAACCGACCTTAAAAGTTTTTTCGTGGACGGAGATAAAATCAAAATGAATTTCTTCGGCATAACCAAGGTAACGCGTGACTTCTGCGATTAAATCATTGCGCAAAATATCCTGATTAGATTTGAGTTCGTAGTCCATAACTTACTTAATAACCCTAAAAAGAATGTCAGTAAGAATTCAATGAATCGAATATGAAAAAACCTTTTAATCAATCCATAGATTATGCCAAGCTTCTTCAAATTTATAGTCAGTTGAATTGAATGGATTAACCCATTCAATATGATTTCTGTTGGCTTGAACACCTTTGCCTCGAAACCAATCAGCATACAAACAAATAGGGCCGGAACCTTTAAGCGGTTTCTTACGGTTGTAGCCAGTAAGATACCATTTTTCGTTGCTGAAAATCAGCTCTATGACTTCTGAACGAGATAGGACGAAAAAAATAAATTCCGGATAAACAGAAGAACCGCCGACATGAACAAATACCCACGGACCTACAATTTTATTTTCGAGAAATTTACGACCTTTAACAAGGTCAATTTGACCATTGTCATCGAAAAATTCTTTATGAGAAATGCCTGTTATCCAATTATCTTTAGTTGTAGTTTTTACCTGAATAGCGCAAAAGCGACCTTTAGAGTCGCGGCAAAGGATGTCCGTACTTTCAGCATTTTCAACTGAAAGATTAGTAATGGCGGCACTATATCTGAGAAGCAGAAGTCTTGATAAAGTTTGATGCTCTCCAATGGCGCCAAGAACGTATGTTGGTAAATCTATCATAATCACAATATTTATCAAACGCAAAATTACAAAATTTTGCGGAGAGTTTAATCATTAAACATGTTCCGAGGTTACACCATACGAAAAGACGTAAGAATTAAGCAATGTTAAGCGGTGGGGTGGTCTCGAAAATACTTTGTACATTTGCATACGCCGAAAAGATGGATTGACGCAATGCAAGCGATAGGCAGAGATGCTTGCGAGTATTTGCGCAGGTCCTAATCTGCGGTATTGGTAAAGACTATATAATACGCAACAGTGATATAAGGTTATGGGAAAGACAAAAATAGAGAATAAGGAATATGGGGGCGAACGGCCGTTGTTCGCCGCTCACGATTTGGAGCTGGAACACGTAATCATCAATCCCGGCGAGAGCGCTTTGAAGGCATCGCGTGATATCGTGGCACGTCATTGCGAGTTTCGCGGCAAGTACCCATTCTGGCACGCACGCAACTTCGAGGTCGAAGGCTGCTACTTCACCGAGGGCGCCCGTGCCGCGCTGTGGTACAGCCAAGACTGCGTGATGCGCAACTGCCGTGTCGAAGCGCCCAAGATGTTCCGTGAACTTAAGGGGCTGTATGTCAGCGGTGTCGAATTCCCAAATGCGCAGGAAACCCTGTGGCATTGCAGCGATGTCACCCTCGAAGATGTCAAGATATTCAATGCCGACTACCTGTTTATGCACACCGACCATGTGGTCATCGACCGATACGAGCAGCACGGCAATTATTCCTTCCAGTACTGTCACGACGTGTTGATACGTAACGCCAAGATTTACAGCAAAGACGCCCTGTGGAACACCGTGGGCGTCACTGTGCGCGACAGCGAGCTGCACGGCGAGTACCTCGGTTGGTATTCGCACGGCCTGCGCCTTGTCAACTGCCATATCACCGGCACCCAGCCCTTGTGCTATTGCCACGACTTGGTGCTCGAGAACTGCACCTTCGGCGCTGATGCCGACTTGGCCTTCGAGGACTCGGACGTGCGTGCCGGGCTGCACGGACATGTCACCAGTATCAAGAATCCGCGCCACGGATACATCTATTGCGACAGCGTGGGCGAGGTGATACTTGACGAGAACATCCAGTCGCCTGCCGACTGCCGCATAGTCACCACCGGCAGCGCCGACGCATGAGCCGAGGCGCGGCATCAGACCTCGCGGCCCAATTGCGGTCGCCGCGAGTGGCGACACTGCGCGGCAAACTTGCCATGGTGGCGCGGCTTAGTTGGCCTGCCATTATGGCCCAGTTGTCCACGCTGCTTATGGAGTATATCGATGCTGCTATGGTGGGTCACCTCGGTGCCGAGCCGGCCGCTTCGATAGGACTTATTGCAACTACGACATGGCTCTTTTGGGGCTTGGGTACGGCCACGGTTATGGGCTTCTCCGTGCAGGTGGCCCATCTTCTGGGCGGCGGCAAAGACGCCGAGGCTCGCAGTGTGGTGCGTCAAGGCACGGTCATTGTTACCGCTGTCGGTGTATTGGTGGCCTTGCTTGCCGTGGCTATTGCTCCCGGGCTGCCGCACTGGCTTGGCGGCAAGGGCGTCGTATGCGACATGAGTACTTCCTACTTTTCCATCTTCGGAGCCTCGATGCCGGTAGTATACCTTACTTTTATGGCCGGGGCGATGCTGCGCAGCAGCGGTAATATGCTTGTTCCCGGTGTGATAGCGGTGGTGATGTGCACCCTTGATGTTGTATTCAACTTCTTTATGATATACCCGGCACATGCCATAGAGACACCTTGGGGCGTGCTGACACTGCCCGGTGCCGGGCTCGGCGTCACCGGCGCCGCCATCGGTACGGCCATGGCTCAAGTTGTGGGCTGCGTATTTCTGTTGTGGTACCTATTGCGCCGCTCGCCGGCGCTGTCGCGTCCGTGGTCGCGTGCTCGCGGCTTTGTCGGGACGTGGTGGCGTCTCAATGGGCGTGTCATGCGGCACGCCGTTTCCGTGGCCAGCCCCTTGGCGCTGGAGCGTGTAGTGATGTGTGGTGCCCAAATTCTGATAACCGCCATTGTTGCGCCGTTAGGCAATACCGCCATTGCCGCCAACGCCTTTGCTGTTACTGCCGAAAGCCTGTGCTATATGCCCGGTTATGGCATCGGCGAGGCCGCTACAACTCTTGTCGGGCAGAGCCTCGGGGCTGGGCGCCGAGCACTTGCCGTAAGCTTCGGGCGTATTACCATGACACTTGGTATAGCCATTATGGGCGTACTTGGCGTAGTCATGTGGTTCTGCGCCTACGACATGATAGCCTTTTTTACGCCAGACGTTTCTGTCCGCGAATTAGGAGCCATGGCCTTGCGCACCGAGGCTTGGGCCGAGCCGATGTTTGGCGCCGCCATAGTCGGCTACGGCATCGCCATAGGCGCACGCTATGCCACTGTACCGGCTTTTATCAATTTCGGCAGTATCTGGGCTGTCCGCCTGACGTTGTCCGCTATACTTGCTCCGTCAATGGGGCTGTACGGCGTGTGGCTGGCCATGTGCATCGAATTGTGCTTCCGCGGTGCGCTCTTTGTTCTACTCTTTGTGCGTGGCCGGTGGCTGAAACACGCCACAGCTATTGCCGCCGAGTCTTTGCCTGCCGATACTTAGGTCCGTCGATCGAATTTCAGAACTGTCGAGCCTAACGCCAAGCAGGTATGAATAAACAATAGAATATAAATACTTACAACCATACAAAACATAACACTGCCATGGATATGGAAAGATACGATTTTGACACTCCGGTCAATAGGCTGCACACCGACAGCATGAAATGGGATGGATACAGTGTCCCGGGACACGACTTGATACCGCTATGGGTAGCCGATATGGACTTCAAGACGGCGCCCGAGATTGTGGAAGCGCTTGTGCATCGCGCTGCTCACGGGGTCTTTGGCTACAGCTTCCCCGGTGATGAGTACTATGATGCCATATCCTCGTGGTTTGAGCGCCGCCACCATTGGCATATAGACCGCGACTTGTTTATCCCGACCACAGGAGTGCTTCCCGCCCTTGCCGCCGTGCTGCGTGCAGTCACCCGACCCGGGGATGGCGTGGTGGTACAAACACCTGTATACAATTGCTTTTTTTCGAGCATACGCAATGCCGGATGCCGCAATATGAACGCTCCGCTACATTTGGATAGTCACGGGCTATACCAAATGGACTTCGAGTCTTTGGAGAAAGCCCTTGCCGATCCCAAGAGCACGGCCATGGTGTTGTGTAATCCCCACAATCCAGGCGGCCGCGTATGGTCCGCCGAGGACTTGCGCCGCGTTTACGAATTGTGCCGCAAGCACGATGTGACCCTGATAAGCGATGAGATACACTGTGAGATAGTCTTTGCACCACATATCTACACGCCCATGTCCACGCTGTGTGACGGCGACTGCATTACAATGATTTCGCCCAGCAAAGCCTTCAACCTTGCCGGCTTGCAGGTAGCCAATATTGTAGTTAAGGATGCACACTTGCGCCGCCTTATCAATCGCGCAATCAACGACAATGAGACATGCGACATCAGTCCCTTTGCAATCATCGCTTTGCAGAAGGCATATAACGAAGGCGAAGCGTGGTTACAGGCTATGCTCAGATACGTACATGCCAATTACGAGAGTGTGCGCGATTACGTCTCCAGAAGCATCTCCGGAATGCGCATATTGCCCCTCGAAGGCACCTATCTCGCATGGGCAGACTGTCGGGAGATGCTCGAAGGACGCGGGCAGACAGTAGCTGAGTTCGCGGAGGCGCTCAGACGAGACACCGGCGTATGGGTGCAGCCCGGTGCAGCCTATGGCGTTGAGGGCGAGGGATTTGTGCGTATCAACCTTGCTACCACCCGAGCACTTTTGGCCGAGGGTATGCGCCGCATACGAGCTTACACGCAGGCATAAGGCGAGGTAATGCGGCGCAACGCGCCTATACACAATACACAAAAACAGGGCGGCAGACATCGGATTGTCTGCCGCCCTGAATTATTTGCTTAAAAGGTCTGTTGTTCAGCTCTCTATGAATTCAATGATGTTTGTCAGGACATTGGCATCGTTGAAACCGAATTTCTCGTCCAGGACCTTATAGGGCGCGGATGCGCCGAAGTGCTCGAGTCCGAAGACATCCCATTTGGCGGTACCGCGCATCAGCGGATACAATGCCGCAGGCAGCCCGGCGGTGATGCCATAGCGCGGAATGCCGGGTGTGAGTACGCTGTCGCGGTATTCCTTGTCCTGACGCAGGAATAGGCCTACGGATGGGACGGAAACCACGCGTACGCTGCGGCCTTCTTCGGCCAGGGCTTCGGCGGCATGTACGGCCAAAGCGACCTCACTGCCGTTAGCTACGAGTATCAGCTCGGGATTTTCGGCCTCGATGACGGTGTATCCGCCACGCTGCGCGCCGTATGCGGCTTTGCGTCGGTTGCCGTCAGCGGCAGGCAAGTCTTCGAGATTTTGGCGTGAAAGTATCAGCACCGTCGGGCATTCCTTATTGTCCATGGCCATTTTCCATGCCACGGCGGTCTCGGCACTGTCGGCGGGGCGCAAAACCAAAGTGCTTTGGCGACCTCCGAAGTTGTCAAGAAGCTCCATAAGGCGTATTTGCGCTTCCTGCTCTACCGGCTGGTGAGTGGGACCGTCCTCGCCTACACGGAAAGCATCGTGTGTGAATATGTACTTCACGGGCAGTTCCATAAGTGCTGACATGCGCAAAGCCGGTTTGATGTAATCGCTGAATACGAAGAATGTGCCGCAGGCACCAATACATCCGCCATGCAGGGCGATGCCGTTGATAGCGGCGGCCATAGTCAATTCGGCCACGCCGGATTGCAGGAATTTGCCGCCGAAATCGCCGCGAGTGAAGGCACGAGTCTGCTTCAGGTATCCGTCGGTTTTGTCCGAATTGGCAAGGTCGGCCGACGATACAATCATATTATCTACGGTCTGTGCAAGCAGTCCCAGAACCTTGGCCGAGGCGTTGCGCGAAGCCTCATTAGCTTTGAATTCTATACCATCGTATTCGATATGCGGCAACTTGCCATCGATGTAGTCTTGTAATGTCTTTGCAGCTTCGGGGTTGGCTCCGGCCCATGCTTTGGCGGCAGCCCGGCGTTCGGCCACGATCTTGCGCAGCTGGTCGGCGCGTGTCGCATAGAGTTCGCATGTGGATTTGCGTATTTCAAAGGGCTTGGACGGATCACCGCCGAGGCCTCGTATGGTGGCATCCAAGTCTGCTCCGGCGCCCGTTAGTGGTTGGCCATGTGTGGATACAGCTCCTTCGAGGCTTGTACCATCGGGGCGTACAGCGCCTTTGGCCATAATTGTATGTCCGATGATTAGGGTAGGGCGGTGTTCCTCCTCGCGAGCCGTCTCTATGGCGGCGGCTATGGCTGCGCAATCGCTGCCATCAATGTCGATTACGTTCCAGCCCCAAGCACGATATTTGGCCGCGGTGTCTTCATCAGTCACAGCATCTGTGGTGGTGGATAGTTGCACCTTGTTCGAGTCATAGAACATTATAAGGTTGTTCAGTCCTAAGTGTCCGGCAAGTCGTCCGGCGCCCTGGCTGATTTCCTCCTGTATTCCGCCGTCGCTGATAAAGGCGTAGGTCTTGTGTCCGCAGGCAGCCTCGCCGAAGCGTGCCACAAGAAAACGCTCGGCTATGGCGCAGCCCACGGCCATGGCGTGCCCCTGACCTAAGGGGCCGGAGCTGTTCTCGATGCCGCGATTGACATCAAGCTCTGGATGCCCCGGAGTCACGCTGCCCCATTGACGGAACTGAGCCAGCTCCTCGGGCGTGAATTTGCCGGTAAAGGCCAGTACGCCGTAAAGCATCGTGGACATGTGTCCCGGGTCAAGGAAAAAGCGGTCGCGAGCAATCCATTGGGGATCTTCCGGGTCATAGACAAGGAATTTTGCGAAAAGTGTGTTTATGAAATCGGAAGCCCCCATGGCACCGCCCGGGTGACCCGATTTGGCTTTCTCAACCATGGATGCTATCAGCACGCGAAGGTTGTTGGCAGCACCATCGAGTTGTATTCGTTCTTGTTGATCCATATATTTTTATAGTGTTTTAGGTTTTTTTATTGTCCGATGTCGGCAGTGATTTTCTGCAAAAGTAATAAATAATCGCGAGAACTACGCTATCTAAGGCATCCAAATTGCAAATCCAAGTTTGGTTATATAATCTGTAACATCACATTAGCTTTTAGAGAAACTAAAATGTGAATGGCTCATCAAAGTGGTTGGTAGCCAGCATTTACGGCTTGTCGGTCAAAAAACATGTGCAAAAAAACGGCAAAAAATTTGGATGAACAGAGATTATGATGTAAATTTGCATAAAACAATCGGCGGGATTCCAGCTGTATTATTAAGGTGGGTCCGGCGGCTCCGCAGAGGCGTGATGTCGTGTCGAGAGAGTGATAATTGACGCATCGCATAGTTATATATGCCACATCAAAGTAGATTGGGAAACTCTTCAAATCATTATGAAATGCCGAGACAAGCTTGGTCTTCCAATGGCGGGCCCCAAGTTACCCTTAATGGGATACTGCGCGTATTATCTGCGCCAGGCGGATTACAAAAGAAGACGAGCACTCAAACCCTGTCATATCGGAGTTTCATCGCATCCTTTGATGTGGCTTTTTTATGATGAAGCGTGTAACTTTTCATCGCAAACTATCAATTACGAAGGTCAGTGCCTCGACACCACCTACCAGGCCGAAGTCTACGAGACCGAAGCCGAAGCGCTGGCTGCACTTGAGGCTTACGACATCAACAACTGCTGTGACTGCATCGTTAATGGTGATGCCGATGATATTCTCAAAGTGTGGGTATCGGTCGCCCGTTGCGACTACAACCCCGAGGATATCGATGGCGAACTGGATGCC
>DAAP01000048.1 GCA_001701165.1 Bacteroidales bacterium H4 | reverse complement strand
TTTTTTGATGCGGTTGCCCTGCCGCCACTGACTTTCGAATTGCAATTACGGCAGAATGTTTGTACCTTTGCACTCCGAAAAAGACAGAACAGCCCATGCCTATCACCGTGACACTCCGTCCATATAGGCATCTAACACCAAACATTATATGGCACTAAAATGCGGCATCGTGGGACTGCCCAACGTCGGCAAGTCCACGCTTTTCAACTGTCTGAGCAACACCAAGGCTCAGTCAGCCAACTTTCCATTCTGCACCATCGAGCCGAACGTGGGCGTCATCACCGTACCGGACGACCGTCTGACACGCCTGGTGGAGATGTGCAATCCTCGCTCGGTAGTACCCGCCACCGTCGAAATCGTAGACATCGCCGGCCTGGTCAAAGGCGCCAGCCGCGGCGAAGGCCTCGGCAACAAATTCCTCGCCAACATACGCGAGACAGACGCCATATTACACGTATTGCGCTGCTTCGATGATGACAATGTCACACACGTAGACGGCAGCGTCGACCCGGTGCGCGATAAAGAAATCATTGACTACGAACTCCAACTCAAAGACCTCGAAACCATCGAGTCTCGAATATCCAAGACTCAAAAAGCCGCACAAACCGGCGGCGACAAAACAGCCAAGATGCAATACGAGGTACTGCGCCGCTACAAAGATGCGCTGGACGCCGGCCGTCCGGCACGCTCGGTCAAACTGGATACACCGGACGAAATCCGTTACAGCCGCGAACTGTTCCTACTCACCGCCAAACCCGTGCTGTATGTATGCAACGTAGACGATGCAAGTGCTGCCACCGGTAACGCATACGTCGAAGCCGTGCGTCAAGCCATCGCGGACGAGGATGCCTCGCTGATGGTCGTGGCCGCCCAGACCGAGAGCGAAATCGCCGAACTGGACACCTACGAGGAACGCAAGGAATTTCTCGCCGAAATAGGTCTTGAAGAATCAGGCGTGGCACGCTTGATACGCGCTGCCTACGCACTGCTCGACCTGCAGACATATTTCACCGCCGGCCCGGACGAAGTACGCGCCTGGACATTCCGTCGCGGCACCAAGGCCCCGCAGGCAGCCGGCATCATACACACCGATTTCGAAAAAGGATTCATACGCGCCGAGGTCATCAAATACGAAGACTACGTCACCCTCGGCGGCGAAGGCCCCGTGCGCGATGCCGGGAAGATGGGCGTCGAAGGCAAGGATTATGTCGTGCAAGACGGCGACATAATGCACTTCCGCTTTAACGTCTAAGCGCCAACGCACATACATCTAAACGGCCGGAAAGCAAGTTATATGCTTCCCGGCTGTCTTTGTTTACTTTCATACAATACCGGGACCTTCTCCCACAATGAAAACCATTTGCAACCATTTGATACCACGAAGTTACCGCTATATATAAGGCGTGGAAAAGACAGGAAAATTCATGAAAATTTCGTAACTTTGCAGAAATTTTTAAATTATGGCTTTTAAGAATATAACATACAAAAGAACTGGGGAACTTTCTGAAGCTGAGTTTATTGATGAGTTAAAGAAGATTAACAATGCAGAAAGTATCACCGGTGTAAAATATTCTAATATTGAAGTTATGAATGGGATTATTTGTGGAGTACGCGACTCCACTAATGAGCCGTTCAGTATAATGGTTTCTTCATTATATAAGGCGTATTGTGCATTAACAATATTCAATACTAAAGCACTGGAGCCGTATGTTAAGAGAGTTCAGTCTCCTGCAATGGCTGTGCTCATTGCTGCCAAATTGGTTTCACCTAATAATACGGAAGATACAGCTACTAATGTACCCCCAAGAAAAAATACGAGTGCGAGTGAAACGAATAAATCCAATGAAATAAAAAGAAAACGTAAGAGGGGGGTCGATTGCCCTGATTATGTGCGCGTATGATTTGAAGATTTGGATATAAATAACTAAATTTGCATCAAATATGGCCGTAGCAATGCATGTCGGCCAAAGCGCTCACACGACACTCCATAAACAATGAACAAGATAGTACTAATGACAGCTTTAGCGGCGATAGGCATCGCCGCCCAAAGTCATGCAGCCGCCCAGGTTCCCGACTATGCCGATGCTCCTCGTCAGGGTGTGGGCGCATGCACGACCATCCCGACGACAGCCGCAGCACTCAGCCGGGCACGAGCACTCTACGAAGCAGGCAGCTACAACGCCGCACTCGACGAAGTACGCCGCACCTTGGAAGCCGCTCCCACTGCGATTGGCACCAACGTGGCCGAACAGGCCGCTTGGCTCGAAGCTATGTGCCTTCACCGCCTCGGCGACAGCCGCGCACGCGACCGTTTAGAGCAATTCCTCGACGCGTATCCGGCCTCGCTGATGCGCCAAGACGTGATGATGTGCATAGCCGATATTGAGTTCGAGCACAATTATGCCAAAGCCCTCGAGCTTTACCGACGCGTCGATGCATCCGCTCTCACCTCCGAAAGGCATGACGAATACGACTATCGCACGGCATATTGCTATCTCAAGCTTGGCGACTATGACAGCGCACAGACACTGATGATGTCCCTGCGTGACAAGCCCGAATACCGCGATGCCGCCACGTTCTACCTCGCATACATCGCCTACGCACAACGCCAGTATGATACGGCACTCGAATTCTTCGGGCAGGCCAATACAGCCAAGGCCCCGGGAGACATGACGCCATACTACCTGGCACAAATATACTTTGTGCGCGAAGACTACAGCCGCTCACTGGACGAAGCACGCCGAATACTCGGCCGCGGCACCGCCGGCACCGCCGAATTCACCGCCGAGGCCAACCGCATCGCTGGCGAAAGCCTCTACCATCTCGACCGCTTCGACGAAGCCGTACCACACATACGCGCATACGTTGACGCCACCATAGAGCCGCAGCCCACATCACTGTACATCCTCGGCGTCAGCGAATACAACAGAGGCGAATACGCCAATGCCGTACAAACCCTGCGCCGAGTGTGCGACAGCCCCTCGGCCATGGGACAAAACGCCTATCTGTACATCGGACAGGCATTGCTAAAACAAAACGATACAGACGCAGCCATTATGGCGTTTGACCGCGCCGCGCGCATGACCTTCGATAACTCGGCCCGCGAAAACGCCTATTACAACTACGCTGTGGCACTGTCGCGCGGCGGCAGCGTACCTTTTGGCTCGTCCGTCAAGACTTTTGAGGAATATCTCGAACTGTTCCCCGAAAGCGCCCATAGTGACATCGTACGCCGATATATCATAGCCGGATACGTCACCGACCGCAATTACGATGCAGCAATAGCATCCATCAACCGCACGTCCAATCCCTCGGCCGAAGTCCTCGCCGCCAAGCAACAAGTACTCTACGCCTTGGGGCTGCGTGACCTTGGCGCCGGCCGCCGCGGAGATGCCATAGCACGCCTCGAACAAGCCTTGGAGCTTGCCCGGTACGACAATAAAGTGGCCCATGAAACCCTTATGGCTTTAGGCGAAGCATACCTGCTTGACAACCAGTATACCAATGCCGCCGAAAATCTCAAAGCATATCTTCAAGAAGCCTCGGGCAAAAACGCCAACACCCGTCTGGCCTACTACGACCTTGGATACGCCGAATTAGGACTTAAACACTACGGACTGGCAGCCAACGCCTTCCGCAACGTCATTGACAGCCCGGGCAGCATGTCCAAGCACATTGTGGCAGATGCATACACACGTCTGGGCGATGCCCACTATTACCAAAAGCACTGGGAACAGGCACGCAAGGCATACGCCCACGCCTTTGACATGGCACCACGCACCGGCGACTACCCACTGTTTCAGCAAGCCGTCATAGCATCCTACACCTCCGACCAGGCCGAACGCCTGCGCCTGCTACAGCTTCTGCGCAAAGATTTCCCATCTTCATCGCTGATGCCGGAGGCACTGCTCGAAACAGCCGAAGCCTACCAGCTCAGCGGCGATGACGAAAACGCCGAACGCACGCTCAACGACCTCACCTCCAAATATCCGGCCACACAGCAAGGCCGTCAGGCGCTGCTGTATCTGGCCAACATCCGTGCCGATGCGGGCCAGAAAGACGAAGCAGCCACAACATATGCACGCCTCATACGCGAGTATCCCACCAGTGCCGAGGCTCGCCAAGCCGCCGAAGTACTCAAACGATACGCCGCCGAGGCCGGAGAAATGGAACGCTACGAGCAATTTATCGCCGGTATAGACAACGCACCGCGTCTCGAAGCCGCCGAATCGGACCGATTGTCATTCGAAGCCGCCGAGGAACAATATCTTAACGGACAAGGAATTGCACCCATGCGCCGCTACCTCAAAAACTATCCCAAAGGGCACAATCGTCACCGCGCTTTGGCTTACCTGATGGACGAAGCTTCGGAACGACAAGCTACCGACGAAGCATACAAATATGCCTCAGCCATAGTCAAAGAGTATCCCGATGCCGAAGCGGCCGAAGACGCCTTGGCCATAGTTGCCGCATACGACTATGCACAAGGACGCCAAGGCAATGCCCGCGATGCATGGGTCAAACTGAGTCAGCGCGCCTCCACGCCCGAAAACGCCAACGCCGCACGCATGGGCCTGATGCGCATAGCACGCGATCAAGGCGATGCCAACGCATTGCGCGAAGCAGCCCAGTCAGTCCTGTCATCCTCGACGCTCGGAGCACAAGACAAAACCGAAGCGGCATTCTCCATGGGCCTTGCCGAGCACCTCGCCGACAACGACAAAGACGCAAGACAGATTTGGTCAAAACTGGCCAAAGACGCCTCCGATATCTATGGTGCGAAAGCCGCCGTATACCTGGCACAAAACTACCTCGACCATCAAATGAATGATGAGGCCCTGGCCACAGCCGAGGCATTCACCGCCTCGGGTACGCCCCACCAATATTGGCTGGCACGAGGATTTATAATTCTGAGCGATGCAATGCGTGCCAAAGGCAAAGTCTTCGAAGCCGACGAGTACCTCCGCGCTGTACGTTCCAACTATACCGGCGATGAAGCCGACATCTTTGATGCCATAGATTCGCGCCTCGGAGGCAAATAACACCAAAACCGATATCACGGCCGAAGCCATTCCGCAAAACTCATACGTCCATACATTATATAATATACATGACTCTCTTACAGCACATACAGCCGCGCCGCGCCACCCTGATGGCGGCAGCCATTACCGTCATCGCCGCCTCGGCGCAGAATATGTCCACTCAAATCGTTGTCGAACGCCAAATTGAGCCCGAATACCGCCCGGCCGTGCGTCCCTCGGGCGTCTCTCCGGTAGCGTTGGCACCTACGGTAACCACTCCGCGACTGTCCGCCGCACCATACTCGGCCCTGGCACGTCTTGACGCTTCGCTGACTATGCTCGAACCCGCCGCATGGGGCGATACATTGTATGTCAGCCCGTTCCGCGGATATGCCAATCTGGGATACCTGCCGGCCGCCAACGCCGCCGCATCCCTGGGATACACCTTTATTAATACGCGAAACAGCCGCGTCAGCGCCTTCGCCGACTATCTGGCCAATAAATACCACGGCTACCGTGATGCCGATAACGGCCATAGCGCCCAAACAGACTACTCGCACCAAGAATTGCGCATAGGCGCCGAAGCACTCCATCGCCTCGATCGTCACAATACGCTTGCCGCATCCGTCGAATACGCCTTCGGAAGCACACAGATGCCCGAATACGCACATGGCCCGGCAAATACCTTCAAGCAAAACACCAACCGCGCACACTTCGCCGCCGACTGGTCGCACCGCGGCTCCCTCGCCGCCGATGCAGGCGCCTCGGTCCGGTACTTCGGATTCACCAAGGACATATACAACACCGGGACGTCTTCAGGCACACTCATTCCCGAAGACCCCATGTCCGAAGCACTGTACAACATCCACGGCAACATCGCGGTCACATCCGGCAAGTGGCTATTGCGCCTACGGGCTGCCGCCACCTGGCAGCACCACAGCCCTGCCGCCGCAAGCCTATACGCATATGCTGCTGACAACGGAGTATCGGACGATGCGCTCTTCGGATACGCGCACTACGACTACCACACCAACGCGCTGTACACCTTCACGCCTTCGGCAGAAGTGCGCAGCGGCTCATTCACCGGCATATTCGGCGTACGTCTCGACCTAAGCCGCGGCGGATTTTCCAAAAAATTCTATGCGGCCCCTGACATACGCCTTAATTGGCAAATATCCTCGCGCGTAGCACTTTGGGCTCGCGTCGGCGGCGGAAAAGTGCTCAATACCCTCGAAGACCTCTACGCATACACGCCCTACATGTCCGGCGCGTACGGATATGACATGTCATCAATACCCGTCACCGTAGATGCCGGCATAAATATGGGACCATTCAGCGGCTTCTCCATCGCCCTGGAACTCGGCGGCGCCTCGGCCAACGAATGGCTGATGCCCGCCATGGCTAACGGCGCCAACTGCTACGAAATGACCAAGGTTGCCGGAATACACTATCGTGCCGCCCTGGCCTGGGACGCCTTGAAATGGTTCTCGGCACACGCATCCGTCGAAGGAGCCACCCAGTCGGAGGACGGTGATGACGGCGGATACTACCTGTGGCGCGACCGCGCACGCTGGCAGACCAACGTCGGCATAGCCCTTCGGCCGCTCAAGCCCCTGACATTATCCGTGGACTGGAACCTGCGCACCAAACGCCGCGCCTACGAGCTGGGCAGCGCTTCTTTCCTGACCATGGGCTTCCTATACCACAAGAACATCATCAACCTCGGCAATATCAACGACATAAGCGCCTCGGCAGCATGGCAATTCAGCGAAAGGCTCAGTGCCCACGTCATGCTGACCAACATCTTGTGCCGTCGCTATTATATAATTCCCGGCGTAGCTTCGGCACGCCTTGGCGGAACTCTTGGGGTTTCGTACCAATTCTGACAGCCGGACAGTACAGACAGCCACAAGAAGCCCCCGAAGCCCAGAACGCCAGGTACCACAATCCGATCCCAAGCCCACACTCACGCTAAAAAAACTCTAATATCAAACAGATATGGAATCGATACTATCCGCATGGCTGATATGGCTCATAGCCGCAGCCATCCTCGTAATCATCGAGCTGCTGACCACAACCTATGCTGCGCTATGCCTCGTGGGCGGATGCCTGGCCGCAATGATCTGCGCCATCTGCGATGGCGGACTGCAAATGCAACTGCTGCTGGCCGCCATAGGCACCATAGTCACCTTCGTAGCCGGGAAGCCACTGCTACAACACTACGGACTGATGCGACACCACCGCGCCGATCCAAGTAACATGGACGCTCTGATAGGCCGCACCTGTACCGTGTCCGAGCGTATAGGCGGAGCAGACAACCCGGGAAGGGTACGCATAGACGGCGACAGCTGGCAAGCCGTGTCCGAAGACGGCAGTCCGATCGAAACCGGTACACCCGTCCGCGTCATCCGCTATGACAGCATCATCCTAACTGTCAAGTGCGCCGACATACCCACCGAAAAAAACTAACATAAAGACATTTACACACCCTTAACCATCTCAAAAAAAACATGGAATCAATCATCTTTTTGGCACTCGCCATTCTTATCGCCATCATCGTGGTACTCGCCGGCGTAAAAGTCGTACCACAGTCCGAAACACGTGTCATCGAACGTCTCGGCCGCTTTCACAGCGTCCTTCCTCCCGGTCTTAACATCATCTGGCCCTTCATAGACAAGCCCAAGGTAATATACACCCGCCGCGTCGAAAGCGCCTATGGCGGCCGTACTATCGTCCGAATGACCGCCACCAGCTCCATAGACCTGCGCGAACAAGTCTACGACTTCCCCTCACAGCAAGTCATCACCAAGGACAACGTCACCACCGAAATCAACGCTCTATTATACTTCCAAATTGTCGACCCCAAGAAATCGGTATACGAAATCGACAACCTTCCCAACGCCATCGAGAAACTTACCCAGACCTCACTGCGCAACGTCATCGGCGAACTCGAACTGGACGAGACACTTACAAGCCGCGACACCATCAACAGCCGCCTGCAAACGATACTCGATGAAGCCACAAATAAATGGGGCGTAAAAGTCAACCGCGTCGAGCTGCAAGACATTACACCCCCCGAAAGCGTGCGCGAAGCCATGGAGAAACAGATGCAAGCCGAGCGCAACCGCCGTGCCGAAATCCTGAACGCCGAAGGCGAAAAGAAGTCGTTGATACTCCGCTCCGAAGGCGAACGCGAATCACGCATCAACGCCGCCGAGGCCGTCAAACGCTCCGAGATACTACGAGCCGAAGGCGAGTCGCAAGCCAAAATCCTTCAGGCTCAAGGCGAAGCCGAAGCCATACGCTGCGTCGCACAAGCCATCAGCTCGACACAAACCGACCCCGCCACATACATGCTCGCAGTCAAATACATCGAAACTTTGCGCACAATGACTGCCGGCAAAGACACCAAGACCGTCTACATTCCCTACGAAGCCACCGGCGTGCTTTCTTCCATAGGCGCCATCAAAGACGTATTCAAAAGCTGACACAAGACCGTTTCAGAGACTCCAAAACGCACAAACAAACGCCTAAACAAACAATTTTCACCCCACCCGATGGCACTTACAAGATTTTGTCGTATATTTGCAGACTGAAATTTTATGTAGAAAATAATTAATTCAAAACTAACATAATTCTAAAACATGCAGAACAAAGGAAAATTGGCCGCGCTCCTATCTTCGGTGATTGCGGTGCTGCTCATCCTGGTATGCGCGTTTTACCTGTCGTTTACGATCGTAAACTCTAACTACGAGACCGCAGCGACGGATTATGCGCACGTCCAGTCCCAAGGCAAGGAAAACCAAGACCAAGCCTACAACGATGCTTACAAACACTACATGGACAGCATCGGCCAACAAAAAGTTTACTTAGGCTACACACTCGACGAAGTACGCAAATGGGGCGTCAATCTCGGCCTTGACCTCAAAGGCGGCATGAACGTCACCTTACAGGTCGACATGCCCGATATGATGCGCCAACTGGCCAACGTCAAGAACGACTCAAACTTTGAGAAAGCCCTTACGGCAACCTCGGCATTTATGGACAAAGAGCCCAACGCCGACTACCTACAGCACTTCCTCGCAGAATACGCCAAAGTCTGCCCCAACGCCGACTTGACAGTAGTTTTCAGCCCTGTAGTCAAAGAAAACAAGCCGGACGTGGCACGCTCGCAACTACGCGCCGAAATACGCGACATGGTCAACACCTCGGCCACGCAAACCCTGCGCAAGCGTATCGACCAGTTCGGCGTTGTATCGCCCAACATCCAAGTACTTGAAGGCAAAGACGGACAAATCCTGCTCGAGCTCCCCGGCGTCAAGGACCACGAACGCGTACGCGAACTGCTCCAACGCTCGGCCAACCTTGAGTTCTACCTCACATATACTGCCGGCGAAGTCGCTGCCGACATCAACGCCGTTGCACAAGCCGCCATCAAGGACAGCATCGAAGACGCCGCAACACTCGCACAAGTACTTGCCGCAAGCCAGGGTATGATTAACCCCAACTACCCCATCCTGGCCTACGCTCCCACAGACAAAGAAGTTAAAGCCATCGATGCAACACTCGCTCGCTACGCCAATAAGCTCCCCAACGACCTCAAATTCGGATGGGGCGTTAAACCCGAGACGCAGCAAGTAAAGAAAGGTGACAAAACCGAAGAAGTCAAGATTGGCTATGCACTCTATGCCCTCAAGACACAGAATGGCGGACCGGCTCTGGACGGCGAAGTAGTCAAGGACGCCTCCGCAGATTTTGATGCACAGAGCTTCCGCGGTCAGGAAGTTTCCATGACCATGAACTCCGAAGGCGCACGCGAATGGTCGCGTATCACCGGTGCCAATATCGGCAAATCCATCGCCATCGTCCTCGACGGCCAGGTATACTCCGCACCCACAGTCAACACCGCTATCGATGGCGGACGCTCCTCAATCACCGGCAACTTCACCGTCGAAGAAGCCAAAGACCTTGCCAACGTCCTCAAGGCCGGCAAGATGAAAGCCAAAGTCAATATCATCTCCGACATGGTCATCGGCCCGTCCCTGGGCAAGCAGGCCATCCAAGACGGTATGATGTCCTTCGTTGTCGCCCTCGTATGCCTCATGATTTTCATGATTGCATTCTACGGCTTCATCCCCGGCATCATCGCCAACCTATGCTTGATATTCAACCTCTTCTTCACGCTCGGCATCCTTGCTTCCTTCCAGGCAGTGCTTACGCTCTCCGGTATAGCCGGTATCGTGCTGTCACTCGGTATGGCCGTCGATGCCAACGTACTTATATTTGAACGCGCCAAAGAAGAACTTCGCGCCGGCAAGAACAGCCGCACCGCCATCGCCGACGGCTACTCCAACGCCTTCAGCGCTATCTTTGACGGCAACTTGACATCCATCATCACCGGCATCATCCTGCTGTACTTCGGTACAGGCCCCATCAAGGGCTTCGCCACCACCCTCATCATCGGTCTCATCTGCTCGTTCTTCACGGCAGTATACCTCAGCCGAGTATTCTTCCTTTGGGTGGCCAAGACCAAGGCCATGAACAAGATGACCTTCACCACCGCGCTGTCGCGCAAATTGTTCCATGACACTAAAATAAACTTCATGGGCAAGCGCAAAGCCGCTTTCGGTGTCACCATAGCTATCATCGTCGTATTCGTTGCCTCGCTGTGCCTCAAAGGACTCAATCAAGGCATCGACTTCTCCGGCGGCCGCAACTATATCGTCAAGTTTGAAAAACCGGTAAATACCACCGAGTTGCAGCAGAAACTCGCACCCGAGTTCGACGGCTCCACCGTATCGGTCATCACCATCGAAAGCTCCAACCAGGTACGCATCTCCACCAACTACAAGATTGATTCCGACGCCAAGGGCACCGACGAAGAAATCACAGGCAAGCTCTTCAAAGTCCTCAAACCGTACCTCCGTCCGGGCATGAGCGACAAAGAATTCTCGACATACGATGCATCGCAAGGCATTGTATCCTCGCAGAAGGTAGGTCCTACCGTGGCCGACGACATGCGTACCGAAGCATACATCGCCGTCACCCTCGCCCTGATAGCAATGTTCCTGTACATTCTGCTGCGCTTCCGCAACGTTGCCTTCTCGCTTGGCGCACTCGCAGCCGTAGCATTCACCGCATTTAGCATCATCGGCTTCTACTCCATATTCTGGGGCGTATTCCCCTTCGCCATGGAGATAGACCAAACCTTCATAGCCGCCATCCTGACCGTGATTGGCTACCAAATCAACGATACCGTGGTAGTATTCGACCGTGTGCGTGAGAACCTCGGGTTGTATCCCAAGTGGAACTTCTTCGACACCATCAACCACTCTATCAACTCCACCTTGGCTCGTACAATCATGACCTCTGCATCCACCCTGCTTGTACTTATCTGCATCTTCATCCTCGGCGGTGACAGCATCCGCAGCTTCGTATTTGCAATGGGCTTCGGTGTCATCATCGGCACTTTGGCAACCATCTTCGTGGCCTCTCCCGTGGCTTACGTCACCGACAGCCGTCGTCACCACAAGAAAGCAGACACAAAGGCCATCGCCAAGAACGCATAATTCCATCCTTACATACAAAAAGACGCTCGACACATTAAAGGCCGGGCGTCTTTTGTATGTAATGCGATATTCCGCTTCAAGCACAAAAGCCGCCGGCCTGTCTCATCAGTCGAAAAAATTCGGTCAAATAATCCGGAATGGCACTTTCACGGTATAAGATG
Source organism: Bacteroidales bacterium H4 (assembly GCA_001701165.1). GTDB lineage: Bacteria > Bacteroidota > Bacteroidia > Bacteroidales > Muribaculaceae > CAG-873. The sequence goes on along the minus strand of DAAP01000048.1, from coordinate 8,476 downwards.
ATAGTTTAGAGGCATTTTTTAACAAAAGAATTTGGTAGAAACGCCGATAAGTTATATTTTTGCTGAAAAATAAGGAAGATGTGCGGCCAAGGCAAATATTGCCGTATTTCAGCCACAAAAGCTGCCGCAAAAAACGGTCAGCAAACCGCATACGCACTCTCCCATATGGGCGTAACAACGCCATACATCCGGCAAAGCCCGAACGGGTTCTCCTCAGACCCCCACAGAGGGGTAAAAAGACATAAAAAATATTCACGACAGACGACAGACGCATAAAAAAGCTGTTTAACACAACAATATACTTAGCCAAAGACCAAACAAAACGAGGATCCGCAACGTTGTATATATACACCTCCAAGCCGAATCCTAAAAAGACATCGGCCAAGAGCAAAAAAACATAGGTTTGCACCACAAAGACATTCCGACATCATCAAGAAACAAAAAGCAACAAGAATACATACAAATACACTAAATACAAACCAACTAATTCTACTTTTATGAAAAAGATTGCTTTAGTAGCCGCATTAGTCGGCGCAACATTCTGTGCGGTACCCGCTATCGCACAAGAGGCACAAGAAGTAGCAGTATCTCTGGATCAACCCTGCAAGACACACTACTATAGCACATCGCGTGACAACTGGTTCATACAAATCGGTGCAGGTATACAAAGTCCTTTCGTAGAAAACTATCTGCCCCGAACCGATGCCAAGCACAAAATCACAGCCGCATACAACCTCGGTTTCGGCAAATGGTTCTCCCCGTACCTGGGCTGGCGTATCAGCTTCCTGGGCGGCGCAATGCGCTGGGACAACGGCGAAATATCCAAGGCCAAGAGCGTGAACGCCAACCTCGACTTCATGTGGGACATGTTCAACAGCATCGGCGGTGTCAACCCTAACCGTACATTCTCCATCGTACCTTTCGTAGGCCTCGGTGGCACATATGTATGGGACATCAAGGCTCCCGCATCCAATATCTATAACGAAAATGACGCCATCAAAGACGAGAGCTGGACACTGCCCGTAAGTGCCGGCTTGCAGCTGCGCTTCCGTCTGTGCAAATATGTAGACCTCTTCTTCGAAGGCCGTGCACAATTCTACGGCGACAACTTCAATGGTTGCTCTTATGGTCAACCCGTTGACGTTAACATCTCCGCTATCGGCGGCCTGACCTTCAACCTCGGTGGTAGCCAATTCCGCACCTTCAATCCCTGCGACTATACCGACTACATCAACAGCCTCAACGGCCAAGTCAACGACCTGCGCTCCGCACTTGCTGCCACCGCCGCCGACCTCGCAGCTGCTCAGGCTCAACTCCCCTGCCCCGAAGTCAAGGAACAACAACCCGTTGTAACAACTGCCCCCCTACTGGCCTCCGTACGCTTCAAAATCGGCTCGGCAGTCATCACCTCCACCGAAGAAGTCAATGTATACAACATCGCCGAATGGCTCAAAGCCAACCCCGAGCAGAAGGTTGTCATCGCAGGCTATGCTGACAAGAAGACCGGATCGGCTGACTTCAACAAGAAACTCTCCGAAAAACGTGCACAAGCCGTTTGCGATATGCTCGTCAACGAATACGGCATCGCTTCCGACCGTCTTACAACCAAGTCCTTCGGCAGCGACGAACAGGTTTACACCGGCAAAGGCCAGAATGACTGGAACCGCATCGTCATCTTCAAAGCCAACTAAAACAAGAGCTTAAAAAGAAAAACACGAGCTTAGAAAACCAAGCCAACACGCCGTATCACGGCGCAACATCAGCGGACACGTTCCCTCACGGAGCGTGTCCGCTGTTTTTAGTCGGTTTTGCCGTATGGTAATTTCTATGTACTTTTGTCTCTGCAAAACAATAGGCAACACTATGGGCAACAGACAATCATACAAGAAAATAGCCAAAAACGCCACATCCCTCGCCATCGTATTTGTAATGATGGCGGTCATCGCCATACGCCGCGACGGAATGCTGTTCGGTTATCGCCTGATTGAGGACAAAGCCCATAGCATCGCCGGCATCGAGCGACTCGAAGACGGCAGTATTATGGTCAACACCTCGCAATTAGATCTTGACATACGCGGATACAACGGTCCTGTGCCACTAAAAATACGCATCGACCCTTCAGGAAAAGTGGCATCCATAGCAGTAATGGACAATTCCGAAAGCCCGGAATTTCTGCAACATGCTCTCGACGGCGGCCTGCTTGAGCAATGGATAGGCCGTGATGCCGGGCAGATACTCGCCGCGATGGACGCAGACGCAGTCAGCGGCGCGACATATTCATCCAAAGCCATTATCGCCAACGTTCGCGCCGGTCTTGCTGCAGCATTAGACCGGCCATACGAACCCGCCAAGACAACGACCCCGGCGACATCAGGCGTCAAGTCCGCGCAAGACGCTTCAAAAGCCGAAAACAGCACCTACGAAACGCCGAGTCATACCCACCAGGCAAAAAACGACGGTACGCCGACAGCGGCACACGAACCCACCGCAGACAACGCATCGACATCGAAGCCCGAGACCGCAAATACCGACCGCAAACAGACAATAGACACAGAAAATTCGGACGACAAGCGCCCACACTCCTTCATCGTCAATACCATCGAAACAGGTAAAGACATCCGCGGCTTCGGAGGACCTGTGCCTATCCAAATAGAAGTAAGCGCCAAGGGACACATCATCTCCATCACCGCACTACCCAATGACGAAACGCCGAGATTTTTCGAGCGAGTGACACGCGCCGCGCTCACCGATACCTTTGTCGGCATGAGCGTGCGTCAAGCTCTGGCATCCGAAATGCCCGATGCGGTCAGCGGTGCGACATATTCATCCAAGGCACTGATTGCCAATATGCGGCAAGCCCTCGAACAAGCACGCGACACTCTTGCCTCATTCCACGATACAAGTTCCAAAGCGTCCACAGCCGACAAGCAGGCAAGACACCCGGTCATGCAAACGCAACAAGCATCAAACGAAGCCGATTCAACCACGGTCAATTCCACCATCGTCACAACACAAAGTCCAAGCGCCGCTTCCACCTCCGCAGAAGCTACAAAACTCACACCCGAACAAGCGCACACACCCAAAGCCACACAAGACAACAACGCCGCCTCCGTCCAAGAGACAACGGCATCGCCTTGGACATGGCAATTGATTGTCGCGCTATGCATCGCCGTCTCGTCAACCATAATTCCAATGAGGCGAAACGGGCACAAGCTGCGCACGGCAATCTTGGTTCTCAACGTAGCCGGACTCGGCCTACTATGCGGACATTTCATATCCTTCTCGCTGATGGTTAATGCAATGTCCACCGGCCTACAATGGCCCACCGGACTTTTGGCTCTTGCATTTCTCTTCGCTGCTTTCGTGATGCCCTTATTCGGACGTCCCAACCATTACTGCATGTGGATATGTCCTTACGGCTCGGCACAGGAACTTATGGGACGCTTGCGCAAACGCAAATGGCATCCAACGCCACGCCTTACACGCATCCTGACATGGACGCGCCGAGGGCTTTGGGGCCTGCTGATGTTGCTGATGTGGTGTGGCATCGCATTTGTATGGACCGACTACGAACCCTTTGCCTTATTTGTACCAGCGGCAGCATCAGTGACCGTTATCGTAATAGCCTCGATCTTCCTTATTATCAGCATATTTATCCACCGCCCCTACTGCTCGTGGATATGCCCGACAGGCACCACTTTTCGCGCGGCGCAAAACATCACAAAGCCCTAACGATTTATTTCAAATCCATGTCTTGTACTTTCTTATTGATTCGGTGGCCGGACATAGACGGGCGGCTCACCGCATAGCATGGTCGTCCAAAAGCGTCTAAGAAGCTTAATATTCACCTCTATAGCGCTTTTTAACATCATTTAGTGGCTTGCCGCGGCCACCATTCAAAAAAAAGCGCTATCTTTGCAAAACAAGACATTAATGCGGCCCGCCGATATAGAGCCGTCTACGACATCTACCACATCCTTTGGGATCTTCGCCCGGTTAACGCGGGGCTGAGATTCTTTCTTTTTTATGTTTTACGGAAAAAACACAGATGACGCCCCGGTACCGCTAAATGCCTGTATATACTTAACATCCAACAACTAAAAACACAAAAAAACAAGCAACTATGGCTATTACATACATGACCAAAGAAGGTTATAAGAAGAAAATGGAGGAAATTGCATATCTCGAATCGGTCAAGCGTCCCGAAATATCACGCGCCATCGCCGAAGCACGCGACAAAGGCGACCTGAGCGAGAATGCCGAATACGATGCCGCCAAAGAAGCTCAAGGCATGCTCGAAATGAAAATTTCGCAGCTCAAGGACCTCGTAGCCAATGCCCGCATTCTGGACGAAAGCCAGCTCAATTGCGAAGAAGTCCAGATACTCAACCGCGTCACAATCAAGAACGTGGCCAACGGCATGACAATGGAGTACACCATAGTGGCCGACAGCGAAGCCAACCTCAAAGAGAAGAAAATCGCCTCCTCCACACCCATCGCCAAAGGCCTTCTGGGACACAAGTTGGGCGATGTCGTCGAAATACGCGTACCCTCCGGCCTGATGAAATTCGAAATCACCAACATCTCATTCTAAACACACACCGCGACCGCTTACAAGCCACAGCGCAACGACACGTCATACGCCACAAACGTCCGATACGACAACGGACACATAAAGACAAGCAACATATAACAAGACAACAATCATGGCAACAATATTTTCACGCATAGCAGCCGGTGAAATAGGCTGCTACAAAGTCGCCGAAGACGACCGCCATTTCGCATTCTTAGACATCAACCCCGTAGCCGCCGGGCATGTTTTGGTCATCCCCAAGAAGGAAGTCGACTACATTTTCGACCTCGAAGAGGACGAGTACGCCGACCTGCAAAAATTTGCACGCCGTGTAGCCATCGCCATGCGTCATGCAATACCCTGTAAGCGTATAGGCGTCGCCGTAATGGGACTCGAAGTGCCTCACGCCCACATCCACCTGGTGCCCATCAACGCTGAATCGGACATGAACTTCTTCAAACAACACCCCACCATTCCCGATACAGAAATGGAAGCCATCGCCAAGGCCATTTCCACCGAATTCGAGAAAATCTAAACAACCACGCCCAAAACGCATGAAAAAGTTTCTCAGCATCGCAACCGCCGTCCTATCAGTAGCGGCATGTACCTCCGACCACGACGGATGGACACTCAAAGGCGACATCGAAGGCGGTGCCGGCAAGACAGTATATATCGAAGGTTCGACCATCGGCAACTGGTATCTCATCGACTCGGTGGCCATAGGCGAGGACGGCTCCTTTGACTACATAGCCGCAAAAGCAGACTCACTACCCACCATATACCGCATACGTCTGGCCGACAAATACATATACTTCCCGGCGCAAGGCACCCAGACCCTTACACTAAAAGCCAACGCCAAGTCCTTTGACCGCGGATTTGATGTAGCCGGCTCGCCGCTTGCCGTCGAATTCACCACCGTGGACCGACTGATCAACAAGTACATAGACTCGCTGGGCACCGAAGCAGCACGCCAAGACAAGAACCTCAAGACAGAGCTCATGCTCATGGTCAATAAGGACACCACCTGCCTGACGTCATATTACATCGTCGGCAAATTCATTGATAAACGCCCGCTGCTTAACCTCTCGGACCGTGCCGACCTGCGCATCCTCGGCAACGCAGCCAACAACTACAAACGCCTATATCCCAACGATCCGCGCGGCAAAGACCTTGAACAAAGATACATGGCCGCACGACGCGCACTGCCCTCCTCGGGACGCGCCATGGAAGCGCAGATGGCATCCAAGCCGGACATCGCCATTGCCCGATACGACATCAACGGAACACTGCGCAACTTCGACGACTACTGTGGCAAAGGCGTCACCGTACTCAACTTCGTGCGATACGACCACAAAAACTCGCCGGCCAACACCGTGGCACTCAACGAAGTCTACACCAAATACAAAAACGCCGGGCTGAAAATATACCAAATATCCTTCGACCCGGACGAAATGAACTGGAGGCGTTCAGCCGCCAATATGCCTTGGACTTCGGTATGGAACTCGCCAACAGAAGGATATGGCATCCTTTTGGCCTACAATGTCAACCCTGACGGCGGCCCGGTAAGCTTCATCTTTGACCGCAACGGCGACTTGGTGCTCCGCGTATCCGATGCACGCGACCTCCCCGCCGCACTGGCCCGCTACTTCTGACGCACAACAGTACACAAAGACACTGCCATACAGCACAAATCCATAACATCCGCCGCAAGATCACAATCGATTCTTGCGGCGGATTGCCTTATATTCAAGCGAATAAGCCAGAGCGTATAAGACATATACTCGACAAGAAAACTATCAAGCACAATTTAGATTTGCGTATTAGACAAAAGTATCGTACCTTTGCAACCCGAAAAGGCGTATGACGTCTTCCGAAGTGGACAAATTTGGCTGCTTGCAACCACTAAAAAAAATGCTAAAAAACAACCCCGACAGACTGCCGTACTCAACACACGGCGCTCTATGAGGGAACATCCCATAGCATTAATCGCCACACAACAGTGGGCAGCCCGAACATCCACCCGGAGACCTCGCGCTGTCCGCTTTTCTTTTGCGTCCTCGCGCAAAGAACACACTTCAATAGACAACACATCTAACACTCATATGTAATGAAGCAATTATTCACATCCGAATCCGTATCCGAAGGGCATCCCGACAAGGTTGCCGACCAAATATCCGATGCCATCGTCGATGAATTCCTGGCACGCGACCCCCACAGCAAAGTGGCCTGCGAGACACTGGTCACCACCGGCCAAGTCATCATCGCCGGCGAGGTCAACAGCGAGGCATACATCGACTTGGCAGGCACCGCACGCAACGTCATCGACCGGATAGGCTACAATCGCGCCGAACTGGGCTTCGATGCCGGCAGCTGCGGCGTGCTCGTGGCCGTGCACGAGCAAAGCCGAGACATCAACCGCGGCGTTGTGCGCCAAGCCCCCGAAGAGCAAGGCGCCGGCGACCAGGGCATGATGTTCGGCTATGCATGCAACGAGACACCGCTATACATACCTTTGAGTCTTGCGCTGAGCCATGCACTGGTGCGCGGTCTCGCCGAAATACGCCGCGAAGGTCGCCAAATGACATACCTGCGCCCCGACTCAAAAAGCCAAGTAACCGTGGAATATGACGAAAACGGCAAATTGGCACGTGTGCACACCATTGTAATCTCGACACAACACGACGAATTCATCATCCCCGACCTCACCGGATTGACACCCATACAAGCAGCCGAACGTCAAGACGCCGCCGATGCCGAGATGTGCGCAGTCATTGCCGCCGATGTCCGCGACATCCTAATACCTCGCGTACGTCAGGCCATGCCCGAAAACCTGCGACACTTCCTGGACGAAGATTACACACTGTACGTCAACCCCACCGGCAAGTTCGTTGTCGGAGGCCCCAACGGCGACACCGGACTCACCGGGCGCAAAATCATCGTCGACACCTACGGAGGACACGGCGCACACGGCGGCGGAGCCTTTTCGGGCAAAGACCCCAGCAAAGTAGACCGATCAGCCGCATATGCCGCACGACACATCGCCAAGAACCTCGTAGCCGCAGGCGTGGCAGACCGCGCACTCGTACAAGTGGCATACGCCATAGGCGTGGCCAAACCCGTCAGCGTGTGCGTCAACACCTATGGCACCGCACACGTCAACCTCTCCGACGCACGGATAGGCGATATCGTGGCCGCAACCTTTGATCTGACGCCGCACGCCATCGAAAAAGAGCTCAAGCTGCGCCAACCCATATATCGCGAGACCGCTTCATACGGACACATGGGGCGCATACCGCGCACAGTCACAAAAACTTTCGTCGATGACCACGGCACCAAATTCCAGCGCAATGTCGAACTCTTCACCTGGGAAAAGACCGACCGCATAGACGATGTACGCCGCGCCTTCGGCCTCTGAGAGACCGATTCGGGCACAAACACGAAGAAACAAAGCAAGCCTTGACAGCAAAGGAGGGAGACAACCCGACTCCGAGAAAAGAACTGTCAGGGACACATCCGAACTCTGCAGCATTTACATTCGTATCGCATATGGTATAATAACACAGGAAGGCACTCCAACGCCTTCCTGTGTCTCATTGAGAGCACATCAAGTCACAACAACTATTCGTCTCAACGAGTAAAACGATTAGCAACAAACATCCAAACGCACAATATATTATGGCAAAAAGATCGACGCCCATTCCGGGGCTATCATTTTCATGGAAACGCGCCGTGGGACTCACCCGTCTGCGTCAAAACATCGCACGCAAAACCGGCATACCGACCACGCGTTCCGGCATAGAGCGCAAAATCGGCGGAGGCATCATTTCCCTGCTTTTTGGCAAAAAATAATGCACAAAAAAACGTTGTTTTGGGATCGAAACACAATATTGTCCTAAATAAATT